>JAUYAB010000060.1 GCA_030693705.1 Ignavibacteria bacterium | reverse complement strand
TTGTTTCTTTGTGCAGTGCCATCCAACAAGCTTCAGGCAGCATTGTTTCTTTGTGCAGTGCCATCCAACAAGCTTCGGATAGGGCTGCATCCAGGTGCAATGCCATAAAACAAGTTTCGGATAGGTCTGCATCTAAGTGCAATGCCACAAAACAAGTTTTTGTTTAGGTACCGGTTTTAGCAGAGAGGGTTAACTACTTCTTTTCAGCATATTTTCAATCAGTAGGTCGATTCTCCGAATCGACCATGTAATGGTTTAGTATCGTTATCTTCGGAATTGGTGCGCGGGGTGGGTCGAAACGGAGTTTCGACCTACATGAATAAACAATGGAGATTTGACTACCAATGACTCATGTCTACTGACCGATGATTATTCGTGCCTTAGCGCTTCTATCGGATCAAGGTTAGCTGCTTTGTAAGCGGGATATGTTCCGAACGCTACTCCAACAAATACACATAATGCAATTCCTATCATAACCCAGTCAACGGGAATTGCCATCTGGGCATTAAGAAAGCTTCCGGCAAAATTACCAAGTGCAACACCGATAATGATCCCTACTAATCCACCAAAGATAGAGAGGATTACCGCTTCGGTTAGAAATTGTATAAGGATATAACTTTTCCGCGCTCCAATAGCTTTACGAATTCCTATCTCACGCGTTCTCTCCGTAACGGAAACAAGCATAATATTCATAATACCTACACCGGCGGCAAGCAAAGCAATTAATGAAACTACGAGCGCGCCGAGCTTGATCGGCTCATTAATATTGTTTATCTGCCCCATCAACGATTCGTTACTAAAAATATCAAAGTTATTATCTTCGCCCGGTTTAACGTTTCTGATTGTTCGCATATAGCCGATTGAAGATTCAATAATGCGGTTATAATCTTCTTGACTTTTTGACATCACGGTAATATTAACGCTGCGGCTTCTTTTTCCGTACATCGCCTGGAAAGTGGAAATAGGAATTATTACATAGCTATCCTGGCTCTGCCCGAACAATGCTTGTTTAGGTTCAAGGGTTCCGATAACGGTTAACGGTCTTCCCGCAACACGCACAATCTGTCCAACGGGATCAATATTAAGGAACAATTTATCTACAATATCTTTGCCCAGCAGACAAACATTGTTCGTGTACTGCACATCGGTTTTATTTATCGGTCTTCCGTATTCAGCGATCATCTCATTTGTCTCTAACGCCTCTTCGGTCATTCCGGCTACCTGAATGTTCGGATTGGTCTTTGTGTTTCCATATTGCACAACAATACCGAATTGCCATTGTTCAGCGCCAACAAACTTGGCTTCGGTCATCTTTTCTTTAAATTGGTCGAACTCGTCAAGCGTAAGGTCTTTTCTGTTTCTGTATTTATCGCGTGAACCGGGACCACCGGTCATGATAGCCGGATATTTTTGTATCTGAAAAGTATTTTTAGCAAGCGAAGCCAAACCGCTTTCGATGCTGTTTTGCAGCATGGTAATGATCGTCATTATAACGATAATTGAAAAGATGCCGACCACTACACCGAGCACAGTTAAAAATGTGCGCAGTTTATTTGTGCGCAGGGATTGAAAGGACATTATAAATATTTCAGATGTTTTCATATTACTTACTTACTTTATAAAGTTACTGATGTAAAATCGTCTTAAGCATAATCATAATCATAATCTTAATCTTAATCATAATCACGCTCGTTTTTATAATGAAACCGTTGAGTAAGAAAAAGATTAAGAGTAAGATTAAGAAAACGATTAAGAATTTTTTCTCTTAACAACAGCGTAAGATCACTTACTCATACCTCAATGCATCTACCGGGTCCATCTTTGCGGCAGTATATGCCGGGGCAAACCCGGCAACAACACCGGTAATTAAAGAAATTGAAACTGCCAGGAGGACTGAATCATATTGAATAGAAGTAGGAAGCACCTGGTTTACCGCCATACTTAGCAACACCGCTACCAACAACCCGATTAAACCCCCGATTAAACAAATGAATGAAGACTCAAGAATGAACTGCCCGAGAATAGTTCTTCTTTTAGCGCCGATAGCTTTACGCACGCCGATTTCCTTTGTCCGTTCTTTTACTGAAACGAACATAATATTCATAATGCCGATAGCGCCTACAAAGAGTGATAGTCCTGTTATAAAAAGTCCGGCAATTTGAATAACGCCGACGATGCTGTCGATGTTAGCTTTTAAACTTTCTTGCTGATTTATCGAGAAATCGTTCGGCTCATCATAACTTAATCCGCGCACTTTGCGCATAACGCTTTCAACTTCGTCTTTCGTATCTTCAACCATTGTGGGGCTTGGAGCTTTTACATTAAAGGTTATTGAACCGAATGACTGGGACATGAAATTCTTAAAAATTGTTCCGATGGGAATAAACACCTGTCTATCGGGATTAAAACTACCAAGGATAAAACTTCCCTGCTCATCCAATACCCCAACTACTTTAAAGTTCTGCCCGCCTACCTTAATTGATTTATCCAACGCATCGCCTACCGGGAAAAGACTTTTAGCGATTTCACTTCCCAGAACCGCAACATAGCGCGAGCCGTTACTTTCTATTTCGGAATAAAATCTTCCTTGTGCAAAGGTGAAATTTGTTGTCTTTACATAATCAGCATTTGATCCATTGATAAAAATGTTATCGGTTTTCTTGTTTTGATATTTTACCACTTGCCGGGTAGTTGTAGTTGGCGCAGTTGCAGCCGGAAGTTTAACCAGGTCTTTAAACTTGTTATAATCTTCCATCGTCATGTTTCTGCGGTTACGCATTTTCCACCAATCGGTGTTGGTGAACCACGCCCATTTATCAACATATAACACATCGGAACCGAGAGCGCTCATCCCTTTCTGAAAAGAGTTGTCGATCCCTTTAATTGCGGTAGTCATCAATACCACGGAGGCAACTCCTATTACAATACCGAGCATAGTTAAGATCGAGCGTATTTTATTAGCCTGTATAGCTCTAAGCGCTATAAACATTGCTTCTTTTATTTCTAATAGAATCGTTTCCATAATTCAATCTTGTTTTATTTTTACACTTTACACAACCCGCATAACTATAAATGGATTGTGCTGTTCAACTAAATTCCGCTAAAGCGGAATATCCTATAACGGAATTAACACTCATTCCTAATTTATAACCTGGTAAACCGGAACCAAAAAAATAATAATGAATAATGAACAAGCTTGCCCGGCTCAGACGGGGAATGTAGAATATCGAAATGTAAAACTTCATCATTCGTTATTCCCTGTTCGATATTTAATTTCGATAAAATATTCTTGCCTTCTTGCGATGAACATTTTTACTAACTATCCTAATGCTCAATTCATAACCTGGCGAAGCCAGAACCAAATTGATTTTCAGTTGTAGGGAACGCTCGCGAGCGTTCCGTGTTTTAGTTTTAATTATTTTGTTATAGAGGAGCGGTCTCGACCGCTCCCTACATCACTTGTTTGTTGAAAACTAAATAAATATTCTCGCCATTCTGAGTAGAATATTTTTGCTAACTATCTAATTTGCTTTAACCTTAGGGATATATCTTTGTTCAACCATGTTATCAGATTCAATCAGTCCGTCTTTTAGTCTTATTATTCGCGCAGCATGTTCGGCAATATATTCTTCGTGCGTAACAAGAATGATCGTATTACCGGCTTCATAGATTTGATTAAAGAGAAGCATAATCTCTTCGCCGGTCTTAGAGTCCAAATTACCCGTAGGTTCATCTGCTAAAATAATTGAAGGTCTTGTTACCAATGCGCGCGCCACAGCCACTCTTTGCCGCTGCCCGCCGGAAAGTTCGTTTGGTTTGTGATGGATTCTGTCTCCAAGTCCAACACTTTCAAGCGCTTCTCTTGCTCTCTCTTTTCTTTCTGCTGAATGCAGACCGGCATAGATCAACGGAAGTTCCACATTATGCAGAGCATCAGAACGAGGAAGCAGATTAAATGTTTGAAAAACAAATCCGATCTCTTTATTTCTGATTTTCGCCAGGTCATTGTCGGACATTTGACTTACGTTATTTCCCGTAAATTCATACTTCCCCGAAGAAGGAGTATCCAAACAGCCGAGCATATTCATCAACGTAGATTTACCCGAACCGGAAGGACCCATAATAGCGACATACTCGTTCTTATCTATTCTCAATGTAACATCGCGCAGTGCATGAACTTCTTCAGACCCGACCTTGTAGACTTTGGCAATATGTTCAATATTAATAATATTCATTTTACTTCCGAAATAAATTAATTTTTCTTTTCAGTAAAAGATTTTTTCTTGCCTTCTACTTTTACTAATGAACCGTTTTTCAACTCACGAGATATAGCGCGGTAACTTCCGTTAACAACTTCTTCATTGCCTTTTAAACCTTCTTTAACTTCAATGTAGTTATCATCGCTAAGACCGGTTTTAACGGTAACAGATTTCGCTTTTCCGTTATTAATGATAAAGACTATCTCGTCCGGTTTATTACCGTTCGTTTTCTTTTCAACAACTTTCGCCATGCTTTCATCTTCATCAGTACCTTCTTGCGGTACATTAAAATCTCCGCGTGCAGTTACGCTTTGCAGCGGAACCGAAATAACATTGTTTACTGTTTCGGTACGAATATCGGCGTTACAAGACATTCCCGGTCTTAAATTATTTTCGAGATTAGTTACCCGTATCCTAACTTCAAAATTTACAACCTGTTCTTGTGAACCTAAACCGGAAGTTTTTGCGCTGTTCCCTATCTGTGTAACAACACCTTTAATATCTTTATCGCCAAAAGCATCTACTTTAATGTATGCGGTATCTCCAACAGAAATAAGAACTACATCATTCTCATCAACATCAACGCGGGCTTCCATGCTGCTTAAATCGGAGACCGTCATAATATCTGTACCCTGACTGAACCCGCTTCCTAAAACTCTTTCGCCAAGTTCAACATTTAATTGAGTAATAACACCAGCCATTGGAGAATAAATTGTCGTCTTATTTAACGATTCAATCGTTTCTCTTAAAGAAGCTTCACTCTGTTGTATGTTAGCTTTTGAAGCTTCGTATCCGGCAGCCGCAGAAAGGTAATTACTTTTAGCCGCTTCTAAATCAGCATCACTTGAAAGTTTTTTTGCGTGAAGTTCTTTCATTCTATCATAGTCTGAAGAAATTTTATCAAGTTCGGCTTTACGTTGCGCGAGAGAAGATTTTGCAGCCCACAAGGTAGCTTCCGATCTCTGTTTTTGAGCCATGTAAGCATCGGCTTTTATTTTGATGAGCAATTCACCTTTTTTAACAATCTGTCCTTCTTTAACAGGAAGTTGAACAATTTCACCTGTCACTTCGGGAGTGATCACAACTTTAAACTCAGGATTTATTTTCCCGGTAGCCGAGACCGTTTGAGTAATTGTGCGTTTCTCTACCTTCTCGGTTTGCACGTTAATGATCTCTTCTTTGTTTCCCTGGAAAATTACAACCACAATGAGCGCCACAACCAGCACGCCTAATCCACCGAAGATGTATAATTTCTTTTTTGATTTTTTTTGTTTACCGTTTGCCATGAGTATTTCTCCTGAAATAAATATTATTCAAATTTTTTATAATCAAGAATGCCGAGTGAATACTCAAGCTGTTCTTTTAATTTTACATATTCAAATTGTGCGTTAACATAATTGGTAAGCGCGTTTGTGTAATCGGAATTTGCGATCAAGACGTTTAAGAGCATTGTAGCGCCAAGCGAATATTTTTCTTGTTCGATCTTTCTGTTCTCCGAAGCGGCGGTAACATTGTTTCTACTTACGTCAACTCTTTTTTCGCTTGCTTGAAGATCAAGATAAGTTTTCTGCATCTCTTTTTTGATCTGTCGTTCAAGATCATTTACATCAAGCTCACTGTTTTTAGCTTGAACCAAAGCTTGTTCCACCCGGTTCTCAACACTAAATCCCGAGAAGATAGGAATGTTTAAACTTAATCCTACCGAAGTATTGTAGCTCTTAAACATTTGTTTTACTTGATTAGCATTGGTTCCGTAACTATAATAATTAGAGAGAGAAGGTAAATGTCCTGCCTTTGCAATTGTAATGTCATCAAGCGCACTCTCATAATTTAACTTTGCACTTTTGAAATCGGAACGGTTCGTTAATGCTTTTTCAATTAAAGATTTAAGATTTGGATCAAGCGCGATCATTTCTAAAGTAAGTTCATTGCCGTTAATAGTGGGATCGTCAAAACTATAATCTTCCAGTACATCTAATCCAAGGTAATAGAGATATTCTGAGCGAGTTGTTTCATAACTATTTTTAGCGCGGATCAACTCAAGTTCAGCGTTACCAACTTTAACCTGCTGGGCGTAAACGTCTGCAAGGGTAACATTCCCAAGCTTGTTGCGTTCGAGAATGATTTCATAATTCTTCTGATTCCATTTAAGATCGAGTTCCTTTACTTCCATTAATTTTTTTGCATTGATAACGTCATAAAATCCACTCATAGCTAAATAAGCAATATTTTGACGTGTACGTTCAAGGCTGTATTTTGCCGCTTCCAGATTGTTTTCACTTTTTGAAATATTTGCAAAATTGGAGAGTCCGTCAAACAAGGTAAGATTAGCGGAAGCGCCGGCAGAATAGTTTCTGTTTTGAGAAATTTTCTTAGGAGCGGTAATAGTTACACCACCAATATTATAGTCGCCGCCTTCTTCTACCGTGCGGGACCAATTCCAACCACCGCTTGCAGATAGTGAAGGAAGTAAATCACCGTACGCTGATTTTACCCCGGACTTATATACCTGAATTCCCTGTTCAGCTTTTTGTACATTCGTGTTTTTCTGTAAAGCAATTTTTACAACTTCAGAAAGAGAAAGTGTTTTTTGCGGATAAACGGCAGCCGCACAAAAAATAATAAGACTAAAAATAATTCCTTTTCGCATAAAATTCTCCATTAACGTTTCACTTTATAGACTCCAAAATACTTATTCATGTTACACAAAAGCAAAAAAAGATTTCTTAATCTTACTCCTATTTGTCAGCCTCTGGCTGAATCTTTTTCTTAATCTTCTATAATTGGTTAAAAACGAGTAAGATTAAGAACACGATTAAGATTGAGAATATTTTTGCAAGACAAACCGTATAACATCAATAATTCACGATGAACTGATTTTTTACTGTTTCAAAAATAGAGAAATAACCTACGGTTTTTGAACATTGATTATGAGCGGCAAGATAAAATGATTAGTGGCTGTTAGGAAAGGATTGAAAATAAATGAGGCTGTCTTAGTATTATAAGACAGCCTCTTAAACAAGAATCTATTTCATGAGAATCATTTTTTTAGTGACGACTTGATTATCGGTTTTCAATCGGTAAATATACGTACCGCTTGCAAGTCCGCTTGCATCAAATCTTACTTGTTGATTACCGGCTTTTCTCATTTGATTGCTAATCAGCACGGCAACTTCTTGACCTAATACATTATAAACTCTAAGGTCTACAAAACTTTCTTTCGGTAAACCGAAAGAAATTGTAGTAGATGGGTTGAACGGATTAGGATAGTTCTGATTTACATAAAATTCAACAGGTACGATGTTATCGTTTATTCCAACAGGAATTTTTCTAACAATCGTTACAGTAAATGTATCAACGCTTGAAACAAGTGCAGCTTCAGCGCCTTTAGCTTTTACAGTCCATTTTGTAACTAAAGTATCGGCAGTTCCCAACCAGCCAAGAGCTTTTGTGCCTGTAAAGGAATAAACTGTATCGGATAAAGCACTGCTGGTAACAACAGGCGATTTTAGGAGTACAAACTGATAAATTATCGCATCATTATTAAAATCCACAGCTTTATTCCAGGTCATGTTATAAGTGGCATTGGAATCTGTAATTTCAACAGTTGCATTGTTCGCAGGAGTTGCCAGATGGAAATAAGGCAATGGTGGAACTGGTACATTTTGTGCAATATCTGTATAATAACGAGGCATAAGTTGATAACCGTTATTGGGAGGAGTAGCAGTACTATATTGAGTAACAAAACCGGTCATATTTACCGGGTAAACAGGTTCGGTTTGACCCGCTAAGTCAAAGTCTTTATCAACTCTAACAGTAAAACTCTGGTTACCATCCCAGAAGGTCATATTTGCATCACTGCCGGCGGCAGGCCATGCAACGCTAGTTGAAGATTTAGCCAACGCATTAATTGTAATTAAGGTGCTTTCATATTCTTCACCATTAGCCATCAATTCCTCAACCGTTATTACTTTCGGAGTTGGAACAGTTCCTTTTCCTAACTGAAGGATAGTTGTATCTGCGCCGGTAACAACTAATTCGGTTAAACCATTATACATTGTAACAACACCCGTAACTTGTACTACATCACCAACAGCGAGAAAAGGAGTAATTCTTGGTTTAGAATAGATATTTAATCCACCTGTTTCATCTTGTACGTAGAAACTGTTACTAGATGTACTACTTAAATTTAAGTCAGGAGTTATAACAACTCCTTTAATAATAACCGTTTGACCAACTTTATCTGCAATAAAATCATTATTCGCATCAACTTTTGCCTCGGAAATCGAAATAGGAAGTGGCGCTATACCTGAATTCGTAACAGTAACCGGATCAATTCCAGGGTTAGTGTAACTCAAGTTGGTCGTAGGTGGTTCAATTAAAAATATTTGTTCATTCGAGTTTTCGAAATAAATTAAATTTCCACCTTGGTCAACGCCAACTTCTCCGCGAGAAGAGGTTGTATTGTTATCAGGATCCGCAAAGGCGATGGCAACTGTAGGAGTTGCAGCATCAAGATTGGTAATGGCATAAACACCGCTAACATCTGTGCCGGCGCCTGCTTTATCTAAGGTAAAATAAAGAACATCCCCGGCGGCTGTATTTCCAGATTTCATAGTTATGGATACAGCATCACCATCAGCAAAGTGTGTACCCCAAACGGTGTCTGCAAAAGTTCTTGCAGTTAAACTGTCGGTATAATCAAATTTAAAAACACCATCCATAATGTTTGCTAATGCTGAGCGAACAACTACAAAAAGATGTTTCTGGTTTTGGTGTCCACCGGCTTGAGATGCCCAAAAGGTCATACCGGTTTGAGCTGTCAAAAGAACTTGCCATGGACCTCTGTAGGTAACGCTATCTCCAATTTGAGCAAAAAGTACTTGTGTTGTTGAGGTAACGATCATTCCTTTACCAGCACCTTCTCCAACAACTTCTACGTCTAAAAGTGTTCCGGTTGTAGGAACTGTATCCGGAGTAAAGAATTCATTATCAAGTGTATCAGGATGAACTCTCATGATCTTCTTTTCAGTATATGCAACAGAATAGATGTATCCATCCGGTGCGTATGTTGGGGAATATCGCCTGTTAGTTCCACCGAGGGCAAGACCGGTTGTAGTAACGTGCATTGAATCAATTACATCTCCATAGAGTTTGCCTGACATAGAAACTCTGCTTAAACCAACAGGTTGCCATGGAGTGCCGGCAGTTCCGCCTCCATTAATTCCATAGGCAAATCCATTGTTTCTTGACAAAGGATTATTAACTACCGTTACACCGCGTGTTGATAATCCGGCAGCTATTGCTCCTGTATCATAAGTAGTATAAGCTGTTGCAGCTTTGTCTTGTGTTGTAGTCACTTCGACTGTGTATTGACCATTAGGGGTTGCAGCACTAGCATCCGTACTTCCATCCCATAATACATAGTTGTCCGTTCCTGAAAGATTATCTTTCATAATCGTTTTAATAAGAGTATTTCCGCTATAAATTTTTACTGTAGCAGAAAAAGTTACCGTCGAATACGGAGTATAGAACCGAACAGCCGCGGCTGTTCCGTCCGTAAAATTCCCATCAAACGGAGTTTCGTTGGTTGGCTGTGTTACCCTGATGTGAAAGGGATAAACATCCGCTTTCACAATATCATTCAGAGAAAACATGAGAGCAACAAAAAGTAATAACATTGTTGTGAGTTTTTTCATTGAACCGTTCCTTCTTTTATTTTAAGAATATCATTTTGTTAGTTAATTGTGTTGTGCCATTGCTAATATTGTAAACGTATGTACCCGAAGCCAGTTTGCTCGCATCGAAAGAGACTTTATAGGTTCCCTGGGTAAGATCGGCTTCATGCAAAAGTGTTGTTACCAACGCTCCATTAATATCATATATTTTCAGAGTAATTTTTGATTGCTGCGAAATTCCAAACTCAATAGTCGTTGAGGGGTTAAACGGATTTGGATAATTTTGTGCCATGGTAAACGTTGAAGGATTCATCCCTTCCACCCTCTCTACCCCAAGAACTGTAATTGAAATTGTTGGAAGTTGACCGGTATATGCCCATTTCTCAATTGACCATCCGTTGTAACTGGGAGTATATATATTTCCGGAAGCATCAACATCAATCCCATAAACGGAGGTATAACCTGAACCGGTCGGGAATTTCCCATCATTTGTTCGATTATTTGTAACACCGAAAGTTTCTAAATTCCATTGTGCAATATCGCAAGTATCTAATTTTTCGCCGGTATTCGGATTAACGATATAAAATCTTCCCATATCATAAGTACCGCTTCCGTAATTGTCAACACTAACAAAAAGCAGGTTGTACTTTTTTAGGAAAGCCAAACCTGTGGGACCACCCTTTGCTCCATCAGATAATTGACTATCTGTAACAGCAAAATTAAAATTATTGTGAATAGTATAACCGGTTGCAGGGCTGCCGGTATAGAGATAAACTTTTCGTGCGGTATAATTTGCAACATAAAGCAGTGATGCATCGCCATTAACGGCAATATCTAAAGCTCTTCCGATATCAGGGAGAACAAATGTTTGAACAGGACTTGCTGTGTGAGGGTCACCCCATGAAGGATCGTCTTTAATTCCTTTATAAACACGAACCGAGGCAAGGGCATCGTCAGCGCCGTATGTTGTTGTAAAAACGTATCCGTTATCATCTACCGTTATTCCGTGAATTCGTTCAGTTCCTGTTTCCAAGCGGTAAGGAGTCGAATACACACTGTCTGTTCCCATTTTAAAAACCAGAATATTATGGGCATCATCGTTACTTGTAATGTAAGCGAGCGAGTCGGGAGTGGCAGCAATGCCCAGTGTCCTTTTGGCAGAAATATAATCAAAACCATTGTCGGGATTTGTCCAATATACTTCTAAACTATCTTTAACAAATGGAGCAGGATAAGGTGAATATGGAACATATCCCAGCCGTCCGGTTGAGTCTGTTGCATCCCGATACCCAATTGGGAAAGCTATGGCTCTTGATAATGACCCGATTAAGGCGAAGAAAGTATTTTCTCTTACTGCTGCAACGTTTACAGTATTAGTTCCGGTTGCATTCGCTTCGGCGTTATCCCAGGTAGCGTATGAACATTGCCAAACTCCATCAAAGGTTTGGGCTGAGATATGTTGAACGGTGAAGAGAAACGAGAAAAACAGAAACAAAACGAAGTAATTTTTTTTCATAAATCTTACCTTCTTATTTTTTTTGAGAAAGGACATCTAATTTTATAAAAATATGGTATTAATGTCAAGCCTTAAATCATTTTTCCCGAACAATATTTATGTAAAGTGTGTATTTCACTTGAGCAGAATCATCTTTTTGGATTTAACATTTTCGCCAACGCGAAGTCGGTAGAAATAAACTCCGGAAGATAAACCTTTGGCAATAAAATTTACTGTATAAATCCCCGGCTGTTTTGATTCATCAACCAACGTTTCAATTTCATTCCCAAGAATATCAAACACTCTTAAACTTACATACTGATCTTGAGCAACCGCATAACGAATTGATGTTTCCGGATTGAATGGATTGGGATAATTCTGCCCTAAAGAAAATTTAATCGGATTATTGGTTCCATCTGCAAAATAAGATGTTGAAGTTTGAAAGAATTCCATCGATTTTAAAATTACTTTGTTGAAGGCGGAATCATCAGCCGAAGTTTCCAGCGGGAAACTTAGATAAATTAATTTTCCATTTTGAGATGAACTGCCAAACACGCCTGAATATTGATTCCCGGCGCCCTTCCCGTTTGCATACTGCATACATTGAACGCTTCCTCCGGTTGGACTTATTACATCAGGATAATCCTCTTCATACGTTTGCCCGAAATAAAATTGACAATCGCTCAAAGAAGAATTTTGTACTCCCGTTACCGAACCCGATGCTGCATCATCAGAAACAAAAACTGATTTAAGATAATTTTTATAAAAGTCTTTATCCGCAGCATCCCCCTTGGAAGAAAGGTCCCAACCGATTTCACTTCCCGATACAAAAAGCGTTCCACCATTCTCTAAATAATTTTTAACGAGTGTTTGTTCCGCATGGCTAAAAGTTTCATCGGCTGTGCTTTCATCTCCGAATATCCAGAATACATTTTCATAATTTATTAATTGTACCGTGGAGTCAAGCACTTCAGTATTGCTAACCGTTTCAAAGTTTTGAGAAATTGACGAAAGCGCTTTTCCATATTTTACCGCAAAGGTATGCCCCGCTCCTTCCCAGCTTCCTGAGTTTTCATTTCTTTTAAAACCATCTACAATGAGACATTCTGGAGTAGCGGATTTTCTGACTCCCATGCTATTCGACCAATTGCTTTCCGCCATTTCCAAACCTATTTTATTTACGCTTGCCACTCTAAAATATTCAACCTCGCTAACGGAAGATAAGTTGACCTCATTAATTTGGCACGCGGTTTCATTTAATAATAAACTCCATGAGTCACCATTAAATGAGTGATAAACTCTGTAGCCGATAATGTTCGTTGTATCGCAATTCCATTTTAAAGAAACTTTTCCATCAGAAAGAATCAGCGCATGTAACAAGTTTGGCTGATTTAAATTAGCCGCTGATTCCATATTATTATAGCACGTGGGAACGTATGAAGCTAAACTTGAAGCGGAATATGTCCAATAAGAAACATCCCAACCTCTCGCGGATGATTCAACAACTCTAAAATATCCGTTTGGAGTTCTGTTGATAAATAATCTTACGTGCCCGGGAATAAGGATCGCATCACCGGGTTTTAACAAATCCCAGTTTGCATATTGCGTAGTAATAGCGGGCATTTCTCTGGTGGACGACTGGTAGCTCAACTGCCAGCATCTACTAACAAAGCCGGAACAATCTACACCGACTGCATAAGATGAAACGCCGCTCGTATTTATATCCCCGGCATATTTCCCGTTTGATAAACCGGCGTCATATTCAGCCAGAGTATTAAAGCCGCCCCACCGGTAAGGTATGCGAGCATTACTACCAACTAAAAGCCAAGCTGGAGTTCTAACGATATCACCATCCGGACCGGTAACGTTTTGCGGAGAAAGGTTTGCAGATGAACATTTATATTGATGCAATGCGTAACTTTCTCCAATCCGTACGGCGGTTGCTCTGCTTACCGAAACGTAAACAGCATCATTTCGCTCGTGTTTAGGTTCTTCCATCATCTTTCTATTCTTGTTCAAAAGATTTTTTACAAATTCAGATGGATAGTGAACTTCCGTCTCTTCATGATTTGCCAATCCGCTCCACTTAAAGATTTTTATCCCATTTTCATCGGAATAAAGATGGTATAAATTTCCAGCCGCATCTATTTGAAGGTCTTTGATTGTATAAATAAAATTAGTTGAAGGAAGTTCAAGTTTAGAAAGAACGGTTCCCTCTTTTGATAGTGTATATACTTCCCTTTTAACGCTTAAAGGAATTTGAGTTACATAAGTTTCGATAAGTAAATATGAATTTCCGGCAGCATCGATTCCGATAAAATCGGCACAAGCTAAATTTGAGGGAAAGTTTAATAGTGTCTCCCGGTTTAATCCGGGAAATTCATTTTGAATTAGAAGTCGTGAATCATCTTCAACTATTATCTTTATACTTTCTCCTGCCGATCCTTTTAATATTCCTCCATCATCTTTTAATAGCGATGGTTTATTATAAAAAATTTTCTTAAATAATAGATCTTGCTTCCCTTCTTCCGCAAGAAGGATTTGGTCGTTCGCCATGCCTTCTACAATGTCCAAACTTTTTTTGTTTATTGGAGATCGAAGTTCAATTTTACTCGCACTGATGATGTAATTTTTCCCGTCGTTAAAATTTGTACAGTAGATTGCATCTCCAACAACATCAAATGAAGCGATTGAATAATTCCCGGAGTTTTCCATTCTAATCCCGAACGGTAATTCACTATACTTTTTTTCTAAAATTATTTGGTGGGCAACTTGTCCCATTGCATAACCGGACACGAGAATAACCAAAACAATATTTAACAAATTTTTCATACCGGTATCATTAACCTTACTGATAACTTTATTTATCATGGAATATATTGCTCTGTAATTGAAGTGATTCCATTTTTATCAAGAGTAAGTTTAAAGGGAATTTTTTGAAATCGCTTATATTCCTTACCGGTGAATAAAATTGCAAGTTTGGTCAGCGGAATACTTTCGTTGAATTTATAATTTCCGGTTGAGTCATGGCTGTAAGTCTGCATTTTGATGGCTGCGGATTTGTTAAGTAAAATTTCTTCCGGACTTTTGGCGCGAGGAGAAACAAAATAAGCGTCAGGGAGTTCAAGAACTTCGAGTGAATCGGGGAATTGCAGGTTTTTCCCCCGCTTTCGTTCATCAGTTTTATTTTTCAATTGATAATCGATAAAGACAATTGAAACAAAATAATTTTCTTCTCTTTGCATTATTCCTTTGATGTATGCATATTTTACGCCGCTAAGTTGAGGAGTGTTAAGTTCGGTTATAGCATCGTGTTCGTTAATGTGTACCGGCTTGGCTTCTTTTTTGCATCCGAAGGATATTAGAGG
This sequence comes from Ignavibacteria bacterium, assembly GCA_030693705.1. GTDB lineage: Bacteria > Bacteroidota > Ignavibacteria > Ignavibacteriales > Ignavibacteriaceae > UBA1563. Next base: position 24,251 of record JAUYAB010000060.1, on the reverse strand, counting down.
GATGATGATCAAAATGATGACTAAAATTTTAGAAAATGAACTAAGCATTTTTACTTTCAGGGGAAAAATTGCACCGTTTATTCTTAACCTTGGATGGGTGTGATCCACACATAATTAAATTTGAATGGAGATATTCTATGAATCCATCTTAAAAATCTTCATAATCATAATCATACTCGTTCCACTGACGATAATATCAAAATGATTAAGATTATGAGTAAGAAATCAGTCTATCTTATTAATTAAAAAATAATTCCAACATCAAAATATTGGATATTTTTTAACCTTCCGTAATCTCCGTATCCGTAATTTACATTTATATTTAAGCCGGGAGCCATCTCATACTTTAAACCGGCGCCGAGCGTTAAACTTTGTTCGCTATCGGTTAAAAAGAGAGATTTGTAACCGCCTCGAATAAATAATAATTCATCGTAAGCAAACTCAACTCCAGCATTCGCATATTCAACGTTATCGTTCGGATGGGTTGCATCGAAGGCTGCTTTAACTCTGATGTATCTTGATTTAAATACATCCATTGAAAACCCGATTCTAAATGTAAGAGGAAGATCGTATTGATCCATTTCAAATTTTGCCGGAACGTTATTCGGACCGGTCGAAGGGTTGCCATTTGGATCATAATTAATTTGAATATCTCTTCCGTCCAATTGCATTTTCGTTCCAAAGTTAGTGATGCTCGCTCCAATAACCAAATCATTGAAAGGAGTTACATAATAAGTACCGACATCTAAAGCAAATCCATGTGCAGAAGTGCTCCAGATTGATTCCTGAATGTATTTCGCATGGAATCCGATTGAGAATCTATCCGTAAGACTTCTTGCAAAACCAACACCAAATGAAACTGATGAAGCATCCCAAAATTGTCCGTTCCCTTCGGGGAATTCGAAGGTTGTAACTTTTTCTTCAGATACACGTAACGATGTAATTGACATGAATAATGTTCCAACTGATTCAACATTTATCGATGCGGCGGCAAAGTCATAATTAACGTCAGCCAGCCATTGAGTATGACTAAAAGCAGCTTGCCCGTTCCCTTGATTGATTGCAACACCTGCAGGGTTATAGTAAACGGCGTAGATGTCATCACTTACACCAACATAAGCGCCACCCATTGAAAGTGCACGAGCTCCCGGTCCAATTTTTAAAAATTGTCCGGCGGTTGTACCGACTTTAGTAATATCTCTAAATATCTGCGCATGCAAATTGGCGTTGCTAATAAAAAAGCTTAGCGTTAGTAGTATAAAAACTTTTCTCATACTCGGTTTTCTCCGTAAAATTCTTTTTCAAATAAGTTAGGGACAGACTAAATTCTGTCCCATATAATCAACAACTTTTATTTTATCACAGCAAATTTCCCGATTTTTTCACCAACCCCGGGAATATCAACGTGATAAATATAAACACCGTACGCAATCCTCATTCCTTCGGAACTTAATAGATCCCAGCTTGCCATACTGGTAAAATCGTCTTTTTCAACTATATCGACCAATTCACCAGTGATGGTATAAATCCTAATCGTACACTTTTGCGGAAGATTCCTAAACTGAATTTCTCTGTCACCTCGTTTAGTAAATGTTCTACCTGGATTTTCAGACATACTGTACGCAACGTAGGGATTTGGAACTACGTAAATATCATTAATACTTTGCTTAATGAGATCGTTTTTGATTGTTCCTTTTTTTGTCTCGAACGTATAGGTATCATTCGTTTCGAATGGTTTTCTTGTTTTTACTAAATATATATCACCACTCTTGGGGAGTTTTTGTATGGCAGCGTTAGTATCCAAAGAAAATTTTACTTCGTAACTCGCTTTATAATTTAAGGTTGTTGTTGAACCCTCTCCAAGCAAAATAATTCCTTCACCCCAATCCCATTGTTTATTATTTCTTTTCTTTGAACCCGTTTCATCAATAAAGAAAAGAGCGGTGTCATTTGCAGTTACATTAAATACCTCAAACGGCATTGAAAAAGTACCATTTAAACACTTTACTGAAACTGAATCTCTCCAACGCCCGTAATTCAAAGTGTCAGTATCCTTCCATCTAAATTCCCAATCGGCGCTTATTTTTGTCCTAAGAGATGGAATACTTGTAGTTGGGGGATAATATATAGTATCTAAAACATTTACATCACTATTGTGAAGGAACTTGGAATTCTCCAAATCAAGATTCAATTCATCATTCTGAATGAAAACTCTCAATCCATCAAAAGTAGGATTTGCATCTTCATTATTCAGCAGCTTACTTTGATAGACCGGGAAATACCGATAGTAAACTTTGTACATATTTCCCGTGGCAAAGTCGCCCGGTTTCTTTCCGGCGATTTGTCCTGAATGTAAATTCACAATGTATTTTGAAGGATCGACCAGGTTGTTTGAAGCATCATAGACTTGGAGACTTCCTTCTTCTAATTCTTTATTCGGTAAATTTACCAATACTGTATCTTTTGATTTAAAGGTTGCCTCAATTCCGGTAGAATCAAGAACATTATAGGTCAGTGCATCTTCAAAATGGATTTCATACAATTTATCTGTCACAGCCAAATCTTCCAGAACCTTAACGGTTATTTGTCCCGTAGCATCTGAATTAATTGAAGTTGGAGTACCGGCTAAACCAACATCCGGAGGTGTCATTCCCTTCGATACTGGTCCCGGAGTTACCTCTACAGTATTAACATCAAAAATTAATTTACCGGTTAGAGGATCTTGCTGAATAACCGATTGAGTTTCTGTCGGCGGTAATTCGGGAGAACCATGGTCATAGGCAACAACAGCATAGTAATAGGTAATTCCATTTTGAACTGTTGAATCTACATACTCATGCTGTAAACCGGTGTTAGCGCCTAAATAATATTTTACTCCGCGTCCATCGTATTCTCTTTGCGCTAAACCTGAGTAATCATCTATTAAATCGAATTGCGCTTTCTTGCCAGTATTGTCATCAACCAATGCCTGACCAAGAAAAGGGACACCGTTTGCGTCTGTAATAGTATAAACATCAGAAAAATTAAAGTTTCTGCTGCGATAAATTTTATATCCTTCAAAATCTTTAGTTGTTGTCAAGGGATCGATCGATTCTTCAGATTTTGCATCCCAATATAATCTTACTTTACCATCTTCAGCAACGGCTTTAACGATAGGTTTTGCAGGTGGTTGGGCAAATCGATAATCAGCTTCAAGAATTCTTGAAGATGTAACAGCATTAAGGATTAAATCGTCTCTATTTTCTCCCATAATGATCGCCATAGAAAATCTTTGGGATTCACCTTTTTTTAGTCTCATAGGACCGGTAGAAAAACAGAAGATATTATCACCTTCCTCCTTTAATAAGGGTTGTTCGGTATCAATTTCAGGTCTGTTGATCCATTGCCAGACTAATTCATCCTCCTTCGGGTAATTTGGAGAGCCAAACTTAGCGGCTGTGAATCCGGTTAAACCAAGCATATCTGATTCAGAAATATCCCGGTATCCAAAATTTGGTTCTGATCCCGCCCACTTATATCCGGGGAGCTGAGTATCGCTCAATGTGCTGGTTTCTTCTTTATCATAGACTCCATTATTATTTAAATCCTGATAAAACGCCTGGGAAGGATAACCATCACCTTCACCGTAGTCTTTACCGGGATAGTTAGGAGATTCGGGTCCGATACCATCAATACCGACATCATGTTTTTCAATATCCCAGTCACCATCTTCATCACCTAACCATCTTGCTTTTGGTGTGCCGTAAACTGCTGTATATTTTGCAACATCGTAAATACCAGATGTTAATGGAGTAGCAACTCCATCGATATAAATTCCTTTATTGTTAAAGGGGCTCTCGTCCATTATACCGTCGTCGTCGTCGTCTTTGGCATTATTATCAAAAGAAGGAGATTCTAAGAATTTCCATCCGAAATAACCAGGGGCTTTCCCCCCCATCCCTTTATTATCGGCATCCCAAGAATAAACCATACTTCTTGCTCTCTGATCATATGGGTCGGCTAATAAACCTGCAGGAGGAATAAAAAATGAACGGTCATCAATGTAGTCTGTTGAACCCCCAACGTGTGGGTCGCCAATCATTCCAACATATACTTTATCCAAATCTTTTTCAGAAGCGTTGGTTATTTGATAGACCATAAAAATTATATCTTCCGCCATTGGATTATTGAATTGAAGCAATCTTACGGTAGCTTCTAACCCCAACCCACCCTTTGTATGATCACTCGGGAAAGGTTGATATCGGTCAATAAACTCGTAGTTTGTGTAGTCATCAATACCATAAAAAACTTCTTCATCTGGAGCGGTTGCCATATCTCCAAGAAAAGCAGGCCATAAATATTTACCTGCGCCTGCAGAATACCATTCTTCTGGCCAAGAATCGGGTTTTCCATCTCCATTCTTATCTTCAGCTTTAAGTGAAGCCACCTTGTCCTGATTTTTATCTGAGTAACCATTCCTTGGTAACCATCCCCACTTTAAAGTTCTATCTGAACTGTAATCACCTTCGTTTGTTCTAACATGCGAGTCACTAATCATGTGAAGAGTATCTCCATTGATATCGATAACTTCTGCTCCCGCAATCAGCCCAAAATCAAAGCCATACCCTAAACTGTTCCACACCAAATCTTCAACATTTGATATTGCTACGGGAGTGCATACTGCACCATAATTAAAAAGGATCGTTGTAATTTTATTGCCCTTGATGGTAATATCTTTTATTTCTTTTTTCTCACCGGTAAGTTTATTGAATTTTACTCCCTTGATAGGACCAAAGATTTCCAAAGCTTGTTCCGGGGTTAAATTCTTGTAATAATATGGATCTGTAGTGTCTTTTACCTGAGCTATTGTTGAGGCTGTCAGTAAAAGCAAACTGAAAAGAATTATAATAATATTTTTCTTCGTCATCATGAATTTCCTAAATAAAGATTTAGTTAAAGATTAAAGAGAATCCCAATCTTACTTCTCTCGGTTTATTTACATTTTCCGGTCGTTTTGAGTAATATTGGTCAATGTAACTTGGGTCTATTATTCCAGCATCGCCTCTACTGATTCGAGAACGTAAATCATCAAATTGATTAGCATTTAAAGCTTGCTCAACATTTGATAATGCTTTGCCGGAACTTGCGTAGACATATCTATCATTTTGAGTATCAAACAAGTTGGTTACATAAACGAAAACAGAATAATTGATTCCGCCAAGGTCAAAGTATTTCTCAAATTTTAGATCAACTTCCCATTGCATCGATTTATTCGCCGAGTTTTGTTGATACGTAATGGTTGATAAACTTGGCGGCAGTACTACCGTATAAGGTGTTCCTGCCTGAATATTATAAATCACTCCTAATGACCATGATTTTGGTTCAGAAAAAGTGAGTGTTCCGTTGATTAAATGTGAGCGGTCAAAACTGAGCGGGACAAGATATGTTTCTGTTTGCTTGCCGGCTGCTTCACTAAAGAATAAATCTTCCTGAGGTTCGGTTCTATTACCTTCAGCCACTTGAAATGTGTAATCTAAAGTTGCCGCGAAGATGCCGTCGGCAGATCTTCTTTTAAGAAAAGAGAGGGTAATTCCTTTAACATTCGAATAAGCTAAGTTTGTTAGAATTCGATATTGCCTCGCTTTTTGAGTGTAAACGGTTTGAGTGAAAATATAATCGCGTACATCTTTATTATAGGCAGTCAGATCGAATTTGAAATCTTCCGTCAATTGTTGCTGTAACCCAAGTTCATACTGTATCGATTTTTGAGGATTAACATTTGCGTTTCCAAATGTGGGGATATCGGCAATGTTGGGAACCCATCTTGTATCGTTCGAATACAAACTTGATAACGATCCGATCTGGTAAAAGTGCCCGTAAGAAAATCTTATGACTCCTCTATCTGTTATCGGATAAGAAACACTGAACCTTGGGGACAACATGTGTTTAATTTCTGCGCGTTTAAGATAGGTGTTCATATAGCCTGACTGTTGCTCGGTAAGGTCGCGAGAAATATCATAGTTGTAATCGGAAGCGGCATCAAAAAACTCATAACGAAGACCGATATTCAAAATCATGGTTTTGGCAAGTTCCATTTTATCAAGAATATACGCGGAACCTTGAGTTGGATTTTTATCATAAGTTGAAACGCTTTGGATGCTGCCGCGAAAAACATTTAAAGCGGGATCATAGAGTACGTCGTTAACGGTCAATGAAGTTGTGTCACCTTTTATTTTGTAAAAATCTAAGGTGTACCCGTTTCTAACAATTTTATGTTTTCTGAATTCAAATCCGGCTTTAACTTCATGTGATCCAAACATTTGCGAGACAATATCTCCTTTGATACTAAAAGTTGATGTACTTCTTTTTGTAATATCATTATCTGTTCCGCCGGCATAATAAGTAGTGTTGCCGATAGTTCTTCTGTAAAAACTTGGTAAATATCTCGGATCGTTCGGATCGGCATAAAGATAAGATTCAGCTCTATTAAACGAATATGAGCCTTTTAGTGTATAAAAAGTATGCTCGCTGATAGTATGGGTTAAATCTAAAGTGTTAATAACTCCGCGGCTATAATCCCAGTTAACACCGTCTGGATTAAAATAGTAGCTTCTGCTAAAGTCTTTAGATTTTGCTTTATCATAAACAAACTCATACTTCAATTTTATAACCGAACTTAACTTCTGACTGATATTAAATTGTAAATTCAACGTATTATTTGGATCCATGGCAACGTATTGTTTATCACCCGTTGGTAAACCGGTACCATTCTTATCAAAGGGATTGAAAATATAAGCTCCCGTTGCATCACCGTATCGAGGATCGGATTGTTTAAAATTATCGGGTGATAAGTAGGAATCCGAAGGATTATATAAGCGGTAACCATAATAGGTACCTTTAAAATTCTCATAAATTCCGGAGAAGAAGAACCGGGTCGATTCAGTAATAGGAATCGGACCACCGAATGTTCCTTCAACACGTCCTCTGTTTAGAGCATCAATCTGATCCAAATTTGCAAATAGATTTGTCCTTGAGGTAACATAATCACCGCCATAAGCTCTCAAACTAAAGGTATAATCGTTTGAACCTTCTTTAGTTACGTAGTTAACAACACCGCTAAGGGCGTTGCCGAATTCAGCGCTGAAAGTTCCGGTAGAGACAGAGGCTTCCTGCACTGCATTCGATGCAAGTCCAACAGCCCTAGAGTTTCCATATGGATCATTTAAAGAAAGACCATTTAAAGTGTAAGCGACTTCATTTCCGTATCCGCCTCTAACATGGATGCTTCCGTCATCACCGGTAACAACGCCTGCTTGTAATTTTATCACGTCGCTAATATTATCAACCGGCAAAATTTCTAATGACTCGGATGTAATAGCGACAACCGGATTGGTTAAGTCTTGTTTGATTAAAGGATTTCTTTCACCTTGAACGATCACCGCATCCAGGGTAACTTCGCCGGGAGATAATCTAAAATTTAATGTTGTGGTAAATCCGACATTAACCGTGATACCCTTCTGAGTAACTTTCTGAAAACTGATATATGAGGCAGTAACATTATATTTGCCGGGAGGGATGTTTAATATAACATAATTCCCATCGGCATCGGCAGAGCCGCCTAATGTTGTTCCATCAATAACCACGTTGGCAAATGGAACTCCTTCGTTTAGCGAAATATCAATCACTTTCCCCATTATTTTACCAGTCGATTGCGAGTAGGTAGGGTTAGATTGAATTAAGAAAAATGCCGTAACAAGAGACAGTAAAAAAACTTTCTGCATTAGCGCGCCTTTCAAATGAATTTGGGACATGCTTTTATTATAAAAAAACAAGGTCAAGTTGAATATGTCAGAGAATCACAATAAAGATAAGGCTGATCCAAAAGTAGTTTTTAATGTTAAGATAAAAATCAGATTTCTCTACATCAACACTAATTACTACTCTTGATTCAGCCTCAAGTTAAGTCATTTACTAAATTATTTTAGCAAGGTCATTTTTATGGATTTCGAAAAAGCGCCGTAAGTAAGCTGTGCGATATAATTACCGCTTGCTACTTTTGAACCGCTGTTGTTCGTTCCATTCCAAACCACCTCGAAATCACCTTTCTCGCGAATTTCGTTATTGATTAGAGTAGCTACCTCTCTGCCGAGCATATCAAATATCTTCAGAGATATTTTTTTCTGTAGAGGGAGTGAAACCTTAATCATCGTGCTTGGGTTGAACGGGTTAGGATAATTATTTTCTAATTTATAATCATCCGGGGTTATAATATTATATCCCTCATCAACAAGTCCATCTGGTCCGGTATACTCTAACACACGAACAGTTTTACGATACGTATTTACGATTTTATGTTCAGCGGCATTGTCGCGTTCCCATGTTTTTGAGGAATCAGCCCAAACATATTCAACTACTTTTGTGGAGTCATACACACTCTGTTCAGAAAGAACCATTTCCATATTACCATCTTTGTCGATATCAACACTATCAGCAAAAATGTAAGCTGTGAATGGAGTCTCTTCAAATACTGTATCAATCACCGATGGATCAAGTACCAAATAGGTACTATCAGGAGTTATAATCGTATCAATTTTACCATGGTAGATATTTATTGTAGCGAATACATCACCACCTTCACCGGCATACACTAAGTTAGAAGTATAATTGTTTTTATCAAGTAAACTTCCTGTTCCTTTATATTGAACTGCAATTACATTTATTCCTCTTCCGCCACCGGTGTAGATTTCTTCTTTACCATCTTTATTAAGATCACCTTTAACGCAAGGCCAGAATTCAGCAGCGGTTTTTCCACCTAGAGCAGCTAAATCTGTTTTAGTAGCAATTATTCCATACCTGTTTGCAACAGAGTCAGCGTCTTTGTAAAATAAGTTTGCAGAAATATCGGTTGGCGAAAATTGAAATAAACACATATCAAAACCATTGTTATATAAGGTTCCGGAAATTTCATCTCTTCCATCACCATTAACATCTACAGCAGCCAAACCAAAATAACTATTTCCGTCAGCAGGTGTATATTTATTATAGAAACCAGGTTTTGAAGTATCAGGATAAGTATAGGAATCAGGTCCGTTTACCTGGATTGCCCACATTCCATAATTATCCCAGTGTTGGTTAATAATTTCATATTTGCCATCACCATCTATATCTGCAGGCGTCGCACACCAAAAGGAACCGGTCGCCCAATTAATTCCGTTTAAAGAAGCACCGGGAAGCCCCCCTTCAATAACTAAAGATGCAAATCCGGGGAATTGATCAGCAACGCCTAAGATATAAACATCGCGTCTGCTGTTGCCCACTGAGTGAGGGATAATTTCAGATCTTCCGTCACCATCGATATCTTTAACAGTTAAAACTTCTCTATTGAATTGAATAATGCCGGAACCTCCGGCAGCAATTAACATATCGGAGGTGATAGCAAAAGCAGGTTCTGTTCCCCAGGAAGTCCCATCCCATTCATATAAGGCAATTCTTGCTTCACCATTTTGTTCAAAGATGATTTCGGGCATTCCGTCACCGTCACAATCGCCCACCTGAGGAAATCTCGGAGTAGAACCGCTTGCTGTTTTCGAAAGAGGAGATGACCAGACAATCTCTAAATTGCCTTTGCCGTCATACTTCATAACATGTACTCTTCCACCATTTGAGTAATCTGTAGAGATAATTTCCTGTGTCCCATCGTTATCAGCGTCTGCTACAATAACTCTTCTTACACCTAAATCTTTATAGTACGGCATAGCTGTATCAGGAGTAGTTCCAGCATAAGCGTTGAATGTTGCCATATTAGTTGTAATAATTGGTGACTGTGCGTGAAGAGTCGTTATGACTAAAAAAACCAAAGAAAAAAGTAGAAATGATTTTTTCATTAGACTTTCCTTTCATTGTTAGAAGTATTATTTGAATTATATCTGCGCTAAAAATAAAAACTATCTAACTAAAATCATAACAAAAATAAAAAAAATATTTCCAAAAAGTCATTTGCCCAATTATTACCTTTATAAGAGGAGAGATTAACCAAGAATTGTTCTAATAATAATTGCGCGATAAAACCTTGAAGGTTACGACTTTTGTAAAAAACTTTGTCCCCTTGCGGTTAGCCCTTCTTTACCACTAAGTTTACAAGGGAAAGCACTAAGAACACAAAATATTTTTGATGTGGACTTGGGAATAACTGAAAACATTTTTAAGTTGAAGTGTATAATAAATAACGAAAATAGGAGCCTCTATTTCTCAGTTAGTGTTACATAGAACGAAAAGGGTAAGCGAGGATTTGCCCTTTCCCCTTTTTATTTTTCACCAACATGAATTGAAAACAAAATAATTGGAATACATGTACTTGTCCGTTTTTGATGAAAGTAACAACCTGTTGATAAGTACGAACGAAAAACTAATTCAGTGCAGTAAAAATCTAGTTATAAAACATAATATAAATGAAGCCAATTTTATCAACTCATATACTAACGCTAAGTATTAATTAATCGCTTTAGAGTTACCATAAATAAGGAGAAAAAGAAATGATAAAGATACAGAAACAACCTTTCAACAAACGGGCTCTATCCGCCATGTTCATGTTTCTTTCATTTATTCTTCTGCCATTATCGGGTATTCCCTTACACTATAGTAGAACCAATATTAATGAAGGAATGCTTGAGAATGTCATGAGTAAAGCAAGCACAAGCGAAGGAATGTTCGAGCATTTTTTAATGAGCGTTCATAACATGAGCGCATTAATCTTCGTAATCGCTGTGGTCATTCATCTCAGCCTCAATTGGAAATCGTTAATGAAATATATTGCAACAAAGACGGAAGAGTATTTTCAATTCAGGAAAGAGATGATTATAGCTATACTTACAGTTGTCTTAATTGTTGGTCTATTTTCATCTCATGCCTTACATGTACATTAATTACACAGACGCACTACCCAACCGGCAGTAGCTCAAGCTGACGTTGAGGTAACAGTTGTGGTATTTAGAAAGTTTTCAGGTCGCATTTATGTTTTCAGTAATCAACAAAAATTTATTTAGCGCGCTCAACGCTTCACGCAACTTAGCTCCAGTCCGTTATAAGTAAATACCAAAGTAGGAATAATGGCTAAAATTCTCATAATATATTCGTCAACAGATGGCCACACGAGAGAAATATGTTTACGACTAAAGCAAATAGCAGCAACCCATAATAATCAAGTGACGCTGGTTTCCGTTAGCGATGGAAACACAACCGACTTAAACTCATTTGACAAAATAGTTATTGGAGCAAGTATTCGCTACGGCAAACACAGCAAACAAATTTATGAATTTATTAAAGAATATCAGCAGATTTTAGACAGTAAATCCAATGCGTTCTTTTCCGTGAATGTTGTCGCACGCAAACCGGAAAAAAATAAACCTGAAACAAATCCTTATCTCCAAAAATTTCTCAAACAAATAACATGGAAACCCAAGAAACTTGCTGTTTTCGCAGGTAAAATCGAATATCAAAAATACAAGTTTTGGGATCGTTTTATGATTCGGCTGATTATGTGGATGACTAAAGGTCCGACAGATCCAAAAACAAATATTGAATTCACAAATTGGAGCCAGGTTGCAGAATTTGGGCAGGTTATTCATGAAATGTAAAGAAACGCATAATATCTTTAATAAATAAAGAGTTAAGAGGAAAATAAATCCAGCCAACATTAAAGTTTTGAACAATCAAGGCTTTCATAGTTCTTCATCTAAAAACGATGAGAAACTAATGGTTACCTTTGTGAAAACTTTGCACCCCTTGTGGTTATTGTTTTTACCACAAGAGTTAAAAATATTTTTGAATTGATACTTGGGAATAACTGAAATCATTTTTAAGTTCGACTGTACAAATACATAAAACTATCAAGGAAGAAAATGAAAATCAATTTTACTAAAAAAGAATATGTAGCTTTAATTGATTTGTTGGAGATGGCGGATTGGGTTTTGAATGCGCATAAAACAGAAACCCCCGGGGCAGATAATGTTTACCAAGGATTAATACAGAAAATTTATTCCTTCTCGAAAGAAATGGGTTGTGAAGATTTGATTGAGTACGATGAAAAATTGCATGAATATTTTCCAACGGGAGAATTTGACGAGACAAGCGAGACGATGCAATTTATTGAAGATTATAACAACGATACTTTCTGGGATGAATTAATCAGTAGATTGGTAAACCGGGATTTATTAAACGAAATGGGACAAAAAAAGTTACATGAAATGAGTTTAGACCTATTCTTCGCTAAACAAACTCCGTTAGAAGAGAAATATTCAATTGAATTTGAAACAAATGGATTGAAAAACTTGTATCTAAAAGATGCAAACCCAAAAGGAGTCACTGTTTATCGTATCAATTAAACGAAACATTATGGAGATATGCTAAATCTTTAAGAAGAAAAATTAGGATAGAAGTGATACGATTTATTTGGTAAATGACCTTTGTGAAAAACTTAGTGCCTCTTATGGATAATGTTTTTACCACAAGTCCACGAGAAGAAACACAAAGTATTTTTGAATTGATACATGGAAATAACTAAAAACATTTTTAAGTTGAAGTGTACAATGAATAACGAAAATAGGTGGCTCTATTTCTCAATTATATGCACAATATTGGAGCAGAATTTATGCTTAGAATATTTTTAAAACTTTTTCTTTTTTATTTCTTATTACTAACTGGCTGTAACTCCAATAAACTCATTAAATACGAAGAGAACACCGCTTGTAAAGCAACGATAGAAGGTAATTTTTATACGCCACCTATTTATAAATATTATAGTCCAGTAATATTGTTTAAAAAAGGTAGTATGCCTAATTATAAAATGGGAAGTGTAGTGAAGTCTGACAGTGCTGGGATTTATCTTGCAGAAAAGAAAGTTGGGCTTTTACATAATCCCGACACAATATATTTTGAATATTCACAACTAAGAGCAATTGTAGATGATAATAAATTTTGCGTTTGGGGAAAATTGGACGCAAATGAAATTGATAGTAAACAAATAAAAATAGTATTATATAAAATAGATTCTCCTGATTATAAACCTATCTACCTTGAATTAACTCCAAACAGTAGCTTTTCATATTGTGCATTACCTGGCGAATACATTATAACAAGAATTGTGGAGGGGAATGAAAATGACTCATTTAAGGAAACAGTTCCATTAACATTATTTAAATTTCATGTTGAAAATAATTCAGCAAATTATATTGGTGACATATATTTCGTTGGCAATAATGATTTTAATGATAGCACACTTTCGATACCTTATAGAAAACAAACGAAAAATATTCTTATAGGTGGTGGTAATGCTTATTTCGACGCCATTGGTTTGTTAGTATACGGAGCAGTTGCTCTCTCTAATTCATACAATATAAATCACTGGAGTAGTTGCTATAATATTAATATTAAAAATGATTATCGATATAAATCATCTACAAACCTAAAATTAATAAGTACACATTTAGATACATTTATAAATTATGAGAAATAAAGTAGTCGGGGCGTATCACCTCTTTAATAAGTAAATAGCTATGAGAAAAACTTCTTGTGACCTTTGCGAAAAAACTTTGTGCCCCTTGTGGTTAATGTTTTTACCACAACGCTCACAAGGGAAAAACACAAAGGACACAAAAGTATTTTAGACCTATATTTGTGATACGTTTTTCTTGTTATAATTGCAATTTATCATCAGTCAAAAAAATTGTAGAGGCGATGAAATGAAAACATTAGGTTTAATAGGTGGAACTACATGGGTTTCAACGGTTGATTATTATAGGTTAATAAATCAACAAGTAAATAAAAAATTAGGTGGTTTAAGTTCGGCAAAAATGCTTCTTTATTCTGTGAACTTTGCTGAATTCAATCCTCCTACCGACCCCAAAGAATGGGGAGAACTTACCAACAAATTTACTGCTATTGCTAAAAATCTTGAACAAGCCGGCGCTGATTGTATTGTCTTCTGCGCTAATACTCCTCACATTATCGCGGATGAAATCCAAAAAATTTTAAACATCCCTATCATTAATATTGCTGAAGAAACTGCGAAGGTAGTTGCTGCGCAAAACTATAAAAAAGTTGGACTCCTCGGGACAAGAATAACCATGGAGCAGCCTTTTTATAAAGATAAATTATTAAAATACGGCATCTCGGCAATCATCCCGGAATTTGATGACCGGAAGTTCATCCATGCCTCTATCCTTGATGAAATGGCAAAGGAAATCTTCAAAGAAGAAACCAGGCAAAGATATCTCTCCATTATCAAAAAGCTAATTTCTGAGGGTGCAGAGGCAATTGTATTGGGATGTACTGAGATACCAATATTAATAAAGCAGGATGATGTTCCGGTTCCCCTCTTTGATACTACTTTAATACATGCTTCGGCAATAGTAGATTTTGCGGTTGGAAATGATAATGAGTGAAAGGGAAATAATAGTTTTTAGTTCACTTCTACCAGCTTGGCAAGAAACGTATTTTAGCTCGTAAATATGTAAAGAGTTAGTTTACTCTTTGTTTATACATTCGATCATTTTTCGATTTTTCATTATGCCGATCACGAATTGAGTCTCGTTAAAATGTATACATATTTCCGCCTTTTGTATAACTCCCCCTAAAATATCTACTTTATATTTACATAGAAAAATTAAATGATTTTGGAAAAGTTATAATAAAGGAAGTAATATGAAAAAGAGAAGACTTGGAAACAGCGGATTAGAAGTATCAGCTATCGGACTTGGCTGCATGGGCATGAGCTATGGTTATGGTCCGGCTGCAGACAAAAAGGAAATGATCTCTCTAATCAGAACCGCCGTTGAACGAGGCGTAACATTTTTTGATACTGCTGAAGTCTACGGTCCATTTATAAACGAGGAACTTGTTGGCGAAGCGCTTTCTCCATTTAGAGATAAAGTAGTTATTGCAACCAAGTTTGGATTTAACATTGATCCTAAAAGCGGTCAACAACTTCAAGGATTAAACAGCAAGCCGGAACATATTAAAGAAGCTGCAGAAGCTTCATTAAAAAGATTGAAGACAGATGTAATCGATCTGTTCTATCAACACAGGGTAGATCCAAATGTACCAATTGAAGATGTAGCCGGTGCGGTGAAAGAATTAATTCAGCAAGGTAAGGTTAAGCACTTCGGTCTTTCTGAAGCGGGTGTAAAAAATATCCGTCGTGCCCATGCGGTACAGCCGGTAACCGCACTTCAGAGTGAGTACTCTTTATTTTGGCGGGAACCGGAAGCAGAAATAATTCCAACGCTGGAAGAACTTGGAATTGGATTCGTTCCTTTTAGTCCGCTTGGTAAAGGTTTTTTAACAGGCAAGATAGATGAGACTACAACATTTGATAAAAATGATTTCCGGAACACAGTTCCCCGTTTTAATCCCGAAAATAGAAAAGCTAATCAAGCATTAGTTGATCTACTTACTGAGATTGCAAAAAAGAAAAAAGTTACCAATGCTCAAATCGCGCTTGCCTGGCTGCTGGCACAGAAATCTTGGATTGTACCAATTCCCGGTACCACTAAACTACATCGTCTTGAAGAAAACATAGGTGGCGCAAATGTTATACTATCTTCAGATGAATTAAAAGAGATTCAAGAAACTGCCTCTAAGATTACGATTACAGGTGATCGTTATTCGGCAAGTGCTCAAAAAATGATTGATAGATAAGTATAGTAACTTGAAGGAAATAATAGTTTGAATACAGTATCTAGTTTAGCTTGTTTTAGAAATGAAAAAATAAAGTATTGAAATAAGTTAGTATTTTTAATCAGAGCAATTTATTAGGAGAAATAATATGAGAAGATTATTACAAGTGCGTTTAATCTATATTTTTTTGCTATCGGTTATATTCATTAGTAATGGATTTCCACAAAAAATTGACGATGACAAAAAACCAATTGTTTATTTTACAAAAAACATCAATTCACTTTCTTTAATGGATATCTATAAAGCGCTGGGCAAAAACCTAACCGGAAAAGTTGCGGTAAAAATCAGTACCGGTGAACCGGGCGGACATAATTTCCTTTCTCCGGATTTTATAAAAGAACTTGTGCAGTCTGTCAATGGTACAATTGTAGAATGCAACACTGCATATCCCGGTAAGCGGGCAAACACAGAAGAGCATAAAAAAGCTGCTGCCGATCATGGTTTTACCGCAATAGCAGTTGTAGATATTATGGATGAAGATAGTTCCATAGCCTTGCCTTTCCCTCAAGGAAAAAATATTAAAGAAGACTTCGTTGGTTCGCATTTTAAAAACTATGATTCATTTATTATCCTTTCTCATTTCAAAGGGCATGCGATGGGTGGATTTGGAGGTGCTTTCAAAAATATGTCTATTGGTATAGCATCTGCCAGTGGTAAAATGTGGATTCATACGGCTGGATTGACCGATAAATTAAGCGACTTCAATAAAGCTTTTACCACACCGCAAGATAAGTTTCTCGAATCTATGGCAGAAGCAGCCGGAGCTGTAATGAACAGTCTTGGAGATAAAATACTTTACATTAATGTTATGAACAAATTATCCATTGATTGTGATTGCTCTTCAAATCCGGCTGAACCAACAATGAAAGACATCGGAATTTTGGCATCACTCGATCCGGTAGCGCTGGACCAAGCATGTGTTGATCTTGTTTATAAAGCTCACGACGGACATGATTTAGTAAAACGTATGAAGGAGAAAAATGCAGTTCATACTTTGGAACATGCAGAAGAACTCGGTCTTGGCAACAGGAGTTATAAAATCATTGATATTGAAGAATAAAGCGTTGGTTTGTGCAAAATAAATACTTATAATTGTAAAACTTTATAACAATCGGAGTTCTTATGAAAAAATTAATTTTCAGTATGTTTTTTCTCTTTGTGTGTGCACAATTATCCTATGCACAGCAGACGGCTGCGAATTCATCAACTATAAGCAGAACGCCATCGGAACAAGAAATCATTAATCTCTCCAAAGATAAATGGCAATGGATGGCAGACAAAAATGTTGACAAATTGGATTCTCACTTTCATGAAAAGGCGGTGTTTGTTCATATGGGAGGATTCTGGGGAAAAGAACAAGAAATCAATATCATTAAAAGCGGTGGAATCTGGTACAAGAAAGCGGATATACACGATGTGTCCGTGAATATAATTGATAATACTGCTGTTCTCTTAAATAGGATTACATTGCTTGCAGTTGTTGGGGGGAATGAAGTTACAAATCCTTTTGAAGTTACGGAAGTTTATGTACATCAAAAAGATAGTTGGAAATTGGCTTCCTTGTCATTCACAAGGCTGCTTACTCCTCCTACTAATTAATGGAGTATAAAACATTTTTTAAGATAGAAAATATTTCGAGCAGGTTATGAGTATCAAACACTTTCAAACTATAAGCGAATTACATAAAGCTCAAGGATATCCGTTACCGGAAAATCCATTGTTTGGGTTGAAGCAATTAAAGAAAACAACTACTCCCATAACAGTGACAGCTGTTTCTTATGACTTTTATTTCATTTGTTTTAAAAGACTTAAGACCGGTAATATATGGTATGGGAAAACTAAATATGATAACGACCGGGGATTTATGTATTTCATGAAACCAAGGCAAATAATCTCTCTTCATAAAGTTCAATTAAAAGGGAAAGGATTTTCGATTGAAATTCACGAAGACTTTTTAATGGGACATCCGCTGTTCAACGAAATAAAGAAATATGATTTCTTCGATTATGAAACAAGCGAGGCGCTTCATGTAACGCCAAGAGAAGAAAAAATAATGTGGTCTTTGTTTAACAAAATGGAAACAGAGTATCACAATAATCCGGATGAATTTAGTAAAACTATTATACTTTCACATCTCGATTCTATTTTAAAATATGCTCAACGATTCTATAAGAGACAGTTCATAGATCGCAAGCCATTAACCGGTGTTACTTTGAAAAAATTTAACGAATGCATTAGAAAACATCTTGAAGGTAGCGATACCAGAGTAAAGGGATTGCCCACTGTAACTAATATTGCTTCACAATTGAATCTATCTCCAAAATATTTAAGTGATTTATTAAAACATGAAACCGGTAAAACAGCTTTGGAGTTGATTCATTTATTTGTGATCTCTGAAGCGAAGAATATGATAGTTGAAGGAGAAAGAAGTATCTCAGAAATTGCATTTCAGCTTGGCTTTGAAAATCCACCTTACTTTTCCAGACTATTCAAAAAAGAAGTTGGCATGAGTCCGAAGGAATTTAGGAGCCACCTTTTGAATTAGTTGAGGAACGAATCCTTTATTCTGTATAAATAACTCAACGCATCTTCATACGTGTTGGGGCTGGATTGTTTTACCAATTAGTGAAGGGAAAGGGATATCTTTAGCGCTTTATCAATCTCAAACATTCTTGTTTTGTTCAAAGATCCAAATTTTGTTATCAGTCTTGCCTCTTTATCAACCGTTCTAATTTGTCCGCAATCAACGTAGCTTTCTTCTTTTAAACCACCCTCCCCTTTTTCAAGAAAAATCATAATCGGGAGAGGTTTTGTTATTTCTTTTACACTTGATACCGGAGCAATAATTGTAACCGGACTGAATTTATTCCCAATATCATTTTGAATTATTACCGCCGGGCGGGCTTTGCCAATTTCTTTACCCACAATTGGATCAAGATTGACGAGATACACATCTCCCCGAAGAAGTGGAGCGACTATTCCCAATTTATCCTTTGTCGGCATATTGCCACTCTTCTTGAGATTTTAAATAATAATTATAATTGGCTTTATATCCATCTTCAAGTTCCCTATCAATTTTTTCATTCTCTACCTGGACAACAAAGTTTTGTAGGGCTTTTCGAGCTATATCACTTACAGTTAAATTAGTTTGTTTTGAAATTCTATTAACTTTATTTGATAATTCCGAATCGACAAAAAAACTTAAACGTTCTTTTTTATTTTGTGTTTGAAGCGAGGACATAGATACTCCGGTTCTAAATTGTTGATCAAAATATGCATAAATTTATATGCATTTACAAGAGTATTAAACATGATATTGAATTTCTAAAAAAGGAGTATCAAAATTTCACTCACAAGTACTGCTCTTTAATCTTGTACAAATAACTCAACGCATCCTCATACGTGTTGGGAATAATGCCGTCGAGGATTGCGTCTTCTATCGCGGTTTTAATCTCCCCAACTTTTTTAGAGGGTTTCAAATTGCATATCTGCATAATCTCTTCACCGCGCACAGGGGATTGGAAGGCGCGGAGTTTATCTTTCTCTTCAACTTCCAGAACACGGTTCATCACCCGCTCGTAGTTGGCAAGATACTCGCTCACCTTTTCCATATTTTTACTTGTAATGTCGGCACGGCAAAGTGTAATAAGATCGTGTAAGTCTTCTCCCGCTTCAACAATAAAACGGCGTACGGCGGAATCAGTAACTTCTTCTTTCGCTAATGCAATGGGACGAAGATGAAGCCGCACAAGTTTTTTAATATATTCCAATTGATGAAAAGGAAGTTTTAGCCGGGTGAAAATTCCTTTCATAATTCTCGCGCCAAGGTCTTCGTGTCCGTGGAAAGTCCAACCGATATTTTCTACAAATCTTTTTGTCTGCGGTTTGGCAATATCATGTACAAGCGCTGCAAACCGGAGCCAAACATTGTCAGTGTTTGGGGCTATATTATCAATCACTTTGCAAGTATGGTAGAAAACATCTTTATGATGAAAATCCTGCCGCTGATCAACTCCTTGCAAGTTTGCAACTTCCGGGAAAATAAATTTCATTACTCCATTTTCTCGTAACAGTTTTAATCCGATCGAAGGTTTTGGAGAAGAAAGAATTTTAAGGAACTCATCGGTGATCCTCTCCTGCGAAACTATTTGCAAACGTTCAGCCATTGATCTTGCAGCGGTTTTAATTTCGTTAGTGACAGTAAAGTCAAGTTGAGAAGCAAAACGGAAAGCCCGCATAATTCGTAAAGGATCATCGCTAAAAGTTTCTTCGGGATTAAGCGGCGTACGCAAAAGCTTTTGCTCAAGGTCTGCAAGTCCGCCGAATGTATCGATCAGTTCGCCATAATTTTTTTTATTCAGTGAAAGCGCCAATGTGTTAATGGTAAAATCACGGCGGGAAATATCATCAAAGAAAGAACCGTTCGTTACAACAGGCTTGCGCGAAGTTCTATCATACGATTCTTTTCTTGCACCGACAAACTCAAGATCGTAATCATCAAACCTAAAATGAGCTGTTCCAAAGTTTTTAAAAACACCAACTTTCTCCCCCCCAATTTTCTCTGAGAGTTTTTCGGCAAAGATAATTCCATCACCTATTACAAGAAAATCTATTTCTTTCTTTTCACGCTCAAGAATAATATCGCGCACGAAACCGCCGACGATATAAAGCTCAGTCTTTAATTCTGTTGCCGCTTTAGCAATCATCTTGAGGAAGGGGTAAGATTTTTCTATTTCATTAATATTTATCATGTAAAATTATTTCGCTCTTTCAGAGCTTCTAAGTCGATGTCTGTTTTTTATCATAGGGTGTTGCCCTATGTTGATGTATAACGCCCTTTCAGGGCTAACACTATCGATAATTTCGATAATGAAAATAACTATTTTTTCTCTGCGTGTTTGATAAACCATTCAAGTTTATCTTTTTCATTCTGCAAACTTTCAAGTGCATAACCGGGGAGATTCTTTTCCAATATGGTTATCAACTTTGTTGCAGACACAAAATCAAAATGTTTTATTGTAAATCTAACGAGTTGCAGCACCGAATACCAATCTGTCTCGTTTGTTGTGAACTTACTACTTTGAATTAAGCTGCCAACTGAAGCATAACTAACTTTTTCTTTTGCAACAAGACCGATTAACGGAAGCAACAAAGCAGGTGATGAATTATTTGCAAACTCATCTCTTAATATGTTAAAGAGGTCAATCTCTTGAGCTTTTATAAATTGACTTGCAAGATTTCCTTTGTGTAAGAGTATGTTGCGTAGCGTTACTCGCGAAGCTAATCTTCCGGTCGGGTTCCAAATTACCAAACTATCAAGCAATACTTCTGCATCGCTAAACTTTCCATTCACTATTTTTTCATCCACTAATTTTAGTTGAAGCAGATACCAATATGGAGTGTTTTTATAATTCAACAAATTCTTTTCAATTAAAGTTTCTGCTTTTGGCGGATTCTCTTCTTCCAAGCAAAAGATCAGTCCGCTTAACAAAGAATAATTTTTATTGTAATCTTTTATTGAAAGAATTTCTTCTTTAGCTGCAACAAAATCTTTCTCTTCGATCAGTTTGTAAATTTCATTCGTTTCATTTGCTAGGTAACGCGGGCAAACTTTCTGCACTAATGGTACTCGTCCAAAATAATAATTCGCAGTGTGCTGATTATTTTGATAATCT
Source organism: Ignavibacteria bacterium (assembly GCA_030693705.1). Classification (GTDB taxonomy): domain Bacteria; phylum Bacteroidota; class Ignavibacteria; order Ignavibacteriales; family Ignavibacteriaceae; genus UBA1563. The sequence continues at coordinate 2,865 of JAUYAB010000060.1, read as the reverse complement.
TTATTATCAAGGAATTTCCGGTATTGGGTTTCAGATTCTGCAAGTGATTTATTGTAACTTTTTTCAAAGTTACCGTTACGATAAAACTCTTTAAACTTTTGAATACCATATTCATCAATAATAAACTTGCAGAACGAACCTGAATAAATGTAAGAAAGCGAAGACACATTTGTGAAGAAAGAGAAGCCGCTAAACAAACTTTGAATACTCAAGCGCAAATTATTTTTTGAAGCGAGAAAAGCAGAATAGTGAATATCCATATCATCAAAAAACGGATCGGCTGCAGAAGCGATTCCCTCAACTGTAGCGGGGTTGTAGTTTGCATCAATCTTTAAAAAGTTTTTACTCCACATTCCGGCAAAAACATGAGCCAGTTCGTGATTCAAACTTTGCTCATAACTATCAAGGGATAAATAGATTTGATTCAGCCACGGCTTGGCAACATCCGCGTTACCGGCGCCAAAATATTTTCTTTTCTCATCACTTGTTCTAAAAACGAATGAAGTGATCTTCTGCTCCGGTTTTCCTTTAAAAAACTTCATTTGCTTCTGGAAGTAATATTCATGGAGATGCGTGATGTACTTTTCTTCCTCTTTATTTAACTGTTGAGGAAGATAGATGACAAAATTTCCCGTTACTATTTTCTTTTGAAGCGCTTGGTTCAAAACGGTTTCGGTGGTTCCAAATCCCAATTTTGGAGAAAGGAAAATAAAACTGCCTGATATAAAAATGATTATAAAGCTGAATGCCACACGCGAAAGTTTCAATTCTTTCAATTGCAATTTTCTTATCAGAACGATCATCCCGCCAAAGAAAAATAGATTAAAAACTCTGTACAACACAATCGCCAAAGTTATATCGATATCTTCATCGTACATTGTGCCGGGATAAAACGGAATCAAAGGATCATAAAAATATATTTGCGGACGAAAATAAATTTCAAATAAAGGAATTAAAGCGATCACAATTAAAAGTAAAATGAAAATGAGATACGAATATTTCTTGTTGATGAGATCAGAAAGAAGACCGACAGCATAACCAATAACCACGCCCGGCAAAGCCAACACAGCATAGAACTTGAATCCGTCAACGAAAGAACAATCATTCCTAAAAAGATGGAAAATGAATGCGAGCAGCACCGGAATGAATAAAAATATTCCCGAAAAAATTAAAAGTTTAAATTGAAATACTTTTACCGCAATTGCGGAAGATTTGAATTTATCTTCGTGCAGAGTAAAAAGAGCAACATAGATGACGAGAAAGAATCCAGTCAGTGAGGCAAATTCAAAACTGAAATATTTTGTTAATGGAAGCGTAAGTAAATAAATATTAATTACAACATGAAGAGCAAGAAGAATTTGTAGAAAGAGATTCTTTTTAAATAGCGCTGCCACGATAATCTAAAATTCTTGTCCGGCAACCCGCTCAATATCGGCGCCAAGTTGACGAAGTTTTTCTTCCAGCCGTTGATAACCACGGTCTAAGTGATAAACGCGCAGCACTTCAGTAACACCTTCAGCAGCTAATCCGGCAAGCACTAACGAAGCGCTCGCACGAAGATCAGTCGACATAACTTTCGCCCCTTTTAATTTTTTTACTCCTTTAATAACCGCATTATTTTCTTGAACGGTTATATCCGCGCCAAGACGGGCTAATTCTGCAACGTGACTGAAGCGATCTGTATAAATTGTATCGGTTACAGTTGCAACGCTGTCTGCAATACTCATTAGCGCTAACCATTGCGCTTGCATGTCCGTTGGAAAGCCGGGGAAAATTCCTGTAGAAACATCTATACTTTTTGGTTCCATATTTTGTGCGTTAATATGAATATCATTTCCATCAACTTCAATATTAGCCCCGGTGTCTTCTAATTTTGCGAGTACAGCGTAAAGATGGGCATCAATTCCACCGCGAACAACGATGTCCCCTTTCGTCATAGCTGCAGCGGCAAGAAAAGTTCCCGCTTCAATTCTATCCGGAATGGTTTCTATTTCTGCCGGATGAAGCTCATCAACTCCTTCAATTTCTAATATTGAAGTATTCACACCGGAAATTTTCGCTCCCATTTTTATAAGAAAGTTAACAAGATTAGTGATCTCAGGTTCCATTGCAGCGTTGTTAATGATTGTTGTTCCCTTTGCCAACGCCGATGCCATTAAAATGTTTCCGGTAGCGCCAACGGAAGATTTATCAAAATTTATTTTTGCGCCCTGTAAACGCTTAGCTTTAACGATGATGTATCCTTCATCCAATTCAATTTCTGCGCCGAGTTTTTTTAGACCTTCAAGATGAAGATTGATCGGACGCGGACCCCAGGCGCAGCCGCCGGGAAGAGAAACTTTTGCAAATCCGTAGCGTGCGAGTAAGGGTCCAAGCACATAAACAGAAGCGCGCATCTTTTTTACATGTTCGTAAGGAGCGATCTGATTATTCACCGTGGAAGAGTTTATTTTCAAAATCTGATTTTCAAATTGAATTTCCGCCCCGAGCTGCATGAGTAATTTGCTCATGGTATAAACGTCATTCAATTCAGGTGTGTTAAGTAAAACGGATTCACCTGAAGCGAGCAATGCGGCAGGCATCAAAGCAAGCGTAGCATTCTTTGCACCGCTGATCTGAATGGTTCCGTTTAATTCTTTTCCACCATGAATGACAAATTTGTCCACACAAAATCCTTTTATTTACTCGAAAATATTGAACCGTACACACCAACAGAAAATATTTTTTTCGACGGAGTTACCAACAAACGATTTAAAGCCGTAAATCCGCCGGAAGTGGAAACTTCCCAATTTGTTCCGCCATCTTTTGTTACCAATACTTCTCCTTTATTGCAAGAGATATAACCGTTCGTCTTATTAGTGAAAG
>JAUYAB010000054.1 GCA_030693705.1 Ignavibacteria bacterium | reverse complement strand
CCCTCTTCAATGCAGGTTATGTATATCTTAAATATTTGAATGATTACAAAAATGCAACAGACAAATTTGCCGAGTTAGCCGCAAAATATCCTGATGATGATTTGGTGTTTGAGAGTAACTATTTATTGGGCGAAGTTGATGCAAATAGTAACCAGCAAGCAGCCTCACCACAAATAGCTCAAAGCAACTTACCAATGCCTACGGAGTATGCACTCGAACAAAATTATCCTAATCCGTTTAACCCGGCAACAACAATTACTTACCAGTTACCAAAGAGTGGAAGTGTAACGTTAAAAATATATGATATGCTTGGTAAAGAAGTAAGAACCCTTGTAAACGAGCAAAAAGAAATGGGCAGATACACTGTCCAATTTGATGCTTCCTCACTTGCAAGCGGTATGTACGTTTACCGGTTACGTGCAAATGATTATACTTCAACAAAGAAAATGCTATTGCTCAAGTAAAACAACCTCACCCTGTTTCCCTCTCCTTTCCGCCAGAGGGCGGACAAGCCCAAGGAGAGGGACCAAGGGAGAGGTCAAAAACATTAACCGTCTTTATGGGATAGTGGTAACCAAAAGGCAGTATAAAAAAAACAAAATAAAATAAAGGAGTTCATTATGGAACAAAATCTTATCTCGGCGGTTATTACAGCCGAAGCGCTTGCGGCAGTTAACGCCGCAATGGAAACCATCAAACAAAATCTGCCGTTCCTTGTAACGTTTACCGATGATCAGAAAAAATCAATTCACAAACTCGGTAATACTTATAAACCGTTTGCCGATGATGCGGCAGAAACAGTAACTCTTTACCCTCAAATAATGAGCGGTACGTTTGATAAAGAAGAGTATTTGAGGGATTACCAATTGTTCAAAAACCTTTCTGAAATAGACGGGAAACTCGCCTCGCTTTACTCGGCGGTAGAAGACACTCTTATGGCAGCCGGAAGCGATACGTTAAGCAGTTCGCTGCAGGTTTATAACGCGGTTCAACAAAATAAAAAGAAAATTCCGGGGTTGGACACGGTAGCGGAAAAGATGCAAGTCTTTTTTGAGAAGAAAAAATCTGTTGTTCCTCCACCGGCGAAATAATAGGAAGGAATTTACTCCCGTATGGGTCCTCCGAAGCCTCGTGATGAAAGGAGATTGGTTAGTCATGAGGCTTTTTATATTTAGTAGAATGTTATTTAAAACCTCCAAGGTTTGTGGACAAAGAAAAAGAACAAAAACCCTGGAGGTTTGGTATTGGTGATATTAATAGTACCGTATCAGTAAAGTTCGTGTAATTCGCCGCTCCGCCGCGGCGGAGAATTGGCAGAATATTAACATAATAAATAAAGCGAAAGAATAGTATCCTCGATTAAATTCTTGTTTATTTGGTCAAGAAATAATAACAGCCGGAGTAGGCTCTTTAAGCAAAACAGATAAAGCAGGAATAACGGTAAGAGTCTGAAGCTTTAAAGACATTGTGAGAATAATTCGTCCGGTTTCTGTTAGGAAATATTTGTAAGCATGTTTTAATCGTTTGACCAAGTTAAAAACTATCAACCTCTTTAAGAGGCGAGAAATTTTGGACGAAGTCCATTGTTCATTGAAATATTGGGATAAATATTTCTTTAGATATTTGTTAGTAAACCCGTTGACTATCAAGGCACCGTTTACCAGTACCTGAAAAATATGAAGTTCATTTTCATTTAATGGATTAAACCCTTTGTGGTTTCTGCTACCGTCTGATTTTTTGTTAGTGAATTCAGAGAGTTGGGAAATAGCTCTGCTGTTGTCTTCCATTTTTGAAAGGAAGTCTAAATATCTGGCAGTATCGGCTTTCCCGTAACGAACAACATGAATCAGAGAATAGATAGACTTTTCCATTGGGGCTTGTTGTTTGTTTACGGAACCGTCTTTATGGTGAACTTCGCGAAAAACTCTTAATTGGGAAACATCATTGATTGTTAACTCGATACGTAAAACATTCCCCGCTTTATTGTACATTTTAATGCTTAAGCATCCGCATTGATGTTTTATTCGAAATCCATTATACGTTCTTTTGCAACTGCTTTGAATTCTGCCGGACTGTTTCTCCGAGAATCTTTTCCCGAGAAATGACATGACATTCTCCGGGACTAGGGTATTGTTGCAATAGGTAAGTAACTGTTGATAAAGGAGATTCAATCTTTCTTCTGTCCGAAAGAGGATGTCGGTTGAATATTCTACTTGTTTAATTGACCAATGATATTTCATCGTCCATTGTTGACTTAAGCGTTGAAGGATGGGAACATATGTACCTGCCCAGTGATCGAGTTTTGCATGAAATGCACTGACGTTAAGATTGTCTGATAACTCTTGCGCTTTTTCGATATCGCTTATCCAGTTAAAACAGTTATCGGATTTTATGTATTGTATGTTAGCTTTCTGCATCTCTAAAGCTAATTGCTCGTGACCATTGCAGTATACTTTTACCTTAAAGGGAAAATATGTCTGAACTCGTAAATAACACAGACCATACTGCTCATCAATAAAATAGAAATAAATGTGTAAACATTTTCTTTGTCTTGCTCTCAACTCTATTTTATGATTTGCTTTATTGCCTTGAATATCAAAGCCGTATTCAACTTCCAGATTAGTGATAACGGCAACTAATCCCGGATTTGTTCCGCGTTGGTTTAGTATTGCTTTTACAAGTTCTTCATTACTCTGTTTGGAATCTTTGCGATAAATGTATGGAGCATTATTTCTTTCGGCAAGGGTTATGGCATTTTCTTTTAGTTCTTTGGCTAATGAAATAGCGTACTCCTTAAAATCTTTAAGTAAAATGTGGTTTGCCCGCAGATGTCTTTCAAGTCCTTGAGGATAGGTTAGTTGAATTATTGAACCGGAAAGTAGTTGTCTATCGAAACCTCCGATTATCCCTACTATATCGTTTTTATATTTGGTGGCAAAAAGATTTTCCATTTTGGTAGACCTTTTAATTGTTAGTCTAAATATAAATATTTTTTGGTTGACGGCTACGCCGCGCTAAGACTGAATGAAAA
>JAUYAB010000052.1 GCA_030693705.1 Ignavibacteria bacterium | reverse complement strand
TTCGGTAACAAGTCTAGTGTTGCCACAAACAACCGAAGACAAAAACGAGGAGAAGAAATCTTGCTTTAAAGCCTTACAAGTTGGCTTTCTTAATGAAAAAGCATTGTACTATCATAATGCAGTAAATGAAAAGTTCTCTTTAAAATCCGGCGTTAGTGTTTATTGGAATTACGATGAAAAAAAAGAGGGCGATGGATATAATAATTATCAGGAAAGTTATGGACCAGAAGAGCGAAGTGTAAAAATGAAAGTTAAAACCTTTAGTAGTAGCTACGGTATTGTCTTCTCATCACAGTTACTGTACCGCTTTACCGATTATGAATATGTACAAATATATGTTGCGTTTGGTCCTTCTTTGTCATATTCATTTTCAAAGAATTCAAGCGGCAGTTCCGAGAATACCGATTCCACTTTTTCAAAATACAATACGGAAACAAAAAATACGGTTTTTGGAATCGGGCCTTCGGTTTCTTTTATTATTAAGAACCACCTTTACGGTAATTTGTCCTTAGTCTCGGAATATAATTTATCAGCGTATTATACTTGGAATAACAACACGTACAACTATGGCAGTAGTTCAAATGATGACTACAATCTTAGTCAGCATAACTATTATAACAATCAAAATCATCAAGAAACAAAAGGTTGGAAAATGAGCTTGAGTGATGTAAGGATTGGTCTGCTAATTGAGTTATAGAATAGAGAGATAAAGTCTATTGATCTGTAAAGATGCGCGACTTAAGAAAACTGGAAATTTTACATGTAAATATTTGATGTATTTAGTATTTTGCTACCATTATTTGATTGTGAGAAATCTATTCAACCAAACAGTGAAAACATTTAATAAGGCAACCACATGAAGATCAGAGTAATAATATTCGGTGCTTCGGGAATGGTCGGAGAGGGAGTACTTCTTAAAGCGCTTGAACATGAGAAGGTGGAATCAGTGCTAGTGATTGGTAGAAGACCATGCAGGGTAATGCATCCTAAATTAACTGAAATTCTCCACAACGACTTCTTTAATTTCACAAGTATAGAGGAGAAGTTAAAAGGATATGATGCCTGTTTTTTCTGTCTCGGTGTTTCCTCGGTTGGAATGAGTGAAGCAGATTACGCTAAAATCACTTATGATTTAACGATGCACACAGCAACAATTTTAGCAAAACTCAATCCTTCGATGACATTTTGTTATGTTTCGGGAACCGGTACAGACAGTTCTGAAAAAGGGCGAATCATGTGGGCAAGAGTAAAAGGGAAAACGGAGAATGATCTTGCGAAACTTCCATTTAAATCCGTTTACTCTTTTCGTCCCGGGTTACTTAAACCGGTGGATGGACAGAAGAATGTGAAACGAATATTTAAAATAGTAGCTGCACCTTATCCTTTGTGGAAGATGCTATTTCCTGGAAGCGTTTCCACACTTGAAGATGTTGGACTTGCAATGATAAATGCAACTATGAATGGATACTCGAAAAATATTTTAGAGAATAAAGATATTGCAGAACTAGCGAACATGAATGTATGCAACCACGACTGAGTATTTTAACAATTGATCAAACAAATTGTGTTTATAAAGTAAAACGATTTCGTAATTTTGGTGGAGAAGATTTAAGAAGTCGATTACGGCCAAGGGGAAAAGATGATTGTGACAAAGAAGATGTTTTACAAGAAGTAAATAAACCGTTAAATAATAGAAGGAAGTAATTTATGTTTATCGGACACTATGGATTAAGCTATATCGTAAAAAAAGAGCGTAGGGAAATTCCACTCTGGCTGCTCTTCACATCGGTGCAACTTTTAGACTTAGTAGCTTTTACGCTAGTTTTTTTTGGCATTGAAAACGCTTCATATGCACCAAGCGAAAATCCCTTTTTCAGAAATCAGTTGTTCTTGCCATATTCACATTCCTTATCAGGCGCTATACTAATTTCTGCTGCCGTATTCATGATCTTTTGGTTGAATAAAAATAAATCATGGGCATGGATTTTAAGTTTATGCGTCCTCTCCCATTGGTTTATTGATTTAGTGGTGCATACTAATGATCTTTCAATTTTCTTCGGATCAATAAATGTAGGGTTGGGTCTATGGAATTATCCCTACGTAGCTTATGCAACAGAAATACTATTTCTTCTCATCGGTTGGCTTTTGCTGAAGAAGAGAAATGTAGTTTCAGTTGTACTCTTATTGCTGCTAATCGGAGGTTTTTCCGAAATGCTTTTTGGTAAAGAACCTGAAGCAATGAAACATAGCGCATCTTTAAGAAGTATGGCAGTTTTAATTTCAAATTGCTTGTTTATTTTAATTGCTTATTTCTCTGAAGGTAAAACAGAACGGAATAGACTATTTATGAAAACTAACTCCTAATTCATACTGGAATAAGTTTCAAAGAGTTGTTGCCTTGTAAAGGAATTAATTAGAGGAAGAAAATTGATTTCACAAGAGAACCTGTCAGATTATATTCTATTGTTCATCTTACTTTGTAAACAGAAGAAGGAAAAAAATTAAAGATGAAATGCGATAAAACCAAATTTGCTTTATTAGTAGTAGTCCTTGTTTTAAGTTCGAGTTATACATTTGCACAAAAGGATTCATTGAGAACCTTGATTGAACAAATATCTGAGAAAGCGAAAGGCGATGTTGGAGTTTGTCTTATAGGTTTAGAAAACAACGATACACTTTCTTTTAACGGGAACAGACACTTCCCGATGCAAAGTGTTTATAAATTTCCCGTAGCGTTAGCTGTACTCACCCAGGTTGATAAAGGAATGCTATCGTTAGATAAAAAAATATTTGTTAAGAAGAAGGAACTGCTTCCGAAAACGTGGAGCCCGTTACGAGAAAAATATCCTAATGGAAATGTGAAAATTTCTTTAAATGAATTATTGACTTACACTGTTTCAATGAGCGATAACAATGGATGCGATATTCTCTTTAAGTTGGTGGGTGGAACGAAAATGGTGAATGATTATATTCACAACACTGGCATTAAAGATATAGCGATTGTTGCTACTGAAGAAGAGATGCACAAAAATTGGAATGTTCAATTCACCAATTGGTGTACTCCGATTGCCATGTGTAACTTGTTGAACAAATTCTACAAAGGAGAAATACTTTCAAAAAATAGTACCAAGTATCTAAGGCGAGTAATGGAGGAAACGAGTACTGGGTCTAAAAGAATAAAAGGATCATTACCCGCAGGAACAATTGTTGCGCATAAGACCGGTTCATCAGGCAGTAATGAAGAAGGAATTATAGGCGCCTTGAATGATGTAGGGATTGTAACCTTGCCTAATGGTAATCATCTTGCGATTGTTGTGTTTATCTCCAATTCCAGTGCTGAAGAGAATGAGTGCGAGAAAGTTATTGCAGAAATTACAAAAGTAGTCTGGGATAGATATGTGGAAAATTAGTAACCGATGGTTGTCGCTTGTTATAACAATTTTTATAATCTTCATCGAAGTAACATTTTCTCAAGAAGATGAGAAAATTGTTTTCCCGAAGGTGAATCATATTGCTTCCAACGCTTTTTATAAAGGAACATTCGTAACAAAATCTAATCATAAGTCAATACCCGGAAGTGATATCTCCTTACCGGTCATAACATACCATAAATTTCACGGTTTTGAGTTTAGAGTTTCAATAATTGTGCGGGAGAAAGGAAATATTTCCAATCTGCCGGTTTGTGTAAAATTAATCTCTCCAAAAAATGAAATTAGAATGTTAACTCTAACGGATGATATCGCTCATCTGCCGAAAAATAAAATATTAGATTTTAGTTTTCCACTTGAACTGAAAGAAATGGGGATATTTTTGTTGGAAGTTGTTTCGCCGGAGAACTTAACTATTCAAGCTGATCATGAAAGGGATATTGTATATTATTCAACGCAAATTCCTTTTATGAAATAGGAGGAGAAGTATAAAAATGAACAACAAAGAGAAATTGAGAAATGTGTTATTTATACTTCTTGGAGTTGCCGGGCTACTTCTTAAACAACAATATAATGGGATGCATTCCGAATTGGTGAAAAGTTATTTGGGAAATATCTCGGTTTCATTTGCAATGTATTTCCTTGTATCGATTTATGCAACTCGTTGGAAAAATGGAAAAGTAATATCTGCAGTGGTAGCGCTTGCAATAGTTGAACTCTTTGAAATAACCAATGGTTTTGGAGTAATGTTAAATACTTTTGATGTTTTCGATTTGGTTGCGAATATTGTTGGAGTGGGATTGGCAATAACCATAGACTTTTCTATCAAATTAAAATTATAGGGAATATTATAATGGGAAAATTTATATTTATGTTTATCGTTTTCTCTTCACTAATTCACTCTCAGTCTGACTCACTGAAAGAATTGTTAAACTTTTACCCTTTACAGAATGGTAATTATTGGGAATACGAGATGACTGTCCAACAAATACCTTATCCAGCCGAGTATTACGCTTTTTCAGATGAGGTTATCGGAGATACACTGCTTGAAAATAATGTAAACTATAAAGTAATAGTACATAAAGATATTTATCCAAATCATTACGTCTCTTATAAATATGAAAGAATTGATTCTATAACCGGATGTGTTTACCAACATCGAAATGATACTTCATTAATGAAAAACGAATTTAAAATGGATAGCTTATTCTCACAAGCTGGTGATACTATAAGTTCCTCAAGAGATGGATATTCAAGTTTCGGCTATTTTAGAACAATTTGCCGATCAACAGGAATGGATACATTATTCGGAATAGCAACGCAAACAAAAACTTTTGAAAATCAATCAGCAATTCCAGCCGGAGAATATAAATTAGCAAAAGGATTCGGATTCTGTCAAGGTTCTGCATGTGAATTTAGTTGTGGTTGGACCTCTTTAGTTTATGCAAAAATTGGCGGCATTGAATATGGGAATAAAATCATAACTGAAAGTGATAAATATCTTGACTCTTTAAAATGCTATTACCCGTTGGAAATTGGAGATAAATGGATTTTTGATAGATATGATACGGACGGGATAGAGAATAGCAGTTGTCAATGGAGTTTAGAAGTTGTTGAAGATACAATAATGTCAAACGGTAAAACTTATAAAAAATTAGTGAATACACTCTATAATCAAAAGTCCATCACCATATCCTACGAACGGATAGACAGTAGTGAAGCAAAAGTATTTAGATACGATCCGGCAGCCGATTCTCTTGATTACGAAAATTTAATTTTAGATTTCTCAATGAAAAAAGGGGATACATTACGGACATCTTTCTGGGAAATTACTTTTACGGAAGAAAATGAGATCATCTATTTCAATAAAACTATTCATACCAGAGAATATTCTCATCTCCATGGTTTTATGGGTTATGGAGATCAGTATCTAAAAAATATTGGTTTGTATAAATATATGTTCGCAGGGGATTTCTTTGAATCAATTTCGTTTCTGAAAGGTTGTATTGTAAATAATATCCAGTATGGTGATACAACAATATCTTCCGTTTATAATGATACTGAGAACCTGCAGTCATCATTTCACTTATCCCAGAATTATCCTAATCCCTTCAATCCGGTAACAAGAATCAAATACTCAATTCCACATAGCGGTCTTGTTTCAATTATTATATATGATATTCTTGGAAAAGAAATTTTAAATTTGGTAAATCAATATACTAATGCCGGTGATCATGAAATTGAGTTTAATGCCGGTAATTTATCCAGCGGGGTATATTTTTATAAAATGAAATGTGATGATTTTTCGAAAACAAGGCGACTATTGTTATTAAAATAAAATGGATTGTTTTCAAAAGACGGTTGAAATATTAATTGATTAAAGAATAAATGAAAATTACTTTTATTGATCCAACACAAAGTGTTATTAACTATGGTTTGCGAGCGTTATCGCAATATTTAATTAATGCAAATCATGAAGTAAAAATGATTTTTATGAATCAATCTTCTATCCAATATGATTATGATTATCCCGAAAGCATCTTTGAGGATTTATATGAAATAGTAAAAGATGCGGATATAATCGGGATTTCTTTCGTATCAAATTATTTGGGACATTCGAAAAGTATTACTAAAAAAATAAAAGATAAATTTGATAAACCAATTATTTGGGGTGGTATTCATGCAATTGCAGCGCCGGAACAATCTTTGGAAGTTGCAGATATGGTGTGCGTGGGTGAAGGTGAAGAGTGCATGTTATCCTTGCTGGAAAAAATGGAAACCGGCGGTAATCTTCGTGAAGTTCCTAACTTGTGGTTTAAGGAAGAAGATACAGTTGTTTGTAACCCCACTGCACATATTAACCCGAATATTGATGACTATTCGTTGCCGTTATATGATAATACGAGGGAGTTTGTAAGGCAGGGGAATAACATTGTTCCAATGGAAGATTCTATCCGAAAACAGATCATCGGTGTCACCACCAATTATTATGACATCGAAGAAAAAAACACCTATCCATATCTTACTCTTGCATCAAGAGGATGTCCGAATATCTGCTCCTATTGCTGTAACAATCTTTTTAGGAGAATTTATAAAGGAAAAGGAAAGATAATAAGACGTCGGAGTAACACTGAAATAATTAGCGAACTTGAAAAAATAGCCAGGCTAATGCCCTACATAAATGTTATTGAATTTTTTGATGACGATTTTTGTTTTACCGATGAAGAAACAATATCAGAGTTTGCTCGGTTATACAAACAGAAAATTAATTTACCGTTTCGATGTAATTTCAGACCTGAAAGTGTTACGTATGAAAAACTTTCACTTTTGAGTAATGCCGGTCTAATCTCCGTTGAAATGGGATTGCAAAGCGCAAGCGCAAGAATTAACAGATTATTTAAACGGCATTTTAATAAGACTTCATTTATGGAAGCGGCAAGAGTAATAAACAAATTTGAACACATCGTTCCGCACTACGACATAATTGTGGATAATCCCTTTGAGAATTATGAAGATATCAAACAAACACTACGTTTTATCTCAGAACTGCCCTCACCATATCGTTTAGCAGTTTACTCGTTAACGTTTTTTCCGGGTACTCAACTGTATGCATACGCAAAAGAAAATAATCTGATAGAAGATGAGATAAAAGAGATTATCAGCAAGAAAAACTATGTTCAGCATGAATTTAAACAGCCATATATTAAACTATTGTTACTCTATGTACGTAGAGTTGGTTTTAAAAGATCGGTTACAAGGGGTATCTTTTTAATTTTGACCAATAGACTGATGATGATGATTTTTGATAGCTTTCTTTTTTATCCATTTTGGTTTATAATTCTCTACACAAAAAGAGTTTTCTCAAAAATTCAGCATAAAGAGATTCAAGTTATTCCCAGTTAAAATGGTATTCAACCTAGAATAAAATAATGGGGGTGTAGGCGTTACATACATCTTATTTTTATAGGATCAAATCTATTCCGTAAGATAAAGTTGAGTACTACTTCTGTAATAAAAAAGTCAGCATATTCAATAGTTACCATCACATAAGTGTTGAATTATCTGTTAAAACAATATCTGGATGAAATTTAGCTCCATACTTTTGCAAATCTTTTTTGGTGTTTATTGAATAGAGACATATCTGCAAATTTTGCTTTTGCAATTGTTCAATAAAGTGTTGGGAAGGTAATTTATAATTCACGCATGCAATTCCATTTACACTTTGAAGTGTTTCTAAAAGCTTTCCACGGAAGGGAAGTGAAACAAAATGTTCATGATCAAATCCATATTGCCCGGTAACACCATTGTCGGTATTGTATGTGTTAAACAAAGAAGTATTGCGATCTTTCTTCTGTCTAAATAAAAGCGACTTTATTTTTGCATTGAAATAATTTATTTGAGAGGGGAACGTGTCACAGACCGGATAAAAACTAAAACATAATTGCATTGAAGGCAAAAGCGAATTGATCTTAAACAAAACCTCCGGCAGCCAGGAGACAATAACTATGTTCTTCAACAAATTTCTTTTAGCGGCTTCTTCGATTATTTTTTCTTCCTTTCCACACTCTTTGATATCAAGATAGATTTTTATGTTTTGATGCAGTTCGATTATTTGGAACAACTCGTCTAATGTAAGTACAGTGTCGTTTGAATTTTTGTAAAAAATCTGTTTCAGTTCAGAAAGTGTTTTATCAGCGATGAAGGGATTTGAACTAAAATCACTTCCTAATCGTGCATCGTGATGAATAACGATCTCTCCATCTTTTGTTATGCGGCAATCTACTTCAAAGTGAGTAATATTGTTTGCAATCGCGTTTTGTAGTCCTTTAAGAGATGCATCGTGTTCGTCGAATCCTCTTAAGCGGTGAGAAACAATAATTGTTTTTTTTTGGTTTTCACTCATATTTATTTTTAATTAGAAAGAAGAAATTAAGTTGTTTTGAACCGAATGAAAAATAGTGAAGCAAACATAAAAAAAGAAATTGTTACGTTGAGAATCATCGGTATGGTCTCAATTCTTTCTTTGATTTTATCAATCTGGCAAGGCGAATATATTTTATCACTTCTGCTTACTATGATTCTTTTTATTGTTTCCGGACATATTAAGGGGAAAAAGAATCTTCGGATTAATCTTCTTCATTTTAAGAAATTTACTTTTGATGAAATATCAGGAGAGTTTGAAGTTGCCAAACCGGTGGGCTCATTCGCCGGCGAGAAGAAGCATGGAGTTTTGTTGTTACACGGCTTTTCGGCTTCGCCGCAAGAATTTCGTTTTATTATTCCTTTGTTAATACAAAAAAATATCCCATTTTATGCACCCCGTTTAACCGGATTTGGAATTGCAAACGTTGTTACACTCCACTCGGTAAAAGCGGTACAGTGGCTGCGCGATTCTTTAGATGCCTATGATCTTTTGAAGCAACAGGTTGATGAAATTAGTATTGTCGGACATTCAATGGGGGGACTTCTTGCTACCCTTGTTGCACAACAGCGAGAAGTTAAAAAACTTGTTTTAAGCGCTCCATATTTAGTTGAAAATGAAAATCATTCGTTTAGAAAAAAGTTGTTGAAGACTCCCGGTGTACTTTGTTTGATGAGTCTTTTTTTACCGGTAGTAAGAAAATCATCTATCGAACAAAACTCGGATAGATTTGTTTACCATGCTGTCCCGCTTCACTCAATTAAAGCATTGTGGGATTTGCACGGGTTGTTAGACTATGAGAAAATAAAGAAAGAAATATTTTTATTATCCGGAAGTTTAGATAATACTACAAATAACAGAATGAATACAAAAATTTTAAGCGCAAAGAATATCGCATTCAAAAAGTATGAATTTGAAAAATCCGGGCACAATATTTTTGAAGACATTGAGAGAGAAGAAGTTGCACAGAAAGTAATTGAAATTTTAACAGAGTAGCTATAAGTAGAAAGTAGAAAGATTGAACACGTTAAACAAAATAAAATTCCTCCGTATCGCAATTCCATTATTATTACTAAGTTTTATCTTAGGGGGATGGGGCAGCGTTGGGCACAAAATAATTAATAGTAATACAGTTAATTCATTTCCTCAGCTATTTCAGCAATTTAGTTCCTGGAAAGAAGCATTAGCAAGCCACGGTTCTGACGCAGATTATCGGAAGGGTGCAGATCCTACAGAAGAGCCAAAGCATTATATCGACTTTGAAAACTATAATGATTTTGTTTCGAAAGGAAACGTAATTCAAAATTATGATTCCGCTGTTGCTGAATATGGGCTTTCAGCAATTACAGATGCCGGTTCTTTACCATGGGTAATTGTAAAATGCTATGATTCTTTAGTTCAAGCATTTCAACAAAAAGATTGGAACCGTGCGCTACTCCTTTCGGCTGACTTAGGGCATTACATTGGCGACGGTAATATGCCTTTACATTTATCAGCCAATTACAACGGGCGACCTTCTTTACCAAACTCTTCAGGAATTCATTCGCGGTATGAATCAACAATGATTGGTAAATATTCGACTTCACTTCCTATTAAACAGAATGTGGCGGTTTATTTAACCAATGTTCAAGATTTTATTTTTTCAATGGTCTATAAAAATTATATTTATGTTGATTCGGTTTATTATGCAGATTCAACAGCGTATGTTACCGCAAAAAGCAAAAGTTCAGATTTATATTATTCAACGCTTTGGAACTTGACGAAAAATTATACCGGGATGCTATTTTCTAACTCCTCGGAAGTTCTTGCTTCAGTGATGTACACTGCCTGGGTCAATGCCGGCAGTCCACCGTTGGCTCCAACGTTCATAGAAGAGATGAGATCTACTGCGGAAGGATTTTCATTAGCACAGAATTATCCCAATCCGTTTAATCCGGAAACTGTGATTAGTTATCAGTTGCCAGTTAACAGTAAGGTTAGTTTGATTGTTTACGATGCCCTCGGGAAGGAAGTTGCAACATTAGTGAATGAAGAAAGATCTGCAGGCAAGTACACATTCAATTTCAACATCCAACAAACTTCTAACCGGCAACAACTGTCAAGTGGGATTTCCGCTAAAGGCGGATACGCCTCTGGCGTATATTTTTATCAACTTAGGGTTGGAGCATACGTTCAAACAAGGAAAATGGTTTATTTAAAATAAATCTATTCTCGCCCTCTACTTTCAAAATGGAGAAATTGAGATTAACCGACCTCAATTTCTCTTATTCTTTTTCTCCATCGTCTCAAATATTTCAAAAAAAAATCGATAATAACGGTATCTAAGTGTGTGTAATTGTTAAAAATCGATTTAAAGTATTGAAATGGATAATAAAACAGTTGTTTTTCTTCTTTGTATTGGTTCAAACCCGTGGAATAAATAGATGTACGATTTGATCATTATTTTCAGTTTATTAACGCTGCATGGAATCATGGCTTTGAGTGAGATGGCGTTTGTTTCTTCCAAACATTTTAGACTTCAGGAAAAATTTCGGAAAGGGAATAAATCCGCCGGACTTGCTATTCGACTTCTCGAAAAACCGGAGGAATTACTTTCCACAATGCAGTTTGGAATAACACTTACAGAAATAATTGCCGGGGTGTTCGGAGGGGTAAGTTTTGCAGATAAAATTACACCCTTTTTTGAATCAATCCCATTTTTGAAAGCTTACGCTGCAAATATTTCATTTGTGGTTGTCGTTTCGTTTATAACATATCTTGCAGTTATTATTGGTGACCTTGTTCCTAAATCGATTGGTTTAAGAAATCCGGAACGATATGCGATTTTATTTGCTCCATTCGTTCATATTGCAAATAAAATTTGTTTCCCGGTAGTAAGGGTTTTGAGTTATTCTACAAAATTAATTTTAAAGCTATTTTTAATTCGTAGAAAGAATGGACCACCGGTAACAGCAGATGAATTAAAATATCTGATAAGTGAAGCATATGAATATGGCGTTTTGCAGGGAAGAGAATCAGAACTTCTCCAGAGCTTGCTGCGAATGAATCAGGTGACTGCTTCAACTATGATGAAACCGCTCGATCAAATTACCTGGATTAATTACGCTGACAATGTTGATCAGATCTATGAGGTGGTGTTGAATAATTCTTATTCCAGATTTCCGGTTTATAATAAAAATTACAACAACATTGTCGGTATTATTTCAAGCAAAGAATTTTTCGCAAAATATTACAGCGAAGGAAATTTTCAACTTGAAGAAATATTGTATGACCCGCTTATTGTTACACCGGAAATTGACGCACTAAAGCTTCTCGAAAAATTTCGCGATGTACGAAGTTATTTTGCAATTGTAATGAGTGAGGAAGGGGAAAGTCTCGGTATTGTTACGATGCACAATGTTGTAGAAACAATTGTAGGAAAACTACCGGAGTTTTACGAAACTGAGGAAGATCGTTATTTCCAAAGAGAGGATGGCACTATTCTTCTTGATGCAGGTCTTTCCCTTACCGAAACAAAAGAATTATTAGAGATCGATCTTGAAATAGAAAGGAATGTTACACTCGGTTCATACTTTCATCAATGTATGAACAGGATTCCTAAAGTAGGTGACAGACTATTTTTAGAAGAATATCATTTTGAAATTGTTGATATGGATGGGGTTCGTGTGGATAAAATATTGGCGAAAAATATTGCAGTTGCTCAATAGTTCTTATTCCTTTTATATAAAGAGTGAATATGACAATTCATTTTGTTTGATAATCAGATTTAACTTCCTAATTTAATACCATCATATAATGGAAGATTTTATTATGGAAAAATTTTTCAAACTAAAAGAACTTGGCTCCGATTTTAAAACTGAGATTCTTGCCGGGATAACAACATTTCTTGCAACCATGTACATCATCATTGTAAATCCGGCGATTCTATCCCCAACCGGAATGCCGTTTAGCGGTGTTTTAACTGCTACAATATTAGTGAGCGCTTTCTCAAGTATTATGATGGGAATTTATGCGAAGAATCCAATTGTTCTCGCTCCCGGGATGGGGATCAATGCATTCTTCACTTACACCGTTGTAATAGGGATGGGAGTTGATTGGCGCACTGCTCTGGGTGCAGTATTCTGGTCGGGAATTGTTTTTTTCTTTCTGTCTGTCTTCCATGTTCGCACATTAATTGTTAAAGCGATTCCACAACAAATAAGATATGGGGTTGCCGTTGGGATAGGTTTATTCATTGCGCTTATCGGATTTACGAATGCAAAATTTATTGTAGCTAATCCGGCAACAATTGTTGGACTTGGTGAACTGAATGCAATAACTTTAACTTTTCTTTTCGGTCTAATTGTAACCGTTCTTCTTGTTATTAAAAGAGTAAAAGGGGCGCTGATCTTGGGAATAATGTTCACAACCCTACTCTCAATTCCTATCGGAAGATTTTATGGAAATGCTTCGGCAATTAATTTCGGTATCCCAACATTGGTTACTTGGAAGGGATTATTTTCGATGCCGGATTTCGGTCTCCTTTTAAGTCTTGACTTTGTTGGGTCTTTAAAACTCGCGCTTTGGCCGGTTATCTTTTCATTTTTATTTACCGATATGTTTGATTCACTTTCAACATTTATTGGAGTAGCTGAAGCCGGTAATTTAAAAGATAAAGATGGCGAACCACTCCGGATAAGAGAATCACTTATTGTTGATTCATTTGCAACATTCTTTTCGGGATTGGTCGGCACGAGTCCCGGAACAAGTTACATCGAATCTGCTGCTGGAATTGAAGAAGGTGGGCGAAGCGGATTAACGGCTGTTGTAGCGGGATTATTATTTCTCCCATTTCTCTTTTTATCACCGCTTCTTTCGGTGGTTCCCGGAATTGCAACTGCACCGGCGCTTGTTCTGGTTGGTGTTTTTATGACCTCGCCGATCCTTAAAGTAAATTGGAAAAAGTTAGATGATGCAATTCCCGCTTTTATGGGAATGTTTTTAATTCCGTTAACTTTTTCAATCACTCAAGGAATCATCTGGAGTTTTTTAAGTTTTACAATCATCAAAATTGCTATTGGAAAAAGAAATGAAGTTCATTGGATGTTGTTGATAATAGATGCATTTGCACTGTTAGCGCTTTTCTTAAAATGAGGTAAGTTTTAGTATGTTTCAAAAAAAAACGCAACCGGTTGGCTGCGTTTTTCTTAGTTGAAGTTATTTTGCTTTTGCAAATCTGTCATTAACTTCATCCCAGTTCACTACATTCCACCATGAGGAAATGTAATCCGGTCGTCTGTTCTGATAATGCAGATAATAAGCGTGTTCCCAAACATCTAACGTCAAAATCGGGAAACCTTTCACATCAGAAGTATCCATTAGAGGATTATCCTGATTAGCGCTTGAGGTTACAACTAATTTTCCGTTTGATGCAACAAGCCAAGCCCAGCCTGAACCGAAACGTGTAGCTGCGGCATTAGAAAATTGTTTTTTAAATTCATCGAAAGAACCGAATGCGCCGTTAATTGCATCTGCAACTAAACCGGTTGGCAAGCCACCGCCGTTTGGTTTCATGATTGTCCAGAACAAATTGTGGTTATAAACGCCGCCGCCGTTATTTCTTACCGCTGCAGGCGCTTTTGAAATTGAAGCGAAAAGTTCTTCGAGAGATTTTCCTTCTAAGTCAGTTCCCGTAACTGCGTTGTTTAAATTATTAACATAAGCCTGATGATGTTTCGAATGGTGAATTTCCATTGTTAATTTATCAATATGCGGTTCAAGCGCATCGTAAGCGTAGGGAAGTGAAGGCAATTCAAATTTAGACATTGTATTAGTACTCCTTAATTTATTATTTATTGTATTATTAAAATTGTTAATTGATCTCCCGTAAAGAGAAACCGTAGAAAGCGCTGCTGCTTTTAGAAATAATCTTCTTTGCATCATACACCGAATGAATTTCCGCATCCGCAGGTTTTTGTTGCGTTCGGATTGTTAAAGACAAAACCTTTTCCATTCAATCCATCTGAAAAATCTAATTCAGTGCCGGAAAGATAGAAAAGACTTTTGCCGTCTACGAATAATTTTACTCCCTTAATTTCGATAACCGAATCACCATCTCTTGGCGCGCTGTCAAATCCTAATGAATAGGACATGCCTGAACAACCGCCGCCTTTTACGCCAACACGCAGCCCAAAAGATTCGGCAATTTTATTTTCGCTCATAATTCTTTTTACTTCACTGCTCGCTTTATCAGTTATCGTTATCTCAGTTTCAAGTTGAATATCACTCATCTATGCCTCAAAAATTTCATTGTTATTGTTCTTTTAATAGCTAACAAAATAAAATTGGAGAATGTTCCCGAGCAGAAGAAAAGAAAATAAAT
>JAUYAB010000048.1 GCA_030693705.1 Ignavibacteria bacterium | reverse complement strand
ATTCATCTTAAAAATCAATAATAATTTATATTGAACTCCTTTGGAGGAATTGTTTATCGAATCCCGAGGTTTTGTACGTAGCCTGAATAAAATCCGGTGTTACTATTATTCTTTTCCAAATGACATAGCTTTATAGAACTTTACAAACATTAATACTCATCTCTAAACGAAAAAACTCATTCCTTCGGAACAAGCAAAACAATCGAGTGGACTTCCTTTTTCATTAATGTAATTTATGCACCATTCAACTTGTTTATCCAATTCATCATCCGTTCTATCGGGATCGTGGTGAAATAATCCTAAACGTTTTACTCGCGCATCAATCGCAAGATCAATCGCATCAACAAAAGTCGAATGTCCCCAACCGCGTGTTTTTTTATATTCGCTTTCTGAATATTGAGCATCGTGAAATAAGAGATCGGCATCTTTACAAAAATCAAGGTATTCTTCTCGAGAAGCTCCACCCTCGTGGTGATGTCTTATTTCGTTATCAGTAAGAAATACAAAAGAACCCGATTTATCACTCAACTTAAATCCAAATCCACCGTTTGGGTGATTTAGAGGAATGGATTCACACTTAATCGAACGTCCGGGAAAATTAAAATTATTATTACAAATTTTATTATTGCAGTTGCACCCGGAATGGAACTTAGCTTTCAACTCGGAAAAGCTAACCGGAAAATAAGGCGGGTCCATCTGATGCGTTAAATATTCCAAAACAGAATTCTGCGCATCCGAACCACCGCATAAAGAAAAAGAAAACTTTGAAAAATAAGCGGGTCTAAAAAATGGGAATCCGCTAAGATGATCCCAATGTGAATGAGTAAAGAGAAGACTAATTTTTAAAACGGAAGGTTCCTTCAACAATTTTTCCCCGAGTTTTCTAATTCCCGATCCGGCATCGATAATTATCACTTCGCCTTCATCACCTCTAACTTCTATACAGGTTGATTCTCCTCCGTAACGAAGCGTGGTTAAGCCGGGTGAGGGGATAGAACCGCGACTGCCCCAAATGGTAATATTCATTGTTCTGCCTTTGAGATAAACTACTATAAAATTTTCATTAATGTTTTATTTCTTTAATAGTATTCATTGAGGACAATTTTACATTAAACTTTAATTTCTTTGCTGCAATTATATAGTAATTTTTAATTTTAAGTCACCATACTTCATTTACAAATTGAAAATCATCTTAATCATATTTGACTCTTTAGTGAATCGTATCAAAAAGATTACGATTATAACATAAATTATCTCTTTGCTTAAAGTTATTTTTTATTTGATTTCAATATCATACTTATCCAGCAGACCCGTTACGCCGGTTAAAGAAAATTTAGCTTTTTTGATTCGATTTAACTCAGGATCAATTGAGTAGTTGAATGAAGTTTTGAAATCAACCTTTTCAAGTATAGAATTTACGAATGTTGCTCTCGTCAAGTCGCAGTTGTCAAAGATAGAATTGCTTAAATCGCATTCGGTAAAGTCGGTTTCACAAAGCTTTGAATTAATGAATGATGTCTTCTTGATCTTTGTTTGATAGAAAGAAGAATGATCGAGAATGCAATTCTCAAAACTGACAGCCAATCCAAATTTATTGCAGTTCTCAAAATGCAGCCCCAACATTTTACAGTTCTTGAAATTAACTTCCCGCAAAACTGTGCCGATCAATCTAACCATGCTTAAGTTGCAGCCATCAAATTCACACTCTACAAATTTACTATCAGTAAGATCGGAGTTTGAAAAATCGCAGTTTATGAACGTGCAGTTTTCATATTCACCAACTGTTAAAGGTATTTTAGTATAGTCGGTCTTGTTAAACGTTTTTTCTTGGTTGTAATCTTGTCCCATAACGATTTTTCTCAGTTACTAACTCCAATGACCGATGACATTTGACAAATGACCATTGATTCCGTTTTCAGTGAATGAATAATCTTCAGCGTTTCATATCCCGGAAAAAGAATTGCTCATAGAACTTCTTCTTTTAACCTCCATAAATAGCAATTATCTAGCTTGGCTTTTCTTCTCTTTCTTTTCGTTCCTTTTTTCTTTTAAAGTCTTAGTGGCTTTCTTTTTAACATCTTTCTTTACAGTTTTTTCTTTTCCCATGATTGCACCTTTCACTTGATTGGTTGATTTAGCACCATTGTTTAATTATCAGCCGCAATATAAGATTATTCTTTTTTATTAAGAAAATCGTGTTATACAATTATAGAAAAAATATTCTGCGCAGAATGGCAAGAATATTTTCTGAGTAGAACAAAAGTTAATGGTATGGATGAATGAAGATGAAGGGATGAATATTTTTCATTCAGCCATGCAACCGTTCATTCATTCCAAATTGTTTGGTTCGGGTTTCACCAGACTATAATATTGTCCTGTAAGTTTTTGTTTTTTGTGTCAAGACTTTTTTGCTTTTCACTTTATACTTTCAACTTTTTACTTGCGGCTTGCCGCGCTGTGAATTTAAAGGAGAATAGACGAACAAAAAGGAGGATATTAATTCTTTAAAAGAAAAAATGCGAAGATTCGGTTGTCTTCGCATTAGAGGAAGTGGGCAGGGACGGAATTGAACCGCCGACACATGGATTTTCAGTCCATTGCTCTACCGACTGAGCTACCTGCCCATTTTTTGAGAACCAAAATTACGTTTTTTACCTTTTCATTCCAAATAATTTTACTAAAAATTAGTTCGAAAAGAATATTATATCCGCTGTTTAATCGATTGGAAAGTCTTTTGTTACTAACTTCCTTAAAATCGTTCAGATTCTAAACTATTTTCTGAAAAAACAAAAAAAATGCCCGGTGGAGGGCTACCGGGCGTGGGAAGATTCACCATGGGGGGTAAGCATAATGAATCATGGGTACAAACTTAAATCACTCAGAATAAAAAAGCAAGTCTTTTTTTAATCTTTTTAAAAAAAATTTAAACTTTTTTTTTGTAGCGGTAAAATTTAGGTGACAACCTGCGTATGAAGTGCAATTTCTTCTAAAATTGAGGATACTTTTAAACATTGAGTCAGCCCGCCGCTAAAAACAATCGCTCTGCCTTTAAAATGAACTTCAAAGGCAAAGTTTCTCGCTGCCACCAATGAACAATTTACCGCTTTCATAAGTTGAAAGATTACTTCATCGAATGTATGCCAGTCATCGTTATATAAAATAACTTTCCCGGGAATCTCAACAGTTGTTTTATTCTCAACTAAGGTTTCTTGATCGGTTTGATTTTGAAAGAAAATTTTCATGCCGAAAGTTAGGCAATGTTACAAAAAATTAAAAACATGAAATTTTTCTGTATGAAATTTAGAATACTTTGAAGGCGGTTGATCGAATACCATTTCTTAAAAGTTGAAATAGAGAGAGGTACACGAGTAAGATTATGAAAAAGATTAAGATTATGATTGACAATTCGAGAAGGGAAGAAACACAGCAATCAGTGTGACGTGAGGTATTCGGGAAGTAGTTTCTTTTTATTCATTTGTTTTATAAACATATGATATTTAATTTTAATCAAATTTATTTAATCATTTAGAGGTAATAATGAAAATAGCTGTTTGTGTTAGCCATGTACCAGATACGGCAACAAGGATCAAAATTGCAGCCGACCAAAAGTCGATCGATCCGGCAGGTGTTTCTTTTGTTCTAAATCCTTATGACGAATATGCCGTAGAAGAGGCTTTGAAAACAAAAGAAAAATTTGGCGGAGAAGTTGTTGTACTTAGTGTCGGTGGCGATAGAGTAAAAGAAACAATCCGTAAATCTTTGGCGATGGGCGTTGATGAAGGCGTTCATCTTAAAACGGATGAAGCGCTTGATTCATTTGCAATTGCACAAGCTTTAGCCGACGAAATAAAATCTTTAGGCAGTGAATTGGTTTTTATGGGGAAACAATCCGTCGATTATGACAGCGGAATGGTTGGACAATTAACCGCAGAACTCCTTAGCTTCAACTCAATTTCTGTTTGTGTTACCTTCAACCTTGATGGGAACACTATCACTGCTGAACGTGAAATTGAAGGAGGAAAAGAAATAGTAGAAACTTCTCTCCCATGCATTATTACTGCTCAAAAAGGATTAAACGAACCGCGTTACGCTTCTTTAAAAGGAATTATGGCTGCGAAGAAAAAAGTTATTCAAGAGAAACCGGTAGCCTCTACCCCGGCGCTCGTTGAAAATCTTCAACTTAAAATGCCAACTGCTAAAAATCCCGGAAGAATTCTCGGAACCGATAGTTCGGCAGTTCCCGAACTTGTAAAACTTCTTCACGAAGAAGCAAAAGTAATTTAACGAAAGGTTTGTTATGGAAAAGAAAATTTTAGTTATCCTTGAACAAAGAAATGGTAAAATTAAGAAATCATCTTTTGAAGCGCTTACGGTTGCGCAGAATTTAGCTTCTTCACTTGGCTTTTCAGTTGATGCTGCACTTATCGGTAATGAAGTTGAAAATTTATCGGAAGTATTTTCTTATTGCAGTTGTAAGCTTGTTCATTTTACTCATGCCGATCTGCAACTTTATTCTTCTTCTGCTTATAAAAAAATAGCCGTGGAATATGCTTCTCAGCAAGGTTGTGAAATAATTCTTCTTTCAAATACTTCTCTTGGAAAAGACCTTGCACCGAGAGTCGCTATAGGATTAAAAGCCGGTTTGGTCAGCGATTGTATATCACTTGAACAAAAAGAAAATCAGTTATTTGCCGTTCGCCCAATTTATGCCGGTAAAGCATTGCAAGAAGTTAAATTGAACAGTGAAGTAAAAGTATTTAGCTTACGTCCGAATGTATTCAAAGCGGTGCAGTTAGAAACAAAAGCTAACGAAAAGATTTCTACCGTAGTAGAAGAGAATCCAGATCTATCGAATAGAGTAAAACAAATCATTCGTTCGGAGGGAAAACTTGATGTTGCGGAAGCTGACATCATTGTTTCCGGCGGAAGAGGGGTAAAAGGTCCGGAACATTTTAATCTGATCGAAGGATTAGCTGAACAACTTGGCGCAGCGGTGGGAGCTTCCCGTGCTGTTGTTGATGCAGGGTGGAGACCTCATGAAGATCAAGTTGGACAAACAGGGAAAACTGTTTCTCCTTCGTTGTATGTTGCATGCGGAATATCCGGAGCTATTCAGCATTTAGCCGGAATGTCTTCCTCAAAATATATTGTTGCAATTAATAAAGATAAAGATGCCCCTATCTTTACGGTAGCTGATTATGGAATAGCCGGTGATCTTTTTGAAATTCTTCCGATATTAACCGAAGAGATAAAAAAACTTAAAAGTTAGGAGTGTTCCTTTTGGGTAGTGTTGAATGCGAAATATTGGGAATGTCCACAAATCCTTCTTCTGCAGGTGCATACGCATTGTTGCTAAAAGAAATATTTGGGAACAGGCGACTGCCGATCATCATCGGGCAAGCGGAAGCGCAGGCTATTGCTCTTGAACTTGAAGGGATTAAACCGCCGCGTCCTCTTTCTCATGATTTGATGAAAAGTATTATTGATAATTTGGGCGGAACTCTTCTGAGAGTTTTAATTAACGAACTTCGTGAAAACACTTACTACGCACAACTTGTTATTGATCTTTCATCTTTAAACATTGAGATTGATGCAAGACCAAGTGATGCAATAGCATTAGCGATAAGGGCTCAAGCTCCAATTTATGTAGCAGACAGTGTAATGGATTCAGCGTCTTTCATCCCGGCAACAGAACAAAATCCTTTTATGCCGGAAGGGGAAGAAACTTTCAACCCGGAAGTGGAACCTCTAAAAACAAAAGAGGCAAAAATCGCATCTCTTCAAGAAAAACTTAGAACTGCAATTGAAAACGAAGATTATGAAAGGGCAGTGGTCCTTAGAGATGAAATAAAAAAAATGTCAATGAACAATTAGCCTATTAGATTATCTTTTCTGAAACAGGGGGAAGAATACTTTGCCAAGATCAATAAAAGAGATGGAAACTTGGAAAACTAGGGAGTATAGTTGAACACATTATAAAACATCATAATGGGTATCAAAATGAAAAATCAAAACAGATCTGATCTTTTCTATGAAACCGGGATTGCCCAACTTGGAGTAAGTGATTTTGCAGCGGCAATTCAAAGTTTTACTAAATCAATCGAACTAACCCAGCATAACGCTGATGCACACTTTTGCCGAGGATTAGCACTCATTCACATTAACGATCAAGACGGGGCTCATGCTGATTTTGTTAAGGCTGAATCGATGAATCCCAACCACGAAGGGACACGTTATCAACGGGGATTAATCAAATTTGCTTTGAAGGATTACGAAGGAGCGCTGGAAGATTTCGATCTCGCAGTCGAATTTAATATGTATGATGCGAAAGTTTATGTTTTTCGCGGGCTTGATAAATATAAACTCCAGGATGAAGATGGAGCGCATGCAGATTGGATAACTGCGGGAAATCTCGGGAATGATGAGGCAAATGATTTAATAAAACAGTATTGTTTAATTTAGCCGGTCAGGCATTTGCTTCAGCAGTGCTAAAAACCTTTATTCCGATTTTGCATTCTTTGCATCTTGCTTTTGAACAGTAATTCCGGAACAACTCGAGCATCCCCTGGTTAAGTACGGCTCGCCTCCAATGATTGTTCAAGTCTAAACTTTCAGATATTTCTTTTACCAGATTATTATCTGCCGTTAAATATATTTGGGAAAAAGCGTTAAAAGTTTTTTGAGCTAAATACTTCTTGTTAAATAGGTCAAAGTAGACATAAGCAAAAGGGAAAATAACGTTGATTAGGATTTCTTCCACCCGTGTACTTCCAACAAAATAATTCAATTCCTCATTCGATGGTTTATCGAATATGTAATGATCTTTCCAATATCCATCAGCTTTTACCACCAACATATTCCGAAGAACTTGGATGAGCACAGAGGGTTTATGTATCTCATTTATTTTTTTTATTATTTGGGCGATCAACGAGTGTTTTAATAAATGTTCAACCAGCACAACGCCTCCCGCAATTCTTACAGTTGGAAAATTTTGGGGGCGCAGTTGAAAAAAATGCCACTCAGTTTCATGGAATGTTTCTCCATCGTAAAGAGATCTAATTTCCTGCCACGTTTGGAAAAGTTTTCTGGTGTACTCAGAAGTATTTTCTTCTTTTAGTTGAAGCACATCCGGAATTAACCCACCGACAGAAAAATATGCTGCTTCAGCCTTTGTACGAAAATCAGGTTGATCTATAAAATTTCGCAGGAAAGTAAGGTTCACTGCTTGCGCCAGATGCTGCATGATATTTTTATTTTTGGTATATCCGAGCGCTTCAAAGATCAGCTCGTAAATAATTTGTTCCCAAACAAATTTATCGTTCAGTTCAGCAAAAGAAAGTTTCTTGTTGTGATATTCTTTCGGAAGAGAATAATGGATCAGCGGTTCGGTTACTTTGTTCTCTTTTAGAAAAACCAGTTCCTTAAATCGTATGATAATTCTTTCACACTTCTTCTTAAAGCGTTCGGTTCCTAACATTTCTAAGAATTCTAATTTCGCTTTCTCATCTAATTGATCGCTTAACTCTGTGCAAGGGATTTTATTAGTGCGTCCCGCTCTATCATGTTTAATTGCCGCTTTAATCGTTGATGAAAGTGATTGTGAAAGATAGTCCCCAAACGCGAGTGTTGGAATTTTCCGTCCATTTTGTGTGAACACATGGGTATGATTTGTATCGTTTGAAAAAATTGTATGAAGGATGACTTTATTAAATCTTTTATTTAAAAGATGCCCGTGATTTTTCCAATCATTTTGTAAAGTGTCAATTTCCACATCACCAACGTAAGTGATATTCCCGATTTTAATTCTTGCGTTGCAGAAATCAGGTCCGGCATGTTCCTTATTCTCTTCTCCGATTGAAAGGATTTGGATAGATTCGCCTTCTAACGTCTTTATCTCTTTCTCAAAGGTTTGTTGTTTCCAGATATCTGCAAAGAATTTTTCGTGAATCTTTTCTTTGGAATTCATAGTAACTCACCAATTATTTCTTTATGAAAAGAAGTAGGAAGAAAAAAGGTTGTGTGAAGTTGAATTGTAAGTTGTAAGCGCCGGGGTTCACAAGTGAACCTTAAAGAAGGGGAATATTTTAATTGATTATTCATTTATTAAAATCTTCACCGAAAACTTAACAAGATATTTGGACAAACAAAAAATATTATTCTTAAAGCAATTCATTGCTGATGAGCAATTTTATCTCAAAAGAGCGGTATCGACGAAAGAATAATGGTAAAAGTTCTTTCATATTTCATACTATCCTTTTAATTTTGAGAAGGACAAAGAAAATTCTATGAAAAACTTTATTCAAATATTTCCCCTTTCACAAATCAGCTCTGAAAATTCTTTTCTTAACCGCCAAAAAATATTTGAGCTTATTCCGCGAGACGAACCTTAAATCAATTAGGAATTACGAATTGGGAATTAGGAATTATAAAATTCATAATTTTTAATTTTGAGCAGTCTGGAAGATTAAATAATTATTTTATATTAAGTTAAATGGAGATTAAAATGGCAAAGAAAATATTAAAACGATCATGGGCGGAACCATTCAAAATTAAAGTAGTGGAACCGATCAAAATGACTACGCGTGAAAGACGCGAAAAAGCAATCAAAGAAGCGGCGTACAATACCTTTTTACTTCGCTCGGAAGATGTGTACATTGATTTACTGACCGACAGCGGCACTAACGCGATGAGCGATTATCAATGGGCTGGAATGATGATCGGCGATGAGGCTTACGCCGGAAGTAAAAACTTTTACACACTTTGGAACAATGTTAAAAAGTATTATGGTATGCCTTATTTCGTTCCAACCCATCAAGGGAGAGCGGCTGAACATTTGGTTTCAAAAATATTAATCAAACCGGGTGATTTTGTTCCCGGTAATATGTATTTCACAACTACACGTCTGCATCAGGAATTAGCCGGCGCAACATTCGTTGATGTTATTATTGATGAAGCGCATGATCCGCAGAGTTTACATCCGTTTAAGGGAAATGTTGATTTAAATAAATTAGATAAACTTGTAAAAGAAGTCGGCGCGAAAAAAATTCCTTACATCTGTGTTGCCGGTCCCGTGAATATGGCGGGCGGGCAGCCGATCTCGATGCAGAATATTTCAGAGCTAACTCAATATTGTAAAAAAGCGGGAATCAAAATGTGGTTTGATGCAACCCGCGCTGTTGAGAATGCCTACTTTATTAAAGAACGAGAAAAAGGATTTGCAGACAAAACCATCGCTCAAATTCTAAAAGAAATGCTCGTTCCTTTTGAAGGAATTTGGGTGAGCGCTAAAAAAGATTTGATGGTAAACATCGGTGGAATTTTAGCAACACGAAATAAAAAAGTTTTTGCCGAAGCAAAAAATCTTTGCGTTGTGTATGAAGGCTTGCATACATACGGCGGATTAGCCGGAAGAGATATGGAAGCTATGGCTCGCGGATTAGAAGAAATGGTTGAGTACGACACCATAAAAGCGAGGATCGGTCAAGTTGAATATTGCGGAGAAAAATTAAAAGGTTTCGGCATCCCGATTGTTGAACCGATCGGCGGGCATGCAGTTTTTCTTGATGCGAAAAAATTCTTACCTCATTTGAAACAAACTCAATTTCCCGCGCAAACGCTCACGGCTGAAATTTATGTTGATTCAGGTGTTCGTGGAATGGAAAGAGGAATTGTTTCTGCCGGAAGAAACGCGAAAACCGGAGATCATAATTATCCGAAACTGGAATTAGTCCGTTTAACTTTTCCGCGTCGTGTTTATACACAGGCTCATATTGATGTTACTGTTGAATCAATCGCCCAGGTTTATGAAGACCGGAAAAAGATTCATGGATTAAGATTGATTTACGAACCGAAATATCTCCGTTTCTTCCAGGGAAGATTTGAGAAATTTTAGGTTTAGATAACATGTTCTTTTAAATAGGATGGAAATTATTCCATCCTATTTTTTTTATCGCGGGAAATATTTGTATCCGAAATGACAACAAAATTTTAAGATATCCGCTAAAAAATTTGGCGCTATTCTAAGAACAGAGTGATTTTATATATATTTAAATTTACTCATCATTCCAGTCTTTTTTAACTGAGATTTGTAATATTTTTTACTGGACATCTATAGGTTCGTTGCGATAAATTCTCAATAAATTTTTTATATATGTCTTCAAGATTTGTTTACAGTTCTCTTGAGTCCGTATTCTTTGATAAAGCCATCTCTAATTCATGATTTTGATTTTTCAAATTTCTCCTTTTTTTGTATGTGGTATGAACTTGTTCCAGATAGTGAAGTAACTACCTTGTAGCATGACTTACATTTGTATTTCTGTAAACTATTTCGCTTTCTGTTTTTTACAAAAAAATTCGATTGGCAATAAGAGTAGTTTTTAACTGAATTATCGTATTGTCTCGGAGATGCTGGATCAATATTATTTGTTTGCAGTTCATTTAGTAATGTATCTCCTTCTTTTGCAGACATGGAAAAGAAAAACAAATTCCTCCATTTAAATACATAGCTAAGCAGCCTGCCTTACGAGATAAAATTGCATCAAATTATCCTAATTATTCCCCAATTTAATATTTTGCCCAATTTTTAAGTTTCTGAAACTGAATGAGAAAAGATTAATTATTAGAGTTCTAGCGGATAAAGTAAAAAAAAATTTAAAAAAAATTAAAAAAGTACTTGCTTTTTTAAAAAAAGTGTTTTAAGTTTGAACCACGATTCATTATGCTTACCCCCCATAGTGAATCTTCCCACGCCCGGTAGCCCTCCACCGGGCATTTTTTTGCCCTTTTCAGACGAAATTAAAAGGAAATCTCGTAATCATACTCTTAATCGCATTAAAAGTTAGTCGAGATTAAGTGGTAATTGAGACAAAAGTATTAGGTGGTTGCCAAAACAAATTGTAATTATTTATTCCTAATATTTACGAATGTTTGTTTATTTTACTAACACAAGATATTTAAAAACTAAAAAAATCGATCATAAAAATAATTGTTAAAACGAGAGTCTTTTAATTTATTTGGAAAACTGCTTTTATCGCTTTTCTTATTTTTCGTTTACCCGGGATGTAATAAGCATGAGGAGCTTAAGCATAAAAAAAACGCAGAATCTTTACTTATAAACATAGGACGGATGGAGGTTACAGCCGATGGTTATTTGGGGTTAACAGACTCGCTCTATAAACTTTCTAAAATAAGCAATTATCCAAAGGGAGTAGCAAAATCTTACTTTTATAAAGGGAAATACTTTTCAGGTAAAGGAAGAAATATTGAGGCATTGGAAAACTTTGGTGAAGCAGTAAAGTTCAGTAGACAAACGAATGATCTCATCGACATTGGAGACGCATATTATAATTTAGGAGACACTTACTTAAATCTAAAAAACAGAAGTGAAGCAATAACAGCTTTAAAACAATCAGCTATTGTCCGGATGAAATCAAATGATTCAACAGGACTTGGTTCATCATTCAACTTTATTGGATATATCTATTGGATAATTTCTGATTATGACAGCGCAGTTTACTATTTCGAAAAAGGGTTGGCTATAAGAAATAAGCTTCCGAATTTAGCTCACCGCGCCACCACTTATAATAACCTTGGAACTGTTTATTACAATTGGAGTTTATACGATAAAGCGCTCGATCACTATCTTCGATCACTTATCATTCAAAAAGAATTGGGGAACAACAGCGGTATAGCAAGATGTCTTTGTAACATCGGTTTGATTTATACAGAAACTGCCCAGAATGAAAAAGCAGTTGAATACTATAAAGAAAGTTTACCTTATGCTAACGCTTCAAAGCAGGTACAGACAATAGGTTATGCGTATAATTGTTTGGGTACAGCCTACAGTGATGTAAATAAAGATTCTGCCTTATTTTATCTAAAAAAATCGCTCGATGTTTATCAATCGGGTAACGACACCGTTGGATTAGCTTTGGCTAACCAGGGAATAGGTAATTTTTATTTGGATATAAAAGATCCGAAGAACGCAAAAATTTATTTCACTCAAATGCTAAAAATGGCGTTAAGTGAAAATGTTCCGATGAGGGTAGCTCGCGCTTACAAAGGGTTAGGGCAAGCATATTTGTTGGAAAATGACCTTCTGGCAGCTAAAGAAAATTTTGAAAAGAGTATCGTCATTGGTGAAAAATCATCGATAAAGTTTATTCTTAGAGATGCATTTGGAAGTCTGGCTGAAATTTACGATAGGTTGGGTAATACTGAAAAAGCTTTTGTCGCCTTGAAACAATATAATAAATACAAGCAGGATATAGAAGATGAAGGAATGCAGAAACGACTGATGGATTTGAAAAATAAATCTGAATACGAAAGATTTCAGAGGGATCTCCAAGAGCAACATTATCAAAACGAGAAACAAAAAATCTATTTGATAGCGACCATTATAGCAATCTTTTTCTTGCTCGCAATTGCGGTTATGCTCTTCCGGATGAATAGCAAAAGAAAAAAGGTGAATGTACTTCTTCAAGAAAAAAATACTTTGATCGAAGGACAAAGTAAAGAAATCAATCTGAAGAATGTGGAATTGCTGGAACTGAATGAAGCCAAAGAGAAGCTGTTCTCGATAATCGCTCATGATTTAAGAAGTCCGTTTAATACGCTGATAAACATAGGGACGGTGTTAAAAGAGGACTTTGAAATACTTACAGATGAAGAAAAAATGGATTACCTCACTCATCTGGAAGAAACCGCGATAAAGACGTATGAGTTGGTAGAAAATCTCTTGAATTTATCTGCATCGCATACAGGTCGAATTGATTTCAATCCGGCAAGACTTGAAATTGCTGAAGTGGTAGATAAGATAATCTACATGAGTAAAACGCAAGCCGCGAAAAAAGAGATTCAGATAACGAACAAGATAGGGAAGGAAGTTACAGCAGTAGCGGATCAATCAATGTTGGAGATCATCATCCGGAACTTAGTAAACAATGCAATAAAGTAGTGTAATGTTGGAGGAAGAGTTGAAGTTGCGAGTTATGAAGATGGAGAGAAACTAAATATTTCAGTAGAAGATAATGGAATAGGTATGGATGAAGCCACAAAAGTGCATATCTTCAATATAAATGTAATTCACTCGAAGAAAGGGACTGGTGGAGAAAAGGGAACGGGATTAGGATTGGGGTTGTGCAAAGAGTTTGTAGAGAAAAATGGAGGAAAAATTTGGGTAGAGAGCGAAGTAGGTAAAGGAAGTAAATTTATTTTTTCTGTTCCGGTGAAATTAATTAGTTAGTTTCAACCCGATATTAATTTGCTAATTTAAGTAAAGTTAAATTCTATAATAATTGATGCATAATAGAAATCTTTCGTCACAAAATTCACTAATCGTTAAAAGAAGCGAATTGCAAAATATTTGCATTTGGTTCATCGCTTTATTAATTCTTTTCCTAACCGTATCTGGATGTAAACCAGGAAAAGAATCTGCCAAGGAATTACAAATTAAAAAAATC
Organism: Ignavibacteria bacterium; assembly: GCA_030693705.1. Taxonomy (GTDB): domain Bacteria; phylum Bacteroidota; class Ignavibacteria; order Ignavibacteriales; family Ignavibacteriaceae; genus UBA1563. The sequence goes on along the minus strand of JAUYAB010000048.1, from coordinate 24,220 downwards.
GTTAAAATAGTAGAAGCAACACCGGTTGAAAATGAATCCTTCACGCAATTAATTGACTCCCTTTACAACCTTTCAAACAAAATCGGCTATAAAGAAGGTGTTGCTAAATCACTTTCGTTTAAAGCAAATTACTTTTCTTCAAAAGGACAAACGGAAGAAGCATTAAAAAAATATCAAGAGGCTATTAAAGTTAGTCTTCAAACAAAAAATTTGTTGCAATTGGGCGATGATTACAACAATATTGGCCGTATGTACTTCAGACTTAAAGAGCGTGAAAAAGCAATCGCTGCATTTAAAGATGCGGTAGAAATCAGAATCAAATCCAAAGACTCTTCCGGTTTAGGTTCTTCACTTAATAATATTGGATTCTTGTTTTGGCAAGTATCCGATTATGACAGCGCAGTTTACTATTTCGAAAAAGCCTTAGAAATTCGGAATAAACTTCACAACAAAGAATATAGCGCGACTACTTATAATAATTTGGGAACAGTCTTTTTTAATTGGAGTCTTTACGATAAAGCTCTCGATCATTATCTTCACTCGTTTGAACTGCAAAGAGAAATTGGAAACAATAACGGAATTGCGCTTTCTCTTTGTAATATTGGTTTAGTGTACAAAGAAACCGCACAGAACGAGAAGGCAATTGAATATTATAGAGAAAGTCTGCCTTATGCTTTTGCCGCTAATTCATCACAAACTGTTGGATACGCCTACAGTTGTTTTGGCGCTGCATACAGCACGCTTAATAAAGATTCTTCTCTCTATTATTTTAGAAAATCATTAGCAGCTTATAAAGAAGTGAAGAATAATGATGGTGAAATACTAGCACTGCAAGGCATAGGGAATTATTACCTTGATTTGAAAGAAATAAAATCAGCAAAGATTTACTTTACGGAAATGCTTACTCTCGCATTTAAAGAAAATATCTCAATGAGAATTGCCGAAGCTTATAAAAATCTTGGTGAAATCGCCTTGTTGGAAAATCATCTCGAAAAAGCGCAGGATTATTTTAAAAAGAGTATTGCGATAGGAGAAAAATCATCCCTTAAAGTAATTCTTAAGGATTCATACTCAAGTCTCAGTACCATTTATGAAAAAAGAGGAAAGATCGGAGAAGCGCTTATCGCACTAAAAGCTTATAATGATTATCGCCAACAAATAGAAAACGAGGGGATGCAGAAACGTCTGACGGATTTGAAAAACAAATCAGAGTATGAAAAATACCAGAGGAATCTTCAAACCCAGAAGTACGAAAATGAAAAACAAAAAATCTATTTAATTGTAACTATAACTGCGATCATCTTTTTATTTGTAGTTGCCGTGGTTCTCTTCCGAATGAATAATAGGAGGAAAAAAGTGAATCTATTGCTGCACGAAAAAAATCGGTTAATAGAAGGACAAAGCAAAGAAATCAATCTAAAGAATGTGGAATTGCTGGAACTGAATGAAGCCAAAGAGAAGCTGTTCTCGATAATCGCTCATGATTTAAGAAGTCCGTTTAATACGCTGATAAACATAGTGACGGTGTTAAAAGAGGACTTTGAAATACTTACAGATGAAGAAAAAATGGATTACATCTCTCATTTGGAAGAAACCGCGATAAAGACGTATGAATTGGTAGAAAATCTGTTGAATCTGTCAGTCTCACATACGGGAAGGCTAGCTTATAATCCGGCAAGACTTGAAATTGCTGAAGTGGTAGATAAGATAATCTACATGAGTAAAACGCAAGCCGCGAAAAAAGAGATTCAGATAACGAACAAAATTGATAAGGAAGTTACAGCAGTAGCGGATCAATCAATGTTGGAGATCATCATCCGGAACTTAGTAAACAATGCAATAAAGTATTGTAACGTTGGAGGAAGAGTTGAAGTTGCGAGTTATGAAGATGGAGAGAAACTAAATATTTCGGTAGAAGATAATGGAATAGGTATGGATGAAGCCACAACAGCACATATCTTCAATATAAATGTAATCCGCTCGAAGAAGGGGACGAGTGGAGAAAAGGGAACGGGATTGGGATTGGGGTTATGCAAAGAGTTTGTAGAGAAAAATGGAGGAAAGATTTGGGTAGAGAGCGAAGTAAGCAAAGGGAGTAAATTTATTTTTACTTTGCCTAAAGAAGTTTGATAGCATCATTACCTGCTAAAGTAATTCCAAGAAAAATTTAGATTAAACTTGAATTCTCCCTTTTTTAGCAAGAGACTTTTTGATAAATTTAATAACAAATATTTTATAAATAGTTTAGAGTGATTTAAAATGGCAAAAGATTTTGAAGTTCAGGTTCTTGAAGATGTTACTATACGTTTTGCCGGTGATTCCGGCGACGGCATGCAGTTAACAGGTTCACAATTTTCTAATACAACCGCATTATTTGGTAATGATCTAAGTACTCTTCCCGATTATCCTGCAGAAATTCGCGCCCCCGCCGGAACGTTATATGGTGTTAGCGGTTTTCAATTACATTTTAGCAGTCTTGAAATATCAACCCCGGGAGATAGTCCTGATGTTTTGGTGGCGATGAATCCTGCTGCATTAAAAGTTAATTTAAAAGATATAAAACCGGGGGCAACAATTGTTGTTAACGAAAATGCATTTGATCCTAAGAATTTAAAATTAGCTCATTATGAATCAAACCCTTTAGAAGATAATTCTCTCGCCGGATTTAATGTAATTATGGTTCCACTATCAAAACAAACGGCTGCTGCCCTGGAAGGTTTACAACTATCAATGAAAGACATTGAGAGGACAAAGAACTTCTTCGCACTCGGATTAATGTATTGGTTATTTGATAGACCGCTTGAACCAACCCTTGCATGGATTGAACAAAAATTCAAGAAAAAACAAATTTATCTGGAAGCGAATCAAAAAGCATTAACTGCCGGTTATTACTATGGTGAAAACACTGAAATATTCATGACTCGTTACCACGTAAAACCTGCAAAATTAGAAAAGGGTTCTTACAGAAGTATTTCAGGGAACGAAGCAGTTGCGCTTGGTTTTGTTGCCGCCTCTTATAAAGCGGGGATTCCTTTGTTTTTAGGTTCATATCCTATTACTCCCGCTTCGGAAATTCTTCAGGAACTCTCTAATTTTAAAAACTTTGGAGTAAAAACTTTTCAAGCGGAAGATGAGATAGCCGGTATCGCTTCAGCTATAGGCGCTTCTTTTGCTGGAAATCTTGCTGTTACCACTACAAGCGGTCCAGGTTTAGCTTTGAAATCAGAAGCCATTGGATTAGCCGTAATGACGGAACTTCCACTGGTAATTGTAGATGTTCAGCGTGGTGGACCAAGTACAGGTTTACCTACGAAGACTGAGCAATCCGATTTGCTCCAGGCTATGTACGGAAGAAATGGTGAATCGCCGGTTCCAATTTTAGCCGCTTCAACACCTTCGGATTGTTTTGATATGGCTTTTGAAGCTTGTAGAATAGCTGTGAAATATATGACTCCTGTCTTCCTTCTTTCTGAAGGATATTTGGCAAACGGATCTGAGCCCTGGAAAATCCCTGATGTAGATTCGCTTCCAGAAATTCCGGTAAATTATTGGAAAGACAAAGAGACCTATAATATATATGCAAGAGATGAAAATCTTTCCCGCCCCTGGGCAATTCCCGGAACTCCCGGATTAGAACACCGTATCGGCGGCTTGGAAAAAGCTCATATTTATGGAACTGTTTCATATGTTCCGGAGAACCATGAATTTATGGTTCGCATGCGTGATGCAAAAGTGAAAAAAATCCAGGATGAGATTCCTGATCTGGTTGTTGCCGGTGATCAGGATGCAGACCTTCTTATTGCGGCTTGGGGCGGAACGTATGGCTCCGTAACTGAAGCGGTTGGTAATCTTAGAAAGAAGGGACATAAAGTAGCTCAGGTTCACTTTAAATATATTCATCCTTTCCCGAAGAATACGAAGGAAGTGCTCACTAAGTTCAAACAAATCCTCGTACCGGAAAGAAACCTCGGACAACTCTCTAAATTGCTTAAATCAGCATTTTTAGTAGATGTAATCGAGTTTAATAAAATTCAGGGGTCACCTTTTAAATCATCAGAAATCGAAAATAAAATTATCTCTTTGATCGGAGGCGAGAATGTCAACTAATAATGTTATGGAAAATGTAAAATTAACTGCAAAAGATTTTGCCACAAACCAGGATGTTCGCTGGTGTCCGGGTTGCGGAGACTATTCAATCCTCGCACAAGTTCAGCGCGTTTCTCCCGATTTAGGAATTCCAAAAGAAAAATTTGTCTGGGTTTCCGGTATTGGATGCTCAAGCCGTTTCCCTTATTACATGAATACCTACGGATTTCATAGCATCCACGGAAGAGCCCCGGCAATTGCAACCGGCGTTAAACTTGCGAATCCCGATCTTTCGGTTTGGGTTGCAGCCGGAGACGGTGATCTTTTAAGTATCGGCGGTAATCACTTTATTCATGCTTGCAGAAGAAATATTGATATGAAAGTAATTCTGTTCAATAACAGAATTTACGGATTAACAAAAGGACAATATTCTCCTACCTCAGAAAAAGGAAAGAAGACAAAAAGTTCTCCATACGGAAGTATTGATTTTCCGTTCCTTCCGGTTAATATGGCAGTTGCTTCCGGCGCTACGTTTGTTGCCCGTTCTTTAGATAGAGATCCAAAACATCTTCAAGCAATGATGTTTCGTGCAGCCGCTCATCACGGATTAGCTTTTATCGAAGTTTATCAGAACTGTAATATCTTTAACGACGGCGCTTATGAACCGCTTACCGATAAAGAAACGAAAGCCGATAATGTTGTTGTACTTGAACATGGAAAACCTTTGATCTACGGAAAGAACAATGAAAAAGGAATTCGTATGGATGGAATGAATCCGGTTGTTGTTGATCTTTCTAAAGGTGAGTACTCGGTTAATGACCTTTGGATTCATGATGAATTCGATGAAAATCCCGGAAGAAGTTTTGTGCTTGCACATTTCTCCGACCTGAAAGATTTCCCAACACCGATTGGAGTTTTCAGACAAATTCAAAAGTCTACTTATGACGGCGATCTGTTCGCGCAGTTGGATGAAGTCACCAAACTAAAAGGTAAAGGTGACTTAGCAAAACTTTTCCGCAGCGGTAATACCTGGGAAGTAGCGTAATAAATTATATGATTTAAGTTTAGGGTTTGATGTAGTTGAAACTGCATCGAACCCTTTTTTGTTTTGGTCATTAGTCAATGGTCAATGGTCAACGGTCATTAATTTACAGAATAGTAAACTCATTGAAATTGTTTTTTTTATCAGGATTTATGAACAAGGATTAACGATTTTTGATTTTAGAAGATAAATACATCAAAAATCACTATTCATTAGTCTTTTCCGCCACGCAGACTGAGATCAACCCGCATGAGGTGGTTGGTCGAAAGCTAAGCCGCGCAAAGAATAAATTAATAAAAATGACGACTGACTAATGACCAATGACTAAATATCTCAAGTTTGTTCCTTTTACTTTTAACTGTATACTTGAAACTGTTACCCTATGAATTACAAATTATTAAAACAAATCCTCCAAGAGAACAACTCGTTTCTTCTTACCACACACGTTAATCCTGATGCGGATGCCCTCGGTTCCGAGATGGCTTTTTATTTTTTATTGAAGAAACTCGGAAAAGTTGTTCACGTTGTTAATACGAGTAAGACTCCGTATTATCTTGAATTTATGGATGCGGAAAATGTTATCCAACGTTTTGATGAAGAACAGCATAAGGATATTTTTAACCAGGTTGATGTGCTTATCGCTTTGGATTTTAACCGCGGACAGCGAATGGTGCGGATGGAAAATCTTTTTCGCCAAAGCAAAAAGTTAAAAGTTTGTATCGATCACCACGAAGACCCGGAAATTTTTACCGATCATTTATTCTTCGAGACTTCCTTTGCCGCTACCGGACAGATCATCTATAATTTTATTAAAGAAACTTCTATTGTTGAAATTGATCTCGCTATCGCAGACCAATTGTATGCGGCAATTATGACCGATACCGGTTCATTCCGTTTTGATAGAACAACCGCGGACGTCCATCTTATTGCTGCCGATCTGATTAACGTTGGTGTAAAGCCGAATGATGTTTATACTAAGGTCTATAACACAAGCCGGATTGGAAAAATTAAATTATTAGGCGATGCAATTCAATCGTTAACGCTGCATGGCGAAAAAGATGAGATAGCCGTAATGGTTATTTCAAAAGAAGCCATGCAAACAAGCGGCGCTGATGAAGCCGATACGGATGGGTTTGTAAATCTTTGCTTAACGATCGATAGCGTACAAGTAGCTTTGAAGTTTTTAGAATTGAATGAGGGATTCAAAGTCAGTCTTCGTTCAAAAGGGGAGATAAGTGTGCAGAAAATTGCCGCTGAGTTTGGAGGCGGGGGACACAGAAACGCTTCGGGCGTTCGTATAAGAGATAAAGAGATGAATACCTTTATCCCCATTCTGATTAATAGGATTAAAGAGTATCTAAAAATTGAAGATAGAAGTAAGAATTCAGAAATAAGAATAAAAGAATAAAAGAATAATCTTCATAATAAACTTACTCTTTTCGGATAGTTAATTCGGAGTTATCACAATTTTTCCCTTTGCGTTCGTTGCGACTCCGTTGCGTGCGTGGCGAGAAGCCATACATAGTGAAGTTGAAGTATCTCGCAAAGTTCGCCAAGAACCGCAAAGCTCGCAACGAATTCAATATTCATCCTTCCGATCATGCAGATACCAATTCTCTATTCATTTTCTTTTGTTCACCGCTCCGTAAACGCAGCGGATTTTTGCTAATCCATATCCTGGTAAACCAGAACCAAAAAAATAATAATGTATAACTGAAGTTACGCACTTTGTGATTTCTAAGTGTCCCCGCCTGCTAAAGTATATTCTACGTGGCGGGCAGGTTTGTGACTTGGTGGCAAAAGAAAACATAAGAAATTGAGCCACAAAGGCACTAAGTCACCAAGTTTCACTAAAAATAATTCACAAAATTCAACTCATGCGTAACTTCAGTGAATAATGAATATGAAATGTAGAATATCGAAATGTAAAACTTCATCATTCGTTATTCCTTGTTCGACGTTCGGTGTTTGATTTCAAGAAAATATTCCCACTATTCTGCGTAGAATATTTTTCCTAATTATATAACATGGTAAACCAGAACCAAATAATTTGGAATGATTGAATAGTATCCTCGGTAAAATTCTTGTTTTTTTTGTTAAGAAATATTTCTAGGATTTCTACTTTATCTTTTTTTAATACAATATCAAAAAACATTGAATCCCGCCGGGATTCTTTTTTGAGTTTTGTTCTTTTGTTACAAATATTAAATCCCTACGGGATTTCTACAACCCGCCTCTGGCGGGTTGAATCTTTGTAACAAAGAAATCCACCGACAACTAACATTCCCTTCGGGACTGAATCTTTCTCATCTCCAAAGGATCCTTTCTGTGGGCAAATAAACTTTGGTTGACGGCTACGCCGCGCTAAGGCTGCATGACTGAATGAAAAACATTCATCCATTCATTCGTTTTTTTTAATCATTTAATATTCTTGCCTGCCTGCGGCGGGCGGACCATTTTACGCAGAATATTTTTGCTAACTATCTAAAACTTTTTTGTTGTTAGAAGAAAAAAGTTCTTGCATATCTATTATTTACTTTTTATGTTTGTTACAGCAAAGGCTAATTGTTCCCCGGCTGGTCGGGGATGTTCTTTGAATAGTTGAATCTTTCCCGGTTGTTTTATTTAATGATGGAAACTGTGGCTTGTTTTTCTGTAGTACCTTTAAGCAAAAGTTTAAGGTTCTGGAAAAAGCTTCTTAGGGTCGTTTTCTCGTACAACACTGGCGGCGCTAAGCTTTTATCAAATTAGATATTTTGTTTTGCTTAAAGGAAAGATACTACTATACAAAGCGCGGTAAACCGCATGGTTAATGGTTCATGTTCAATGTTTGACGGATGATGTACGGTACTAAGGTTATTCATTTTATTACGATAAATGTTTATCGTAATGAAATGTTATAGCTGATCAATACCTCTTACGTTCAGTAACAAACAAAGACATCTGCTTTTATTCTACTTACAGTCACTTCTATTTTTCATCATTTTTTATAACACCCCGGAATATCTTAAAAGAAATTCTAAGAGTTACGTCCCTAATTTCCCGGTAACTGTTGTTATCGAGTTTACACCCTGTATGCTCTAAAAGATTTTCCACAAGATTCCAAAAACTCCCCGTACAAATTGTAGGATTCTCTGTATGATCGGAAGGACACTTCGTACGTTCTAAAGAACTCTTTGTACTTCCCGGAATACTCTTTGTACGTGCCGGAGGATTCTTATTATGAAGCGGAAGCCACTTTGTATGATTGGAAGAACTCTTTGTATGTTCTGAGATACTCTTTATACGAACCTGATGACTCTTTGTATGTTCCAATGGACTCTTTGTATGAGCCAAAGGAGTCTTTGTACGAACCAAAGAACTCTTTGTACGATCCGAAGAACTCTTTGTACGATCCGAAGGACTACTAAGGTGACCGGAAGTACAACCTGTATGCGGAAAAGGACTTTTAAGGCAGTGGAAAGATGATTTTGTACAAGATTAAAGACTATTCTTTGAACAATAAGCGCTAAAATTGCTTAAAAACAGACTTTATTCAGTTTTGACCTGCGGTATTTATGGTCGGGTTAAAAGAACTGCAAATAAAGGAGGTTTGGTAAGGTAACGTGAATTTTATAAATGTGTGAAAATTTTTAATAAAAGGAATTGCGGTTCTCTCTGTGTCATAGAACGCCTCCTTGTGTTCCTTGTGGTAAATGCTTTTTTGCCACAAGGTTCACTAGGTAAAATTGAAGGATTGAAGATTGAAGGATTTCAGCCAGAGGCTGATCAGCAAAGCTGAGAAAGATTTTTGCCAAACAAACATTCAACCATGCATGGATGAATGGATGGATTTAATTTCGATTGAGATTAAGCCAAAGGCTGACAGGTAAGAAAAAGATTACGATTAAGATTAAGATTAAGATTAAGATGACAATTCAACCTTTTGCATAACATGAGTTAATTAATCTCGAATGAGAATAAGATTCAGCCAAAGGCTGACAAGTATGATTAAGATTAAGAAATTATATTTACATGAATTAACAAACAATAATTAAAGATTTCATGGGACAGGTTCTAGAGGGTTTTTATCAGAAAGGGAAAGAATTCGTTGTGATCGTTGCGGTTCGTGGCGTGCTTTGCGAGAAAAAAGAGATTTAGTTTCTCGCCACGTTCGCAAAGAAAGAGTTTATCCCGTGAAGCGGGACAACGAACGCAGAGGTAAAATTATGATTCAGCCAAAGGCTGACAGGTATGAAAAAGATTAAGATTATGATTAATATTAAACAGATTAACAAACAATAATTAAAGGAGAGATGGTTATGGCTGATTCTAAATATGGTATTCCCGTTTCAAGAGCAAAGTTGTTTACGCAGGCGGATATTACTTATGAAACAACTAAGGGACTTGTTAAGCTTGCTAAAAAAGGGCTGAACACAGCTTATTTTGATACTTTTGCCGCTAATATTAAAAAGGCAAGGGATTATAAAACGGCTGATGAAAAGAAAAAAACAAATGCCGAAAAACTTGCCGCGGTTAAGTCGGTATGCGCCGAATGTTACGAATGGATCAAAACACTTCAGTTTGCGGTAAAGGAGGTGTTTAAAGAAGATTCTCCCGAATATAAAAGTTTCCCCTCTAATTTAACCGATGCGAAGGAAGATGCTTCTGAAATGACAAATGTCCTTCCGGCAATTTTTACAATTCTTGAAAACCATAAGACAAAACTTGCCGACGCAAATTTGCCGACTGATTTTAAAGAAACCGGCGAGACCTTAAAGGCTAACCTGAATGTAATAGCAAAAGAATACGCGGTGATGGTTGAGCAGTCCGAGACCTATACCATTGAGAGGAAACTCGCGCACAAAAAAGTGTATGATACTATCAACCGGATTAACGAAGCGGGAAACCGGGAATATAAAAACGACCCGGTAACCTTGAAGTTATTTAAGTCCCCCTGGCCTCCGAACAAAGATAAGGACAATGGGAACGATGCGCCACCGGAACCGCCGGCGAAGTAGTAGAAAGTAAAAAGTTGAAAGTTGAAAGTTGAAGTCAGTTCGACGCGGCGAATCAGGAGTCATTGGGCAATGGATGAAAACTGATTGCTGATTCGTCGTGGCGAAGTTAAACTGTTTGAGGATGAGGAATGAGGTTGAAAGGCTGTTTGACATCCATTTGATAAATAGATATGTAATTAAGCGCTTTGAATTACATGTATGTTTTAAATAAGGGACACATTTTATAATTTAACACTTCTTGAGGTGAACCATGAAAAAGAATCTTGTTATTATTTTATTGACAATTTTGTCATTTATGGCAAATGTATACGCACAGATTAGAACAGATGAAGAGTGGGTTAAAAACCCTGCGACGAATATTTACTCTTTGGAACAGGATAAAAAATTCGAGAAAAGTCTATTAAAAGAAAAACAAAATAAGTTAATTGGTAAGATTAATTTAGAAACAATAGCTCAAGGTTTATATAGTGCCGATGAATTGACAAAGCTTAATGCTGCTGATATTTTAAGTTATGTCCCAGGTAATGCTTATATCTTAAAATTGGAAGATCTACTTTTAAACGATCCCTCTGCTGAAGTAAGGTATCAATGTGCAAAATCCTTGTTAATTCTTGATTCTAAAAGTTCCATTCATGTTTTAATTTTAGCATTAAATGATATAAACAGAAATGTGAAAATACAAGTTGCATTAGCACTGGCTGCGTTGGGTGAGAAAGAAAAATGTGCAGCTGTTATAGATTTACTTTGGAATAACGGTGATGCAGATGCTCCTTTATATTCATGTCATTTAGCATTTCTTGATCTGGCAACACCCGATGCATTTAATAAACTTATATATGATTTAAATAATACAGATAAATATATAGCAATTGATGCGGCAATAATTTTAGCTCAACTGGGATATTATAAAGAAGCATTTCCGTTTTTGAAATCTAGGTTAAACGACAATGATAAATATATACGAATGGCTGCATTACGCGGACTTGCATATATTGGGACAAATAATGCTATTGAATTGATCAAAAGTAAATTAAATGATGATGAAAATATGGTAAGAGAAAGAGCTTCATCGATATTGAAAAATTGCAATCTATCATTTCTTGAATTCAACAATGAAGCAACACCTAAAGACATAACAATAACTTACAATCCAACCGCTGCTGCCAGTTATGCAGATTATTGGACAAATCCTGAAAGCGATTTAACTAGGCATAATCCAGCCTTTCATTACTATACAAATAATGATTGTTCTAATTTTGTGTCTCAATGCCTGATTGAGGGAGGACTTAATTTAAGTTCTGGACCAGGGTTAGATCCATATGGAGATGGATGCATTCCAGCATGTGATAATTTACATAAAAATCTCACTACTTATCAGGGATGCACATATTCTTCGAGTTATACAGGACATATGACTAGTAGCTACCCATCATGGTTTGTGCAGGGGGATGTTGTGTTGTTTGGAGCGGATGCCAGTAACCCTAATGACCCTTGGCAACATGCTGCAATAAATGTTGTAACAGGAACACCTGCCTTAGATGCACACACTAATAATAGGTATCACAGATCAGTTGGTTATTTTTACCCTAGTACTGGGATAGGTTTTAAAACAGGAGATTTTTATCATTTTACTTCGACTGTTGTATCCCTTCCAGGTTTATTTACATTGACATTAACCCCTGAATGTAATGGAACGACAAGTCAGATAAAGCTTAATTGGACTGCATCAAGTAATGCAACTTCTTATGATATTTATAGGGATGGGAGTTTATATTACAGTATGACAACCTTGGCTACACAATTTATCAATTCTACAAACATAGCAGTGGGTACAAGCTACAGTTATTATGTTAAAGCGAAAAATTCGGCTGGCTCAACAAATTCTAATACTCAATCTGCAACTGTACCAAATTGTACCCCGTCACAATATTCAGTAAATTTATCAAGTAATCCAAGTAACGGAGGAACAACAAGTGGAGGAGGGACATACAACTCCGGCCAAAGTGTGACTATAACAGCAACACCTTATAGTGGATATTCCTTTGTTAATTGGAAAGAAGGAACTAATATAGTTTCAATAAATGCAAATTATACATTCACAATAAGTGATAGTAGAACTCTTGTTGCATACTTTGCAGTAATACCTCCGACACAGTACTCAATAAACTTATCAAGTAATCCAAGCAATGGAGGGACAACAAGTGGTGGAGGAATATATAATTCTGGTACTCAAGCTACAGTAACGGCGTTTCCAAATAATGGATGGAGTTTTATCAATTGGACTGAGAATGGAAGTCAGGTGTCAACAAACACTAGTTATACTTTTACTGTTTCCTACAATAGAAATCTAGTAGCTAACTTCCAGCAAAATATTATTTATTATAATGTAAGTACCAGTTCAAATCCTTCAAATGGAGGGACAACAAGTGGAGGAGGTAATTATACATCCGGTCAGCAAATTACAGTTAGTGCAGCAAGTTATTCGGGATATACTTTTGCAAACTGGACGGAAAATGGAAACCCAATAACCACCAACGCCTCCTATACATTTAATGTTACAGGAAATAGAAATTTGGTAGCAAACTTTACGACTTGTACTTATACTCTTGGTACTTACAGCACTTCTGCAATTTCTTCTGCCACCTCAGGCGCTTTTTGGGTATTTACAAAGGCGGATTGTAATTGGACTGCAATAACAGGTGGGTGTAATGGTATGATAACCTTAAAAAACTATACCGGCAATGGTGATGGTATGGTTACTTTTGATATTAGTGCAAATACGAACACCAGTCCACGAATGTGTACCATAGCAGTCGGGGGACAGACATTTACAGTCAATCAAGCGGGTTATGTTGCACCATGTGTTAATGCCCCTGCAACACCGAATAGTTTATCTGTTTCAATTAATAATTCTAATGTACTCTATTTAAGTTGGGGTGGAAATAGCACAAATGTTTCTGACTTTATTATTGAAAGAGGATTATCAGGTTCTGGGCCGTTTGAAGTAATTGGGTCATCCGGTGCTAATTTCGACTATAAGGATTCGAATGTTATAGGTGGCACAACGTACTATTATCGAGTAAAAGCTTGTTGTAGTTCCAACTGTTCAAATTATACTAATGTAGCAAGTGGGCAAGCTTGTACTTTTTCCACTGCACCAACCGGAATTATTGCCTCAGAAGATACTATTTCCCAAGGTGAAAGTGTAACCTTAACTGTACAAGGAGGAAGTCTTGGAACTGGGGCAGTATGGACCTGGCGTACAACACAGTGTAATAGCGGTCCCCTAGTAGGAACCGGCTCATCCATTACTGTCACACCCAACACTAATACCGTTTATGTTGTAAAGCCTGAGGGAGGGAACTGCATAACATCAATGAATTGTGCAGTAAAGTTGATTAATATAAAGCAATCTCAGCAGACTTATAAAGTAACTACGGGCAGCAACCCGGCTAATGGCGGCACAGCTAGCGGCGGGGCAACATATAATACAGGCAGTAATGTAACAGTAACAGCTACACCAAATAGTGGATGGAGTTTTACCAATTGGACTGAGAATGGAACCATTGTTTCAACAAGTTCAAGTTATCTGTTTATGATAATTGGAGACAGAACATTAATAGCAAATTTTCACGAAACACAAAATATTCAACCTTGCCCTGGAACTACAACAGTGACTTACCAAGGTAAAACATACAATACAGTACAAATAGGAACACAGTGTTGGTTAAGGGAAAACCTTGATGTTGGTACAATGATACAGGGAAATCAAGTCGCCACAAACAATTCTGTAATAGAGAAATACTGTTATAATAATGATGCTAATAATTGTAATACATATGGTGGATTATATCAGTGGGCAGAAGCAGTGCAATATAAAAACGGGGCAACTAACAATACTTCACCAAACCCAGCATTCACTGGTAATATTCAAGGTATCTGTCCTTCTGGCTGGCATATTTCAACACAAACAGAATCTAATATATTAGTTACAGCAGTAAGCGGTGATGGCAATGCATTAAAAGCAATTGGTCAAGGAACTGGAAGTGGTGCTGGTACAAACACAAGTGGTTTTTCTATGTTGTTGGCGGGCACCTATTATTACTACGATGGGAACTTCGGCGCTTTAGGAGTCTTCACTAATTTTTGGAGTTCTACTGAGTACGATAATTCTTATGCTATAGCATTGTATCTATACAGAGACAAGAGCCAGATCGATGTCGGCTATATTGACAAGGGTTACGGTTTTAGTATTCGTTGTCTGAAGGATGAAACTTCTTCAGTAGGATCAATTATAATATCTTCTCCAAACGGAGGAGAGAACTGGCAAGTTGGAACTAATAAAAATATCACTTGGACAAGCAGCAATGTAACTAATGTTAAAATTGAATATACTTCCAACAATGGAACTAGTTGGGCAACAATTATTTCAAATACTCCAGCTACAGCAAATAGTTATAGTTGGCTTATTCCTAACACCCCTTCAAGCCAATGCAAAGTAAAAATATGTGATGTAGGTAATTCAGCAGTAAATGATGAAAGTGATAATTTATACCAAATTACCTCTGCAAATTCCAATCCTTGTTCAGGCATTTCAGCAATTACTTTTTCGGGGAAAACATATAACACGGTTGTTATTGGGTCTCAATGCTGGTTAAAGGAAAACCTCGATGTTGGCACCATGATACTTGGAAATCAGTCTCAATCAAACAATAGTTTGATAGAAAAGTATTGTTATGATAATAATCCTAATAATTGTAATATGTATGGTGGTTTATACCAATGGAATGAAGCAATGGGATATAGTTCAACACCCGACATAAAAGGTATATGTCCTGATGGTTGGCACATACCGACATGGTCAGAATTTCAGACATTAGGAACTTCAGTAAACCACGATGGCAACGCATTAAAAGCAATTGGACAAGGAACGGGAATTGGTACAGGAACAAATACAAGTGGCTTTACCGGGTTGCTGGCGGGATACCGTAGCAACGATGGTTACTACGACCTTGTTGGTATCCAAGCTGACTTTTGGAGTTCTACAGAGTATGATGCGGCAAACGCTCGCGCCCTAGAACTGCGCTATAATAGTAGTTTTATCGACTCACCCGGTGCCCCTAAGGATTTATTCGGCATTAGTGTACGTTGCATCAAGAATGAAAGCGGCACTGGAGTTGAAGGAGATGATAGAAAAGAATTCCCAATAAAATATTCCGTTTTTCAAAATTATCCTAATCCATTTAATCCAAATACAACAATAAGATATGATTTACCCAAAGAAGGAATGGTTACAATTAAGATTTACGATTTGTTAGGTAGAGAAGTGAAAACTTTGGTTGATGAATATAAAAGTGCTGGTAGCTACAATGTAGAATTTAATGCAAGTAATTTATCAAGCGGAACTTATATCTATAGAATGGTTACAGAAAATTTTACAGAGATTAAGAAATTAATTTTGATGAAGTAAAAAAGTGATTAATACAACTCAAAGTATACAAAGAAAAAAGAGTGTAGAAAGCTAATTCTCAGTTAGTATTTATTACTGAACATATAGTAATTCGAGTTGATCTAAATTGGTAACATATGACCTTTTTAAATTGCTGTATTTTTATAACTTAAAAATATTGGAGAAAAAATCATGAAGAAACTTTTAGTTACAATTACTGTGATTCTATATATGGTTTCTATAGTAAATGCACAGTCTGTTGGAAATAATACTATTGAACAAGTTACGATTGGTAAAATACGAAAGTTACTCCCTTACAATGTTCCCTCCAAGAAAGTTTTTGTAGCACCCGTTGATTATACAGCTATGAGCAAATACACGGAGACCAATTCGTTGGTTATTGAATTTACAGGTAATGAGAATACTTCGGATAAAGTTATCGTTCAACAATTTTTTCGCAAAGGATCAATCATTTATACCTTTGATGGCATTGATGATTTATATTCTGTTCTTAATATCGACGGGACCAACAGATCGAATTTTGGTGGTAAGGACAGAATCTATGCCATAAAACAACTTGAGAATGGAGTAATTGCTGATATACATATTTCAAATAAAGATGTTGCAAATAGAGGTTTATCACTTGATAGCATGGTAATAAATCGCTCTGAATCAAATTTGACAGAGTATGATAAAAAAAACATGATTGACTTTAATACTTTAAAAATAAACAATAATGAGATGGATTTTACTAATTCTTCAATTCAGGCTTTAAATTCTTGGATCGAATCAACTGAACTCAAAGAACAAGAAATAACTACACCGGGAAACGCGTGGTCATATATTTATTACACACGATGGACAGGTTCATCATCTGCCTATAATATTTACTTTGATTTCAATTGTTACAAACTTGTTGATAATTCCAATACCCAAGACTACTACCTTCTTGCCACAACGATAACTAGTGAAATTGTTAGTCCAAAGTCTGGAGACGATGCGACACAGTGGCTTGTTAAGAAACGTCAACTCATTTTGGACGGTAATTACTATGATCAAACAGGCAGAACAACGATGTTGTTGGAACATGGGCCGACAACGACAGTTCCGAATATAACTACCGGTTTCTCAATCGGTGGTAGTGTTTCAGCTAGTGTCAATAGTGGACTTGGTGCAGGTTTATCCGCGTCATATTCTGAAAGTTGGAGTAATCCTTGCATTACTACAACTGACTTATCAAACAACTCAAATGTTGTCGCTGAATGGCAAGAGAATTTTCCAGATATTAACCTGCCAGTTTGGACTTGTCCTACAATTAGTTGTACACCTGCAAAAGCTACATATTTATCAAAAACTTCTGCCATATTTAAAGTCTCTTCTAGTTCGTGTCCCTCCATGTTTTGTAAAGTGGCAATCGGAGCCGACATAGATTTAAATCATTATTGGTGCTGGGGAGGATTGACTTATGGAATAGATTCAATTGGTAATTGGGACTGGACAACTTCAGCAGGTTATTGGATTCAATGGGGAAGAAATTTACAACCAGTGATAACGAACCATACACCGGAGTTTTCTCCTCAAACTGTTAACGTGGGTGGTTATCTTGATTTTTCTTGTAGTGCGGTAGATTCTGATGGTTGTCAAATCACTTATACTTGGTACAAGGATAATCAACAAGTATCGAATGGATCCACATGGCGATATACACCAAATTGTGACGAACCTGATACACGAACAGTGAAAGTTGTAGCGAGTGACCCTTTAGGAGCGACCAGTCAATATAGTTGGACAGTCAACATAAATAAGAATGGTGGAAAACCCGGAACACCAAGTATTAGTGGTAACTCTGAAGTCTGTGAGGGTTTAACATTACAACTCACTGCCAGTTCTACAGGCAATCCGACCAGTTGGAGTTGGAGTTCAGGATGTGGAGGAACATTTAGTCCACAGAATAGTAGTTCAACAACGTGGACTGCACCGACTGGATTCAATGGAAACTGTCAGATTTCAGTTACTGCTACAAACTCCTGCGGTACCAGTTCTCAAGGAACTAAGTCAGTTACAGTTAATCCGAAACCGCATGCTCCTGATCAATTGATTACAAATCTTGACTCTGTCCATGTGGATTCGGTTTTTACATTATCATGGCATAATGTTTTCGGTGCCGATAATTACAAATTATTTGAAAACGATACATTACTTTACATAGGTACAAGAACTGATACAACATTGTCGCGTTCAAAGGCGAATATATATCATTATAAGTTGCAAGCGTGTAATTTTTGTGGGTGTAATGATACGGTTGTTTCACTAATCGTGACTGTGATAGTCACTACCATTGAAACTGATAAATATTCATTACCATCTTCTTATGCACTTTCACAGAATTACCCTAATCCTTTTAACCCAATGACAACAATAAAGTATGATTTACCACGAGAAGGGATAGTTTTAATTAAAATTTATGATATGCTAGGTAGAGAAGTAAAGACCCTCATTCATGAATATAAAAATGCGGGAAGCTATAATATAGAATTTAATGCAAGCAATTTATCAAGTGGAATTTATTTCTATAGACTGACTGCTGGAGATTTTACAAAGATTAAGAAACTTATTTTGATCAAGTAGAAAAGTGAACCTCTTGGAAATAATATAAATATAAATATACCGAGGCATATATAGCTGATTGTCCATTTTGTTGGATCAGAAAGAAGTCACTTTATTAAAAGGTAATAAAATGGTTGAACAAAATTGTTATCAAGAAAGATTTTGGAAAGAGATGGTTCAAATCAAATTCAAACTCAACTATATTGATGAATATTATAATGAGTCTGAAAAGATTGATCGTTATATGAATATCTTTCTGGCAGTAACTACGAATGGCAGTATCTGTAGTTGGGTGATATGGAATAAATTGCAAATACTTTGGGGTGGTATTATAGCCGTATCACAATTTGTTAATGCAATTAAAAGTTACTTGCCCTATTCGACCAGAAAAAAATATTTGTTCCAAATGAGCAAAGATGTTCAATCATTATTCCTTTTAGCAGAAAAAAAATGGTACGATGTTGCGGAAGGTTTGTTAACTGAAAACGAAATACACAACCTTACAATTGAATTAAGAGAAAAATTTCTTGCTCTTGATAATAAAAATTCGGTTGAGTTTTCTTTACCTGAAAAACAAAAAATAATGGATAAAGCTACTAAAGACACTGAAACATATTTTAATAACTTTTACGAAGGATAAAAAGTCATGGCAGATCAAAAAAAGATTATAACTGAAACACCTAAAAAAGGAAATCTTTCAAAATTCATTGAAGAGAGAAAATTTCCGACTGTCACTGTTAACGTAAGTATGCCGAAAGTAAAACCACCAAAAGAAAAAGACCAGGGCACAGAAAAAGAGAATAAGAATTAGTAAGCATCTTAAATTAAAGCAAATTCTTAATAGCGCTCTCAATTTTCAAGGTATAAGAAGTGGCAGAGAAAGTTATTAAGCGATTATTGGTTGCGTGTTCACATAATAGATCGACAGGCAATTAAACCAAATTGGAGAAAAAATGAATAATAATGACGAAAAAACAGATATTGAAGGTATAAAAGAGACTAACTTGCCTTGGAATAAATATAAAGAATGTGTTGAACAAATTCTTGAGAGGGCGAGAGAACTTACTAAAGCAGAGGTCGGTGTTCTTTTTCTAAGCTCTGATGGAATATTCCTTGAAGCTGCTGAATGGATAAGTAATTCTTTAGTTCGTCCTCCTGCTTCAGAGCTACCTACATACTGGCTTGACTGGTGGAATACAGATGATTCTGAGCTTGATGGTATAACAGCATTCGTTGCTCTGCGAAAAAAAATTGTTAACCTTAGTCAAAAAGAAGTTTTTAATCATTCTGCTCACAAGGGTAGATGGGATGCGGTTTTTCTTGAGGGGGAACGTCTACGATGCAAAGGAATTCTTGCTGCGCCACTTCAAAGAGAAATAGGTGCGGAGTTGAAAAAAGCAAGAATGCATGGTGTACTCAAAGTCGAAAACCCCGGAGATCCTGATGCACTTGGACAATTCAAATCTACACACTATGATGCTTTTGTAGCATTCTCAAAATCAATTGCAACAGAATTAGATCATGCGGCAATATTCTGGCAACAATTCGTTCAATCTCGTGCAGAACTAAAGGTATCCCACATAGTTGAACTCTTAGAGAAAGGTAGGTCTCTTCAATATAACTTATCTTTAGGACTTGGTTATGTTCTGAAACTTTTTTCTATGTGGTTGGGTTGTCATGATGCCGTCCATGTTTTCTGGCAAGAAAATGATAAAACAGGATGCCATATTTTACAACAATGGGACTTATCTACCGGAGAATCCGGAGAAGAGAATAGGTATCATAGAAAAATTGAAGATAAAGTCGAACTGAATTTACTCCTCACTTGGCTGAAGAATAATGTTGGACCAAAAGTAGTTCAACCAGCACTTTCGAGTGATGATAAGCTTTGGAAGTTATTATTTCCTGGTCCATCCACAATTGAAGACGAGAACAAAGTTGATGTGATCAGGCTAAAAGGAGGGAATTATGATTTAGGAGCTATTATATTACCCCATTCTTCTCTTTTATCTGATAACTCACTTGAACATAAAGTAGCATTGGGTTATGCTTCAATAGAAGAAAAATCAGAAAAAGATAATCTTGAAACACTTACTAAACTTGCGCTAAATGTGGTTTCAATCCTTGGCCGATTCTTTGAGGATGAATATGAGATAACTACGCAAACATATCTTCCAGAACATAGAGTATCAGCAGTCAGAAAAAGATGCTCAATTCTGTTTGCAGATATCAGAAATTTTTCACAATTAACACAAATACTTAGGCTAATGAATAAAGATGATGACTTAGAACGCTTTTTGGATTGTTATTGTTCAAGAATGGGTAAATTAATTAACGATTCAAAATTAGGTCGCTTAGATAAATTCATGGGTGATGGACTGATGGCAATTTTTGGGGAACAAATCGGATCAAGTGATGATGATAATCTGGAAAAAGTTCTGGATGCAGTAGTTTGTGCAAAAAGAATGGTGGAACAATTTGATGAACTTTATGAGGAATGGTTTAATTTAGGGTTAGAACCTCCAAAAGAACCGTATGGAGTCTGGCGTAGTATAGAGAAAGACTCGTCTAAAAAAAGAACAAAACCACTTCGAGAACTTATTGGACGTCAATTTAACGAAAATGTTAAAGTGGGTTTAGGTATCGGTATTAACATAGGTGATGTATTTTTTGACTACTTCGGTTATGGAAGTCATCGAGAATATACAGCTGTTGGAGATCATGTTAATTTTGCAAGTAGACTACAAAGTGCTGCCGGCGAGTTTGACGATAATCAAGTCCATATGCACGCGAATATATTACTAAGTCAGACAGCATATCAGTACCTCCAAGATTATCAATACTTTCTCGGTGAAAATGAACCAATTTGGTTACGTTTCAAGGGCTTTGGATTTAAATATCCTGTCTATGAACTTGATCCGCATAAGTTGAATTTTGATAAAATTGGTAATAAGCATCGATGAGGTATTTTTATATTGTTTCGTAAATACAAGATATTTTTAAGATTTTTAATAAGTCAAGATTTATGTGAAAAATAAATTCTTCTGACTATAGCCTCAAGATGGATGATGGCTTAAGGATGATGGATGATATAATGTCCCACCGGAACAATGTTGTTCTATTACTAAAAGACGAACTTGAATTTTAAGTTAATGATACGTATTTAATCGCAAAAATATTTACGTATTATTTGATAGGAATGATATGAATACTAAACTAACATTAAAGCTTAATAAAAGAGCCATAGACCGGGCAAAACAATATGCCCGGAAAAATAGACAAAGCCTTTCGGTGATGGTTGAAAAGTATTTCAATCTGATAGCACATAAAGAGAGCATTGCGGAAATTGAAATATCACCAAATGTTCTTGAGTTAGCCGGGATTGTTAAGTTATCTGAAAATATTAATGTTAAAAAAGTTTATGGAAAGCATATCGAAGAGAAATACTCCAAATGATTAGACTTTTTGTTGATTCGGACATCATCTTAGATTTACTTGCTCAAAGTGAACCGCACTATATTCATGCGGCAAGATTATTTATCTTAATAGATCAAAAAAAATTATTGCTTATACATCTCCCCTCATATTCGCAAATCTCCACTATCTTTTAAAGAAACAAACCTCAAATTTGTCGGCATTAAAAAGTCTAAGAAAACTCAAGGCTCTAATAAATATTTTACCGATAGATGAAAGAGTAATTGAACAATCACTGAATTCGGAATTCAATGACATTGAAGATGCAATTCAATATTTCACAGCGGTTAATAACGGTATTGCACTTATAATCACAAGGAATAAAACCGATTATAAACGAAGTAAAATAGATGTTTTAACAGCCGAAGAGTTTCTTAAAAGTATGGGGACTAAAGTAAATTAATAAACGCATAGAACGGCAAGTCGCGATGCCAGATGGTTGAGTGATCTACGAAATTAATCCAGCAAAATCCGGAATCATTTTCTCTAATTCTAAAAGTTATCCGCCGTAAAATACTCTGCCGTTTTCCATATAGCATAATGTATTTCTTTAAGATTATACAATTCGAATTTTAGCGATCGCAAATAACAAAAGACGTCCGTATTATTGGCGGGGTCGCAATTAATATTCATGTCAGGGGCTCATAAATAAGAGATAGCGCGGCAAGCTGCAATGTAACTTGTTTTATGGATGATGTTGATGGCTAATGGTTGACGTCTGATTGCATGAAATAATAACAGAAATTATTTACTATAGTATTGCCGTTTAAGTTTTTGTTTTTTTTGTCAAAATATTTTTAATTGTTTTTCTTTATTCGCTTTTTTATTTGCGGACAGATGATTAAGCATTGCAAATAAAAAAAATGAATCCCTATGGTGGATGTCGCATAAGCAAGGTCGAAAGCTGTGGATAAATAGTGTAAGAACGAGGAAAAGAAAGAGGTAATATGCGGTTCAAAAGCGGGAAATAATATTTATTTTTGTAGCATAAAATCACAACGAAAACACAATCGATGCCGGTACTGCAAAGGACAAAAGACAAATTACAATTTGCATTTGAGAAACCAGATTTAAATCAATTGATAGACGAAGGTTCAACTCCCATGCAGTTATATAAACTGATTAACAAATTGGATTTTTCAGCATTTTATGCTAAACACTCAAGTACCGGAGCCCCAAATTATCCTCCGGAAGATATGATGGCGGTCGTAATGTTAGCCTTTAGTGAGGGAATATTCAGCAGCCGAAAAATCGAAGAAAAATGTCAAAGAGATATCTACTACATGTTTCTGACCGAGCAGCGGAAACCGGACCATTCAACGATTGCACGTTTTATACAAAAGTACAAAGAGGAAATCCCAGTGCTTGGAGTACAAGTAGTGCTTTTTGCCAGGAAGCATAAAATAGCAACCTATGAGACAATCAGTATTGATGGGAGTAAGTTTGCAGCGGCGACAAGTAAGAAGCACAGCAAGAATTCTAAAAATTTAGAGAGGCATGAAAAATATTTACAGAAGAAGTTGGAAGAGACGCTAAAGAAAGTCGAGGAGACAGACCGGCAAGAAACAGAAGCGTTGGCAAAATTAAGAAAAGTAGAAAAGTCGGTAAAGGGAAAATTGGAAAGAACGCAGAAAGCAAAGATAGAGTTGTCAAAGCGAAAAGCAGAGATAAAGGAGAAGAAGCATCGGGAGAACCATCAAATTAATATAGAAGAACCTGAAGCCCGGATGATGCAGTCGATAGCAACAAGCGGATATAATCCACAATTGTCGGTAGATACGGCTACCGGTATTATTGTGGCACAGAGTATAACAGTTTCCAGGTCAGATAACCATGAATTTTCACCACAGCATAAGAAGACCGAGGAAGTATTGGGAGCGGACAAAACCCGTGCATATGTGGCCGATTCGGGGTATAATAGTGAGGAAACGCTTGAATATATCCAAAAGCATGAAGTTGAAGCCTATATCAATGATGCACGAGAGAAGGAGAAGCAGGCAAGTGTAGAGGAATTAGTAAAGAGAAATAAAAGTTTAACCATTTATGATTTTGTTTTTGATAAAGAGAAAAATGTTTTTCTCTGTCCGAATCAAAAGTATTTGATTGAAACCGAAAACCAAGTCTATGCATGCCATGAGTGCGAGGGATGTGCCTTGCTGAGATTATGTTGTCGAAAGAAGGGAGAGAAAAAAATCACCAAAACGAGTTTTACTTTGCTGCGAGAAGCGATGTCAGAGAAGATGAAAGAAAACAAGAAGGAAAAGATGAATCAACGAAAAACCGTAGAGCGAAGTTTTGGACAGATGAAATGGAATTTGGGATTTAGACGATTTCACAGGAAAGGTATAGTTGGGGCAAGTGTAGAACTGAATTTATTAGCCTTATCGATAAATATGGCTAAAATAATTGCCATATTTTACACTTTTTTTGTGCTACGATTGGTTCGGAAAAACATTTACCGAATCATCAGGGCTATTTCTAATTATTTGGTGTCGAATACAAACCATGTGATTTTTCCCCGTCAGCAACCCCATGTTCAGGTAGGCTAATGCGACATCCACC
>JAUYAB010000045.1 GCA_030693705.1 Ignavibacteria bacterium | reverse complement strand
CACGGGGCGAATTCCATCAATCAATCCCTCGCGGACCAGGGAGGCCCTGCTCGGTGGTTTGCGTTTCTGGGTTTCGGTGATCAAGGCTTCAAGACGGGCACGCAACTCAGCATCTGGCACCGCACCTTGCGCGCTCAAGGTGCGTATTCCGCCTGGTCGCGGGCGCGATTCCACGCTGATGGCGGGCGGCATTCCAGCCGATCGCGGGCAGCAGTCCAGGCCATCGCGGGCAGCGTTCCAGACGATGGCGGGCAGAACTCCATTCTGATCGCGGGCAGCTGCAGCTGCGCCGGGTGACTTCGCAACCGGGCATAGGCTCGCCGGCTTCTGTTGAACAGGAGCCACCGAGCCGATGCCCACACCGAGAGTCCCTATGAGCAAGATCAGACGAGTTCTTCAACTTCTTCACGAGGCAAAGTTGAGCCAGCGCGAGGTGGCTCGCGTCACCGGCCTGAGCAAGTCCGGCGTGGGTGAGATCGCCAGCTACGCGCGTGCCGCCGGCCTGGCGTGGGAGCAGGCCCGCCAGCTGGATGACCAGGCGCTGCAGGCACGGATGCACCCGCCGCCTGCGCCGCGCAGCGCGCGCCATCTCGAGCCCGACTGGGCTCAGGTCCACCAGCAGCTGAAGCAGCCCGCGGTGACGCTGCAACTGCTGTGGGAGGAATACCGCCAGGCCAATGGCGAGCAGGCGTACAAGTACAGCGCCTTCTGCGAGAAATACGCCCGCTGGGCGCGGCACCTGAAGCGCTCGATGCGCCAGGTGCACAAGGCCGGCGAACGCCTGTTCGTGGACTACGCCGGCCAGACGGTCGCGATGGTCGACGCGTTTACCGGGGAGATCACCCGCGCGCAGATCTTTGTGGCCGTGCTGGGTGCGTCGAACTACACCTTCGCCTGCGCCACGCGCACGCAGCAGGCGGTGGACTGGGTGCGCTCGATCATCGCAACGCTGGAGTTCATCGGCGGCGTGCCGCGCCTGCTGGTGCCCGACCAGCCCCGGGCGCTGATGATCCGGCCCGATCGCTATGAGCCCACCAGCCACCGCCTGCTGGAGGAGCTGTGCAACCACTACGGCATGGCGGTGCTGCCGGCGCGGCCTGCGCACCCCCAAGACAAGGCCAAGGTGGAGGTGGGCGTGCAGGTGGTGGAGCGCTGGATCCTGGCGCGGCTGCGGGGGCGGACCTTCACGACCCTGGGCGAGCTCAATCGGGCCATCGCGGTGCTGCTGGAGCAGCTGAATGCGCGGCCCTTCAAGAAGCTGCCGGGTTGCCGGCACACCGCCTTCGAGGAGCTCGATCGCCCCGCTCTCGGGCCGTTGCCAGCCACGCCGATGCAGGTGTGCCAGTTCAAGCTCGCGCGAGTCAGCATCGACTACCACGTGGAGCTGAACGGGCACTACTACAGCGTGCCGAACGCGCTGGTGGGCCAGCAGGTGGAGCTGCGCATCGGCGAGCGCACGCTGGAGGTGCTGCACAAGCAGCAGCGGGTGGCCGCCCATGCGATCGACGGCCGCCGCGGCACGCACACGACGCTGGCCGAGCACATGCCGGCGTCGCACCGCGCGCACGCCCAGTGGAGCCCGGCGCGGCTGATCGCCTGGGGCGAGCGCATCGGCGCTGCCACGGCCGCCGTGGTGCGCTGGCAGATGGAGCACCGCCCGCACCCCGAACAAGGCTACCGCGCCTGCCTGGGGCTGATGCGCCTGGAGCGCGAGTACGGCACCGAGCGGCTGGAGGCCGCCTGCGCCCGGGCGCTGTCGATCCGGGCGCCGCACTACAAGAGCGTCAGCTCCATCCTGGCCAGCGGCCTGGACCGCCAGCCAGTGATCACCGCCAACGAAGCGCCCCTGATGCCCACCCACGAGAACGTGCGCGGGCCCGGCTACTACCACTGAACAACGAATCCAAGGATAAGACATCATGCTCAACCAACACACCCTGGAGCAGCTGCGCTCCTTGCGCCTGGACGGTTTCATCGCCGCGATGCAAGACCCGGCCTGCGCGCGCACGGTGGCCGAACTGGACTTCGACGCGAGGCTGGCGCTGCTGGTACAGCGGGAGATCGACTGGCGCGATGGCAAGCGGCTGGCACGGCTGCTCAAGGCGGCGCACCTGAAGGTCAGCGGCGCCTGCATGGAGGACATCGACTGGCGCGGATCACGGGGCCTGAACCGCGATCTCATCACGGAGCTGGCCGGCTGCAACTGGCTGCGCGACGGCCGCAGCGTCCTGCTCACCGGCGCCACCGGATGCGGCAAGACCTGGTTGGCCTGCGCCTTGGGACGGCAGGCCGCGCGGCAGGGCTACAGCGTGCTCTACACGCGCGCGTCGCGCCTGCTGGAGGAGTTGCACGTGGCGCACGGCGACGGCAGCTTCACGCGCCGACTGGCCCAGCTTGCCCGACTGGACCTGATCATCCTGGACGACTTTGCACTGGCGCCGATCGCCCCGCACGAGCGCAGCGACCTGCTGGAGCTGCTGGACGATCGGGTCGGCACGCGCTCGACCATCATCACCAGCCAGCTGCCGCTGGCAGCGTGGCACGAGTGGCTGGGCGAGCCCACCGTGGCCGACGCCATCCTGGACCGCATCGTGCACGGCTCGCACAAGATCGCTCTGAAAGGCGAGTCGCTCAGGCGAAGCCGAACCGACGCAAGCGCCTGAGTCCAGCGCTTCGCGCATGACGGCTGGCGCACCACTGCTGCCAGCGGTCACGCCGCCTTGCCCACCGCGTCGGCGTTCGTCGCAAGCGACGCCGCCGCCGTGGACAAGGCTCCCCCCAGGACTCCCGACCTCATCGCCTCCGGCGCACCGGTTACCCACCCGGCGCTGCGCGCCGCGTGGATAACCGGCAGGCCATTCCACGCTGATCGCGGGCAGTGCCGGTACCATCCGAGCGTCACCCAGCGCTTCGCGCAGCTGCCCGCCATCGGCGTGGAACGCTGCCCGCGATCAGCCTGGAATGCTGCCCGCCATCGTCTGG
This sequence comes from Ignavibacteria bacterium, assembly GCA_030693705.1. Classification (GTDB taxonomy): domain Bacteria; phylum Bacteroidota; class Ignavibacteria; order Ignavibacteriales; family Ignavibacteriaceae; genus UBA1563. Next base: position 170 of record JAUYAB010000045.1, on the reverse strand, counting down.
AATGGGTGCCCGCGATCAGTGGAATACGCACTCAAGGCAACAAGTTCGCCGAGCAGCGTTTTGTACATTGCGGCCCAATTGACGGTAGCGGGGACATCGGCGGCAGCCTGACGCCACAGATCGGCGATCCGGCGCTGCACCATAAGGATCAACTGGTCTGTGGTGGTGAA
>JAUYAB010000038.1 GCA_030693705.1 Ignavibacteria bacterium | reverse complement strand
CGAAATCGATAAGAACATGAACATGATGAACACGCTTGATGAAGTTTTCATCTTTTTCCCTTTCATTTATAGATAGTTTTTGCCGGCTAATTTAGTAATGTACTTTGGGCTGCCGATTTTCCTACAATTTATAGTTATCCCAAATATGTTTTTGATTTTTACTTTCCGTAATAAGTTTCTCTAATCGAGAAAGTTGAGTTTTTTCTTGCTTTGCAGACGTGATCCAATGCATCATCGTTCTTTGGTATGATGGAGCTTGTTTTGTAAAAAAAGACCATGCTGCTTTATTTCCTTTAAATTTCTTATCTAAATTCTGCGCAAGCTGTTTCCCTGCGTTTTCAAAACTGTAGATTTTAGATTCCTCTACTTTCCGCTTCATAAATATTTCAACTCCCGCCGGCTGCATCAAACCTTGTTTAGTAAGCTCTGCAACTTTTTTAATATTTACTTCGCTCCATTTACTAGTTGGTTTACGTGGTGTAAAGCGGATACAATAACTCACACTATCAATTGATCTCCGTACTCCATCTATCCAACCGTAACAAAGCGCTTGATCAACCGATTGAGACCAGGTCATGCTTGGTTTGCCCGTTCCTACTTTGTAATAACCAACAATCAATTCCGTTTCCTTTTTGTGGTTCTTGGCTAACCACTTTCTAAATTCTTGTTGATTTGAAAAAAATATTGGGGTCATATTGTTTTCTTGTTCCAATTATAAAAGATTAATTAAATACTTACCTGCTTTAAGAGCCAAAATGTATCTCTCATCTATAAATTTAACTTGACTTTTATCCAGTATTCTCCGTATTTGCGTATGGTTGTATAAGGTTGTTTAACAATTTGGAACTCCCCTCATGGAAAAATATTACAATATCAGCGAAGCTGCAGAAATCATCGGCGTAAATAAAGAAACTCTAAGACGATGGGATAGAAGTGGTAAGTTTAATTCAACAAGACATCCTATCAATCAGTATAGAGTATATCCTTCTTCAAAAGTCAATCAGCTTGTTAAAGAACTTCAACTTGAATTATATACTGCCGAAAGAAAAATAAAAAAACTGCCTCAGCCAATATTTAAGGATGATTTTGGTTCCCTTTTTAACATTGATGCAATTCACTTTCTTAAAGGTTTGGAAAATGAATCCGTGGATTTAATTTTTGCCGACCCGCCTTATAATATTAAAAAAGCGGAGTGGGATACTTTTCAGTCTCAGCAACAATATGTTGATTGGAGTATCCTTTGGATTCAAGAAGCGCAAAGAGTTTTAAAACCACATGGTTCACTTTATGTTTGCGGATTTTCCGAAATTCTTGCCGATATAAAATGGGCTGCAAGTCATCTCTTCACCGGTTGCAAATGGCTTGTTTGGTTCTACAGAAACAAAGCTAATCTCGGAAACGATTGGGGAAGATCGCACGAAAGTATTCTTCATTTTAGAAAAAGTAAAAACTTTATCTTCAACATCGATGAGGCAAGAATTCCATACAACGCTCATACGCTTAAATATCCTACACGTCCGCAAGCTGAATCATCTCAATACAACAATGGCACCGGCAAGGAGTACATGTGGGAGCCTAATCCATTAGGAGCAAAACCAAAAGATGTTTTTGAAATTCCAACTTTATCAAACGGTTCATGGGAAAGAACTGAACACGAAACACAAAAACCGGTGGAACTTGTAAAGAAGATTATACTCACCTCTTCAAATCCGGGACATCTTGTCGTTGATCCTTTTGGCGGTTCAGGGACTACTTACGCAGTTGCCGAAGCTTTCAACAGATATTGGTTGGGGACAGAAAACAATCTTGAATATTGTCAAATTATCAAAGAACGAATTTCGGACAAGGAACACATCGCAAGAATAGCTTCAGGTAAAGACGAAACAGAAGCTGTCCAGCGCAGACAAAAACTACGGATTTAACATCTTCCAAATATCCGTTATAATAAATTTTGAAAATGGAAAGATGTGTTGATTAAATGGTCGCTCTAACGCTTTCGAAGGCATATCAAGATAATAGTAGCCTTCTAACTGCGCTAAAAATCTTGTGTAAACCATAAACAAATTCGAGACAAAAGTAGAACTTATTTTAATTCCATCCGAGCCTTCATGTCGCTGTATATCATTCTGTGAAATTCCAACAACTCTTACCGGATGCCCGACAAATCTCTCCATAAGAACTTTATCAATAAATATCTTCGGCATTCGATCTTTTGTTGTTGTCTTTAGAGAAATTACTATTTCATTTTGATCTATACTGGATGCATCCGAACGAACGCTTTCAAAAGGAGAAATTATAACATCGGTTTCACAGCGGTAATACTTCTCCCCTTCATCTGTTTCATATGGAATACTTAATACGACTTTTTTCATCGAGACTTCTAAAACACTTAACAAGGTTCGAATCAATTCCTCGAAGCGGTTACCAACATGTTTCCTTGCGCTGTTCGATTCGACCATCAGATCAAGCCCGATTCCCATTGCTTGTTGAATGGTATAAACAACACTATCAACTAACCGGTATTCTTCAGGGTTAAATTCTCTCTCTTCATTTCTTAAACGATCTAAAATAATTTCAAAGCTATTAAAACTATCATTTAACCGATCAACATTACGAATAAAGAGATCATCCCTAAAAGGACGAATAGATCTTCTTGTTCCGGCAATATTCTGGGAACATATTTGATACCCATTAAACTCTGTCTCTTCATTCAACACGTCCGGGATATAATTTAAAACGCGTACCGTAATATCTCTGAACTGTTGAATATCAGTTTTTACTTTCTGTAAATCTTCAGATAATGAACTCATTTAATCACCATATATTTTAATCAAAATCGACACTGGTTTTTATTTGCCGGTATACCCGCTTTTAGTATATAAAGAAATTAAGTCCAACACCTATCATAAACGTTGTACTCTTTTGATCTAAACTTTTATAATAACTTTTGTAACTGTCTGGTAATCTTTGATTATTAAATGAATAGCTTACAGAGGTTTCAAGCGCCACATTCTTTGTCATGAAATAATCAAGACCGGCTATGATAATAAATTGAGTCCCGATCCATTTATCATCATTAGATGAATTGGATGATTTTGTATATCCATATCCTAAAGAAAAAAACGGCTTAACCTTTTCCGCCGGAAGATAGTATCGCAGACTCGGACCGATTCCCCACTCCGTGCTGCTTGCTGATCCAAGAGAATAATTGATGTAGCTTAGTGATAATCCCAGCGAGAAATTCTCAGCAATAAAATATCCCGCCTGAGGATTGAGCATAAGTATGTTCCGGTTATCATCCGACCCTTCATATGATTGACTTGAGTAAGATAAACTGCCATTCAAACTGATCGTCCCTTTTTCCATGGGAGTTTGAGCAGTTACTGAAATTGAGAACAGAAAAACAAAGAACACCGATACTAACTTCATGTTACACCTTTCTATTTTGTTTGTTTATTTGTTTCATATTTATCATTACAATTTCCTTAAACCGTTGAAACGGTTTTATAGCAAGTATTTCTCACCACCCAACGAATAAATCCGTGGGTTAATAATTTCATCTCCAACTAAATATTCCGCAGCATCCTCCATTAACCCACGGTTTCAGCCGTGGGAGAAGGTTTGAAGTTTTTCATTTCCCTCTCAATTATATTTTGGTTTACTGTTTAACTTTGTCACTAAAGGAAATGGAACGAACTATATCAAGCATTTTCTCTCGATATTCTTTTTGAAAACTTGTTTTCGACACGTGAACTCTAATTGAGTACATATCCTTAGCAAATACCGCCGTAATTGTATTCTGATTTATTTCCTGCCCTTCGTATTTGCTTACATAATATTCTAAACACGATGCTTCTCCTATCTCGTATCGCAAGAATTTCTTTGAAATCTCGAAAAATGGAGCACCTGTTGGATTATTAACAAAATCTTCCCTACAATCGATGGCATCCTTTCTTTTTTCTAGCTTTTCTATATCAAACACTATTATTAGTTCATTTTTATTATCATCGAATAAGTAATAAGCATCACCATCATTTGTGTTATCATCAACCAAAGTAAAATTATATTTAGGAATAGACAACTTCCATTTTGCATCTTTGACTGTTATAAAATAACGGTCATTTTCCAAATAAACGTTTTTTACAGATGAGCAGGAAATAAACAGAGTCATACAAAGCATTGAGAGTTTTAATATAGTACGCATTTCTTATTCCAATATTATTAATGTTTATTAAATAGCTTAACGGTATCTTACTAATCATTTATCGCTTTCCTCTTTCGATCTTCTTTTATTCATCCTCTCCGAGGATATTTTTAATGGTTATATCTTTCTACAATAATTAAACATCTACGTTATTTTTGCCTTTGACCTCGTAGAGGTCATATTATTGTAAAAACAAACACCCTGAAACCTTAATCCTCGTAGAGGATTTATAAACTCTCTTCATTTAATACATCCGGAATATAATTTAACACCCGAGCAGTAATATCTCTGAACTGTTGAATATCTGTTTTTACCTTTTGTAAATCCTCAGATAATGAACTCATTTACGCTCCATGTTAATTTCTGCAAACCCATCTTTCCCAATAGAATAGCTTTTTTCGAATTTAAAACCTAGTGTGCCGGGATAAACCGGCATGGTTTCGTTTAGTACTTGTGTAAGATCTATTATTTTAGTTTTCATATTTATTCTGTAAGCGGACACTATAAATCTGCAATACTATATCTTGGTAACCTAAGGCCTATTGCGTATAAACCATTCTTTGAAATAGCCTACGTTTGTTTATCTCTAGAATCTATTAGAAGTCCTAGATTTTTTAATCTAAATGATATTGCTTTTCTTGAAACGTCAAACTTTAATTTCAATTTGTTAGTCACTTTATAATAATTATTGATATTACATTCTTGTCGATCAACGAACAATGCTCCATAACCCTTGTCTCTAATATCATCTTCAATTAATATTTTACATAGTTCATGGATTATGCTGGTTTTGGGTAATAATAAATTTGAGGCGAAGTAATTTGCTTGCCATTCAATTCGTTTTATATCTTCAAGCTCAATTACATCAAAGTTGTTATTCTCAAAATCATTTTCCGCATAATATTCCCCATTCATAAATTGCATGTGATTTAATATATGATGTCCGATCTCATGGGCAATTGTAAATTTTTCACGATGCTTATTTTCATTAGCTTTTTTTGATATAAATATCATTGTTGGTTCAAAACTGATTTTCCCAAGAATCTCGAATCCCAATTCGTCATATCCTAAGGAATCACAATAGTTAAATTTTATTCCGTCTCTTGCCTCCAGATAATCACTTATATCACGTATTGAGACTATGCCAGACTGGTATTTAATACTCCTTAAAATATCTTGGCTGTATTTTTCAATTACCTCTTTTTCGACAAATGGAACAAATGTTAAATTGTCTCCAGGCTGACAAATCAATTCTTCCGCATTTTCATCACCGAAAGAATTAATATCATCTTTTATCAAATATTCAAAAAACTGATGAGCTGAATAAGAATATTGCTCATTAACAAAACTTAAAAAGTCGATTTGATTGTTTGAGTAATTCTCAGTAATTAATCCATCATAAATATTTGATTTTGATTTTTCTATTTCTTCATAAGTAATTAGACCAGTAACGGCTCGTTTTAAAACCCATTTTAATTTGTTCTCATCGAGAATTCTTATGAGACCTAGTCCTTTTGATTTAGAAAAATTTAAAGCACCTTGTTGAAATGAATTTGTTGTAACAACAATGCCTTTTATATTTGCGCCTGAAATTTGCTGTATTTTTGCAAAAAATTCTTCGACATCGTCAACAGGGACTGAATGCTTATAATTTTTACATTCTACGATAATAAGTAATGAATATTCATTAGCACCTGGTAAAAACACTTCCATTGAAATATCTACTATAATATTGCTCTGACGGTCTTTAGAGAAGTACCCTTTTTTGTGATATAGTTTACAATAATTCGGATTCACAAATAGACGATTATTTTTTAGTTCATCTTCTAAAAGCTTATAAACTTTTCTCTCAAATATATTTCCAATTTTTACAGAATTTTCCATCGTTGTATTATTTTATTTGTAAAGTTAATTCACATAGTACAAACTTGCATTCCGAAGTAGAAGAGCCGATTTGCTGCAATAACTCTCATATTTATATGCAGTAATTATTCACTCCCATTGCAGTATTTGCATTCAATATTTTAATAATTATTCTGACTAATGGGACTATTCATTATGAACTTTTCTTTATAGATAGATTCATATTCAATTTCAATTGATATTCGATCAAAAGATTGTTTGATTTCTTTCATTACTATTTCATTCTTTATCTCATCAATTGATTCAAATAATGCCTGTTGTTCTCCAGCGGCAAATGACTCTTGTGGGAATATCTCAAAGATTCTATATTTTCTTGCATCTTGCATAGTTTTAATAAGTGCTAAATTACCAGCACCCATTATATTTGAATTGCTCTCAATTACAATTCCATCAACAAAAAACTTTACACAACAAATTATTGCTGGCCCAACACCTGAATTAATCAGCAGAATACTGACCTTTTCGCCGACAATTGTTCTTCTATCAATTCGCAATATTGGTTTTACGGATAGGCGATTGTGTCGTCTGGTTAGGATTCCTTGCCAAATTGTTGTAGCTACTGCACTAAGAGCAATAATAGTTCCTATGATACCTAATAATAATTCCTGCGACATGATCTATCTTTCAGAATCTGATTAAATTATAAATAAATACTCACCCCAAAAAGAACACCGGTAGCCAAACTAAAACTAGTTGTGGTTCTTCTATGGTCTGAAGATTGATCCTTGACACCATTCACCCAGACATTTGAATCTCTTTTTTGTTTACTATATAACCCTGTAAGAACATATTCACTGTGTAAGCTTATTCTTTTGCTCACCATCCATTCAACCCCTAAATTGCCTTTAACGCCTATGTTATAAAATGGTATCTTATCCTCACGAACATATTTATCCCCGTTAGCATATTCAGAGGTACTTTTACTATCCTCCAAACCAATAGTATAAACTAACCCTGGACCTCCATACATCCGTAAATCATCCTCGTTAATTAATATCCAAAGAAAATCTGTTCCTATGCCGAATGAATTACGGATCGCTTCATCAATGCCTTTTACAATGTTTCCCATTACATTCTCTTGATTGGAATTGTTCGTAAAAATTCTTGGTGAGATAAACACTCTTAACTGATGTTCATCATCAAGAATTTTTGTTATCCCAATATCCATAATAAACTTATCCAGCCTGAAATTATCCGCAATCCCAAACGATAATGCATACTTAGGACTTGCCTGCTTCTCTTGCGAGTACATTGCCGAAACACCAATAAATGCCATTAAAATAACCATGAATGTTTTCACCCTATTTCTCCTTTTTTTGATTATGTAATTATTTATTTTAGAACATCACCCCGGTAATTAATAACTTTGCTGAGCAGTTTATTCTGTAAAGACGGGGCTGCCCCGTCTCTACCTTAGATTTAAATATATTCTTACCTCTTGCGTAGTCCGCCACCGCAGAGGATTTTTAATAACAATGTAACCTGGTAAACCAGACCCAAATAAATAATGAATAATGAACAGGAAATGCAGAATATCGAAGTATAAAAACTTCATCATTCGTTATTCTTTGTTCGATATTCGATATTTAATTTCGTAAAAATATTCTCGCCGGATGATAAACAAACTTTCGTTCATCTCTCATCCTTAAAAGCAACCGGTATTCAGTTATCAGTTCACGGTGTCAAATAAATTTTTGTTTTATTTTACTAACAACTGATTACCGGTTTTAAATTTACTTGTGGCGGCTTCCAATCAGTTTTCAGTTATCAAAATCAAATCTTCTGATTTCTGAATTCTGACTTCTCCTTTCAACTTTCCACTAACTCGCCGGCGGAGGCGTTTTATCTTCCTCATCTCCACCATTTCCTTTTCTTGGCCAGGGGGACTTAAATAACTTCTTCATCACCGGATCATTTTTATACGCCCGGTTCCCTGCTTCGTTTATCTCGTTTACTTTTTCATAAAGCACAGAATCAGCAGCCTTACGCGCCGCCGTATATTTAGTATCATCCTTCTTCTTTGCCTTTTGTACAGTGTTCTTGGCATTCAGATTTGTTAGATAAGCCTCACCCGTTGAGATAAAATCTTCTTGCATATCTGTTAAGTCGGTTTTGTATTTAGTAAGAAGTTTGAAAACGTTCGGCAGCAGGTCTATCATCGCTGACTCACTATCTGCATATTGAGAAATTTTAGAAGGGAACTCTACAAATTGTGGAGTTTTTTTCTTGAACTTTTTATGGAAGAGGAACTCTGCATCCCCAAGCCATTGGTAACACAGATCTAATTGTAAGTTTTTTTCTTTTGTTGTCCCCTTCGTTTCATCAGATAAAGCATCGTCGTTCATAAACGATTTAGCTGTTACAATATCTGCTGCAAAAGCGGTCAAGTAGGTTTCGTTAATACCGAATTTTAGTAATTCCGGTTTGCCTTCCGCTAACTTTTTTGTAGCTTCGGCGGTTTGGAGAATTATCTCCCTTGGAACGCGAACGGACGGATTTTTATTTGACATAACTATTCCCGTAATTATGAATGAATATTATTTAATTGAGCACCGTTTCCATTACAACGAACAGCCTATCTGCCATATTATAAAATTATTTGGTGATAGGTTAAAATTAGAGTAGGGATTATTCTCGCTTTTTTGATCGGGATAATAACCCCAATAAGATTCACCACAAACTTTAAAAAAATATTTATAATATCCAACACCACCGGAAAAAATATTTCGTCTTCATCTTTCATGCTATTTCCTCCAAACTCTTCGTGGTACTCTGCGAAAGGCAGACACGTTCATGCAAACCCTTCGTGGTACTCTGCCAGAGGCAGACACGTTCGTGAAAATCCTTCGTGCTACTTCGTGCAACTCCTTCGTGTTACTTCGTGAAAATATTTTTTACAGGAAGTTTAGCTAGGAAAAACGATATTACACGAAGATTTTTATTCCATTACTTTAGCCTACTCTATTTCGATTTTCTTTTTCAAATCCCATATTCTTCATTTTTCGCTCATTTAAGCCATTTTCCTTTAGTTGAAAGTATCTTCGGAGGATGCGGGGCTTTCTTCGGAGGTGACGAAAGTATCTTCGGAACATGCGGGACTTCCTTCGGAGGTGATGAAAGTATCTTCGGAACATGCGTGAGTATCTTCGGAACTTATGAAAATGCTTTCGGAACTCAAGGGACTACTTTCGGAATGCCGGGGAGCTCTTCCCAACCGATGCAACTACTTTCGCAGTGTTGTGTATTTCATTCCCATCACTTAAAACTACCTTGTTAATAGACGAGTCTTCATTCCTAAAAGATGAGAATAGTTAATAAGCGCTCTAAACTAAATTTCAATCAGTGGAAAATTCATTTTATATACTAAAACAAGGACCTCCAAGGTTTTAGAAACCCTGGAGGTCTGAGAAGTTCATTCATCCAATCAACACATTCATTCATACCCCTGAACTTTGTCCGTTCGCACTAAATCAAAGATATGTTATTCTATATCAAACTTGATCCCTTGTGCCAATGGCATTGTGGTACCAAAGTTAATTGTGTTCGTCTGTCTCCGCATGTAAGACTTCCATGCGTCTGATCCCGATTCACGTCCACCGCCGGTTTCCTTCTCACCGCCAAATGCTCCGCCAATCTCAGCGCCGGATGTTCCGATGTTAACATTGGCAATACCGCAGTCGCT
>JAUYAB010000032.1 GCA_030693705.1 Ignavibacteria bacterium | reverse complement strand
CTATAGATAAAGTATGGGGGTTTATTCATTTTCAAGTTAAGTAAATAACTTCTCTACTAAAAGAACCCTTAGTTTAAGCAATAATCGCCGATTATTCTCACTTGTTATTAGGCATGTATTCGGTTCCATCAACTCTTACTGTTTTAGAAATACGTTTGGTTGGCAAGTAAATTAAATATTTTCCTAAAGTTTTGAGTTTAGAAGGAGTATACCGGAAGCGGTTCTATAGTATGGAATGAGTATGAACAGAGTATAAAAAACGAGATTTGATGAATTGCTGATTTCAGGCTAGGCAGAGGCTGGTTAGAGGCTTGATTGATCTTGATCCAAACTACGTGGCTTTGAAAAACTTGGAGGTTTTAGGTTGTTTCCTTTACTTTTTTCTTTTCGATGAAGTTTAAAGGTTCGGTATATTTTTCGTAAAGTTCAAAAAGAAATTCCATCCGCTTGGCTTCAGTGGTGAATGGCTGTGAACGATACGCCAAGTCAACGGCTTTGTCGAGTTCATTGTGCGCTTTAACTAATGATGAAGGCATGGAGAGCGGGTCGTACATATCCGCTAAAGAACTGCCGGGAAATTCTGTGCGGATATCCAAAACTTTTTGCGCGGCGGTTTCAATTGCTTTTATTTGTTTCGTGTTAGGCTTTTCTGGCCAAGGGAAATTGTTGTAAACTATTTCGTTTGAATATCTGAAACTAATTTCAAGTCTTCCGCAAACATGACTAACCCAAGCCATATGCATTTGAGATTGTAAAATTCCGAAATGAAATAATGTGGCTTTTGGGATTACGCTTCCAGTGTTATTTGCAATAACGTCCTTCTTAAAAAAACCAAAAGGAATGTACTTCCTGTTTTCAGATGAGGTTAAGGGAATAAAAATGTATTTTGATTCGGGTTGACGAATTTCTCCGAACAAAGAAGGAAATGACGCCAGTTTTTTTGTCGTTTCTCTTGAACTTTCCTCTCTTAATTTTTTAACAGCAGCAATTCGTTTTGTTACTTCTTTAAGTTCCCTTAGTTCACCTGGGTCGGCATCTTTTAACCATAAACACCAACGATTTTTACCGTTCAAAAATTCGTGCGCACTTACTAACGGTTTAATGAATTTTTTCGCTTCCGGTTCAATCTTTATTAAAGCCTTTCTTTCTTCATCCGTAAAAAGGAAATTACCGCCATCGTTTGGCATACTTCCAAATGAGATTTCAGGAACGTTTGCTATTGGTGTTCTTCTCTTTAAAATAACGAGGTCTTTTCCTTCCACTAAATAAGGATTGATGTTTTTTACTTTTAATAAATGTGGTTCACCTTTTGTATCGTCATATTCAAAAATTTTCTTGTAGTTGGAATCGTAGTTTGCGAAACCAATAATTACAACATGCACAGCAGCGTTTCCGCGCGCTTCGTTGCTCCATTTAAAAGTTCTATGAGCAAAATGAATCTTGATGTTATAGACATTAAAAAGTAAATTCCACAATATCCCGGTTTGCTCACCTTGTGCAATAGAATTTGTAGAAACAAAAGCTGCTTTTATTTTTGTGCCTTGCATGTATTGAGCGGCTTTAACATACCACGCAGTAACATAGTCCAAAACCCCGGCTCCTTTTACAGAAGAAAATATTTTATCCAACTCAACTTTTTGTGCTACATTTTGCATTTGCTTACCGATAAACGGCGGATTACCTAAAATGTAATCAAACTTTATTTCTTCTTTAACTTTCGGTTGTTCTCCTTTATGAATCTTAAAAGTTTCTGTCTGAATATTTACTGTGTTATATTTTTCACGTGGTTCTTCAACTAAAAAAATGTTAGTATGTTTTGCATAAACATCTATTGAATTAACCGGATTTAATAAACTCTGCCAATCTGTTTTTAAAGCGTCTGCATGAACTATTGTCGCTGCTTTTTTCAAAGGAAGCCGGACAAAGTATTGCCCAAACTCATTGCTGATAACCATGTTCATTTGGTGGTCGATTAACCACATTGCAACTTCGGCAATACGGGCGGGGAATTCCTCGCACTCAATTCCGTACATCATATCAACATCAAGCCAGATAATTTCCTTTACATCTAAAAATTTTACACCGTATTTGTAAAGCATCCGGAGGATTTCCAGCTCCAGCAAACGCAATTCTCTATATGTTACCACAAGAAAATTTCCGCAGCCGCACGCGGGATCAAGAAATTTGAGTTTGCTAATCTTTTTGTGGAATTCAACAAGCTTGTTCTTACTACCTTTTACGGTGTTAAACTCTTCCCATAGTTCATCAAGGAATAACGGTTTAATAAGTTTTAAGATATTCTTTTCGCTTGTATAATGTGCGCCGATATTTCTCCGTTCAACCGGATTCTTAACGCTTTGAAACATTGAGCCGAAAATAGCCGGCGAAATTTTACTCCAATCTAAATTGCAGCACTCTAAAAGGATGAGACGCATTCCACTATCAAATGAAGCGTGCGGTAAAGCTTCTTCAAACAACTTTCCGTTCACAAACGGAAATGCGGTTAATTGTTCGTCGAGATTTTTAAGGCGATTTTCCCGTAGAGTATTAAGTATAAAAAATAATTCGCTTATGTGCGGGGCAAGATCGCTTCCATCTTCATTTGTACGTTGTTCAATAAAATCCTTAAAAATATCTTTTTCAAAAATGGTGGTATCATCAGCAAAAAGGCAAAAAAGCAGCCGAACTAAATAAACTTCCAATGCGTGTCCATCATAGCCAACTGCTTTAAGTTTGTCGTGAAGTTTGCCCATCAGTTCAGCAGCCTTAATATTTACCGGGTCTTGTTCTTTAAATATATGTCTCTGATAACCGGCAATGAAACCGAAATGCTGTACGTTGTTCACAAATTCAGCAAACTTGAATTCAGTAAGAAAATTTTCTTCAAGATCATAGAGACGGTATAATTCAAAGTCGGAAACAAGAATGTATCGCGGGAGTTCGTGCTGCGGAAGTGTTTGAAGATAATCTATTGCTTGTTGGTATGCCTTGGTTAAATCTTTTCCCCGACTTTTCATTTCAACTAACAATGTTCCTTTCCAGAGAAGGTCAATGTAACCGTCATGCTCATCAAGTTTCTTAACGCGGTACTCGAATGTTGCAACCTTTTTTCTGCTGATTCCGAAGACATTAAAGAATGCTTCGAGAAAAGGTTTTGCATCTGCATCTTCGTTAGTTGTATCCGCCCATTCTCTTGAGAACTTTAGTGCACGGTCTTTTATTTCGTTCCAGCTTAAAACCATTGAAGATAATTACGAATTAGGAATTCAGAATTAGGAATTATTAAACAAAATCGTTCAGAGTGATAATTTATCGATTGATTGAAATTGTGTATTAGAAAATAACAAAAAGTAAATTGATTTAAAACAAAAAGAGCCGCACTTTGGCGGCTCTTCTTTTAGCAAGTTTTTCTTTCCGATAAAATTGTAGAGTAGGACAAGGGCGCAGTAGCAGTGAAGCTCTGTTTCCCTCGAACCCTCGTCAAACCGTACGTGAGGTTTTCCCTCATACGGCTTTCCTGAATGAATATACCCGTTAAGGTATTGCTTCCTCTAAGCGTCCTGAATTGATATGTTTGATAGCTTGCGCAATACATAGTTCTTCTGCTCTTTAGTTGCACTTCATTCAGCAGAGACCCTTTCCTACGATAACGTTTTGCTGCATTATCATCAAACGGTACTACGGTCCCATCCGCCACCCTGCCTGCTTTCGTTCTCTTTCGTTTCCTTATAAGAACTACCTCTTCCTACTTTTACATAGGGCTGGCGAGGGTTTCCCAAGTTCCTGAACATTCTTTCCGTCCGTGTCGCCACTAACACCCCGGAGATGCCATTAAATCCAGCTCTAATCTTCAAGTGTTTAATGATCCTGACTTCGCTCATAAAACAACGTCTCGTCCATCTCGGTTTATCTTTACGAGGCTACTTCTGTGTTCACTTTCATTACAACCCGGTCGTTTGCGTCGCGCCCTTTAGGCACTTAGAGAATCGCTATCGCTAACATGTTAACGATAATTAAATATCGAATACTGAACAAAGAATAATGAATTTCAAAGTGAATGCAATATGTATTTCATCCGCCGCGGGGGATCATCGTTAAAAATTCCTTGTTCGACATTCATTATTCCTTTTTGGTTCTGGTTTACCCGACAGCTTATAGGCGGGCTCTGCCAGGTTAGGTAATAGCCGTTTCCAACTATTACACGGTTTCTCGCTACATAGGTTCAGAGTTTTCCTATGATGGGACTTGGCTGGGTTCGCATCTCCCTGCCGCACCCAATTAGTAATGTCCAAGCTTTGCTTGGCACTCATCCCAAATTTATCATTTTCACACTATTAACGGTAGAACCAAACATTTTATAACAACAACCAAGCAACTTTGAGGCATTTTTCTTAACAAACGAAAGAAAAGTTCAAAACTATCTTCTTCAAATTCTTATATTTGTCCATTAAAAAATATGGAGCATACTTTGAATCCAGCCAAAACCGGAAGTTGGAATTTTCCAAAAGCTTTTTGGACAGCCAACGCTGTTGAACTTTTTGAACGCGCAGCGTATTATGCCGTCTTTATAGCCATAACGCTATATTTAACCAATGTTGTCGGATTTGATGATATTTGGGCAGCGTGGATTGGCGGATTTTTTTCTGCCGGACTCTATTTCCTTCCTCCTTTCACCGGAGCTTTAGCCGATAAAATTGGTTTTAGAAAAGCGATTCTTTTAGCTTTTTCTTTACTCACTATCGGATACTTCACTCTCGGCGCTTTACCTTATAAACCAATTGTCATTCCCGCTATTATTGTTTTGATGATCGGCGGTTCGTTTATAAAATCTATTATTACCGGTACTGTTGCTAAAACATCTACTGAACTGACGAGAGCAAAAGCTTATTCAATTTTTTATGGTATCGTAAATGTAGGCGCTTTTTTCGGAAAGACAATTGCTTATCCGCTTCGTATAAATTTAGGTTTGGAATCGATCAACTTCTTTTCTGCAGCCATGACCTTTATTGCACTCATTGCTGTCTTTTTCTTTTATAAAAATGTTGATGCTAACGGAGAAGGAAAAAATTTAAAAGAAGTTTGGCGGAGTTTTATTAAAGTTTCTACAAACATTAGGCTGCTTACGCTTATATTAATTGTAACAGGATTTTGGATCATTCAACATCAAATGTATGCAACAATGCCTAAGTATGTGCTGAGATTAGTGGGTAAAAACGCCTCTCCGGAATGGATCGCCAACGTAAACCCATTTGTAGTGATGACGATGGTAATGCTTATTACACACTTGATGAGAAAAGTTAAATCTATAACTTCCATGAGCATTGGAATGCTGCTAATGCCTTTATCCGCAACTACCATGGCTTTAAGTTCTGTCCTTATTTCCATCACCGGCGAGTCTATTTCGATTTTCGGTTTGTTCTCAATGCATCCAATAACGGTAATGCTGATTGCCGGAATTGCAATTCAAGGTTTAGCCGAGTGTTTTATTTCTCCCCGCTACCTGGAGTTTTTTTCTCTGCAAGCGCCGAAAGGTGAAGAAGGATTGTATCTCGGATTTTCTCATCTGCATTCCTTTCTTGCATCGTTGTTGGGGTTTGGAATATCGGGATATTTACTTACGGCTTACTGCCCCGATCCTGCAACTTTAACTGCGGCGCAAATGCCAACCGCTTATTTGCACGCTCATTATATCTGGTATTATTTTACGGCAATCGGTTCAACTTCCGCAATTGCTTTGTTGATTTACGGATACGTTACAAAAAGAATTGACGCGAAACGCAGAGGGATGATGGTTGAGTGATGACAGGAAAATTATTTAACGAAAAATTAAAAAGTTAAAGTTTCATTTTACTCAAAATCTTCATTTGAATCTTTTGAGTAAGGCGAGTTGAAGTGTAATGATTTTCTGTTTTCTGCCAACTGGATTATACATCTCACTTTAATAAAACAAGTTTTTTGGTGTCTGATATTTCATCCCCTCTTATTTGATAGAAATAAATTCCGGAAGATAATGGGCTCTTGAAATTATCTTCCGTATTCCAGTTGAGATGGTGCGCCCCTTTTTCCATCTCTCCTAAATCTTTAGAAAAAATATTTTCTCCTAAAAGATTGAAAACCCGAAAATCTATTCGTTCACTTTTAGGCAAATAGAATTTTATTGTTGTCATCCCGTTAAACGGATTTGGATAATTTTGTTCCATCTGAAATTTTTCCGGCTGCAAAGAACTGCCTTCATTAATACCAACCTCTATCTGTTCAACAATTAATCCGTTGATAAGATTTAATCCGATTTCAGTTTGAAAATAAAGGTCAAGCATCTCATCTAACACTTCCGTTGTAACGGTAATTTTATAAGCTGAATTCACTCCAACTTTTGCAAATATGTCAAGATTGTCCTCGATCATTTTATTTTCAACAAGAACATCGAACACACGCTTACTTGCAGCATTGTAATAATTTTCCGCAAACATCATCGTAACTTTATACGTGCCGTTTGGAACTCTTACCCGGTAGGTGGGGAAATCATTTCTTTCCGAATGATAAACAGAATCACCGTTCGAGTTAGCCACAACCATATCCGGCGGAAAGATTTTTTCCGACCCGGAGAGAAATCCATACTCTACTTTTTCGCTAAATTCCTGATCGGGAAGAAAATCACCAACTGCAGCGCCGCCAATATTAACTTTTAGAGGAAACGATAACGGATGCGAGTTTTGCATTGTTATTGCAGCAGGAGAACCGATATTGCCAAAATTATCTTTTTGATTAAGCACAATAATATTATATGAATTCGACAAATTAATATCCGAGGTTGTTAATTCTACAGTACGAAAATCATCTTTTACTTTTGCTGATTGAACAGTAATACCGGGAATTGAATAGTTCGCTTTGTTCGAACCGTTTACGGGATTGATCTCTTCCGAAAAAAAGAGAGTCACTCTGTTTTTTTCAGCTCTTGCTTTAAGGGGAGCCGGACCTTTAATATCTTTATAACCAAGTGTTACATTATCGGTTAAGGCAAGAATCATTTTGCCGTTTACGAAGATTATGTTTTCTTCAATAAAGTCGCAGTTATTTCCGCCGAAAGTATGTACACCTTTTTCCCAGCGAGTAGTATCAAAAGAATCCAATTCGTCCGTCCATAAAACGGTAAAATTATTGCCGGTTCCGTAATTGCCGGTTCCGGGAGTGTACGCTGAATATTTAACCCAATCGTAGTAAGAAAATGCCGGAAGCACTTTGTCGCTCCATACGCCCACCCAGTTTTCATAATCGGGATTCCAGACATTCATCATAAGTTTTTGCGGCAAGTCAAGAGTTTTAATATGATCACCTGTTTGGCGGTGAACTTCTTTACCATCGATAAACCAGGCTACGTAATCGGGCGTCCATTCAAATCCATAATCATGATAATCGAACGCGGGGTTAAATGCTGTTAATTCATGGCGGACGTGGTTAACTTGCCCTTTAGTAATCGGGTTAAATTGAACGTCGTTTGTATATCGCCCCAAAATTTCAATATCAATTTCATTCCAATCCATTGTACTTGTTATTTCATGGTAAGTAAAAAATGAAGCAAGCATTCCTTCTTTCCCGGCGGGTTTCATTCTTGTTTCAAATTTTCCGTATGTGAAGGCTTCTTTAGTCCGGTATTCAGCGCCTTTGTAAGTTTTTGCCGAAGCAGAATTTATAAAGAGAAAAAGAAAAGCAAGCGGGAGTAAGAATTGGATTTTCATAAGTACGCCGTTCGAAATAATTGAAAAAATGAGGCGCACTTTTTTTAAGCGCGCCCCGGTAGAATGATTTAAAAAACTACGCCGATGGTAAATTTCTGAATGTTTGTAAGTCTGCCGAAATTCTGATATGCGTAATCAAATTTAATGGCAAGGTTATTTAAGAGCGCTTGTTTAACGCCGAAACCTAATGCAAAAGATTCTTCGGAAGT
>JAUYAB010000030.1 GCA_030693705.1 Ignavibacteria bacterium | reverse complement strand
AAAGCTCAACGTCCGCAAAGGGAAAATTCGTCGCGAGCGTGGCGGTTCGTGGCGAGCTTAGCGAGAAAAAAGATGAAAGAAATACTACATTCGAGAACAATGTGATTCTGGCTTTGCCAGGTTATGAATTAGGAATTAGGAATTACGAAATTTTTTCAGAACAGAATTAGTTTTTCTTCTGTTCTGATTTTGTGGGAGTAGTTTTTTCCACTTTTGCCGGCGCCGGAGTTGCTTTTTTTGCTGATGTAGGATTTTTATAATCGGTTTGATAGAATCCGGTTCCTCTGAAAATCGGTACGGAACCCGCGCCTATCAATCGTTTAATTTTCCCGCCACATTCGGGGCATTCGGTTAAATGTTCATCTTTCATCGACTGAAAAGTCTCAAAGTTATGGTTGCATTCTAAGCATTTGTAATCGTACGTCGGCATCTTCTTAAACCTTTTTTGAAAAAACTGCATTTAAATCTAACGAAAAACCAAAAATTTTTCTAATTTTGATGTACGAAAATCTATTAGGATTCATTAATGATACAATTTACAAGCGCGAGATTTACTTCAATAAAAATTCTCCTTTTTACTTTTTTTACGCTGTCGTTAGCTGGATGCTTAAATTATGAGCAAGAGGTGAGTTTTAATCCCGATGGTTCCGGCGATATGAAAATCCACTATTGGATTAAAGCCGATACTTCCGGTGGAAAAACTTTTTACGACCCGCTTGGTATTTTTAATGCTGATTCGCTTCGCTCTGATTTCAATTCTCCAAACATAAATATTGAAAACATTACCGTCTCGAATGATACGACCGATAGCACGTCACATGCAGTAATTGAATTTAGTTTTACTCATATCGATTCATTAAACAAAGTTAAACCTTTTGCCGAATACCACTTTTCTCTGCAGGACGGAGCAGCCGGGCAGAAAGTTTTTTCTCAGTTCATTCCACCGATAGCAACCGGATTCGGATTGAACGATTCGACTTATCAAATTACCTATAGTTACACCTTCCCGGGTGAAATTGTTACCCACAACGCAACTCAAGTAGAGAAGAAAAAACTTTTTTGGAAATATACACTCGCAGAAATAGGAAAGGGGAAAACCATTTCCGTTTCTTTTAGACCATTTAAATTAAAGGAAACACCTTACTGGATATTCTTCCTGGCCGGTTTTGTTTTGCTTGTTGTAATCTTTTTCTTATTCCGAAAAAAGAGAAGTTGGTAGTCCGGAAGAACGGCAACGAAATAGCTTTAACTCTATGAACTTGATCTTCCTTTTGCTTATTAATTTAATAAGTAAAATTTATTAATTTGATAACCAAAACCACTTTATAGCTTTAAAATATGCTTAATTCAGCTTAAAAACGGACATTTCTTTAGGCATATTGTTTGTTCCAATTCCCCTTTGCATTCTTAACAACATAGTAGAAAAAACGGATTACATAATTAATTAACTATCACTTATTGAGGAGAACATCATGGCGGTATCGGCTCCGGTAAACGCAAATGTAAAAAGTTCAGGCAATGGACAGAATTACACTTTTGCATTAACAACTTTAACTTCACTCTTTTTTATCTGGGGATTCTTAACCTGCTTAAATGATATTCTTATTCCTCATTTAAAATCAGTTTTTGATCTAAACTACACACAGGTGATGTTAATCCAATTCTGTTTCTTCTTTGCCTATTTTGTAGTTTCGGTTCCTTCAGGAAAGTTTATCGAAAAAATCGGTTATCAACGAGGCATCGTCATTGGATTAACTACAGCCGGTATAGGAACGCTGATGTTTTATCCAGCCGCCGGAATGCGTTCTTATCCATTATTTCTTGCCGCATTATTTGTTTTAGCCGGCGGAATTACAATTCTTCAGGTGGCAGCAAATCCTTACGTTGCAATTCTTGGAAAATCGGAAACTGCTTCTTCACGGTTGAATTTAACACAAGCATTTAATTCCCTTGGCACAACCATCGCTCCCTATTTCGGTTCATTATTAATTCTTTCAGTGGTAGTAAAAACCGCCGATGAAATGAAAGGAATGCTTCCCGCAGATGTTGAAACATACAAAGCCGCTGAAGCTGCCGCTGTGCAAAATCCCTACATCGGTTTGGCTGCCGTACTTTTTATTATTGCCGCAATTTTCGCGTTTATAAAACTGCCTAAGATCGAAGCTGCAAGCGTTTCATCTTCAGACGGAACCGGAACAAGTTACGATGACAAACATAAAAGCGCGTGGGGTTACAAACATTTGGTTTTCGGTGCAATCGGAATTTTTGTTTACGTAGGCGCCGAAGTTTCAATCGGAAGTTTTCTTGTTAACTATTTGGGACAACCATACATTGCAGGTCTCGCGGAGGCTGATGCCGGAAAATTTGTTTCTTTCTATTGGGGCGGCGCAATGATCGGCAGATTCGTTGGTTCTTATGTTCAACGGTTTATAAAGCCGGGAACGGTTCTCGGTGTTAACGCTTTTGTTGCAGCCAGTTTGGTTATTATTACCATGCTTACTACCGGTTCAATTGCAATGTGGTCTGTATTGGTAATCGGATTGTTCAACTCAATTATGTTTCCGACCATCTTTACTCTTGCGATCGACGGCTTAGGAAAACACACGGGACAAGGAAGCGGAATTTTGTGTATGGCAATTGTTGGCGGCGCAATTATACCGGTTATACAAGGCGCTATTGCAGACAGCATCGGTATTCACCACGCATTTATTCTGCCTGTTATTTGTTATGCGTTCATCGCTTATTATGGATTTAAAGGGCACATTCCTTCTTATGCAAAGTAGTTGAAGAGAATTAGATAGTTTGTAAAAATATTGCCTACAAAATGGCGAGAATATTTTCAAGACAATTTTCTCGTCACGTTCGCCAAGAATCCGCAACGCCCGCAAAGAAAAAATTCGTAGCGTGCTTTGCGGTTCGTAGCGAGCTTAGCGAGAATAAAAGAAAATTGATTTAGGAACAAAGATTAACGATTTTCGATATACGATTTATTGGTAGAAATCTATTTGGTTCCGATTTACCAGGTTAAAAATTAGGATGAGAAGTCAGAATATTAAACTATCCTGACTTCTTCAATTAAGATCAAAAAAACATAGAAAAAATTAATTATGTCTAAACTTAGTGTTGCTCTTGGTATTGATATTGGCGGAACAAATACTGTTTTCGGGTTTGTAGATAAAGACGGAACGTGTGTTGCCGAATCTTCAATTCCAACAAACTCATCCGAATCCGCAGAAAAATTATTCGAAAGATTATTCCCCAAAGTTGATGCAGTTTATCAAACAATAGCTAAAAATTACTATTTGGTTGGAATCGGTATTGGGGCGCCAAATGCAAATTATTACACCGGCAAAGTAGAACTTCCCCCCAATTTAAATTGGCAAATAGTGGATGTTCTGCAAATCGTTAAAAAGTATTACGATATCCCGTCTGCAATTACAAACGACGCTAATGCCGCAGCGCTTGGTGAAATGAAATTCGGCGCCGCAAAAGGATTAAAAGATTTTATCGTTGTTACACTTGGTACAGGGCTCGGAAGCGGAGTTGTTGCCGGTGGAAATTTGGTTTACGGACACGATGGTTTTGGCGGTGAACTTGGTCACATTATTGTTAAAGAAGAAGGAAGAGTTTGCGGCTGCGGAAGAAAAGGCTGTCTTGAAACTTACGCTTCTGCCACGGGAATTAGAAGAACGGTATTCGAACTTTTATGCAACTCAATTGATGCAAGCAAATTACGAAACGTTCCTTTTAACGATGTTACTTCAAAAATGATTTATGAAGTTGCTGTAGATGGTGATAAAATTGCACTTGCCGCGTTCGCATTCACCGGAGAAATTTTAGGTAAAGCTTTAGCCAATGCGATGGCTTTTACAAGTCCCGAAGCAATTATTCTTTTCGGTGGGCTTGCCTCTGCGGGCGATGTTCTTTTTAAGCCAACGCAAAAAGCGATGGAAGATAATATGCTCAATATTTTTAAAAACAAAGTAAAACTCATTCCTTCCGCTTTACACAACGGTAATACTGCCGTACTTGGCGCTGCGGCGTTAATTTGGAATGAACTTGAACAGGTTCCTACGAATGAAACAGCAGTTGAAAATTGGGATGTAATGTAAGAGGAAAATCCGGAATTCTTTTCCAGACCAAATATTTGCAGCGGGGTTTCTTTATTGTATATCGATAAATTTATTCTAACGGAGTAATCATGAAAAACTTAACAATTCTTTCAACTATACTTTTTTTATCAGTAATACTTTTCTCTGCATTTTCTTCCGATCGCCCGGCAAAAAAATCAAAACAGAAATCGTCCATCGATAAAAAAGTTGATGACCTTTTATCTCAAATGACGCTTGAAGAAAAAATCGGACAAATGGTTCAAGCTGATATTGATGCGTTAAAAGGACATTATGAAGATATCGAAAAATATTCTTTAGGTTCAATTCTTTGCGGCGGAGATTCCGAAATAGATGATGTCTCTGCAAAAGGCTGGGCTGATTTTTATGATATGCTTCAATCTCATGCCGTCAAATCAAGATTAAAAATTCCTATGATCTACGGAGTTGATGCCGTACACGGACACAATAACGTAACCGGTGCAGTTGTTTTTCCGCAAAACATTGGGTTAGGCGCAACCCGAAATGCAAAACTGATTGAAAAAGCAGCCCGCATTACCGCCGAAGAAGTTGCCGCAACCGGCATGGATTGGGCTTTTGCTCCCTGCATTGCCGTTGCAAGAAACGAACGATGGGGAAGAACGTATGAAAGTTTTGGTGAAGACCCTGAATTAGCCAAAACGTTGGGCGCTGCACAAGTAAAAGGTTTTCAAGGGAAAAAACTTTCCGGTAATACTTCAATCCTTGCGTGCGCAAAACATTTCTTAGGTGATGGCGGAACAACCGATGGAAAAGATCAAGGCAACACCGAAGTTGATGAACCAACATTACGAAAACTTCATTTGCCCGGATACGCTGCTGCAATTAAAGCCGGAACCAAAACGATCATGGTTTCCTACAATTCATGGAACGGAGTAAAAATGCACGGCAACAAACATTTGCTTACGGATGTTTTAAAAGGTGAATTAAAATTTAACGGAATATTGGTTTCGGATTGGGCTGCTATCGATCAACTTGAAAAAGATTATAAGAGTAGTATCGAGAAATCAATTAACGCAGGACTCGATATGGTCATGATTCCAAATCCTCCCGGCAAAGCAAACAATTATGTTGATTTCATCACGCTGCTAAAAGAATTAGCGAATGAAAACAAAGTACCGATGAGTCGCATTGATGATGCCGTAAAAAGAATTCTCCGTGTAAAATTTGAAATGAACATTTTCGAGAACCCTTTTACCGACCGCACTTTGATGCCAACCTTCGGATCAAAAGAACACAGACAAGTTGCCCGCGAATGCGTTCGTCAATCTTTAGTTCTTCTTAAAAACGAAAACAAAACTTTGCCGATCTCCAAAAAAGTTAAAAACATTGCTCTTGCCGGTACAAGCGCTGATGATATTGGTAATCAATGCGGAGGCTGGACGATAAATTGGCAGGGAAAATCAGGTGACAATATTTCCGGCGGAACCACAGTTTTGCAAGCGGTAAAAAATGCAGTTTCAATAAACACAGTTGTATCTTATTCAAAAGATGGCTCGCAAGTTGGTGATGCAGATGTCGTTCTGGTTGTTGTCGGCGAAACTCCTTATGCAGAAATGAAAGGCGACCGTGAAGATTTAAGTTTGTCAAAAGAAGATGTTGCGGTAATTGAAAACGTAAAAAAATCCGGCAAGCCTTACGTCGTTGTTCTTTTCTCAGGCAGACCGATGATTATTGAACAACAACTCAAAGATGCTAAAGCATTTGTTGCAGCCTGGTTGCCCGGCAGCGAAGGCGCAGGAATTGCCGATGTTTTATTTGGTGATTTTAATTTTACCGGGAAACTTGGTCATAGCTGGCCCAAAACGATGGAACAAATTCCGGTTAATGTTGGCGATAAAAATTACGCTCCTCTGTTTAAGTACGGTTTTGGATTGAAATACTAAAAACATTGGGACGCAGATTTGTTGTGATCGAATATGATCCGCACCGATCATAAATAATCATAATTGATCTGCGTCCTATTTTTTTTCTTCCACAGAATCTCAAATCATTCAAGTTAAATTGTTATTTTCCTTTTAGTATTTATTAAAAGAAAAATAAACAGTTTAAATGAAAATAGAATCACACCTTCCGGTACCCCACTTTAAACAATTCGTCCTCATAATTATTTTGATGAGCTGTCCGTTATTTGCTCAAGTTACTTTTGATGCAAATTTTGAAAGCGGAAATATGAAGTCGGCAACAACAACGGACTCGGTTAATTATGTTGTAACAACCTATGAAGATATTGGAGGCAGATGGTTTTACTTCAGAATTTCCGGCGTTCAAAATAAATTTATTAAAGTTACGGTATCAAATTCTGATGTTAAGCGGGCGGTTTATTCGTATGATAATAAAACGTTCGAACGTTTCTCCGCTTCCGAAAGTCCGGCAACAAAAACATTTCAAAAAACCTATGAGCAGGACACGGTTTATGTCGCTTATTATACCCCCTACACGTTAAGTTTTTTACGAGAACGAATTAAACAATGGAGTAGTTCCCCTTACATTAAAGTTGATACGCTCGGTTATACTCTACGCAATTTGCCAATCCATGAACTAACCGTAACCGATCCGGCAATCCCCGATTCATTAAAATATCATGTCTGGGTTCATGCGCGAACGCATCCAAGCGAAACGCCAAGTTCATGGCAATTTGATGGATTTATAGAAAGCATTCTCGCCGACAATGAGTTGATACAATTTTACCGCGAGCACATTGTTTTCCATTGCATTCCGTTTACAAATCCCGATGGCGTTTATTACGGAAAATCACGCACTAACTATGATGGAGTTGATGTTGAATCGAACTGGAATAAATATGATGTTTCAACAACCGCCGAAGTGAAAATTCTCAAAAAAAGGATGGCGGAAATTAACGGTAAAAAAGTACTTTCCATCTTTCAAAATCTCCATTCGCAAGCTTCTCCATTCTGTACATTCTGGATTCACACTGCGTCGTCAACGTCAGACGTTTACTATCATTCGGAAAATCAGTTCTCAAATCTGAATACTTCCGGCAATCCCTATTTTACACAAGCTGACTACAGTTATTCTAATCTATCATCTACATTCCCCGAAGGCTGGCTCTGGAATAATTGGGGCGATAAGGTTGTGGCGCTAACGTATGAAACGCCGTATGATTATTATTCCACCGGAAAAGTGGTAACAAATGAAAATCTAAGTTATCTTGGCGAGCACTTTATGTATTCGGTCTCTGAATATTTGCAGCTCTCACATCCCAAATGGATTATTCTTGATAACAAAAATATCGCAAGCTTCTGGAATCCATCATCGAGCGGAACAGAATTTTTTGGCGATAATTATTTTACAACGAATGGATCAAGCCAATCGGGACCGGCAGTGTTTCAAACGGATATCATCCAACCCGGAAAGTATGATGTTTACGCTTGGTGGCAATCAGATGCTGCGAACGCATACGATACGAAATTCGTAATTGAGGGAAACGACAAAGAAACGAGTGTCGAAAAGAGCCAAAAAGTTGACGGCGGCGAGTGGAATTATCTTTCGACCGTGAATCTTTTCAACTCAGGAGCAATCAAAATTTCTGTTGGTGATGTTGCAAACGGACAAGTAGTGGCTGACGCATTTAGAATTATTTATACCGGCAATCCGGTTCGTGTTGAAGAAAATTCTTATTTACCGAACGAGTTTCAGCTTTATCAAAACTATCCAAATCCGTTCAATCCAAGCACAGTCATCAGTTGGCAGTTGGCAGTCGGAAGTGATGTAACTTTAAAGATATATGACGTGCTTGGAAACGAAATTGCAACTTTAGTAAACGAAGTGCAGCAAGCTGGAAAACATTCCACAACCTTTGATGCAACTAACAACAACCAACTAACCACTAACAAATTAGCCAGCGGAATATATTATTACAGACTGCAAGCAGGTCAACAATCGCAAACCAAAGGGATGATCTATTTGAAATAAAAACAAATTTTTCTTGACATTCATTAGTTTTTTTTTAATTTTTCCGCCAAACACTGGGAATGATTCTAGCTTTTTAGTTTATAATAGAATCGTACGGTGAAAATTTATTTGGAGGTTCTTATGAAAAAGTTAGTTTCTTGGTTCACATTTTTTTTCGTTTTAAGTCTCTCTACAAATTCTCTTCCGCAATGGTCGCCCGCAGCCGGTAATTTAGACACGAAACAATGGGGTTTCGGCTGGTCGATTGATGCTATTGACAGTAACTGTGCGGTTATTTCTCTTTCTCCAGGAAAACAGATTTACAGAACATTAAATGGTAGTAAGTTTTGGGAAACAATCGCTCCGTCAGATTTGTCTACAACTGGGATAATAGATGTTTCCATGACGGATAGTTTGCATATTTGGTTTGGTTCAGCAGAGGGTAATATCTGCTACACTTCAGATGGCGGGAAAAATTGGGCAATTCAATTTGATGATACTTCAAAAACCAATTTTATGAATTATATCAAAATGTTTGATCTTCAAAACGGAATTGCTATGGGCGATGGAAAGACGGCTTCTGATCCAGCTTTCTTTTTAAAAACTACTGATGGAGGAACAAACTGGGTTGCTGTCAACGATTCCGCTTTTGGCGCTTATTCCGGCGATACATGGAGAAGGCTTGATTTTATTTCTCCAAATATCAGCTATTTTTATGAGAGCGGTCTAAATCCTCAAGCTATGTATAAAACTACCGATGGCTGTAAAACATGGAAAAAAGTGCAAACGCCTTCATCCGTTCACATACTGAATTTTTATGATGAAAACCTTGGGCTGATATACACCGTTGCTTCAAATTCAACAGTTTACAGAACAACAAACGGTGGCGAATCTTGGACCTCAGTTATATTACCTGACAAAAGTTGGGGCAATGATATTGAGTTCTTAAAAAACGATGCCTCTAAAGTTTGGCTTACTAATTACAATAATCTTTATTTTAGCAATGATTCGGGAAAAACATGGGCGCAGCAGTTAATACCGGGTGTTTCAAATCTGAAAGGGAGAGATTTAGTTTTTACAGACAACGCTTGCGGATGGTTCTTATGCGATAGTATGGTTTATAGAAATTTGCAAAGTGATCGTACGTACCCGATTGTAAAAGTTGAGAGTGAAAAATTTTCTCCCGTCGGATTTTTGTTAGAACAAAATTATCCAAATCCGTTTAATCCGAGTACGACTATCAGTTGGCAGTTGGCGGTCGGAAGTGATGTAACTTTAAAGATATATGACGTGCTTGGAAATGAAATTGCAACTTTAGTAAACGAAGTGCAGCAAGCTGGAAAACATTCCACAACCTTTGATGCAACTAACAACAACCAACTAACCACTAACAAATTAGCCAGCGGAATATATTATTACAGACTGCTAGCAGGTCAACAATCGCAAACGAAAGGAATGATCTATTTGAAATAAAAACAAATTTTTCTTGACATTCATTAGTTTTTTTTTAATTTTTGCTCAAGCAAGATGTTGATTTAGTGTGTTTTCTTATTAGATAGGAAAAACTTCAATTTATTTCTTCGGGAGGTTCGTATGAAAATGTTCTTTTTGTTTTCATTTTTATTTTTGGTGTGGAGTGATTCTTTTGCAAAAAACGATTCCGTTTTTGTAAAGATTCAAGCAGACACTGTTCAAATTTGGAATACCGATGTTTCCGCAAATTGCGCATCGAGATTTTCTTTTAGCACAGAAATCACTGGAAATTCAATCGTAGTCACGGAGTGCGATACTATTGGTCCTTTGGCAAATTGTAATTGTATTTATGATTTACATTCTTCTCTTACCGGCTTACCTGCCGGAAACTACTCGATTGCAGTCTATCGTCAAGAACTTAAGAAATATTTTTACTCGCACGATACGACAATATTCATTGATTCATTAACATTTACTCTGTCGAGTTCATCAACCCTGCCAAAGGAAATTCAGTCAAATCAAAGCGCGTGTCATACCGCTACATCAATCGACAAAGAAGAAGCCAATCCCGAAACATTTCTTCTTCTCTCCAATTACCCCAATCCCTTTAACCCAAGCACAACCATCACTTATCAGTTGGCAGTTGGTGGTTTTGTAACTCTAAAAGTTTATGACGTACTCGGGAATGAAATTTCAACTTTAGTGAATGGAGAACAAAAACCGGGAAAATATGCTGTCGGTTTTGATACGGTGAACAAATTGTCCGGCGGAATTTATTATTACAGACTTCAGTCGGGAAGTTTTACAGAAACAAGAGGAATGATTTATTTGAAGTAATCTTTAACCAAGATATTCAGAGGTTGATATGAAAATGTTTTTATTGTTCGTGTTTATTCTTTTAGTATCGAATAATGTGATCGCAAAAAATGATTCTGTTTTTGTAAAGATTCAAGCCGACACTGTTCAAATTTGGAACACCGATGTTTCTGCAAATTGCGCATCGAGATTTTCTTTAAGCACAGAAATCACTGGAAATTCAATCGTAGTCACGGAGTGCGATACTATTGGTCCTCTCGTTCATTGTCTCTGTATTTTCGATCTTCATTCTTCTCTTACCGGCTTACCTGCCGGAAACTACTCGGTTGCAGTCTATCGTCAAGAACTTAAGAAATATTTTTACTCGCACGATACGACGATATTCGTTGATTCATTAACATTTACTCTGTTGAGTTCATCAACCCTGCCAAAGGAAATTCAGTCAAATCAAAGCGCGTGTCATACCGCTACATCAATCGAAAAAGAAGAAACGAATCCCGAAACATTTCTTCTTCTTTCCAATTATCCCAATCCTTTTAATCCAAGTACAGTAATCAGTTATCAATTGGCAGTCGGCGGTTTTGTATCTTTAAAAGTTTATGACATCCTCGGGAATGAAATTGCAACCTTAGTAAACGAAGTACAAAAGCCGGGGAAATATGCTGTCGGTTTTGATACAGCAAACAAATTGTCAAGCGGAATCTATTTCTCCCGTTTAACGGTAGATGGCTCGGTAAGGATTAGAAAGATGGTGGTCTTAAAATAAAATATTTGATAGCTAAGATGAGCTTGATAAAAAAACGATCTTATTTTCAATTAGGAGGAAAATATGAAAACGAAAATCCGTTTCTCAAATAAATTTTCTTTCGTTATTCTGTTGTTCATGGTATCCCAACTGTTACAAGCGCAGTGGGTAAAACAAAACAGCGGAACTTCAGAAAGACTTACGAATGTAGTAATGCTTGATTCATCCACGGCAATTGCGGTTGGAATGAACCAAACCATTCTCAAAACTACAAATTCCGGTGAAACATGGAATTATATTGCCCTTCCCTGGAGTTTCCCGATGAACTGGAATTGTGTTTCATTTGCCGATAAGTTGAACGGAGTAATCGCCGGAAGTAATGTTATTACTACTACCGATGGCGGCGCAAGTTGGGAACCTGAATTCTATTCATATGATAAAAATTTTCTGAGTGCACTGTTCGTTGACCCTGGATACATATTAGTGGGTGATGACTCCGGGTTTGTTTTTCAGTCAATCGACAGTGGAAAAACATGGAGTTCAGAAAAAATCAGTGTGTATCCGATCCGATCTATTTTTCTATTTCGCGGTATTTACGCATTTGGTTTACCACTTTATGCTTTGACGCCACATTCAATTCTAACAAAATTACTTTTCCCGGACACTCCTTCCTGGTTTGAAAAAGAACTTGATTTTTTTAACGGATTAGGTTCCGAAGCTTACAACGGCGAATCTTGCAATGGAGGAGGTTCAACATTTCTTGTTGGAGTGCAAGGAGATTGGCGCGCCGCTCCTGTTATCTTGCGAAAACAAATGTCAGATACAAGCTGGACTCGATCTGGTCTTTATCCCGATCCTGATGGGGAACTTCGTGGTGTTTCAGCTCCTTCATCCAGTACAATTTATGCTTGCGGATATCCTGGACTTCTCTATAAAACAATAGATGGAGGCGATAATTGGATTTTGCATTCAGTTCCAACTTCGCAATCATTAAACTCAATTTATTCTTTTAACGACACAAAAGGATTTGCTGTTGGCGATTCGGGAACGATTCTTTTTACATCCAATGGTGGACTGACGGATGTTGATGAAGATGAGCTGTCAATTACGGATAAATTTCAATTGTTTCAAAACTATCCCAATCCTTTTAATCCAAGTACAGTAATCAGTTATCAATTGGCAGTAGGCAGTTTCGTAACATTAAAAGTTTATGATGTGCTTGGGAATGAAGTAGCAACTTTGGTGAATGAATTTATGCAAGCCGCAACATATAATCAAACATTTAACGTAAAGACGGGGCATGCCTCGTTTTTACCAAGTGGTATTTATTTCTATAAGTTACAAGCCGGGTCATTTACACAGACGAAAAAATTCGTCTTGTTGAAATAAGCCGGAAGCAAACTTTTTGGAAGGGGACATTTTTCCATAAAGGTGTTCTCTTTTTTACCATTGTTATTTGTGCTTTGTCTTTTGGAATTTTAATTGGTGTATCCTCTTTTCCGGTTATAGTTTTTCTACAAAACTATCTCTATTTTGCCTACCGAAATTAAATTTATGAAACAATATTTTCTCTTAATTACTATGGTTTTAAGCGGGTTTTGCTTTGCACAGACTGACGCTTTCCGTATTGCTCGCTTAAAATACAGCGGCGGCGGCGATTGGTACAACGATCAATCCGCCGAAGTGAATTTACTCCGCTTTGTTGCTGAGCATACTTCAATCAAAACGAAACCGGAATATCTTTTTGCCGATCTTAACAGCGATGAGATTTTTTCTTATCCGTTTTTGTTTTTAACGGGACACGGCAACATTGTTTTCTCCGAGCAGGAAGCGAAACGTTTACGCACGTATCTTGAAAGCGGTGGTTTTCTGTATGTTGATGATGACTACGGATTGGATGCAGCGTTCAGAAGAGAAATAAAAAAAGTTTTCCCGGAGAATGATTTGGTTGAACTTCCATTTTCATTCGGGTTGTATCATTCACCATTTGATTTTCCGAACGGTCCGCCGAAAACGCATGAACACGATAATAAACCGCCACAGGGATTTGGAGTTTTTATCGAAAAACGTCTCGCGGTTTATTATACATACGAATCAAATCCAAGCGACGGCTGGGTTGATCCGGAAGTGCATCACGATACTGAAAAAACAAGAGAAGAAGCTTTGAAGTTTGGAACAAATATTATTGTTTGGGCATTAAGTCAATAGTTATGAAATTCGATTCAACATATTACAACTCGATAGAAAAAAAGTTAGAACATTTTGCTCAAAAAAACTTGCTCATAACTGCGTTTACTAAATTTCAGATTGTCGCAACGGAAATTATTCTCTTATTATTTGTATTGATTGGCGCAGAACTTATTTTCAGGTTTTCGTCAACTGTCCGCACAACATTGTTTTTTGTTTTTGTGATTACATCGGTTGTTGGTTTTTTTGTTCTGGTTGTCTTGCCGGCACTAAAAGAATATTTCTCGTACAAAGAGAATGAACACAGCAAAGCCGCAGATAGCGTTGGTCGTTTTTTCCCTTCAATAAAAGATGAATTGTTAAACTCACTCCAACTTATCAAGGATAAAGAAAATTTTCTCTTTTCTCAGGAGTTGGCAATTGCAGCTTTTTCTTCAATTTATAAAAAAGTTGAACCGGTAAATTTCTCGTCTGCGCTTACGTTTGCGCAGCCGAAACGGCAGATGAAATATTTCTTCGCGTCACTTTTCATCTTTTCTATATCGTTAATTTCTTTCCAAAACTTTCAACAAGCAGCACAACGATTTTTCGATTACCGAACCGAATTTCTTCCGCCACAAAAATTTTACTTTCTTGTTTCGCCGGGGAATACGAAAATTACAAAAGGAGCTGATGTAACTGTTTCTGTTTCAATTACAGGAGACAATCTTTTAAAATGGAATGCGCCAACTGCAATTACTCTTTTCTATAAAGATGAAACGGAAGCAAAATTTATTTCGGAAAATCTCAGTGCCGATTCAACCGGAAAATTTTCTTTCCTCTTTTCCGGCGTTCGAAACAAAACGGAGTACTATTGTTCTGCCGAGGGAATTGAAAGTGAAAAATTTGTAATTGAAGTCGTGGATAAACCGGTGCTGCAATCATTTTCGCTTACCGTCAGTCCGCCTGCGTACAGCAAGCTTCCGGTGATGCAGATGCAGGATAATGGAAACATAACAACACTTTTCGGAAGTACGGTTTCGCTTCGTTTGCAGGCATCCAAATTTCTGAAAAAAGCCTTTTTATTTTTTGATGATTCGACGAAACTTAAAATGAATACTTCCGGGTTAAATGCCTCTGTTTCTTTTTCAGCAAGACAAGAAAAGAATTATCAAATAATGATTGAAGATGAATTTGAGAATCAAAACACATCTCCGGTAAGCTATTCAATAAAGCTCCAAAGCGATGCTATTCCATCGATCAATATTCTCGCGCCAAATAAAAATATTGATCTGGGAGATGATCAGCGATTGCCGTTGCTGCTTTCAATTGCCGATGATTTTGGATTTACAAAACTGTTGCTTCATTACCGGCTCTCCGCATCAAGGTACGAACCGCCGCAAGAAAAATATCAATCGATTGAAATTCCGATTACGAAAGAAAATGTTGAACAGGAAGTCCGCTACATTTGGAATCTCTCGCCGATGTCGCTCGCTACAGAAGATGTGATAACATACTATCTCGAAGTTTTTGATAACGATAATATCAGCGGACCGAAAGCCACAAAAACCGGCAGCTTCACCGTGCGTTTTCCTTCGCTTGAAGAAATTTTAACGAAGACTGATAAAAAACAAGATCAAGTTGAACATGATTTGAAGAAGACTCTGAAGGAAGCGGAAGAGTTGAAAAAGGATTTGGATAAGATCAACAAAGAATTGAAGCAGGATAAAAAAGAAATTACCTGGGAAGAAAAAGAAAAGATCGAGCAGACGCTAAACAAGTTTGAGGAGCTTCAAAACAAAGCGGAAGAAATTAAAAAAGATTTATCTGAAAATAAAGATGAACTGCAGAAGCATAATCTGTTGAGTAAAGAAACACTCGACAAATATATGGAACTGCAAAAAATGTTCGATGAATTTTCCAGCGATGAAATGAAGAAAGCAATGGAGAAACTTCAACAGAAACTGCAATCACTGGATAGGAAGCAGATCCAGGAAGCGCTTGAGAATATGCAGTTTGATGAGGAATCTTTCCGCAAAGGAATTGAACGGACGCTCAATTTATTAAAACGTGTACAGATAGAACAGAAGATCGACCAGCTTGTAAAGCGCACGGAAGAAACTTCAAAAAAGCAAAATGATCTTCAACAAAAAACGGAACAAGCTGATCTTGAAAATAAAAATCAACGAGACGATGCCGCCAAACAGCAGGAGCAACTTTCAAACGATGTTCAAAAAATGAAAGACGAATTGAAGCAGTTGGAAAAGTTGATGAGTGAGTTGAAAGATATGCCAAAAGAAGAAGTTGAAAAACTTCAAAAAGAATTGGAAGACCAGAAGAATGAACAACTCTCGGAAGAGGCTTCGGAAAATATTCAACAAAAGCAGAAGCCAAAAGCGAAGCAGAAACAGATGCAGCTTTCTCAAAATATGCAGAAGATGAAACAGAAAATGCAGAAACTCCAGCAGGATATGGAGCAAGAAAATCAGATGGAAGTTTTTGCCGATCTGATGAAATCGCTGAATAATATTATTTCTCTTTCAAAAGATCAGGAAGAGGCGAAGAAAAATAGTCAAAGTAATTTTCAGTCATCGCAAGCAAACAAGCAAGCGGTTGAACAGGATGGAATCAAAAGGAATTTGGAAAAAGTTTTATCGCAGATGAATCAGCTTTCGCAAAAAACTTTTGCTATTACTCCTGAAATGGGAAAAGCGCTCGGCAAAGCCCACAGCCAAATGGATAACGCGCTTGAAGGATTGCAAAATAGAAATCAATCGCAAACCATGACGGCGCAATCCGAAGCAATGTCTTCGCTGAATCAAGCAGCGATGATGATGAAAAACATGATGGATCAAATGATGCAGGGCGGCGGGCAAGGCGGCAGCGGCATGATGTCGTTAATGCAGCAGCTTCAGCAAATGTCCGGTCAGCAAATGAGCTTAAATAACATGACACAAATGCTGCAACAAGGAATGAACGGACAACTTACTCCCGAGCAGCAAGGGCAAATGCAGCGATTGGCGCAACAGCAGGAGATGATAAAAAAATCGTTAGATGAACTGAACCGTGAAGCAAAAGAAAGCGGGCAGTCGAAAAAAATCCCTTCCAACTTGGACGAAACGCTGAAGCAAATGCAGGAAGTTATTGCCGATATGAAATCGGAAAAATTATCGGACGAGATTATACAAAAGCAGGAACGTATTCTCTCCCGTTTGCTCGACGCGCAGCGCTCAATGAATGAAAGAGATTTTGAAAAAGAACGTGAATCAAAAAGCGGTACAGATAAACAGCGCACTTCTCCCGGTGAGCTTAATCTTGCCAAGCAAAAGGGGAAAGATAATTTGAAGGATGAATTGAACAACCTTTACCGCGAAGGTTACACGAAAGATTACGAAGAACTGATCAAAAGATATTTTGAAGCTTTGCAGAGAGCGCAAATAAAGAATTAGTATTGGAAAAGGTTCGCCTAATTTAGCGCGAACCTTTTATATAACTCGTCAATTGTTCTATCACAAATTCATCTTCATCAATTACAGCGCTTACTACATCGCCGATAGAAATTAATCCTAATAGTTTTTCATTCTCTTCAACCGGAAGATGGCGGATATGCTTGGCGGTCATTAATGCCATGCACTCTTCAACAAGCGTTGAAGGAGTAACTTTCACAACATCCTCCGTCATAATTTCACTAACTAAAGTTTCCTTGCTCAGTTTTCCTTTAAGAATAACTTTTCGCGCGTAATCGCGTTCGGAAAGAATCCCGGTAACTTTTTCATCAGCAAGCACCAATAACGCGCCTATATCGGAATCCGCCATAAGTTTTAATGCGTCGTACATGGTTGCATCGGGAGAAATGGTGAAAATCCCGTTTCCTTTTTTTGCAAGAATTTGTTGAACCGTTTTCATATTGCCTCTTGGTTTAGTGAGAGTAACGAATCTTTACCTGGCTTAATATAACGAAAAAATCAAAAGAGTGTCAACTGATTTTTTAAAAAAAGATCATCGAAAGACACAAAACATTTTTCCTTATAAATCGAATTCTTTTGTAAGAGATTCGACCGCTTTTTGTTTGAATGAAGTTTCCATCAAACATGAAATTTTTATTTCGGAAGTGGTAACAAGCTTGATCGGGATTTCCTGAAGTGCGCCGAAAAATTTTGAAGCAACACCGCTGCTCGATCGCATTCCAACACCAACGATTGATAACTTGCTGTAGCCGGGATGATAGGAGATGTTCCATTTTTCCAAATCTTTTAACGAATGATGCAGAGCTGTTTCCACATCTTCTTTGCTCTCATCAATAATTGAAAACGAAACCGTTAAACTGGCATCGTCATCAATTACCGAGATCATGTCAACGTTCAAACCTTCTTCGGCAACGTTATGAAAAATTTTATGGATCAATGTGTAGTCTTCCGGTAAGTGCGAAAGCGTAACTTGTGTTTGATTATCCATAACACTTAATCCGGTAACAACCGGTTGTTCTATATTTTCTTTCACGATATAACTTCCTTCTTCTTCTGAAAATGTTGCTGCGCAATAAAGCGTAATATCAAATTTTTTAGCTATCTCGACCGAGCGGCTGTGCAGCACTTTTGCGCCAAGCGAAGCCATCTCAAGCATTTCATCATACGTAACATATTTAAGTTTTTTCGCGGTTGGGTGCAGACGCGGATCGCAAGTATAAATGCCGTCAACATCGCTGTAGATTTCACACGGAGCGTGCAAAGCCGCCGCAAGTGCAACGGCGGATGTATCTGAACCGCCGCGTCCGAGCGTTGTTAAATCGCCTTCTTCATTTACCCCTTGAAATCCCGCGATGGTGATAACATCGAATTCCTCAAGCAGATCAAAAATCTTTTGAGATTTTATGTTTTTAATTCTTGCTTCGTTAAAATCTCCGGTTGTCATAATTTCAGCTTGAAAAGCGTTAAGCGATTTGCTGCGTATGTTTAATTGATTTAAGGCAATAGCCAAAAGTGAAATTGAGATTTGCTCGCCGGTTGTTAAAAGCATATCCAGCTCTCTCGGATCCGGCTTTGCGGAAATTTCTTTTGCAAGTTTTAACAGGTTGTCGGTTGTTTTGCCCATAGCGGAAACAACAACAATTAGTTTGTTCCCTTGCAGAACACGCTTCTGAATTTTTTCCGCGATCAATTTTATTTTATCGGTATCGGCAACAGAACTGCCGCCGAACTTTTGCACAACGATATTCATTTATCTTTTCTCATATTTTCTTTTTGAATTTACAAATTTCTCAATTCGTCAATCAGTTTGGTTTTTTCTTTTGTCTTTTCATCAACTTTTTTTAGAAGCTTTGCAGGAACGCCCGCCATAACGCAGTAAGGCTCAACATCTTTTACAACAACGGAACCGGCAGCGATCACCGCGCCTTTACCAATGCGAACACCTTCGAGCACAACCGCATTTGCGCCGATCAAAACATCATCTTCAACAACAACCGGATCAGCGCTTGGCGGTTCAATAACTCCCGCGATCACAGCACCGGCGCCGATATGACAATTTTTCCCAACGACCGCTCTTCCGCCGACAACAACATTCATATCGATCATGGTTTTTTCCCCGATCACCGCACCGATGTTTAACACGGCTCCCATCATAATTACGCAGTTATCGCCAACGGCAACATGTTCTCTGATTAAGGCTCCCGGTTCGATGCGTGCGTTATATTTTGTTAGATCAGCTAAAGGAATGGCGGAATTTCTTCTATCAAGTTCAACGCGGTATTTTTTAATTGAATCTTTGTTAGCTTTATAAAATTTTTCAAACTCTTCTAATTCGCAAAAGAGAATTCCCGATTTGTTTCCACCGAAAAATTCAAGTGATTTGAAATTTACTTTGTCGAGTTTTCCCTGCAAATAAATTTTTGCGGGCGTTTTCTTTTTAGAAGAAGCGATATAGTTTATTATTTCGTATGAATCCATGGTAACCTCTTATATAGTTTTTCGTCATTGGTGATCTGTCATTAGTCATTGTTTTTCAAATGACCATTGACGGTTGACTAATGACTATTCTCATTTATAACATCAGTAAAAGAATAAAATCCGTTTTTCTTTTTTAAAAGAAATAAAGCTGATCGAAAAATTCCTTCGGCAAAAGTTCTGCGCGAAGAAGCGGAATGAGAAATAGAAAGCACTTCGCCGAGTCCGCCAAAACTTATGGTGTGTTCGCCGAAAACATTTCCCAAACGAAGAGAAGAAATATTTACTTCTTCTTTTTCAACTTCATTGCGGATCATTATTGCCGTGCCGGATGGTTTATCTTTTTTAAATCGATGGTGCGTTTCCGAAATTTCGATATCCCAATCATCAACATATTTTTGAACTTCTTTTGTCAGCTTTAATAAAATCTGGATACCGAGCGAATAATTATAACTTTGCACAACGGGAACGATTTCAGCTAATGTTTTCAAGGCTTCCATTTGTGTGGAAGTTAATCCGGTTGTTGCAATAATCAATGGGCAATTAAATTTTTTTGCCAGCGAAATTGTGTTCTCAAAATTTTCAGGCAGAGAACAATCGATTAAAATCTGTGGAATGTCTTTCTGCGTTTCGCCTTCTAACGAAAGCTCATAGACAAGTTGAAACTTGTTTTCAGCAAAAACATTTTGAACTTCTTTGCCAAGCTTTCCGGTTGAGCCGAGAAGTCCGTAATTAATATTTTTCATAATTCTCTAACTCTTTCAACAAAAGATTTTCTGTTTGCTTTGAAACCGGAGCCAGCGGCAAACGCAAAATATTTTTACAAATTCCCGTTTTGCTTAACACAAATTTTAATGGCGCAGGACTGGTTTCTTCAAAAAGGAGGTTCATCATTTTTAAATATTTTTGATTTAATGCTTGAGCTTTCTGCAAATCATTTTTCTGCATTGCGGTAGTAATTTCTTTTAATTCCCTTGGAAAAGCATTTGAGTAAACAGAAATTACTCCAACACCGCCAAGAGCCATAACGGGAATTGTTTGGTCATCGTTGCCGGAAATAACTTCAAACGATGATTGTTTCATTGCGAGCAGTTGTGCAACCTGGGAAATGTTTCCACTTGCCTCTTTAATTGCCACAACATTTTTACAAGATTCATTGATGGTGATAGCGGTTTCCGGAAGCAAATTCATTCCCGTGCGCGATGGAACGTTGTACAAAATAATCGGAAGCGAAGTTCGTTCGGAAATATATTTGTAGTGCTGAACCAAACTGCTTTGCGTTCCTTTATTGTAATAGGGATTAACGATAAGCACGGCATCAGGATTATATTTTTCAGCAATTACATTTAGTTTTACAACTTTGTTCGTGTCGTTCGATCCGGTTCCGATAACAATTCTCAGTTTTCCTTCGGCTGCCTCTTTCGCGGTCTCAATTAATTTTTCTCTCTCGTATTCATCAATTACAGGCGATTCCCCGGTTGTTCCAAGTACAATTAAGTAATCAACTCCGCCTTCAATTTGGCGGCGGATCAGATTTTTGTACGATTGATAATCTATCGAAAAATCTTCATTAAACGGGGTCGCTAGGGCTGTTCCAACTCCTTCGAACATAATATTTTGCTCATTTTTAATAATTGAAAAAGACATGCAAAACTACAAAATCTTTAACTGAAAAAATATTGTATTCCTTCCAAGAAAAGAGGAGAAAGTGCAATATTTGCAAGAAGATAAAGGAAAGTGAAAGAGATTTCATTTTTCAAAATACTTGACTATAAAGCCTGTGGAAACTAAGTTACAACTGTACTTTTACAAGGTTTAAAAAATGAATCACTTTATGACTTTCAAACATCAGTCTCGAAAAAAAATAATTTCTTTTGCCGCTCTTGTTTTTCTTCTTTCACTTTTTGTCGTCAGTTGTCAGTCTCCAAATTCTCCGGTTATTGATGGATCAACGGGTGGCGGACAGCAGAACGAAAATTCGATTGTAACTATAAACGGAACAGTTGTAGATTCCGTAACCCAAATAGCAGTTGATAGCGCGATCGTACGGATTAATTATGGTACGGAAATCGTCACTTTAACCGATGCGTATGGTAAGTTTGCTGCAAGTTTTACTTTGGATGCGGCAGATACCGTAATAATCTCAGTTATAAAGTTTGGATACTCGCTCACAGTCTCTTCAGAGGTTTATTCGCCCGGAGACAATAAAACTCCAACTATAAAATTAAAATCGAACTCAAATTCATCAGGAAAAAGTGGACCCCCGGTAGCAATCTTTTTAGCTTCTCAATCGTCTTTAAGCCTTGGCGTAAAAGAAAGCGGTGCGCCGGAATCGGGCAAAATCACTTTTCAAGTGATCGACTCTTTGGGCAAGGCAATTGATTTTGCCAATTCAGTTGCCGTAAAATTTACTATTGGTTTTGGACCGGGCGGCGGAGAATTTTTAAGCCCGGATTCTTCTTACACAGATGCCAACGGTCAAGCATCGGTTTTTCTTACAAGCGGAACAAAAGCAGGAACTGTTCAGATAATCGCAAATATTTTAGTTGGCTCTAAAAATGTTACTTCAATCCCCGTTACATACGCAATACATGGCGGTCTACCGGATCAAACACATTTCTCCACCGGACCTCAGTATGTTAACATCCCCGGATTAGTTGTTTACGGAGTAATCGATAAAATTACCGCCTTTGTTGGAGATAAATATGCAAATCCTGCACGACCGAACACTCCTGTTTACTTTACCACTACCGGTGGTATAATTGTTGGCTCATCCAACACGGACGACCATGGACGCGCGACGGTTGATTTAATCTCTGCCGCACCGGAGCCTATCGATGCGATCTTAGGACCCGGTTTCGCACGAGTTACGGCAACTTCATCTGATGAAAATTTTAATCTTGTAACATATACAATTCCAATTCTATTCTCAGGTTCTCCATATATTACATGTACTCCCAGCAGTTTTGATATTCCGAATAGAGGAAGTGAATTTTTCAATTATGAAGTTAAGGA
The DNA here is from genome assembly GCA_030693705.1 of Ignavibacteria bacterium. Classification (GTDB taxonomy): domain Bacteria; phylum Bacteroidota; class Ignavibacteria; order Ignavibacteriales; family Ignavibacteriaceae; genus UBA1563. The sequence goes on along the minus strand of JAUYAB010000030.1, from coordinate 7,440 downwards.
TCAGTACGACCATCCTTTATCAAGCGGACAGTCAATAACCGTTGAAGTTGATGGAGACAATGTAAAAGGAAATGGAGACGTTTCTATCAATTTACCTGATACCCAAAGCTGGGGTTGGACTCAATTTTCTTTTTCAATTACAGATACCGACACGTTAGAAGTTCCAAGAAGTGTTAGTGTTTCTATCAAAACAAACGGTCCAAATGGTGGAACGAAATATTCTTTCTCGGGAATTGTCCGATAAAGTTTTCAAGAAAAATAATAAAGTAGAATTGCAGATGCCGAAGCCACGTTAAGTGATTCGGCATTTCCTTCCCGCCTGCCGGTCGGGCAGGTTTGGGGGATAGTAATTTTATAATCGGAGGCGGCAATTAATTCTTGGGAAGGTCCATCTGCTTCGCTGCTTAAACAGAGAATTAGTTTTTCCGGTTTTTCAATTTCAGAAAAGATTTTCCCTTCGAGATCGCTGCAAAGAATTTCAAATCCAAGTTTTTTCAAGTTTGTTAGAAACGGAAGTTCGACGTTTTCAGAAACAGAAAGATGAAATATAGAACCCATGCTTGCCCGAATAACTTTTGGGTTGAACAGCTCCACACAATTTGTACTTAACAAAATTTGTCCGAACCCGAACCAATCGCAAGTACGAATTATTGTTCCGAGATTTCCGGGATCTGCAATATTTTCCATGTATACTATTTTTCGAGAAAGCAGTTTCGGTTGTTCTTCATTTATCGGGAATTGAAAAACCGCTGCAATACCTTGTGGATGTTGGGTATCGCAGAGGCGCTTAAAATCTATATTGCGGATGATTTCAACCGGAAAATCTTTTAATAGAGAAAAAACAAACGCTTCGTTCTTTTCATTAAATTCATTCGTTATAAAGATTACTTCGCACTTGTAGCGGGTTTGTTGAATTCCTTCTTCTACAAGTTTCTTTCCTTCAACAATAAATTTTTTTTCTTCCTGCCGGTATTTTTTTTGCAGCAGAGAACTGTAATGTTTTAACTTTGTTTGTGAGATCATAAGAGTGTTTCGTACTTCTGTTTAGTTTCGTTTGCCTGGTCAGCGGCTAATTTTTTCAAGTATTCCCAGGTGTAAATTCCGGTGTCGTGTCCGTCTTTCCACCAAATCTGCACTGCGTATTCACCAACCATTTTTAAATTTTTAATTGTGTACATATCCTGATGAGCGATTGGCAATTTTGGCGGTCGGTAACTGTGGAGTAAAATAGTTTCTCCTTTACAGCCGGCGCAGGGACATTCTTCACGCAAATATCGAAGTTGAATCCGGCTTTCATTCGAATCCCGCCAAAGGATTGAAATAACTTCTTTTTCAACTTTAATTGATGTTGGTTTCATAATCTTTTCTATTTTATAACTGAAAATAAGAATAGTTGGGGAATTATACCGGTAAAGATTTTTTAGCGAAGGTTTTGCTTCTTATTTTTACCTATAAAATTAACAAAGGATGAGTTAACAAGAGTTATGACCGGTTTTTTAATACTTTTAATATTTTGCTGTGCCGCGTTGCTAACAATGTCGGGAATCGCCATTATCAGCTACAGTGTGGATGAAAACGAGAGCAATAAATTAAGCCGCAAAATTAAAGCGCTTCAGCAAAACATTGATGATATCTATGGACTTATTGAAATTGAAGCTTCCTTCAGCTTGTTGGTGGTGGCGTTCCTCGTCTTTTTTTATATCGATACAACGGTTGACGCTTCGTTTGTTTCTTTTGTAACATCGATAAAAATCGGTTTTATTCTTGCGAGTTTATTGCTGCTTGCTCTGTGTCATTGGATATTTGTTGTTCTTGTTCCAAAGGCGATTGGGGCAAAATATGCAGAGACCATCGCTCCGAAAATTGTTTCGTTATTCACCTTCATTTTAAAATTATTTAAAATCCCGATAAAAATTTTACTTTTTCTAACTGATTCGATTCTTCTTCCCCTTAAAATAAAAGGAGGATTTTCACACGGACACGCTTCGGAAGATGAAATTCGAGTGCTCATTTCCGAAGGTGTAAAATCAGGCGCAATTGATGAAGCCGAACATCAGATAATTGAAAATGTATTTGAGTTTACGGATCTTAAAGCCAATGAAGTGATGGTTCCCAGAACAGAAATGGTTGCGATAGAATTAACCGACGACAACGATGCGATGGTAAAAGAAATTTTCCAAACGGGACATACCCTCGTTCCAATTTTTCAGGATTCTTTAGACAACATCATTGGAATAATTCACATCAAAGATTTGATGCGGTCTTTCGTTGAAAAGAAAAATATTGTAATTAAGAGTTTGATCCGTCCCGTTTATTTCGTTCCCGAAACAAAGTTGATTTCAGAAATAATGAAAGAGATGCAAAAAAGAAGTGAGCGAATCTCAATTGTTACCGATGAATACGGAGGAACCGAAGGAGTACTGACAATAGAGGACATTTTAAGTGAAATCGTAGGTGACCTTTCAAGCGAAGGGAAAAATGTTTCCGACGAATACTCCAAATTACCTGATGGCAACTTTCTGGTTTTAGGTTCAATAGATGTTGAAGATTTCAACGAAATTTTTAATCAATCTTTGACCTCTTCGGATGAATACACAACAATTGCCGGTTTTGTAGCTTTCCATACTGGAAAAATTTTGAATACCGGCGAAACCTTTCAACACCGCAACATCACTTTTGAATTAATCAAAAAAGTTAAACAAAAGATGGTGCAGTTCAAGATTTCGATTACCAAAGAAGAAGAAGGGGATGAATAAGTAAAAATATTTGGAAGACAGATGAAATACCCTTAATTTTAGGAACTAAAAAATTATTGCTGGAATAGCTCAATTGGTAGAGCAGCTGATTTGTAATCAGCAGGTTGCGGGTTCGAGTCCCATTTCCAGCTCAAAAAAGCCTCGAAAATTAAACGTTTTCGGGGTTTTTTGTTTTAAAGCTTTCCGAGAATCCCGATTATTTAGCACTTTAAAGTAGGGACTCGGTAGGGACTTTTTCAAAAACTCCTTCAATTTTACCAAACATTATTTTAATGAACACTCCAACAAGTAAAGTTTCTCGATGCCGTACCACTAAACTTGAAGGACTTTATTAATTAACTCACCTTACGCAAAAGATTGAATCGGCTTCTTAATCGTACTCTTAATCTTTTTCTTAATCTGCATTAATTACGGTAAAACGAGTAGGATTAAGAAAAAGATTACGATTAAGAATTTTTTCACATAACAACTGCGTAACGTGAGTTATTAATTAAAACTCTTCTTTTAACTCTGTTGAAAACTTATAAATCGTTGTTTGTTTATAAATCTCTCCCGGCATAAGAGTAACCGATGGAAAGAGTGGATGATTTGGAGAATCGGGGTAGTGTTGAGCTTCAAGACATAAGCCGCTTCTTTGCTTAGATCGAATGCCCTTCTTCCCGATAATCTTTTCGTCTAAAAAGTTTCCGCTGTAAAACTGTATTCCCGGCTGATCCGAGTATACCTCCATACTCCTTCCCGAACCAATTTCGTATAGACCGGCAATTCTATTTATTTTTTTATTATACCCATTGATAACCCAACAATGATCATACCCTGATGCAAATTTTAATTGTTCAAACTCCAAGTTGATATCTCTATCAACTTTTTTCCGAGAACGAAAATCCAGAGGAGTATTTGTGACGTCCTCAAACCAACCTAAAGGAATTAAGTCCTTATCTACCGGGATCATTTTATCAGCTTTTATTTCCATCTCATGATTCAGAATAGATATATTTATATCTCCGCTTAAGTTAAAATATGAATGATGCGTCGGATTAAGAATAGTCGTTTTATCTGTCGTTCCGGTATATTCGATTTTTAATTCGTTATTGCTGGTGAGGGTGTACATAACGGAAAGACTAAGCGTTCCGGGATACCCTTCCTCTCCATCTTTGCTAATATAACTAAGATTTAAAGCCGGGTCGGTTTCACTATCGATTGGTTTAGCGTTCCAAACTCTCTTATAAAAACCGGTTTCACCCCCATGTAAATGATGCTCGCCATTATTTATACCAAGTTGATAGACTTTACCGTCAAGAGTAAATTTACCTTTACGGATTCTGTTTCCATACCTTCCTACAATACATCCAAAAAAATTTTTATCCGCTACATATGATTCAATATTATTGTAACCGAGTACAACATCTTCAAATTTTCCATCTCTATCCGGCACAGTTAAAGAGACAACTATAGCTCCGTAATTAATAATTTCAGCGGTCATTCCTGCTTTATTTTTGAGGGTGTAAATGTATACTTCACAACCATCCGCTAATTTACCAAACAATTTCCTTGGGATCATTTATGAAATCTCTTTGTCAAAAATCAGGTACCTAAATATAAAGATTAAGAAGTTGCTCATACAATTCTTGTTTACCGCTAATAAGTTTTGGCTCTCCGGTTTTAATCGCTATCTTGCGGAGGTCTTCCAATTTAAGTAAACCGTTCTCATAACTTGCACCGTCGCCTTTATCGAATGAACTATACCGTTCCGCCCTCATCTTTTTGTAATCCGATTCGTTTAAAATCTTCTCTGCAATAATTAATGAACGTGCAAATACATCCATCCCGCCGATATGGGCAATAAATAAATCTTCAGGGTCTGTAGAGTTCCTTCTGACTTTGGCATCAAAGTTAACACCACCTATCCCGAAGCCATCGGCTTCAGCAATGACCAACATTGTTTCTATCATTTCGTATACGTTAGTCGGAAATTGATCGGTGTCCCATCCATTCTGATAATCACCCCGGTTGGCATCAATACTGCCGAACATTCCGGCATCAACTGCGCATTGAATTTCATGCTGAAACGTATGTCCGGCTAACGTTGCGTGGTTCACTTCAATGTTCAGTTTGAAGTCTTTATCTAATCCGTAATGACGTAAAAATCCAATTACCGTTTCGGTATCGTAATCATATTGATGTTTGGATGGTTCCATTGGTTTTGGTTCGATTAAAAAATATCCTTTAAATCCTTGGGCGCGGGCATAATCACGTGCAAGACCGAGGAATTTTCCAAGATGATCTTTTTCTCTTTTCATGTCTGTGTTTAGAAGCGACATGTAACCTTCCCGACCTCCCCAAAAAACATAATTGGCTCCGCCAAGTTCAATTGTTGCGTCGAGAGCTCTTTTTACTTGTGTTGCAGCTTGAGCTAAAACAGTAAAATCGGGATTTGTAGAAGCGCCGTTCATGTATCGCTTATTTGAAAAAACATTTGCCGTTCCCCATAATAATTTTACCCCGGAGGCATTTTGTTTTTCTTTGGCATAATCCACAACGGCTTGTATTCTTTTGTCGGATTCTAAAATTGAATCTCCTTCTTCAACAATATCAAAATCATGAAAGCAATAAAAAGGAACCCCGAGTTTAGTTATAAACTCGAAAGCGGCATCCATTTTTGCTTTACCTCTTTCTATTGCATTGCCCGGTTCATTCCACGGCAATGTTTTGGTTCCAGTTCCGAAAGGGTCTCCCCCTGTAGCACAGAACGAATGCCAGTAAGCAACTGCAAAACGGAAGTACTCTTTCATCGTTTTGCCAAACACAATTTGGTTTTCGTCATACCATTTAAATGCAAGAGGATTTTTAGAATCGCGTCCTTCGTATTCAATTCTTCCAATCCCTTTAAAATATTCTTGTTTCCCAATTATGTAATTCATTTTTTCACCTTTTTACATTAATAATCTTTTTACTTTGTTGTCTATTATGTCTGATTCAAATTTTTTATTAGAAGTGAGTTATAAAAACATTCCTAATTTATCACGCCAGATGGTATATGCTTCGGTTGTCTCTTCAATTTCATTTTTATTAGGATAAATTTCGTCAACTTTATTAAGCGAAAAGAAAGCCTCGTCAAATGATTTATAGTATCCTGCGCCAAACGCAGCTCCTCGGGCGGCACCTTGCGCTCCGTCTGTATCGTATAATTCTATCGTTGCACCGGTAACATTTGAGAGAGTTTGTCTAAAAATCGGACTAAGAAACATATTTGCTTTTCCGGCTCGAATAACATTGATCTCCAATCCCATCTCTTTCATTATATCAATGCCGAACTTAAAAGAAAAAACTATTCCTTCTTGAGATGCTCTAAAAAGATGTGCATCTGTGTGGCGATTGAAATCTACACCCAAAATTTGGCTCCCGATATTTTTATTCTTCAAAACTCTTTCGGCACCGTTTCCAAAGGGAAGAACTGTAATTCCCTCAGAGCCAATCGGCACTTCCGCGGCTTTTCTGTTTATTTCTTCGTATGACAAGTCCACTCCGGCAATTTTTCTCATCCATGAATTTTGGATCCCCGTTCCGTTTATGCACAGTAAAACTCCAAGACGAGTATCGGTAAGCGTGTGATTAACATGGGCAAATTGATTTACGCGGGAATACGTATCGTAATTTACTTTATCGATAACCCCATAAACCACACCGGACGTACCGGCAGTGGCTGCAATGTCACCGACATTTAAAACATTTAATGAAAATGCATTATTCGGTTGATCCCCTGCTCGATAGGAAACTACGGCATCAGGGCTAATCCCGAGTTCGTCTGCAACATGTTTTAGAATTTTAGCTTGTATAGAAAAAGTCGGATTTATTGAAGGAAGTAATGAAGGGTCAATACAATAATGTTCTAAAATTTCTTCTGAAATTGCATTCCGGCTAAAATCCCAAAAAATTCCTTCGGATAAACCGGATATTGTTGAGTTAATTTCTCCGGTTAATTTCATTGCAATAAAATCTCCCGGTAACATAATTTTGTAGATTCGCTCATAATTATCTGGTTCATTTTCTTTAATCCATCTAAGTTTTGAAGCGGTAAAATTTCCCGGTGAATTAAGAAGATGTCCAAGACAAAACTTATTGCCAAGTGTTTGAAATGCATTTTCACCAATCTCAACTGCCCGGCTGTCGCACCAAATAATTGATGGTCGGATTATATGCTGCTCTTTATCAACAGTAACCAAACCATGCATCTGATATGATATTCCGATTGCTTTGATTTCAATTCCGTCAAGGCTTGAATCAAAAATAAGTTGACGCGTAAGTTGTTTTGTGTACTTCCACCAAGTTTCAGGGTCCTGTTCCGCAAATCCCGGATGCGGTGAATTAATTTGCATTTCTTCCTTAGGATAGAAATCACTTGCAACAATTTTTCCGGTATCAATGTTTAGTATTGTTGCTTTTACTGATGAGCTTCCAATGTCATAACCAATTGAATACATTTATTTTTTCTATAAAGTTAAAAAGAGAGACGCCCAAAGCTAGGGCGTCTCAAAATCGTTTGTTAAAAAACTACGCCGATGGTAAATTTCTGAATGTTTGTAAGTCTGCCGAAATTCTGATATGCGTAATCAAATTTAATGGCAAGGTTATTTAAGAGCGCTTGTTTAACGCCGAAACCTAATGCAAAAGATTCTTCGGAAGT
>JAUYAB010000028.1 GCA_030693705.1 Ignavibacteria bacterium | reverse complement strand
AGGTTTGGGGATTACAATTTCAAACAGCATTTTTCTTTTGGGTTCGATGTTTTTGAAATTCCTTTAAAGTTACAAATTCACCGGCTTTTATAGCCGCATCAACTTTAGGCTTCGCTTTTTTATATTCTTTAACATCTTCGTTATCTTCAATCAATTCAAGCATCTGGTTATACGTTTCAATATCCAGGATGATTGATTGAGGTTTTCCATTTTCATCAACGATGAAACGTTTTCTTTTTGCAGTTAACATTTGTCTCTCATTTTTTGATGCAAAATAATTTTATTTTTGCCTTATTCAAAGTCAATTAAGTTGAAATTAAATCCGCGAATAAACTATCTGCCAACATGTCTCTCCAAGGATAATATACAACCCCTCCTCACTAAAGTTTTCAGTTCGCCGCGGCGAATCAGTAATCAAATTTACCTTTTAACTTTTTTTCCAACCGAACTATTTAATTTTTCTTTGAGTTTCTTTTGGCGGCAAAAAATTCTCGCCGGTAATTACACTTTTTCCGGTTTTAGCTTCTAATTCTTTTCTCGCATTTTTTGCAACGGCGCCACCCTTTTTGCCTGCCTTTGCATTCTCATCCAAACCCTTTGCTTGTTCACTTTCTGCTATTTGACGTGTTGATAGCTCTGCTAATGCAGTAAAAATTAATTCAGCCTCATTCATGTGATCTCTTAGGTTCTGAGATTTTAAGCCTTTTAAATCTTTATGCTTTTTAACAGTTAATCCTGTCCATTCCTCATGAATAATGTTGGTAAGCAATGCAAACTCATTACTTTTTTCTACGCCACTTTGTTTCCAATAATCGGTTAGTTTGCTGCGGGTTTCCTGTCCGGTCATGCGCTGCTGAATCCATTTTTTGCTGCGTCCAAGCTTTTGCCAGTTTTCTCTTGCCCGGTCTATGCTTTGTACGGGATCGTTTATCTCCTGTATGCGTTCGAAGCCTACTTTTGCCAACCATTGTTTAAACGGTTCGGCTTTGGGTGATGGTATGGATTGAATGATGCGCAATAATCCTTGAACATCGGCGCAATCCGTTAAATATTTTTTTGCATCAGCCGATATTAATTTCAGTTGTACGATAATTTCGTACAACTGAACAAACCCCTCTGCTTCAAGTTTTCGCTTCAAGTCACTCCAATACCTTCTGGGATTTGCACTATCCGTTAATATTTGAATTACATCAATTATTGAAAAGAACCATAATTCTTTTTCATTGTCCCAATGTGTTCTTATCTTTTGCGATTCAAATAGTTTTATGTTACTCATAATTATTTTTTTCTTAAGCTGTTATTAATTTTTCTTCAGTTATTTCCATTTTCAGTTGGTCACAATTTGTGACAATCTCATTTCCTTCTTTTTTAAGACGGTTCTTTAATGTAGTCCAATAACTTTGTGCTCTTTTAAAAATTTTTTGATCCGTTAAAACCGCAACAATAGCTATCACGGAGAAATACCAGATTTCTTTTTCCTCATCATAATGACGGCGAATTCTAAACGTATCAAAGACCGCTAATGATTCATCTTTCTTTTCGCTCATAAAATTTTTCCTCATAATTTATTTCTTATGCTGTAACTCATCTTGCGCAGTTGTTATGTGAAAAAATTCTTAAACGAAATCTTTTTCTTAATCATACTCGTTTTTCTGTAATTTAAGCAGATTAAGAAAAAGATTAAGAGTATGGTTAAGAAGCCAATTCAACCTTTTGCGTAACATGAGTTGCTAACATGTTAACGATAAATAAATATCGAATACTGAACAAGGAATAATGAATGATGAAGTTTTTTCCCTTCGATATTCTGCGTTTCATGTTCGATATTCATTATTCCTTTTGGGTTCTGGTTTATCGGGTTAGGATGATAAACAAGCCCTCCTCACATTTATCATCCTTAAAAAAGTTTTCAGTTCACCTCGGCGAATCTGCTTTCTGCCGACTGCTTTCTGCCTACTGCCTACTAACTCACCGGCGGCACTACCGGCTCTACTGGCGGCGTTTCCTCTTCCTCATCCCCTCCATCGCTCTTAGGCCAGGGAGACTCAAACGATTTCAACTTCGCCGGGTCGTTTTCATAAACTATTCTTCCCGCTTTGTTAATTGTGTTTATTGCGTCATAGACTTTTAACAGCGCAAGATTTCTCTCGATTGTGTACTGTTCAAAGTCATCATCAGCAGAACCAACCTGCGTAGCAAGCGTTTTCAGTTCTTCGCTCAACGTAACGCCTTCGGCTAAAAATGTTGCCGGCATTTCCTTTTCTGTAACTTTGATTAAATATTTTGTTAGTACATTTCCAGCGGCGGTCAGTGCGTCTTTGGTTAACACTGCGTCCTTCTTGGCGGTAACATAATCGGGATATTCATCTACTTGAGCTGTTTTTGGCTGGAAGGCGAGTTCAAGAAAAAACTCTCCCCGTTTTAACCACTTCTGACATGCTTTAAGCTTGGCTTTTAACAGCACAGTCCATGCGGCTTTTTCTTTTTGAATGTTCTTGCTGGTTTTGAAATTTTCAGCGGCTAACATATCAGCCTTAAATTGGTTGATATACGCCTCAGTAATTCCCTGTCCGCTCATCTCCGGTTTATCAGCCAAATTTGAGTGACAATTTTTTGCTTCAGTAAGTAAAACTTTTCTACTTACAGGCAGTTTTCTGATCTCGACTTGCATAACGTGTTCCTCTATTGTTTAATGAATGTGTTACATGCAAAAACAAAAAACGATCTGAAGTCATCTCTCCGCAAAAGAATCCCATGTAGTAAAATCTGATACGAAAAAGATTAGGTTTTTACAACCTTGTTAGGAAAAGTAAGTTCAAGAGAGAACCCCGTTCCCCATGGTTTTAAATAACCGCTGTAATTTTACGGCAAATAAAAATAAATGTCAAATACTTTTTTTTCGGGAGAATGTAAAAATTTAAACCCTGACTTATTCCCTTAATTATAAACGCATAACCAAAAAAAAATATTCATGGTGTCTTTGTTCCGCCGCGGCGGACTGGTGGCAAAATTTCCTCGCCACCAATCCGCCATGGGGAATCAGTAATCAGGTTTCTGCTTTCCAATTACTTTCCCCGTTATAATTTTTTATAAATATCTTTTCTGTGAGCAATTGAGATGAGAATAATTAATAACCTGCCTTCCTCTATTTCGTAAATAATTCTATAA
>JAUYAB010000024.1 GCA_030693705.1 Ignavibacteria bacterium | reverse complement strand
TTAAAATACTTTTCTCTAATTCTTGCACGAGTTCCGTCAGCAGCTTCTTCCTGATAAATGAGGGTGAAAGGGCGGTAGTTTTTGGTGGATTGAACGTAGCCGTTGTTGTGTCTTGATAATCTCTCTTCAAGATTCTCAGTCATTCCAACGTAAATGAAATTTTGAGTTGTACTTTTTATTGCATAAACGGTGAACATTGTTCTTCCTATATAAAACAAAAAAAGCCAAACTAAATGTTTGGCTTTTTGTACCGGAGGCCGGACTCGAACCGGCACATGGTTTAAGCCATACTGGATTTTGAGTCCAGCGCGTCTACCAATTCCGCCACTTCGGCAATTAAAAACAATAAAAAAAGAAAAACAAACCGACACATGGTTTAAGCCATACAAACCATTTGGGATTTGAACAGATACATGGTTTGTAAACCAACTTAAAGGTTTGTAAATAAACCAAAAGTTTCTAATCAAACTTTTGGTTTACAAACTGAATTTATGAGTCCAGTTTATCTACCAATTCCGCCACTTCGGCATACTATAAATGTATTAACTACTTACCTAATGCAAAATTTTGATGTGTAGGATGATTCGCTGAATCGCCCATGCGTTTCAATACGTTAATTCGGTCGAAACGGAGTTTCGACCGATACAACTTTACTTTAAGGGAAATAATTAAAAGAACGGGTCAAATATAAGAAACTTCGTTGGTTCAATCAATTGAGGAAAGAGAAAATCTTAATTTTTACTCATTATTTCTGTCGCCAAATTTAAATAAGCTTGTGATCCTTTGGAGAGAGCTCTGTATAGAACAGCGGGAATGCCTTTAAATGCCGATTCGGAAATTGTAACGTTTTTAGGAATAACGGTTTTAAGCAGATGACCATTAAAGTTTTCCTGTAAATCTTGCATTGCCATAATCGATACTTTGGTATGCGCTTCGAACATCGTAAAAAAAATTCCTTCAATTTTTAGACGATGATTATACGTCTGCTTTATATATTCTACGTGACGTAAAATTTTGCGTAGTGCATCTAATGAAAAGTTTTCAGCGCGGATGGGAATAAGGAGGGAATCGGAGACGGCTAAAGCGTTGGTAGTCATTCCCTTTAAATATGGAGGACAATCGATGATGATATAATCATATGTGTCGGCTAATGTTCTAATTACATTTGCAATAAACATGATATTTGAAGAAAGTTTTTCTAATCTTTGTTCGGATTGATAAGAGGGAACAAGCGCCGGAATAAAATCTAAAAAAGGAATATCCGTTTTGTGAATTACTTTGTCTATTGATTTTGAATAACTAAAAACATCAAAGATATCTCCTGATATTTTTTCGGGAGAAAAACCGAGAGCAATGGAACAGGCTCCCGAAGCGTCAAAATCGATGATGAGTGTTTTCTTTTCCGCAACCGCCAAACTTGCCGCTATATTTATAACCGATGTTGTTTTCCCGACCCCTCCTTTAGGAACTGCGACCGCAATAATTTTTCCCATAAAGAGTACTCAATATATTTATGAATTCAGATTGGTTACTTAACAACGAACATATTATTGGTAAAGCCTGATGTAAAATTAAAGAAAATACCGTCAAATCATAGGAATGAAACCTTATTCTTCCAATAACCAGCCTTCCGCAAACTCTTCTGTAACATTTGCCAGAAAGCGGGACGGTTTTGAAAGCGTGGTTCCCGATTCGCGATCGTAAATATTCATGGGATAAGAGATGAAAAGATTTTGCTTTGCACGGGTAACTGCAACATACATTAACCTTCTTTCTTCTTCTAAATTATCCAACTTATCCATCGATCGATAGGAAGGGAAGAAACCGTCAATTGCATGGATGATAAAGACGGAATGCCACTCAAGTCCTTTAGCCGAATGAATTGTAGAAAGTGTTACAAACTCATCCTCTTTTGTAGTTTCTTCAAGATCAACAACGCTGTCTATCGGCGGTTCAATTGCCATATCGGAAAGCAGACTTTCCATCGAATGGTATTTTTCAGTAATGTTTAAAAAGATGTCGAGGTCTTTTTTTCTTTTATTGAAATCGTCATACTTGTCTTTAAATATCGGCAGATAATAATCAATCACTTGCTGGGCTTTTTCAGTCGGTGTTCCGGATTTTGTGTGAAGTGAATAGAGTACTTCAAGCAACCGGAAAATTTTGTCGTTCAATTTAGTTTTAGAATCGGAATGGGGATCGCGATTTAAGGAAAGATTTCCCGTGGCAATTTCATCTAAAATTCTTTCGGCAGTTTTAGGTCCAACACCTTCATGCAAAAGTAAAATTCTGTACCAGCTTACAACATCTTTCGGGTTTAAACTGATGCGGAGGAACGCGAGAACGTCCTTGATGTGTGCGGTCTCAACAAACTTCATCCCGCCGAATTTTATGAATGGAATGTTCGCTTTGTTAAGTTCAATTTCAAGATCGAAAGAAGAATAAGACGAGCGGAAGAGAACGGCAATATCTTTTAGCTCAATCCCTTCTTCGTGAAGTTCAAGAATTTTTTCTACAATAAATTTCGATTGAAGATTTTCGTTTTGCGTTGCAACAATAGCAGGAAGTTCACCCGAATGTTTTTGTGAGAAGAGAACTTTTGGATATTTCTCAACAGCTTCTTCAACCACTTTATTTGCAAAGTTCAAAACCTCCGGAGTGCTTCGGTAATTCTCTTCAAGTTTAATGATCTTAACATCTTTATAGAGATTTGGGAAATCCATGATGTTTTTAAAATTAGCTCCGCGGAAAGCATAGATAGATTGCGAGTCATCGCCAACAACCATAATATTTTGTTTAAGTTGAGTTAACGCACTGACCACACTTGCTTGCAATTTATTAGTGTCCTGATATTCATCAACCATAACAAAATTGAAAGATTGCAGAAGTGATTTTGCGGAAGGGGAGAGGCTGAAAAGAAAATCCCGCAAATAAATCAGCAAGTCATCATAATCGAGAAGATTATTTTTTTTCTTGTAACTACCATAGATTTTTTGAATATCGAGGATTTGATCTATCTGCTCATAAAAGTGTGGATAGTCATCAAGGATAATGTCTTCAACTTTTCTTTCCGTATTTACAGACAAACTAAAAACTTTGTTGAGCGTTTGTTTATTTGGGAATCGCTTTTCTTTTTTTGTTAGTCCGGATTGACTTCGGATTAAATTTATAACATCCTGGCTGTCTCCTTGATCGAGAATAGTGAACGAAGATTCAAATCCGATTACTTTGGCGTACTTGCGCAAAATAGAATTTGCAAATGAGTGGAAAGTTCCGCCGTTTATTTTTGAGCAGCGATTATCAAGCAGCATGGAGGCGCGATTCATCATCTCGTTTGCCGCTTTGCGTGTAAAGGTAAGTAGTAAAATTGATTGGGGTTGATTACCAAGTTCGATAAGCCGTGCAACGCGGTACACCAACGTTCTTGTTTTACCGGAACCTGCGCCGGCGATAATTAAATAAGCCCCTTCAACAGCGCTGGCGGCTTCGTATTGCGCCGGGTTTAATTCATTTTTATAGTTGATAACAAAACGGGCTTCATTAATATTGCTAGTAATTAAGCCCGCTTGATTAACTCGTTTAAGCTGATATTTTTTCTGGATCATCTTCTCAGAGCTTTAGGCTTTCCTAATATTTCTGAAATGATAAATCCATTTTTGAAATCCGCTTTATTTTGGAAAGAATTTTTTACTCTTGCAAAAACAGGATTGTAATAAACTTTTCTCTGAGAAGTGAATTGCTTTTCCAAATCCCTTTCTAAACTTAATCTTTCATCTTCCGAGATTTTAAATTTACGGTATTCATACGGAACACTTTTTTCACGTGCATCAACTTTATGTTCAGATTCAGTTATCTGATGCTCACCGGAAAATTTTATTTCAACTTCTTCTTTTTGCGGAAGAGTTTGAACCGGTGGATTTTTCCCCCGGTTCATCATTTCTTCTATTTCAGTTAGAATATCGTAATCAGTTCCCGAATAGGAGGGTTTCTGCCTTTGATTCGGGCGAGGAGGATTAATTCCACCGGGAAATTCTGCACCTCCATCTTTTTTCTTTTTAAAGAGAGGCGCAAGAAAACTGTAAATAATAATGATGGCAACAAGGATGTTGATCAAATTATCCATTTAGGTTATCCTTTTTTCTCTTCCGGTTTTGCGATTGAGTCGCGCATCTGTGTATCAGCTTGAATGTTTTTAAGATTATAATAATCCATTACTCCAAGATGTCCGCTGCGGAAAGCTTCAGCAATCGCTTTTGGAATTTCAGCTTCAGCTTCAGTTACGCGGGCTCTTTGTTTTGCAACTTCAGCGACCATTTCTTGTTCAAGCGCTACTGCAGCGGCTCTGCGCTCTTCTGCGCGCGCGCGTGCAATTTGCAAATCTGCTTGCGCTTGATCTGTTTGTAATTTTGCTCCGATATTTTCACCAACGTCAACATCGGCAATATCAATTGAAAGAATTTCAAACGCGGTTCCGGCGTCAAGTCCCTTTGCCAAAACTACTTTTGAAATTGAATCGGGATTTTCCAGAACATGTTTGTGTGTATCGGATGAGCCGATTGTAGAAACAATTCCTTCGCCAACTCTGGCTAAAATTGTAGCTTCGGTTGCGCCGCCTACTAATCTATCGATGTTGGTACGAATGGTAATTCTTGCAATCGCTTTAAGCTGAATTCCGTTCTTAGCCATTGCGGCTACTAAGGGAGTTTCAATTACTTTTGGAAGAACCGACATTTTTACTGCTTCCAAAACATCACGTCCCGCTAAATCGATTGCGGTTGCGCGTTCGAACGATAAACCTAAGTTTGCTTTATCAGCAGAAATTAAAGCGTTAATAACACGTTCAACATTTCCACCGGCAAGATAGTGAGCTTCCAATTTACCTATGTCAAGCGCAATACCTGCTTTAGTTGCGGTGATCATCGCGCGAACGATAACATGCGGCGGAACTTTACGTAAACGCATCCCGACCAAATCTTTAAATATTCTTACTTTAACTCCGGAAAAGAA
The DNA here is from genome assembly GCA_030693705.1 of Ignavibacteria bacterium. GTDB lineage: Bacteria > Bacteroidota > Ignavibacteria > Ignavibacteriales > Ignavibacteriaceae > UBA1563. The sequence continues at coordinate 2,658 of JAUYAB010000024.1, read as the reverse complement.
TGCCGTTACAAATAATCCTATCGGCACAAAATAGAGAATGATGAAGAGAATGATTAAGGCTACAACAATAAGAACTACTGATAAGCCTGCTAATGCTTCCATATTTACTCCTAAATATATTTTTTTCTGCATCCTATTTACAATAATTTTTGGTGTTTTTCAAGAGAAGCGGTAAAAATTCGGTTATCGGGCTATTTCTAACTTGATTGAAGAACTTTCAATTTATATATTGGGAATGAAACAATTTTACAATTAAAATTGTTGTAATATAAAACAAGGAAATGATGGTATGGAAGGAAATTTTTCAGATAGACTTCAGGATGTAATCCGGTTAAGCCGCGAAGAAGCGCTTCGTCTTGGGCATGATTATATAGGTACTGAACATTTACTGCTCGGCGTTATTCGAGAAGGGCAAGGTGTTGCTGTTCGTATTCTGCGTAACCTGGATTGTGATCTTGTTAGATTAAAAAAATCAGTAGAAGATACGGTGCGTACTTCCGGCGGAACACTCACAATCGGGAATATCCCTTTAACAAAGCAAGCCGAGAAGGTTTTAAAGATTACTCAAATCGAAGCAAAAATTTATAAAGCTGATGTTATAGGAACAGAACATTTACTTTTATCACTCTTGCGCGATGAAGAAAATATTGCTACTCAAATTCTTCATCAGTTTAATATTACGTATGATATTACCCGCGCAGAACTCAATGAAATGTTGTCATCAAAGGAGCCGAAAGAACCTTTCCGCGGAACTCCTCTTCAGATGGACAAGAAAATTGAAAAAACAAAAACTCCGGTGCTTGATAATTTTGGAAGAGACTTAACAAAGCTTGCGATAGATGATAAATTGGATCCTGTTGTTGGAAGAGAAAAAGAGATTGAGCGTGTTGCTCAAATCTTGAGCAGAAGAAAGAAAAATAATCCTGTATTGATCGGCGAACCGGGTGTTGGTAAAACAGCTATTGCCGAAGGATTAGCATTGCGAATTGTTCAGAAAAAAGTACCGAGGATTTTGCAAGACAAACGAGTTGTTACCTTAGATTTAGCCGGTTTAGTTGCCGGAACAAAATACCGGGGACAATTTGAAGAACGAATGAAAGCGTTGATGAACGAACTTGAAAAAGCTAAAGAAGTGATTCTCTTCATTGATGAACTTCATACGATTGTCGGCGCCGGCGGCGCTTCAGGTTCGTTGGATGCATCAAATATGTTTAAACCGGCTCTTTCTCGCGGAGATATTCAATGTATCGGCGCAACAACATTAGACGAGTATAGAAAATATATTGAAACCGATGGAGCGCTCGACAGAAGATTCCAGAAGATAATGGTAGAACCGCCAAATGTTCAAGAAACTATTCAGATTCTTTTCAACATAAAATTTAAATACGAAGAACATCATCATGTAAAATACAGCGATGAAGGAATTGAAGCCGCGGTAAGATTAAGCGAACGCTATATCACCGACCGTCACCTGCCCGACAAAGCAATCGATGTTCTCGATGAAGCCGGTTCGCGCGTGCATATGGGGAATTTTGAAGTGCCAAAAGCAATTCTTACTCTTGAAGATGAAATTGCAAAAGTTAGACAGGAAAAAACATTAGTTGTAAAAAAGCAAGATTATGAGGAAGCCGCCCGCTTACGTGATAAAGAACGCCGGATTCAATCTGATCTAGAAATTGCTAAACGTGAATGGGAAGCGAAAACCAAAGACATTATTTATGATGTCTCGGAAGAAGATATTGCAACCGTTGTTGCAATGATGACGGGAATTCCGGTAACACGTGTTGCACAAACTGAATCAGATAAACTGCTGAACATGGAAGAATCATTGAAGAAAATGATCGTAGGTCAGGATGAAGCAGTGACGAAATTGACGAAGTCTATCCGTAGAGCAAGAGCGGGATTAAAAAATCCAAAACGACCTATCGGTAGTTTTATTTTTCTCGGTCCAACCGGAGTTGGAAAAACCGAGTTGTGTAAAGTTCTTGCAAGATATTTGTTTGACTCGGAGACCGCGCTCATCAAAATTGATATGAGCGAATATATGGAAAAATTCGCTGTCTCACGCTTGGTCGGCGCTCCTCCCGGGTATGTTGGTTACGAAGAGGGTGGGCAGTTGACTGAAAAAGTAAGACGGAAACCATATTCCGTTGTGTTGTTCGATGAAATTGAAAAGGCTCATCCCGATATTTTTTCTATTCTTCTTCAAGTTTTAGACGAAGGTTTGTTAACCGATAGTTTGGGACGAAAAGTAGATTTTAAAAATACGATCATTATTATGACGTCGAATATTGGAGCGAGAGATATCAAGTCGATCGGTGCTTTCGGTTTTTCACAACTTTCCGGTGTTGAAAATCAATATTCTAATATGAAAAACACTGTTGAAGATGCGATGAAGAAATTATTCAATCCGGAATTCTTGAACCGGTTGGATGAAACAATAGTTTTCAGAAGTCTTGAGAGGGAAGACATTTTGAAGATCATTGATATCGAAATAAAAGATTTATTGAATAATATTCACGATAACAAGATGGAGATCGTGTTAGAAACTTCCGCGAAAGAATTCATTGCCGAGAAAGGATTTGACCAGAAGTTTGGAGCTCGTCCGTTACGGAGAGCTATACAGCAGTACATAGAAGATCCTTTGGCAGAAGAAAT
>JAUYAB010000020.1 GCA_030693705.1 Ignavibacteria bacterium | reverse complement strand
GTCCTGGGAGGCAAGTTTGGATTCCGTAAAAAATCTAAGAATTTCAATTTCATCGTCGTAATATCTTTTCCGCAGTTCCACGAATACATTTCCGTCATAAATATCACGTGATTTTGCCTGCAAAGTTTCAAGAGAGGGTTTTATCCCTTGAATGGCGAGCGCATTTTTAACGACAAATCTATTATAAAGTTCACGCACGTAAACAGGGTCTGTAACTACCCATGTTTTTTTAAGATCGTTAAAAGCAGTAGTGTTATATTCCAAATTCCGGTAAATTTTTTCTAACCGAAGTTCTTTTGGATCGGTAATTTTTAAGGGAGCGAATTTTGGCTGAACAACTACTGGCTGCACACCCGGCGCTTGAGCAACAGAATCAGGATTTAATTGATTACTCTCTACGGTAGTATCTGCCGGAGTAGGGGTTGTAGTAAGCGAATCTGTTTCTTGTGCAAGAAGTGCGGGGAACAAAATTAATGATAAAATGGTAATAATTTTTTTCATAGAAATCTCTAAAATCCGTATCGATATCTAATTGAAAAATATGATGACCCCTCTTCAGGTTCCCATTCTCTTACAGCACGCATAAACGGAACCGAGATATAACTTGTTTCAAAACGGAAGGAATGCAAGGAAGAAAACTCTATCAACTTCAGCCAAAATTTAATCGTTAATTGATTATCGAAAAGTCTAAAACTGGATCCGAAAAAATCATTGTTCTTTGGAGCAAAATTCAAATATAAAGTTAAAGCCGGCTGAATTTTGTTAAACACTTGATTGATACTCCCGCCGGTAGAATAATTAATTTTTTGAACATTATAATTAGCTGCACCTACATCTAACCTGAACCTTAACGTCATATCTTCGCTTGTGTTCCAATAGAAAGACATCGAAGATTCCCATTGTTGAGGAGTAAAATAGGCAACATTCTCTCCTTTCCTATCAACAAATTTGACCGAAGGAGTAAAAGCTTTTGTAGCGCCGGTCGCTAAATAAAAATTAACGAAAGGAAGACCATATGCACGCGATGCGCTTAAATCCAAAACTATTCCGGAGCCGACATTAAGTTTAGGTTTAGTAACAAAGACGAAAGGTAAACTGCCTACGAGACTCGAGGTATTCATTTTTGCTCGTCCCATTAAACGGGCATCAATAATAAAATCTTCGAGGAGATTTTGTGAAGCGGCGGAAATGGTAACAAGAGAACGGATTCCCGCAGTGATAGACATTGCCTGCCATGGATGAACATTTAACACTTTAGCTCCCATGTTAATTTCACCGCTAATTGTACTGTAACCTAAATCCAAATCTTTATAAAAGAAAGAAACATCTCCAAAACTTGCATCAATTTTATAGTCCGTAGCCACAGTTTCTTGAACTTGTCCACGCGATCTTCTCGCTTTTTTTTGCGCTTCTAAAACTACTTTTGGATAATGATGATTGCTGTTCACTGTCTGGAAGTTAAGAAAATCTTGATTGTTTTTACTTGAGATTCCCTTGCTTTTGTTTACCTGCTCATCAACTTTAATCCCTAACAATTTAACCGGCTCATTATTTTGAACTAAAAATTCACTTAATTTAAATAAGGCGGCATAAACTTCGGGATGGTTAAAATAAAGTTCTTCAACATCTTGAAACGTTAAAACTATGTTTACTTCTTTAGATGATTCAGAAGAAGAAGTACCGAAAAAATCTCCAGTTGAAGCAGCTTTATCAATGGTTTCTTTAACTTGCAACACGGTAGTTGAATCAAACTCAGAGTTTTCCTTCATGAAAACGACTTCATAGGAATGAGTTTCTGCCGGATTGAAATTGAATGGAGGTCTATCATTTATTCGGGGAATATTTTGCAAACCCTCTAATTTAACAGCGTTTGCCTGAAACATTATCGAATAAGTATCGAGGTAGTTTTTATCCTCTGAAAGTTTACGCTCTATTTTATTATAAGTATTCTTGAGATTTGTCTGTGCGTTAACATTCCCAAAAAGCAAGAGCAAAAAAAGGATAAAAACTAGAGAGACGGCTACCTTTTTCACAAATATTCGCTTATTAATAATTAATTCGTATTATCGGAGAAAAGACTAAGAATGAATCATATCGCCACGGATCATATTTTTTCTTATCAACGCCATAAGTATTGAAGTAACGAATATCCATTCCAAAAGTGTCATTCAGCATAACTTTCATCTTTACACCAAAATAACCAAATCCACCTTGAACGTTGTATCCAATTAATGTGTGAAGATTATGTTGAATTAATCCACCTGTGCGGTCTACTCCAAAATCAACAAATGCGAAGTGCGAAAATTTATCGAAGAGACTTTTTGATCCTTGCAAATCAGTAATTTTAACGGCTGCCGGATCATATTGGAGATGATGAATATCCGCAGATGCAATTCCACCACCAGCCTCAAACTGTCCAAAATCAAAAAGATTAAAAAGATTTCTTTTCATCACTTCTAAAACAAAATAGGTTTTGTTGGAATAGAAATCAAACTTGGCAGGTTTTTTTCCATAATCCAACGTTTTAAGATTATCTACAAAAGTATATTTTGTCTCAACACTAAGATCGAAATCAGTTAAACTTTCATCAATGTATTTCATGAAATCGCCTGATATCTTCACATAGAGAGATTTCCCGGAAACATATAGCGGTTTCGCCGGTACTGTACCAATAAAGGGTTTGCTAGCCGGAGCATTTGTTCCCAAAGAAACTGAATAAGTATAATTTTTCTGATTGTTACTAATATTACTGAAGTACGTTACTTTAGAACCGAAGATATATTCATTTGCATACCAGCCCGGCTGCATTATACGATCATCACCCCATTTCCCAAATAACGAAAGGAGATATTTATTTCTTGCGTTGCTGGTAGTATTCCAGTACATGATGTCCGGATCTAACAAATTTAAATTTAAATCGAAATAATATCCTGTCTTCACATCATAGTCGGTCTTGGTAAGGTTATCAAAATAGTAATCACGGGTTCTTACCTTGTCATAAATCTTATCATTTAAGATTTCTTTCAAATAGAAACCATCTATTACGGGATCAAAAACATATTTGGGTTCGGGTTGATTTATTTGATCTTCCGGGATAAAGGCAAAAAACTCTATCTCGTCGTCATAATATCTTTTACGTACTTCGATGAGGATATGTCCGTTATAAATATCATCCGTCTTCTGCTGGACAAATTCACGAGTAACCTTTTTGTCATTAACACGGAAAGCATTTCTAACGACAAAACGATTATAGATTTCTCTGATGAATACAGGATCGTTAATAATCCACTGCTCTTTCAAGTCATTGAAAGCCATTGTGTTGTACTCTAAAGAATTATAGATCTTCTTTAGATTAGCAGTGGTAACAGAATCGGCTTCTTGAGAAAATCCGTTCTGAAAAAAAACTAAACTTAAAAGAAGTAAACTAAATTTTTTCATAATTAATAATCTCGCTTTAAATTAAAATCCATACCGATAACGTAATTGTAAAATAGCTCCACCCTCTTTATTCTCCCAAGGACGATTTTTTCTAGCAACAGGAGCTGAAATGTAAGTTCCCTCAAACCTTATGATATGACCTCCGCTTATTTCAGCTAATTTAAGCCATGATGTTAACGAAGCCTGGCTGTCGAAAAATCTTATTTTGCAGCCATAGAATTCACTTCCGTCTGAAATAAAATTAAAATAAAAATTTACGACCGGATAGAAATTATCCTGCATCAACTCTTTTTTGGAAGCACTCTTCGCTGTTCCAATATAAGTACCTTTCCAAACGTCATAATATCCGGCTCCAATATCCATTCTAAACCGGCTGTTCATTTTATCACTTGCATTCCAGTAAAATGACATTGTCGCCTCGGCTTGAGAAAATGAGAAGTAAGCTTCTCGATCTTTTCCCTTCGGAATCGTTACGGCTGGGCTAGAATAGGCAGGTCCCCCGGCATTCAAGTATAAATTTAAAAATGGAAGTGTAAAAGGTCTTGTCAATTGAATATCAAATCCTCCGGAAGTTCCCATATTTAATAGAGGTTTATCTGCTGCTACGAAAGGAAGAGACCCAATGATTTTTGAAGTATTCATTTTGAGTCTTCCCATTATTTTAACATCCACCATAACAGCTTTGTTAAGATCAGTTTTTTTATCTGAAATACTTATCAGCGTTCTAAAACCGGCATTAAAAAGAGTAGCTTGATAAGGCAATAAATTTAATACTTTTTCATTAAATCCATACTCAACGCTAGCGCCTCCCATCGCAAAGTCCATAATTTCATGTGAAAAGCTAATTTGAGAAAAACTCGCATCAAGCCGGAAAGATGTCTTTACTTCTTCTTGAGCGGCACCTCTTTTTGCTTTTACAACAATTTTGGGTTTTGGATACCAATGAAGATGATTGGTTCGCATAAAATTTAAGTAGTCGGTATTATCTCTTGAAGAAATTCCCATGCTGGTTTGGATCTCAGTATCCGGATTAATCCTCAACAATTTTTCAGGCGGCGCATCTTCATTCTTTTTAATATAATCTCTAACCTTATTATATAGAACCGAATACTGGTCGAAGCGGTTCAATTTCAGATCATACATATCTTTAAATATGAAGTCTCTCGATATGTCTGTTTGGGGTCCACCGCCGCCGCCACCGAAAAAACCTCCTTCAGCGGCACTTTTGTCTACTCTTTGTTCAATATAGAGAAGTTCCAGGGAATCAAGTCCAACTGCATCCATAAGAAAAACAAAACGATAAGTTGTATTCTCGTTCACTTTAAAAGAAAATGGGTCATCATCTTTCCTTGGTAAAGTTGCAGCGGAAGGTGGGACTGATATTGGTCCCGTAAAATCAATATAATGTAAGTTCAGATAAGAACTGTCCTTTTTCAATTTTAAATCAATTTTACGGTAAATATCATCATATGTTTGAGCATCGACAAGCATGCTGAAAAATATGAGATTTAATAAACAGAGAACAAAATATTTTAGTCGCATAAAAGTCTCAATTAAAAAGTAAATATTATCTTATTATTGTAGCTCGAAATTCTTTTTTAACATTATTTTCAAATTGGGTTGAGAAAGTCAACGTAATCTTTACATCTTGACTTTGTCCAACAGGAATTCCAGAATAAACATCATCATTGATTTGTAAAACTAAATATCCAAAACTTCCGGCTTCATAAGTGGTTAACCCATTAATTAAGCCTTCAAAATCACAGGTTACTCTATAATTTCTGAACTTTGGTTTTACAACAACAAACCCGGTTGGAGTATTTCCGATATAGGTGAAAAGGAATTCCCTATCTTTCGGATTATCGATACTTATATAAAATTCTTCTCCTTTATCATCCTTAGTAACTGTTTTCCATCCGGCGAACTCAGTTAAGTTGGGTCGATTAATCGTAATTTGCCATACTGATTTCAATAATTCATTTTTTGAATTTTTGAAAGTAAAATCTTTACCGTTATACATACCGGTGATCGTCAATTGCTTTCCAACAAATTCAGTATTATTAAGAACGGTATCTAAATTTACAATTGGACCTGAACCACTAATTATTGTTCTTCCACCATCTTCAATTTTAAAAGAATAAGCATTTATGTCTCCAAACTCCACGGTTGCAAAACTAAATGTTCCTTGCTCTCCATAAAAATAATCAGGTCGAATATTTAAGGCAGAGGCGATTGTAGGATAATTTACATTTACGAGATAGTAGAACTCTTTATTTAATCCACCTGTTTCTCCTGTAGCCTTAACAGTAACCCTTAAATAAAAGGTTCCCGTTAGCTCAATAGATTCTTTAATAAAAAGAATGAAAGTTGTACCTCTGCCACCGGCAGTAGCTTTAGCGAAATCTTCTCTTTTAGGTTTTTGATAAAAACTCTTACACTCTCGTATTTTTTGCAAGTTAGCATCGAGAAGATCGATTGAATAATCGATTCTTAAAATGTTACCTAATACGAATGGAGAAACGTCAAAATTTTGGAATGCAGCGACGTTGATAGTGTCCCTCACTTCTACTTTTTGAGCCAACGAAAAAGTAGAGACGAAAAGGATAGACAGAAAAAATAATACTTGTTTCATACAACTCTCTTTCAATTAATTAAAGTTATTAATTAATAACCTATTAATCTGTGAACTAAATCAAAAATAAAAATAAATATTTACCATAATCCCAAATGAAGGGATTATGGTAAATAAAAACTATGCACTAGTAAACTTCTATACCTTTGGAAACTTTTCCACCCTGGCGTTTAGCGCTGATTGAAAAAGATTCAACAGGACTTTTAGCGGTTTTTTGTTCTCCAACCATTTGTTTTAAAGCTTCCAGTAAAAATTCCGGTAAATAGCTTGGAAGTTGTCTTTCAACCTTACAATAAGCTTTAAATTGAAAATCTCCAGCGGTTTCAATTTTACCGACTAATTTACCATTTCCATCATCAGATCTTACGATTTGGAAACTCTGATTACTAGAACTAACAGTTAAACCTCCGTCAGGCCAGCCGGCTGGTTTAACTGAACCCGGTGCAACATCAACATGAAACTCTACTGATTTTTTTTCTTCATCCGAAACAAGTCCGATTGGCGTCATCACAACGACAACTTCTTTGTTTTCCGGATCGCCAAGATTAAAATCTGTTTTTGACTGAGGAATTGCAAGTAACAAGGGACTTTTATATGAAGCAGCCATACTACTCAACATTTTATGCCGTACTTCGTTCTGAGCCTCTTCAAATTCATCTCGCTCTGTAATAACTACGAGTAACTCCGTAAGCAAAACAATATAGAGGATAAAATAAACTAAACTCTTTTTCATTTTTGTTCCTCTGCTTGGTTAAACTTTAAAACTTTGTTTCAATTCGTTCATTGTCTTCATGTATTCATTTCTAATCCCGGTAATTTTCTGAGTTAATCCGGCAATTTTTTCAACGTAAACATCAATTCCCTTAAGCTCTTCCATCGCCGTAGCTCTAAACGTGTCAGCCTTATAAGTCGCTTTCACTTCGCTTACTACAGTGAGATATTCTTTGTTCATATGAGCTAACCGTTTTGATATCTGCGTCATTTTTTCAACATAGTCATCAATAACTTTTAGATCTTCGTAGGCAATTCCCTTTAATTGAGAAAGTTCCTGTTTAATCATTGTAACATCCAGTCCAAATCTTTCTGCAGCCTTAGGATTATGTTCAGCTACTGAACCATGAACTTCTTCGGGAGTAAAAAATGTTACTAATGATAAAATGAGGAGTAAGAAAAATTCTAGAAAAAGAGCAATCATAACCCAGTTAGGGTCAATTTTACCGTCTGTTCCTAGAAGAAATTTTGGAACGACCGCAATTTTCCCTGCAACAGATCCCAGCCCCCTTAAACCAACAACGATAATAAGAACTGCGGCTCCCATATATACAATGCCTTGTACATTGTTTGCATAATTTGGGATTACCGTATGAACCATCCACTTCCCAAAACCTGTCTTGGGTGTGTTAGCTGTTTTGACTTGTGTACTCACGTTTTAGCTCCTTATGTTAATTGATAACGATTAATTTAATGAAAAGTACCTATAAAATTGAGAGCACTATTAATTTTAAACTCCTTAAGAACAAACAAAAAAAGGTTAAAAAATCTTTTAGAATAATTTACTTGAATACTTGGGAACAAGTTTATGAAAAATATTTTAATATTTCAATAACTATTTTAAATATTTTCATTTTTTATTTTCTTCAAACCAGGAGAAAAATTCCCGTAAAGCCTCACGTCTTTCCGGCGCGACATAGTAAAAGTTTATTCCACGCGGAGTAATTTCCCAAAATTCTTCGTTCTTCGTGTTAAAGATAATATCTTTTATTTTTTCAATTCTACTGCTTGGTTCAACGGTCATATCCTGATAGATAATTCGTGCTAACTCTTTATCCCCTTTCAAAAGATAATATCCGGCTAACTTTACTTGAGCAATTCTTACACCGATAAGAGAGATTTCTTTTGAATCAATTCCCTTTCCCTTTGATTCCTCAATCGGTTCATCGAGTTGAAGGAATTGCATCAACAGCGTATGTAGATTTGGGACTTTTAGATCAAAGGCAACTTCATTCAGTCTACATAAATCGTGTGCTGCGGTTTCTAAGATGAAGAGAACTTGATTCTTATTTGCTTCCTGCCCGTAATAACGAAAATAAAACGCAACTTTTTCCACATCTATTGGATTTGCTACGAGCAGTTCTTCTCCAACTATGCGATAGTGTTCTAAAGTATTAAAGGCTGACCTTGGATCTTTTTCTCTTATCGCTATTCGCAGATATGAGTTAAAATATTGAAAGGCGCAAGTAAGAGCCCCTTTATCTTTTATCTGTATTGCCTTGATGGCAATCAGTTCCGAATTTAGAAGAACGCCGGAAGCGACATCTCTTAACGTTAAACGAGAATTATTAAAAACAAGTTCCAGAAGTCCGAATATTTTTCGTTCAATTAAAACTTTTTGTTCTTCAATTTGGTTCATTACATATTGAGAGTAACTTGAAAAATCGGGGTCAAAATATTCGTTCCCGGAAAGTTTAAACCATTCTTGCGGAAGTTCAGGTTTTCTGTTCAAGTATGCTTCGATAATTTCACGAAGCGTATTGATACAAAGAAGTGTTACTGCTCTATCACCCTGGTAAACAGAATTGAGAGCTATATCTCCAACAAAATTAATGTTTTGAGTAAGTTCGTCTTTTGCTTTGACTAAATCAGTTTCTTTCCCGGAAATTACGTTATCAATAATTTTCAAAGATTTCTTTTGAACATAAGAAAGGAAGTTGTTTGGTCTTAAAAAATTAAAAACATAATTAAAATGAGGGAGAACTATTACAAGACTGAAGATGATCAATAACAAATTAAATCCAACGCTATAAAGTGTTGCAAAATCATCCCGGATAGTATTTGTTACCAAAATTGTATTTACGCCGGTGATGATAAAGAGTCCTATTACAGAGATATTCGTCTTATCCGTAATAAACAAATCCATAATTTTTGAGGAATATTTATTTGCCGCCAATTGAACGATAATGGCAACTACCGTTATTTCAATGCCAAGAATGGAAGTAACGAGTTCTCCTAATCCCCCAAGGGTATTGGTTAGCGTACCAATATCCCTGTTGAAAAAAAGATAAAATATGGATTGCAGGTTTGCACTGATAAGAAGTGTATCGATCCAGCGGTTAACAAAATAAATTGTAAAACTGAATCCTATGATCAGAAAAAGGGGTTTAATCCATGGTGAAGAATTAATTTGAGCAGTAACAAGATTCTTTTTCATTAATTCCTAATAAAGTTTACTCAAAAATATCATTTACAACCAATTCTACAAACAAAATATTTTGTTATTCGAAAAAAAAACTTTAGCTTTACACAAAAATTATTAACCTTTAATTCTATTCAGAGAGATAGAGAAGGAAAAAATGAAAAAAAGTATTTACAGATTAATTAAAAAGGACCTCTGCGGCTTTTAGCCAAAGGGGATTTTTTGTATATGGACATAAAAGCAAAAATAATTGATGAGATCGGTCTTAACCGGATCATCACCCGTTTTACCCACGAAATAATTGAGCGGAACAAAGGTTCGGTTAATTTAACGCTCATGGGAATGCGCACTCGCGGCGAATTTCTTGCACAAAGAATTCATGCAAAAATAAAAGAAATTGAAAAGGTTGAAATTCCTTTAGCGATTCTCGATGTTACCTTGTACCGGGACGACTTCCGGAGGCGGTTAAAACAACCGCAAGTTTCCGTCTCCGATATTACTTTCGATATCAACGAAAAAAATATAGTACTGATTGATGACGTTCTCTACACCGGTAGAACCGTTCGATCGGCGATGAGTGCAATAATGGATCTTGGTAGACCGGCTTCAATACAGCTTTGTGTACTTGTTGATCGCGGACACCGTGAACTGCCTATCAGCGCCGATTACGTTGGGAAAAATATTCCAACTTCAATTAACGAAGAAGTAAAAGTTAAATTAAAAGAAATTGACGGTGAAGACGCCGTTTATTTAGTAGAAGAAAAATAAAAGGATAAATTAAAATGCCTCTTTCAAGCAGACATTTATTAGGATTAGAAACCACACCAAAAGAAGATATCAAATTAATTTTAGATACCGCTACCACGTTCAAAGAAGTTTTGGAGAGACCAATAAAGCGAGTTCCCACTTTACAAGGAAAAACCGTTGTTAATTTATTTTATGAAAACTCCACCCGAACAAGAATCTCATTCGAACTTGCTGAAAAAAGACTTTCCGCAGATGCCGTAAACTTTTCGGTTTCGACGAGCAGCGTTTCCAAAGGAGAAACTTTTAAAGATACGATTAGAAATATCGAGGCTATGAAAATCGATATGGTTGTCGTCCGCCACGCAGCAGCCGGAACACCTCTCTATCTTACACAACTTTGCGATGCGCACATAATAAACGCCGGAGATGGAATTCATGAACATCCGACTCAAGCTTTGCTCGATATGTATTCGATCCGCGAAAAACTTGGGAGACTTGAAGTAGTTAAAGTTTGTATCGTTGGAGATATTGCACACAGCCGCGTTGCTCTCTCAAATATTTTTGGACTGAAAACAATTGGCGCTGAAGTTTCCGTTTGCGGTCCGGCTACCATGATTCCGCGCAACATAAAAGAACTTGGCGTAAAAGTTTTTTATAACATTGATGAAGCAATTCAAGAAAATGATGTGCTGAATATTTTGCGAATTCAACTTGAAAGAAAAGCCGGAGGGAATTTTCCAACTCTGCGGGAATACCATACCAGTTACGGTATTACAAATGAACGGCTCGATAAAAATGGAAAAGATATTCTCATACTTCATCCCGGACCAATAAACCGTGGCGTTGAAATCTCCTCTGAAGTCGCAGACGGAAGCCACCAAATAATTCTTCAACAAGTAACTAACGGTGTTGCAGTGCGCATGGCTGTTCTCTACTTATTAGGAACTCAAAATTAAGGAAATTGAAAAATGAAAATCGCTTTAAAAAATTGCCAGCTTATTCAGCCGCAGCAAAAAATAAATAAGAAATCAAATCTTTTAATTGAAGACGGGATCATAATAAAAATTGGAAATCTTTCTGCTGAAGATTTGAAACATGCGGAAGTGTTTGATCTAAAAGATAATTTTGTTTCACCGGGATTTTTCGATATGCATGTTCATCTCCGCGAACCCGGCCGCGAAGATGAAGAAACCGTACAAACCGGATGTGATTCAGCGGCTCAAGGTGGATTTACCGGAATAGCGTGCATGCCAAACACTGAACCCGCTTTAGATTCTGCCGAAGTAATTTCTTTAATAAAAGAAAAAGCAAAAGATCATTTAGTTGAAGTTTTTCCGGTTGGAGCCGCTACGGTTGGACGTAAAGGCGAAGTCATTTCTCCAATGGCTGAGTTATTTAATGCCGGTGCAGTCGGATTTTCTGATGATGGAGTTGCAATTAAAAATGCACGCATCTTAAAAACAAGTTTAGAGTATTCTGCGATGTTTGATGTTCCGATAATTGAGCATTGCGAAGATGAATCGCTTGCCGGTGGTGCAATGAACGAAGGAACAACTTCAACATTTTTGGGACTTCCTCCAATCCCTTCCGTTGCAGAAGACTTAATCGTAATACGAGATATTTTAATGGCAGAATACACGGGCGGCAAAGTTCACATCGCACACATGAGTACAAAAAAATCGGCTCAAATGGTGCGCGAAGCAAAAGCAAAAGGAATTCGCGTAACCGCTGAAGTTTCTCCACATCATTTTACTTTAACTGAAGAAACTGTAAAAGGCTACAATACAAATACGAAGATGAATCCCCCGCTCCGCACGCAAGAAGATGTTGAAGCAATGTTGGAAGCATTAAAAGACGGTACGATCGACTGCATAGCCAGCGACCACGCGCCTCATTCGCTTGAAGAAAAAGAAATGGAATTTGAATACGCGCCAAATGGAATTGTCGGACTCGAAACACAAATCGGTTTAGCGTTAACTGAACTTTATCACAAAAAAGTTTTAACGGTTGAACAACTTGTAGAAAAGTTTGCCATCAATCCCCGAAAGATTCTGAACATTCCCATTCCTAAATTCGAAGTTGGTGAAAGAGCTAACCTAACCATCATTGATCCGAATGAAATTTGGTCTGTAGATATTTCTCAATTCAAATCGAAATCGAAAAATTCTCCCTTCAATAAACGATTGTTAAAAGGTAAGGCGGTTGGAGTAATAAATAAAGGGAAAATGATTTTGAACGGAAAATTAAAAGAGATTTAAATAAGAGAAATGACCTGTTTCCAAAACAGGTCATTTCTTTCTGTAAATTTTTAAGTTGTACCCGCCTCTTCTTTTCAACACATTTAAAACTGTGCTGATAATCCTAAAATTGGTAGAATTCCAAAATCAAGTCTCGGTGTTGTGGTAATAACTCCAGTCGCATCAACCTTTGATGAATAAGAAAGTACGTTCTCGCGATTGTAAACATTCCACAAATCAAGATATGCTGTTAATGTCCACTTCTCAAACACAAATTTTTTATCTATCCGGATATCGAGTTTATGATAATCGGGCAGTCGTGAGGAATTATACGCTCCGTCAACAGCGTAGTAAGTTCCATTTTTTATTGCTGTGCCAACAACCGGTGTGTAGGGATTGCCCGAAGCATATTGAAATTTGAATCCTAACTGCCATGTTTCAGAAAGTTCGATACCTCCAATCAAATTAACAATATGTGGACGGTCATATTCAAAATAGTAAGTTTCTGTGTTTGAAGCGTCTCTTCTTTTAGAAACCGAATAGGAATATGAGGCGCTGCCGACAATTCCATCTGTAAATTTTTTCTGAAGCGAAAATTCTATTCCCCGTGCAAAACCGCTTCCGGCATTTGTTAAAACATCGGTAGTATCGTTAGCAACAAATACTTCTGTTAAATCTTTATAATACGCCTCTACAGTAAATTTTGTGTCTTCTGCAAAAAGATGATCGATTCCAACTATATAATGAGTAGCAAGACTGCTCATCAAAAAAACATTATGCGGATCGAGTGCAATTTGATAAGCCGCAGGTGTCTGATAAAACTTTCCGAACGAAGCGTTTAATGATGTTTTATCCGTTAAGTGAAATGAAGCGGCTATACGCGGACTAAAGTTACTTTCTTTTGTGAATGAAAAGTAGTCATATCGAATACCGGTAGAAAGTGATAATCTGCTAAAAGGTCTCCACGTATCTTGCAAGAAAAAAGTGACTTTGTTACTCATCTCCGGTAAAAAGGAAACAGAGGTGGCTGGAATGATTTGTCCGATGCGAGTGGTGTCTGCCGGTTTCCATGTTATATGTTTTGAATCGATGAATCGTAAATATCCTCCCGTTTTCAGTTCTAAATTTGGAAGAATATTAAAGGTTATTTCATTCTTTACATCAAAACTATTTTCGCGAATATCTTCACCGCTTAAACTTCGATCCGTCTCGGTCCCTTGCAGTGTATTCCATCCGTTACCGGAAAAGGAAAGTGTTGTTAGAGAAAAAGCTTTAGGAGAAAAAAGAAACCGCCAATTAATTCCGAATGCGGTTCCGTAATCATCGCGAGTAAGATAGTCGTATTTAAAATTTGTCGCTTCGGAAGTCGTCTTTTTTGTTGTGGAAGTTCCTTCGCGCAATATTTGATCAAGATAATAAAATCCTACGATGCTAATTCTGTTTTTTTCATCAAGATCATAAGTTAGTTTCGCAACAGCATCGTAATATTGTGGAGCAGCGGGTTTATTCATAAGGTTAGTAAGTAAATCAAAAAAACCACGGCGAGCTGAAAAAATCATACTTCCGTTACCGGGAACAGGCCCATCAACCATCGCGCCGAAGCCTCCCAGGTTCGCATTAATGTCGGTATTGTAAATTTCTTTGTTCCCATCAAGAAGTGACATTTCAAATACCGAAGACATTTTATCACCATACTTAGCCGGAAATCCCCCCGTCATAAAGTCAACCCCTTTTAATAAAGAAGGATTAATAATACTGATAATCCCCATAGATTCGCCAGTGCGTGCAAAATGTATGGGATTATAAATTTCGATATTATCCAGAAGAGTTAAATTTTCATCCGGACTTCCGCCTCTTACAATAAGTTGTGCACTTTTTCCCCCTGCTGTTGCCACACCCGGCAATGATTGCATTACACGGAAGATATCTTCCGCCGAACCGGGAGACCGGCGAATTTCTTGTTGGGTAAGAGAACGAATGCTAAGCGATTGATCAAGCGGCTTTTGAAAATATCCCCCGGTAACGCTTACTTCATTCAATTCAATTTGAGAGGGGAAAAGTTCTATAGATGCAGAAGTATTGCGCAAATGAACCACCACAATATCATCTTTTAATAGAGGAGAATATCCGATATAAGAAGTTTTTAGTTGATAAGTACCCTGGGTGATTTTTTTTATAACAAAATATCCTTTGTCATCAGTAACTGCCCCGAATTGTGTCCCGACGACCGAAACGTTAGCATAAAGAAGCGGTCTCTTGCTAACGGCATCCCGCACTTCACCTGAAATAGTTCCGGTATTATCTTGCGCATAGGCAATAACAGAGTTAAGATTTATTAGCACAACTGTTAGTCTAACAAATCGTTCAAGATATTTCTGCATTAAAGATTTCATTTTGTTCCTTTATTTTATTCTTGGATGGAATTTATCCGATATCGATTCAGATTTAGTTTTATTATACGCACTCTTGTTCAATTCGCTTTATCCTTCATCTCAAAGAAATTGTCAGCGTATGCAATATTCTTCACTTCACTCCGTTCTGTTCAGAAAGGCAGCATGTGTGAGGTGAGTAGAATAATCATTTCAATGAGATGGAAACTTAATTTTCATACCATTTGGAAGGCGAGAAATAATCATCATCCGGATCAGAGGGAAAATCCTCTTTCCCTGCCCAGACGATGTTGTTGTATTTTGGGGGTGTTAATTTATTGAATGAGCTTGTCATGTTCCGCCTGTTTTTAACTGAACGAAGTTTTTCTTTTATCCCGTGGATCAGAACAATAATAAATTCGTTAATAAATGAAGAGATTTTTTTTATAATAGTTTTCATGATGTCATTTCCTGTTTTTTGTAACTATGAACTTGTTTAATCTCTCCCAATCGGTGTGCCAGGAAATATCCTTATAATTTCGCATGGATCGCAATAATAAAGAACGCATTCAAACAAGTTCGACAATCTTGACGAATTGCTTCGACATGGAAGTCGAAGTTTTGTTTTCTTCAGACATGATCGACTTTACAGAACGTTTTTAAATTTCTTTTATGAATTAAAGTCGGGTAATTTCTTTAAATTTGAATAACATATTATTTGTAATTACCGATTTAAAACGGTGGTAACACAATGAAAGAGTAACAATGAAATATCTTATTTTTCTTCTTTTCACCTGCCAAATGATAGTTTTATCTCAAACGGAGAAAACAGAAAACTCCCCGTACGATTTCGATTTGAAAGCAAATCATTTAGTTAGAGAGCAGTTTTATTCCTTGAGCGCCGTCTATCCGTTTTATAAAAGTCTTTTTGTAGAGGTGGAATATGGATATGTTTATTACCACCGCGCAGGAATCTCTCTCGGGTATCGATTCAAACAAAACAATTACACACCGTTTGTAATTTTCGGAGTGATCTATCAACGAGAAAACTTTACAAAAAATACGCACTACGATGAATCATGTTTAAAACTCGGAGTTGGGCTTGAGACTGAACTTTCAAATCACTTCTTTTTCAATTTTGAAACATCTGCATTAAATTACCTCTCCATCAATTATTCCATGCGTAAAATAAAATATAGAGAAAATTATGATTTTGGTGAATCCTTTGACTACACGGTTTCTGTTGGTATTGGCTATCGTTTTCATTTTTAATTCATGCGTTCGTGAAGATGAAAGTTTAACTGAAAGGGTAAAAATAATCGCTCACCGGGGTTATCATTTGGTGCAACTCGAAAACACTTTTGAAAGTTTTCAGACAGCATCAAAAAAAGGATTCACACATCTTGAGTTCGATATTAATTTTACAAAAGACTATCAACCTGTTATTCTCCACGATAATTTGCTTGACGCGCAAGCTGATACTTCAGGTTCTATTAACGATTTTTATTTCTCCGAAATCAATGCCATCACCTTAACCGGAGGATATAAAATCCCCTCATTCGATACCGTTATGCAAAAATTGGGAACAAGTTTTGAAACTTTTTTTATCGATTTGAAGGAACCTTGTCCCGACTCGGGATTGATAAATTTTGCAAAAGTGATTGAAAAGAATCATGCCTATGCCACAGCCATTATTACATCAGCAAACCCTGATGTCATCAGAAGATTAAAAAACTTAGACCCCGCACTTATTGTTGGAAGTGATGATGCTTCCGGTGATTTTGAAGACAATTTGGATGAATGTATCAAACAAAAATATAAACACCTTCTAATTTCATTTGAGTTGCTTGACAAACATTTATGCTTTATTGCTCATGCAAACGGGATTAAAGTCTATACTTATACTGCAAATTCGGAACAAGATATGTTAAAATGTTTAAGTTTTGATATTGACGGTATTATGAGCGATAATCCTGATTTATTAAAACAGTTACTTTATTGAGCAGAAGTTGTGGAAGTATAATAAAAAAAAGGTGACCTTAGGTCACCTTTTTAATTTCAGAGGATTTACTTTTTTCCTCTTCCTTTGCCATTAGAGCCGCTTCCGGTTCCGTCACAAACACCTGTTCCGGATCCGCTGCCGGAGCCAAGTCCGGTGCCGTCACAAATTCCTGTTCCATTACCGGTTCCAAGACCTTTTTTGCCTGAACCTTTACCGAACATATTTTTGCTTCCACTGCCGTCTTGTGGGCGGACGAAATCAGCATCTTGACCGTTTGGGATTCCATCACCATCAGCATCTAATGCATTGTCGTTAATTCCGTCGCCATTCAAATCAACAAAGCCTTTGTTCGCTTTTTTGCCCCCGCCGTATTGCTGGGCGCTGGCTTCTGATGTGAAGAAAACGGTAATGAAAAGAACCAGTGCGAAGACCGATGAAATTTTTGCTATGGTTTTCATGATCTAACTCCTTTTGTTTTGTTTGTAATAATTTAGTTCGATACTGATTATACAACCGGCGTGCCAGTTCGTTGCACGTCATAAATTCTTCAGAATAAAGGAATTTGCGATTTTATAGAGTTGAAGTTCGACATTATTGGCGGTTCTGCCGACATGAATGTCGACACGGTAAGAATCTCTCCACAGAGGATTGAATCAAACATTTGTAGTTATTTAACAAAGATTTCTTTTAATTTTAATTATGAAAAATAAATTTAGATTGCAGCCAAAAATTATTATCATCATTTCAATGATCATCGGAGTGGTGATGATAGCTTCAGCTTATTTTGAATTGAGCGAAAGTAAAAAAGAAATCTACCGTCTGCTTGATAGAGAATCAGCTTCGTTAATTGAAACAATTCGTCTTTCCAGCATCAACACGCTCCATGCCTCGGATGAAATAGAAAATTTGATGACCGAACGATTGATGGATAATGCAAGATTTATACGTCAACTAGACAATTCGGAAAGACTAACCGAAAAAAATTTGATAGCTTACAGCAAAATGAATTCACTTTTCAGGATTAATATTTTAAATGAAAAAGGAATTCGAGTTTTATCTAATATGTCTCCGTTTGGCGGGTATGAAGGGCAAGAAAGAAATTTCAGCCGTCGTCCTTCAGAAGTAAATGAAATTCTTTCCGGTAAAAAGGAAGAAGCCGTTATTGGCTTAAAAGAATCGCGGAATGGAGGAGGTTTACGTTTTGCCGTTGCAGTTTCAAGGGCGAATCGAAAGGGTGCCATAATTATCAATCTGGATGCGGCTTCTTTTTTAGAGTTCAGAAAAAAAATCGGTATTGGAAAAATTGTGCAAGATATCGCCACGAATCCCGGCATAGAATATATTGTTTTGCAGGACTCGGATGGTATCATTGCCGCAAGCAAAGGAATTTCTAAAATTAATTCTCTGCATGAAGACACTCTATTACAACACGCATTAAATGTTGATGAGCCGTTTATGCGCGAATTCAAATATCACGAATATCAAGTTTACGAGGTCATTCAGCAGCTTCGTTATGAAAATGAAATTGTTGGCGTTTTCCGGATCGGACTTTCGATGGATGAAATTAGAAATTTAGAAACAAGGATGGTTCGAAGAGTAGTAATTCTTTCTTTTCTTCTTGCAGCGTTTTCGATCATAGTGTTAAGTATCGTTTTTACGGCACAAAATTTAAAATCAGTTTCAACTGAATTGACCAAGTTTAAAACATTTACCGGTACTGTTTTGGAAAATATGGGAGAGGCGGTTATTGTAGTTGACAGCGATTTTAAAATCTCACTATTCAATAAACAAGCTGAAAAACTTTTTCAGTTATCAACCTCAGAAGTGCTCAATCAACCTTTGGTTTCATGCTCAAAAGAATTATTTGATGCGTTCGAAAAAAATATCATAAATAACAAAACAACCGGCTTCGAGTTTGCTATGGAAATCTCGAAGAATGGAAACTCTAAATATCTTTCGGTTACTGTTTCGCAAAGTGATGAACAGAACGGAAGCACAACTTTAGTAATAAAAGATTTAACCGAAGCCCGTTTACTTGAAGAACAAAAAAAGAGAAACGAAAAACTTTCCGCCATGGGAGAGTTAGCTTCCGGTGTTGCCCATGAGATTCGAAATCCAATAAATGCCATCGGTATGATCGCTCAACGATTAAACAGAGAATTTACGCCGGCGGAAGGGATAACTGAATATCAAGATATCACCAGAGTATTAAAGACCGAGGTTGAGAGAATAAATAAAATAATTACTCAGTTTTTAAACTACGCCAAACCGATCGAGCTTCAGAAAAAAGAAATTAGTTCAAAAAATTTTTTCACCGAACTTACTCTTCTCTTTAGTGAGCAAGCAAAAGAACGAAATATTGAATTTAATATCAGTTCCGGCAGCGAATTTATGATGAACTTTGATCCCGAATTAATGAAGCAGACAATGATGAATCTCATTCAAAACGCTATCGATGCTACTAACCGCAACGGCGCGGTTCAATTAACTTATGACAAACGAGATCAAAATATTTTTATTAAAATAGCAGATAACGGAAATGGAATTTCAAAAGAAAACCTTTCCAAGATTTTCAATCTCTATTTCACCACAAAAAAAGAAGGTAACGGGTTGGGATTAAGCATCGCACAAAAAATTGTCAACCAGCATAACGGCACGATTCATGTTACAAGTAAGCTAAACCAGGGAACAACATTCACCATAATTATTCCGGACTATGAAAAACTTTAATATCTTAATTGTTGATGACGAACAGGGGCAAAGAGAAATTCTTAACGGGTATCTAAAGAAAAAAGGATACAATGTTTCCAGCGCAGGATCGGGAGAAGAAGGTATCCGCTTCGCCAGGAACAATCCCATCGATATTATTATTTCAGATTTTAAGATGCCGGACAAAACCGGAATAGAAGTGCTCGAAGCGGTCAAATCGATCAATCCTGAAATTAGTTTCGTGATGGTAACGGCTTTCGGTACGGTTGAAAATGCCGTTAAGGCAATGCGACTTGGCGCTTATGATTATCTGGCAAAACCAATTGATCTTGATGAACTCGATCTTTTACTTGAAAGAATAATTGAAAATAAAAATTTGAAATCGGAAAATCAGTATCTAAAACAACAGCTTGAAGAACGATTTAAAATATCTTCAATTATTTCTCAGTCACCGCGCATGGAAGAAGCCATCAGCCTTGCAGCGCGCGTTGCCGAAAGTAAAGCAACCGTATTAATTACCGGAGAAAACGGAACCGGAAAAGAAGTGTTGGCTAAAGCGATTCATTTTATAAGCCCGAGGAAAAATAATCCTTTTATTGCTGTTAACATTCCGGCGCTTTCCGAAAACTTGATGGAGAGTGAATTGTTCGGGCATGAACGGGGAGCTTTTACCGGCGCTGACAAAATGAAAAAAGGACGTTTTGAGTTAGCGGACAAAGGAACAATCTTTCTTGATGAGATTGGCGATGTCCCTCTTCCGATGCAAGTAAAATTACTACGCGTGCTTCAGGAGCAACAAATAGAGCGTGTTGGCGGAACGGAAACGATCCCAATTGATGTTCGCATTATCGCTGCCACAAATCAAAATTTGGAAAAGAAAATAAAAGACGGAACCTTCCGCGAGGATTTATTTTACAGGCTGAACATTGTAGCAATTAAAATTCCTCCGCTGCGAGAGAGAAAAGAAGACATTCTTCCGTTGATCGAATTCTTTCTTTCTAAATATGCAAAAGAAAACAACAAAGAATCTTTTTCCATCTCAAAGGAAGCCGTTGATCTGTTAATGAAATATTCATATCCGGGAAATGTGCGTGAGTTAGAAAATAGTATTGAGCGTGCAGTTGTATTAGCCAGGGGGAATACTCTCACACAAAATGATTTGCCATTGTCGATAAAAGGTTTCGTACCTGAAGAACCGGATTTATTGCAAGAAGGAACGTTGGTAGAAATTGTTGAATCTTTGGAGAAAAAATTAATTACTGATGCACTGCAAAAGAGCAACGGAAATCAGACTCAAGCCGGAAAGTTGTTGGGGCTAACGGAAAGAAATCTGCGCTATAAACTTCAGAAGTACGGAATTAAAAATTAAATCCCGTACTCACAATTTTTCTTAGTTCGCGGACTAATACTAAAACGAATAATCAAGTCCGATGGAGAAAAGTTGATTATCATATTTGTAGAATGCGTCGTTCGATATATTGAGAAGGTAATTCCAATTAACATGAGCCGCCAACCCGGAAACATAATTAGAAAGATCATTTTGTATTTCCAATCCAACGCCAAATTGGTTATCTAATCGAGCTGAAGCAACGATGTTGCCGTAGTAGTCGTAAACCGGCAGCATTGAATATTCCCTTTTAGCGTAAGTTAACTCTGCTTTCATCCCGAAGGTTGGAGAAAATAATTTTGATAAAGAAATTCCCGTCTCAAATCCTTCATTTGAAAACACATCGTTGAAGAGTTCATCTTGATAAAAAAGCGTATTGTCGTAATAAAATGATCTGGTCGTTTGTGAAAGATTGCTTCGCAGTTGAAAATAGAGACTCAAACCGGTATTCTCAGCAATAGCCTGCCCTACTTGAGTAAATAAGTTGAGCTGATACGCTTCGCTCGCCGGATTTTCTTCTGCGGCTGGATATAATTTGGCGCTTAAATCACAGCTTAGGATCAAAGAGGTTTCTGTCTCGAACGAAGTGTTGAATCTTAAAAAAGTTTTATGAACCGAATGTGAGAATAACGAAAAATTTGTAAAACTGTTGTTGTAGTAAATGTAACCACCGGTTAAGATGTCGGATTCGGAAAACGAATGCCTATAGTTTCCATACGCTGAAATCTGAGAAAAATCGAGAATCGTAAAGACATCACGGTTGTTTTTGATGCTATAATTTATTCCAAGATTGAGTGAATTCTCATCAGAAATCCGGAGATTATCAGCAATCCCATATTTCCTTAGAAAAGACGAGGTTCCCAGGTTCTCTTGATAGTAATTCATCGAATTTTGATTATACACTTGCAGCGTATTTTTTTCACTGCTAAAATTATATGCACCATTCAAAGCTGCGTTATAAATATTATCCGAAACCTTGACCGCACTGTTGTAAATGTTGTCATCGGAATATCGGTAAAATTCGGATGACACTTCGAGTTGCGCGAGTAAGACGCTCGACAAAATAACTACATTAAAGAAAGTGATTATCGTCTTCAATGGTTTCCCTTTCCCTTTCCTTTACCGTCACCAAGACCTTGACGATTTCGTTTTCTTAATTTTTCAAAACTCAGTCCTTTCGCCCGGAAATCGCAAATACCGTCTCCGTCTTTATCGATAAATACATCATTTTTCTTCTTTTTATCGATGGAGAAGTTACCTGATTTGTCGCTTTCCATGGTCGATTTTTCTTTTCTCCCGCCAACCGAAGTTGAATCTTGTGCCTTCGCCGGGATAGCAAAAAGTATCAGGGCGGCTACTAAAATTATTGTTTTCATTTTGTGCTCTTTATCCTAATGAACTTCTCTAAACATTATAGATTTATTACCAATAACCAATCAACGTGCCAACGAAAAAAGAGATGATAATGAGAAATTTGGAAGGACAAATTTAAATGATTCGACCTTTTAGGCGATGAACCGACAGAATGGTCGACAAAATATTTTTAACAAGTTCCGATGTGATTTTCTTTCAAGGAAAGAAATATCTTTTTATTCGAAATGAATTTAAATTCTTTAGATGAAATATTTCTCCTGGAATTAAAAAGTTGAGATAAAGTTCAGTGAAATGTTTTTTGTTGCAAACGGATTTGGGTTTGCATCAAGATATAAATTCCAGCTCGTCTGCCCGGACAAATTTTTATTGTATGCCACAACCGAACGGACAGCGTTAATGATACTTCCCAATCTATTGATTAGCATTGCTCCAACTACAAACTGCAGGTTATTGTATGCACGTTGACTCGAAAGCCACATTCCCCTATATTCGCGTCTCTGGGTTTCGCTTTCCCATTTCCAATTCATAATATTTTTGTCGAACATTTCCGTAAATCGCTGTTCAAGCGCTTTTTCATCATTGTATTGATCGATGTTTTTATAGTTCCCGATTGTCGCAAAGTAATCATCATTTTTACTTGTTAAAGAAATTCCGCCATACGTTTGGGCAAACGATTTGTAATTCTCTTTCTTCCAGTCGCCATAAGTATTCACGCCAAAATAAATACCCACCAAGGCAACATCAGCAATGGTAAAATATTTCCCGGATTGATAATTATTTGCATATAACTCCCCCATCCCCGGCAGCAAAGCTGAATATAAAATTGCGAGCGCGATGTTTTTCTTAGTCGGTGAGGTTTCTAAAAATTCTTTATGAATTCCACTTTCACTTGCAGACTGATCAGTAAAATTAAATTTAGATAACTGCAGTTGATTTTTTATTTGACTATTTATCGAGGGCGATAAAAATGAAACAGAAAGGAGAAAGAGGAAGACAAATTTTTTCATATTTTTTTATTGTGAATTTATGGATTAAACTGCTAACCGTTCAACGGAAAAATTTTTCCCTTCCAATGAAGCGTTACAATAATTTCCGAGAACTTTTTCTATGGTCACTTCAGTAAATTGATTCTGTAATTCACTCATGAACGGATGAAAGACTTTAATATAATTCGAAGTAAACCCTTTAATGATGCCGTCGTCATTCGCTTCTTCAAAAAGAACTCTTTCTTTTTTGCCGATAAATTTTTCTTGGAAAGCGAATCTTTTTTTATCACTTAAAATTCGTAATAACGAACTTCTTCTTTTCTTCTCTTCTTTTCCAACTTTTCCCGGCAACGAAACAGCTTTTGTGTCCGGGCGTTCGGAATAAGTGAAAACATGTAAATAAGAAATTTCTAACTCCCTTAAAAAATTATAAGTCTCTTGAAAATCTCCTTCGGTTTCACCGGGGAAACCGGTAATTACATCAACGCCGATTCCAATTTCCGGATCGATGTTATTCAATTTTGAGATGAGAGTTTTATAATCTTCGATAGTATAACGGCGCTGCATCAGGCGCAGAATTTTGTCTGTTCCGCTTTGCAAAGGAATATGAAAATGCTTACAAAGTTTTTCTGTGGATAAAGTAAGAGAAATAATTTCATCCGTTAAAAGATTGGGTTCAATAGAGCTAATGCGGATTCTGAAATCTCCTTCGACCAGAATTAACTTTTTTAGTAAATGATAAAAATCTATTTCAAAAGATTTTCCGTAATCACCAACATTCACACCTGTCAAAATTATTTCTTTATACCCTTGAGCTACTATCGAACGAAATTGCTCAACAACTTTTTCCGGTTCTAAACTTCGGCTTGCCCCACGCGCTAAAGGGATTGTGCAGTAAGTGCATTTGTAATCGCATCCGTCTTGTATTTTAAAGTATGCACGAGTACGAGAATCAATATCGGTTGAAGAAGCAATTCCAAAATTATTATCAAGTTCACTTTTAGAAGAAGTGTAAATGCAAGCGAGATCTTTCTTTTCAAAATCGTCTAAGTAGGAGAAAAGATCAAATTTTTCATTGCTTCCGAGAACCGCATCCACTCCATCTATTTTAGCAATTTCATCGGGACGAAGTTGAGCATAGCAGCCGGTTACGATAACAAACGCCTTATGATTTTGTTTTAATACACGTCGAATTACCTGACGACATTCTTTTTCGGCATTATCAGTTACCGAGCAAGTGTTAAGCACGTAAACATCCGCATGGTCGGAAAAATCTACAACCGAAAATCCGCGGGTAGTAAATTGTTTACCGATCGCGGCGGTTTCTGAAAAATTTAATTTACAACCTAATGTATGTAGCGCAACTTTTTTATTCATACTCTTTAAAAACGCAGAGACATGCCATAGCATGTCTCTACATTAATTACCGGATCATTTATTATTCTTGTACTTGTTCCGGTGGAGCAAGACTTTCTTCCGGAAGTTCAAAATTCGGGAAGTCTGCCGAGTTTACCGTAACCGTATCAGCAGTCATTACATCTGCTGGAGTCATTTTTTCGAGTTTATGAGAAGTAATGAATTCCTGAATAACAGCTTCATCTTTATCTTTTAAGAACGCTAACGCACTCATAACGATTTTCTTATTTTCTTTATCGAACTCAATGACTTCTAAATCTATCATTGTATCGATCGGAAAATGGATCGTGAGGTTTTTGATCTTTGCAGTTGAAAGATGACTTGTAGGAACGAATCCGTCTACATCAAGCGGAAGTTCAACAATAATTCCTTTTTCAATGATGCGGACGATCTTTGCCTGGGTTTCAATTCCCACAGCATAAGATTTTTCAAATGTATCCCATGGATTATCTTGAACTTGTTTGTGACCAAGCGAAATTTTCCTCTGATCAACATCAACGGAAAGAACGAGAACTTCAATTCTTTCCCCTTTTTTAACAACTTCCCCGGGGTGGCGGATTTTCTTTGTCCATGATAAATCGGAAATGTGAACTAACCCGTCAACACCAGGTTCAAGTTCAACAAATACTCCGAAGTTGGTAAGATTTCTTGCAATACCATGATGCTTTGATCCGACAGGATATTTCTGCATCAATTCTTGCCAAGGATCCGGTTCGAGTTGTTTAATTCCGAGAGAAATTTTCTTCTCTTCTTTATCAAGGCTTAGAACAACAGCTTCAATCATTTGTCCCATTGCAACAACTTGCGATGGATGTTTGATATGCTGGGTCCAGCTCATTTCGGAATTGTGGATCAAACCTTCGATGCCTTTTTCGATTTCGATAAATGCGCCGTAATCGGTTAATGAAACTACTTTACCGGAAACTTTTGTTCCGATCTGTAATTTCTCTTCGATATTTTCCCAGGGATGCGGAAGAAGTTTTTTCAAGCTAAGTGAAATTCTTCTCTTCTCTTCATCGAAATCAGTAACAACAACATTAATGGTTTCATCAAGTTTAACAACTTCGTTCGGATGATTAATTCTGCCCCAGCTAAGGTCTGTAATGTGAATTAAACCATCTACACCGCCGAGATCGACGAACACACCAAAGTCGGTAATTGCTTTAACAATTCCTTCGAGGATTTGACCTTTTTCAAGTCTATCGAGAATCTCTTTACGTTGGTCAGCCATTTCTTCTTCAACAAGAACTTTATGGGAGACAACAACATTTTCGGTTGGGATATTGATCTTAACAACCTTGAAGTCCATCATTTTACCAACGAAGGCGTCAAAATCACGGATCGGGCGAACATCAATTTGTGAACCAGGTAAGAATGCTTCCATACCCATAAGGTCAACAACCATACCGCCTTTAATTCTGCGAACAATTTTACCTTGAATAATTTCTCCGGTATCATGAGCGCGAACAACTTTTTCCCAAATTCTGAGAAAGTCTGCGCGTCTTTTGCTAAGTACCAGGTTTCCTTCTTGATCTTCAACACTTTCGAGAACTACTTCAATTTCAGCACCGACTCTAATCGGTTCATCAGGAGAGAATTCATCTTTAGGAATTTGACCTTCGGATTTGAAACCGACATCAATGATAACGGTATCTTGTTGAACTCTAACGATAGTTCCTTTGATGATCTCGCCTTCTTTTACATCACGGAAGGAATCTCCGTAAAGTTTAGAGAGTGCAGAAAACTCTTCTTGAGAATATTCTTCTTCATGAAAGAATTTTTTCGCGCTGTTGAATTCATCAAGGAGTGATTTTTTTTTCTTTTCGGACATTGAACCTCCAAAAAAATATTTATCTATTTTTACTTTCCAAGTCATCAAATGAAAATAAAAACAGTCCGCCAAAGGCGGTTTAGTTTAACATTAATAATTAATTATGACTTATAAACTTTTATTAAGCCCCCTTTAATCCCCCAAAGGGGGAATCAAAATTCCCTTCCCTTTGGGAAGGGTTAGGGATGGGCTTTTTTTTTCAATTACACTTTTTAATTCTTCCATCACCCATTGCGGGGTTGATGTTGCGCCGGTAATACCAACAGTTTCCGCGCCGGTAAACCAGCTAAAATCGATTTCATCTTTTGTTTCAACAAAAAAAGTTTTGGGATTTACTTCTTTTGCTACGGAATAGAGAACTTTTCCATTACTACTTTTTTTGCCCGCTGTAAAGATAACAACATCATTTGAAAGGGCAAACTCTTTGAGCTTTTTTTCTCGCCCGGAAACCTGCCCGCAAATGGTGTCTTTTGCATGAAATTCTACCGCTTCGTCTTCGATTGTTCCAATAACCAGTTCTTTCACTTTTTCTTTTAACGAAGAAGCAATCGTACCAAAAGTTTCTTTGTCCATCGTTGTTTGCGAGAACAATACCGTCGGTTTGGAAAGATCAACTTTCTGTAGAGCTTCAGCCAAAGTTACAACAACGATCGCTTTATCACCGGTTACTCCGCGCAAACCAATAACTTCAGCGTGATCTTTTTTTCCGAAGATAACAACTTGATAATTTTTATCAACAAACTTTTTAATTCGTTCTTGAACTTTTGTTACCACCGGACAAGTTGCGTCAATCAGTTCAATCCCAAACTCTACCGCCTTTTTATAAGTGGAAGGCGGCTCGCCATGAGCGCGAATTAAAACTTTGCTTCCCTTTGGAATTTTATCAAAATCATCGACCGAAATTGTTTCCATGCCCAATTTTGCAAGGCGATTCACTTCCGATGCATTATGAATAACATCTCCAAGCGAATATAACTTTGCTGAATTTTTCAATTCTCTTTCGGCAAAATCAATTGCCCGGACTACACCCCAGCAAAATCCGGCGTTTTTATCAACTGATACAACCATATAAATCCTATTTAGCTCCAGGCACTTTATTGTTGCTTTCCAACTCAACTAATATTTGCTCTATTGCTTTTTTCATTTCAGGGATATGGTCGGTACAGACATTAAATACTGTTTCGGAGTCAATATCAAAATAATGATGAGTAATTATATCCCTCATCCCTTTTGCACTTTTCCAATCAATTTCTTTATAATTAATTAAAAGTTTATTTTCAGTTAATTTATCAATTTGTTTTAAAGCTTCGCCGATATTAATTAATTGCATACAAATGCTATCAAGCTTTTCTAGCCCCTCATCATCAACAATAAAATCTTGGGCTGATTTAATTTTCGCAAATCGTTTGTCAATTTGGTTCAACGACCAGATAATGTTTTTGAGAATATCTATAACAAGTTCGTTATCAAACATAGATCGCATCTCGTAATATTCTTTTTTTCAGAACTTGATTCATCTCTTTTCTAAGTCTAACTATATCAACCTTAGCATTCATAGCTTCTTGAAAAGTTTGTTTAATTCCGATAAGATAAAAAAGGTCAGGTTTTTCTAACTCAACAACAATGTCAACATCGCTCTCGCCGTTTTGCTCACCACGTGCATAACTGCCAAAAAGACCGATTTTTGTAACACCGTATTTTTCTTGAAGATTCGGTTTCTCCAACGATATATATTTTATTATTTCTTCCTTGGTCATTGTGTATCCTAAAGTTATTCTTTTCTTTGTAAAGATAACAAATTTTTCAACCTCAAAGTTCAACACCTTTTGAGAGAGCAACTTTGGCTACTTCATCATAAATGAAATTTACTTGTTCATCAATCGTTAAAAAGGAAGTATCAACGGGAGTCGCATCTTCAGCTTTTTGCAGCGGGCTTTCTTTTCTGGTGGAATCAATTTTATCACGGTTCAGCAGACTTTCTTTTACAAGGTCTTCGTGAATATGTTTCCCTTTTTCGACCATTTCTTTTGTGCGTCTTTTAGTCCGCTCATCGATCGTGGCGGTTAAAAAAAATTTTACATCTGCATGGGGGAAAACAACGGTTCCGATGTCTCTTCCTTCCATTACTATTCCGCCTAAAGCTCCAATTTCTCTCTGCTTTTGTACTAATATTTCGCGGACTTGCTTTATCTTACTGACATCACTTACGTTGCTGTTAACTTCGTGCGAACGGATTTCTTCGGAGAGTTCAATTTTATTTGCAAAAACACGGGAGTTGCCGTTTTCATAGATCAATTCAATGTCGGTCTCTTTTAAGAGTTTAACAATTTCAGATTCGTTCTTGACTATCTTATGTTTTAATGCAAGAAAGGTGATTGCCCGGTACATGGCGCCGGTATCTAAATAAAGATAGTTAAGCTTGTTTGCAAGAAGTTTTGCTGTGGTACTTTTTCCTGAACCGGCTGGCCCATCGATAGCGACAATTAATTTTTTATTCATCGGGTGAAAAGTTAAGGAATTCTTAAAAAATTTACAATTTTTCCGGTGAGAAAAGGAGCGGTTTTAGTAAACTTCTTTTCCTCCAAGTTCATTTTTAATGTAATTAAAGAGTTTCGTGTCGGGAACTTCGTTTCTTTGGTTCGATTTATCCGATTTTCCCTCAGATTTTTCTTCCTGATCTTCCATCTCTACGAATTTGAATTTCAATTTTGCCCCAAATATTTCATCCGCTTTTTGGGTGAGATAGTCTTCATGTTGATCAAGCACATGCCGGGAGAAATCATCTGCTAAATGAACGTTAAGTGTGGATTCGTTCACACTAACCGGAGAAATTTGTCCCATAATTTTCCCGAAAAGTAATTTCTTCTCTTTGGTTATTGAAGTTACAAATCCTTCCCATTTCTTCACAAACGTGTCGTAATCAAACAAATTACTGTTCTGATCGAAAGTTGCTTTATCGATTGTTCTGGCTATTGCCGGTTCGTTTTTAGAAATTTTCTGAGAATTTGAAGAATGAATTACTTGCGGTTCACTCTTCTGTTCAACCAATTTAGATTGAGGTATTAAAGTTGGCGGTTGAACGGTAGCTTTTTGATTTCCCAAAGAACTTACTTCAATTTCAGAAAATTTCCCGGAGTTTACCATTCCCACCAATTGCGAGATCGTTAATGTCGATTCCAACCCGATAATGAAACACAACGCCATCTCGATTTTTAATTTATGGTTCACTGCAAATCTCAGTTCAGCGGAAGTTTTTGTAAGCGAGTTTATAATTCTGACTAAATCATTTTCAGTAAATACATTTCTGTTCGATTGATACCGCTCTTTGTAAATTTCCGCCGTCTCAATTAATGTTGTTGTTCCTGATAATTGGACCGTTAAAATATTTCTGAAATGCTCGATCAGCCCTTCTAGAAAATCGGTAAAACTCCAACCGTTTTGATATATTTTTTCTGCGACTGTGAAAGCCGTTTGGTAATCTTTCGATTTGATCGCATCGGAAACTTGAAAGTAGAGTTCATCATCAATAAAGTTGAGAATTTTAATTACTGTTTCATATTCAACCGTTTCGCCGCAAAAAGCTACCACTTGATCAAAAAAGCTTTCCGCATCACGCAGTCCGCCATCCGATTTTTTCGCGATCAGCGTTAAGGTTTTATCATCAATTGAAATTTTTTGATCGATGGCGATTTTGCTCAACAAAGCTTTGATCGTGTTTACATCGATTCTTCTAAAATCATACCTCTGGCAGCGGGAAATGATAGTAATCGGTACACGGTGAATATCAGTTGTCGCAAAAATAAAGATCGTGTGAGAAGGGGGTTCTTCCAGAGTTTTTAGTAATGCGTTAAAGGATTCCTTGGTAAGCATGTGAACTTCATCGATGACATAAACTTTATACTTCCCTTTTGTCGGGGCATATTTTACGGAATCGCGAAGCGTGCGAATGTCATCTATCCCGCGGTTTGATGCAGCATCAATTTCAATTATATCCATAGATTGAGTTGATTGAATTGACTTACACATTTCACATTCGTTACATGGTTCGGCATCATTTGGATTCTGGCAGTTCAACGCTTTGGCAAGAATTCTTGCGGTAGTTGTTTTCCCAACTCCGCGCGGACCGGTGAAAATAAAAGCGTGGGCAATTCGTCCGCTTTTGATTCCATTTTTCAGCGTATTAGTTATATGCTCTTGTCCTACAACATCATCAAAAAGTTGCGGGCGGTATTTTCTTGCTGTTACAATAAATGACATGTAAATTCCTGTTTCTTATTTCCTAAAGTTAAAATTCATTTAAGAGCCCGCTCTAAAAAGCCTAAAATTGAGTTTTTAGGTTTTGAATTTGGACGATAATCAAAACATATTTTCATCAAAATGACCTTTTTGAAGTGGGGTCATTTAATATTTTTCATTTTCTTTCATCATTTCATTCATTTAAAAACAACGCAAAAAAAATGCGGTTTTTTAATTGAAATGACACTTTCCCATTGGTTTATGCGTAAAATTATTGCGTAAGGCATAAGCGGTTTACGCTGAAAAATTCATTCGGATAATTTCCAATAGCCGGTTTTTTTATCTCCAACAAACTCAATTAATCCTTCTTTTTTAAGAGGTCGTAAAATATTATAAATCTTGTTTCGATCAGACAGGGAAAACAATTCCATTAAATCTGAAAGTGATACTTTATGATGCTTTGAAAGAAATTGTATAAGAGCAGCTTCCTGTTTTTCTAATCCAATTTGTTTTTTACTTTTTCCAAAAGTTTTTTCTCCTGGATAAAATTCATTAGACAAAGAATAACTAATAACACCTTTCAAATTTTTCTTACTAATTATTTCTTGTTGCAAAAGTTGATCAATGGCTGCTTGTCTGTTTTCTATTTTTAATGTACTTCTTCTAATTTCATCAAGAGTAAGAAGTTGCTCTATGGAAAGTTCCGGATTTCTTTCTTTATAGAGACGTTGAATAAATTGAATAAAATTCTTGTCTTGGATTTCACCGTTAATTTTTAAAATCACATTAAAGTTATCTGACCTCGAATAATCTGGAAGAGGCTTGGATTCTTCAATCAATTTACGAAACATTTCATCTGCACCTTGCCCGGAACGCTCAACAAGACCACACTTTTCGAATGCCTCTGCAATTCTTCGATTGCGCGGATTAGTACGATATAAAATATTTTCGGAAGTAATACCGTTCGGAAATCCGCCGGGATTTTCAATACTAATTGATTTAGGAAATTGACGTATGAAGACTGATACAGGAGATTGATAATCTCTATGACAAACAGCGTTAAGAATTGCTTCGCGAATAACTTCTTTATTGAAGTAAGGTATATCCTTAAATACAAATTTTTCTTGCAAATGATCCATCCCATTTCGTGCGTTAATCAAATCCCACAACTTGTCTAAGATACCAAGGAAACCAATTTTATAATTTTCTCTGAATTGATTTCTAATATCAGTTTCAGAATTACGGTATTCAAAAATAATTTCTGCATTAGGCAGGTATCGTGAAAGAGCTTCCTTAGTTCCAAGAAGAATTATAGCAGCATAATTTAATTTATTATCAATGAGAAACTCTGCGTCTGAGAGGAGTTGCTCACGAGAACAATTTAAGATATTCCGGTTGTTGGATTTTTCGAACCATAAAGAACGAAATATTGAGATGGCAATATCCGATAGATCATTTAAAGAAGCATCATTACAAATTTGCGCAGAATAATCCAGAATACGTGATTGATTTCTGATTTGATCGAACTCAACAGGATTTAAAGGTACTAATGATTCACCATCCCTTCCATAGAAATGCCCTTTCCAACTAATAGGGATTCCTTGCTTTGCACGAGGAATTTGAAAAAGAATAACTCTTCCTTCAGGTAAATTTAGTTCGTGTATTTCTATAAATGTAATGTTGTTGTTGATATGTAGAGCAATATCTTGTTTAAGTGAATGCAATGAATTTGGATTATTACGATAATTAGTTCCAACAATATTATGGCAGTCATTCACACCAAAAACAAGCCAACCAAAATCTTGGTTTTTAAGATTAGCTTCGTTACTCAATGCAGAGAAATACTTTCCAATCTTTTCAAATGAATGATCTTCGGTTGCCGATTTGAATTCCACCCATTCGGTTTCACCGGGTAAGTTTCTAAGTTCGGTAAGTTTTTGAATTAATTGTTGTTCTGTCATAATTTTTTATTGCCCATTGATAACACTCACTAAACGGATCATCACAGATGAAACCTTAATTCATCTTTTTCTTCAGCTTTGAAGCTTTAGGAAATTTTGTTGCGCAAATTTAAGGATCTTTCTAAACAACATCATCAAAAAGTTGTGGACGGTATTTTCTTGCGGTAACAATGAATGACATGTGATTTCCTACCTGTTAATTCATAACCTGGCAAAGCCAGAATAAAAAAAATAATGAATAATGAACAAGAAATGTAGAATATCGAAAGGCAAAACTTCATCATTCGTTATTCCTTGTTCGATGTTCGATATTTGATTTCAACCAAATTTTCTTACCATTTTGCATAGAATATTTTTACTAACTATCTATTAACAAAAATTTCTTGCGCTAAAAACTTACATAGATCTTCTAAATTTTTTCGATCAGTCTCATCAAATGCATTAAATTGATAGCTGTCCAAATCCAATACGCCTATGAGTTCAGTTCCTTTCAAGATCGGGACAACAATTTCAGAATTTGAACCGTCATCGCAAGCAATGTGTCCGGGGAAATTATTTATATTCCCAACTATGATCGTTTCTTTGTTCAACGCAGAAGTTCCGCAAACACCTTTTCCAAGTACGATTTTTGTGCAGGCAACTTTTCCTTGAAATGGACCGAGATAAAGTTTCTCTCCGTCAAAAAGATAAAACCCAACCCAGCTTATTTTTTCAAACGTCTGCTTTAGTGCCGCTGTAAAATTAGAGAGATTTGATAGAAGCAAATCGTCCTTTGAAAGAAGAATTTTTATCTGCGGAAGGAGAACCTCGTATCTCTCTTTATCACTTAAAGCGAATGGAACTTTAAACTCTTCTGCCATTTATTTCTTTTTTTGAATGACTTTCTTCTTTATGATCGGCACTTTTTTCTTTGCAGCCGTTTTCTTAAAAACGTACGGAAGCGCTTGTTCGATCTTTTCAATAGGAACGATGGTTAAACCATCTTTCACTTTAGGCAATATTTCCTTTAAATCGATTTCGTTATCCTTCGGAATTAAAACGGTAGAAATATTACTCCTTTTTGCAGCGATAAGTTTTTCGTTCAATCCGCCGATGGGTAAAACTTTTCCGCGCAAAGTTATTTCGCCGGTCATTGCAACATCGGACGAGGTTGGTTTGCCCGAAATTGCGGAAAGCATCGCCATCACCATCGTAATTCCGGCAGAAGGTCCATCTTTTGGAATTGCGCCTTCAGGTAAATGAATATGAATTTCTTTTCCCTTAAAAAATTGTTCCGGTACGCCTAACTTTTTTGCGTTTGAGCGGATGTAACTTAATCCCGCTTGTGCAGATTCTTTCATCACGTTGCCAAGCTGACCGGTAAGTGAAAGTCTTTCCTGTCCCGGCATGATGGTAACATCAACTTCTAATATTTCGCCACCAACACTCGTCCATGCTAATCCGGTCGTGCTGCCAATGCGATTTTCTTTTTGGACGGTTTGACGTTTGTATTTTGGTACGCCAAGAAATTCTTCAACTTTTTTCTCATCGATGATTAAAGAGTTTTTGTTTTTCCCATTATTTCCATTGCTCGAATTTCTTAATACAATTTCTTTTGCAGATTTTCTACAAAGAGAAGCTAATTCTCTTTCAAGATTTCTAACGCCCGATTCTCTCGTATAACCGGAAATAACTTTTCTAATTGATTCGTCACTTATTACTACATTTTTGTCTTCAAGCCCGTGCGCTTTTATTTGTTTTGGAAGAAGATGGCGTTTAGCGATTTCAAGTTTATCATATTCAAGGTAACTCGGCAGTTCAATTATTTCCATCCTGTCCTGAAGCGGAAGCGGAATAGAATAGCGAACATTTGCAGTAGTAATAAACATTACTTGAGAAAGGTCGTAATCAACTTCCAGATAATGATCTTGAAAAGTGTGATTCTGTTCGGGGTCAAGAACCTCAAGCATTGCGGAAGAAGGATCGCCGCGGAAATCATTGCTTATCTTGTCGATTTCATCAAGAAGAATTAAAGGATTAATCGTTCCTGCTCTTTTCATTGCGTGAATAATTTTGCCCGGCATAGAACCGATATAAGTTTTTCTGTGTCCGCGGATTTCTGCTTCATCACGAACGCCGCCAAGACTGATGCGGACAAACTCTCTTCCGATTGCGCGTGCGATTGATTTGCCGAGAGAAGTTTTTCCAACTCCGGGAGGTCCTACAAGACAAAGAATTTGTCCCCTCATTTGCTTAACTAAATTAAGCACAGCAATATGTTCAATGATTCTCTCTTTCGGTTTTTCCAATCCAAAATGATCTTCGTTTAAAATTGTTTCAACATGTTTTATGTCTAAATGGTCTTCCGATTTTTTATACCACGGAACATCGATCAGCCAATCCAAATAATTTCTAATCACTGTAAACTCCGGAGACATCGGTGGAATTTTTTGAAGTTTGTTCAGTTCTTCCATCGCGGCATCATTTGCAAGTTTCGGCATTTTGGCTTTTTTAATTTTATCGCGGAGTTTACT
The DNA here is from genome assembly GCA_030693705.1 of Ignavibacteria bacterium. GTDB lineage: Bacteria > Bacteroidota > Ignavibacteria > Ignavibacteriales > Ignavibacteriaceae > UBA1563. Next base: position 49,791 of record JAUYAB010000020.1, on the reverse strand, counting down.
GATCTCGGAATTGCTGTCTTCATCCTCTCCCAATTCATCCTGCAGAATTTTTATCTGCTCTTGAATGATAAATTTTCTCTGCGTCTTTCCAATATTCTCTTGAACCTTCCCGTCGATTTCTTTTTCTATTTTTAAAATATCGATCTCTGAATTCAGCAGTTTAATTACTTCGTAAAATTGATCTTTGATTTCTGTTTGAACAAGGATTTTCTGCTTCACTTCAAGCGATTGATTAATATTTGCAGCCGCATAAAACAGTTTTCTATCCGGTTCTTCAATCGCTTCAAATGCGTTAATAGCTTCGGATGGAATATTCCGGTTTATCTTCACATATTCTTTGAAGAGCCCGGTCATCTGGCGGACAAGCGCTTTCATCTCGTGGTCATTTTCAATTTTTGGAATGATCACTTCAATTCTGGCTTCAAAAAAATCTTTGTTATCTGTAAACTCTATTATTCTTCCTTGCAGTAAACCATCAACTAAAATTTTCATTAATCCGTTCGGCAGTTTTAATATCTGCACGATGCGTGCGATCGTTCCTTCGTGATAAATATCTTCCTGCTGCGGATCCTCTAAGTTTGATTTTTTTTGGCTTGAAAGAAAAATAAATTTGTCCCGGTCAACCGCCGCATTTGCTGCGCGAATAGATTGCTCTCTTCCCACCAACACCGGGAAGATCATATACGGGAAAATTACAATATCTCTTAAAGGTAAAACCGGAAGTATTTCCGGCAGATTATCAATTAATAGGTTTTCGTCCTTAGGTAAATTCTCGATTTCTACGTTCACGTTCAAAAGTTCTCCTTTTTCTCAAATTTCGGAACGAAATATACCAAAAAATAGTGGAGAAGTAAGAATGATATTTCTCCCTTTGCAGGGGGAAAACAATGGTACGCGGATTTATTAAGATCACTTATGATCTTTTATGATTTCAAAATTCCGATCTTAATTGATCTTAACAAAATCATGACTAATCTGCGTCCCATTGTTTTTTGCTTTGAATTATTCCTCTTACTTTATTGTAAATTGCATCCGTACTTTTTACATTATTCGGAGTTTCAATGATTACTGACCTAATTACCGTTGCCAAAGAAGCGGGAGAAATTATCCGCGAAGGATTCGGGAAGAATTTTTCAATTGAATTTAAGACAAACGAATCGAATTTAGTTACGGAGATAGACAAGAAATCGGAAAAACATATTATTGATTTCATTACAAAAAAATATCCAACACACAGTTTACTTACTGAGGAATCCGGCGAGCATGATCATCATTCGGAATACGTTTGGGTGATCGATCCGTTAGACGGCACATCAAACTTTGCTCATAGTTTGCCGATATTCTCAGTCTCTATCGGCTTGCAGAAAAACGGCGTAACCCTTGCCGGAGTTGTTTATGATGTCATGCGGAATGAAATTTATTCTTCCGAACTTGGCAGCGGCGCATATTGCAACGATGCAAAAATTTCCGTCAACGATAATGATAATTTGCGGAGAAGTTTTTTAGTTACAGGATTTCCATATAACATTGAAGAAAATCCCGACAACGCAATTGAAATATTTATTGAAATGATCAAACGAACACGCGCTGTTCGCCGTCTTGGTTCAGCGGCAATTGATTTTTGTTATGTTGCGAAAGGAGTGTTCGACGGTTTCTGGGAAGTGCATCTCCATCCCTGGGATATTTCCGCCGGAAAACTAATTGTTGAAGAAGCCGGCGGAATCGTTACAAACTTTAGCGGGAATAAAATTGATGTTTTCTCAAAACAAATTTTAGCTTCCAATGGGAAGTTGCATGAGCAGTTGATGAGTGTTATAAAAACTGTTAAGAATTAAGCCTAACCTTACTGCACCGATACTTAACATTTATCCCATTTCCTTTTTAGCTCCATCGGAGCGGTCTGTGTATTTGAATGTTTTCATCACTCAAAATCTTTATCCGGTAGAAGTTGTTTGAAATTTCTTATTGTCAAAATAAATACTTTTTTAGATGAAATGCGGTAAATCAACCGGTATTCTTCTTCAAAAACTTCCCGTATTTCTTCTCTGTTTATTTCAGGTACCTTTCTTCCCCGTTCCAGAAATTTTGATAAGGAATTGACTTTCTTGATGATTCTATCTACTAATTTTTGAGCGGCGGCGCTATTGTCTTTTGAAATATATTCGAAGATTTCTTCGAGTCTCTATACAGCCAATGGTGACCAAAGTATTTCCACCATAATCCCTTTTTAGTAAATTTTTGCTTTACGGCGTGATGAGTTATCTCCTCTCCGCTTGCTATTTGTTCCTCTGCAATTTTTATTTATGCAAGTTCACAATGAGATGTATCCCGAGAAAAATCTATTTACTCATTGTGATACCGCTCGCTTAAAAATGTTCGATTAAGTTTGCGGCACATCAAAAATTAGAGAGCTATTTACCAAACGAATGAAGTACGAAGATATTCAATCTTATCTGATGAAGGATGTGGATGCTTTTAAAAGACTTTCCAAGAAGTATTATTTGTATAGCAAATAAAAGTAGTTCTATTTGGTAAAATAATTTTATTCGATAATTCGATCTTAGTTCAATATTTTATTAGAGTTCGAGTGGTTTCTATTCAAATCTGAACCAATCAAAATCAGCAAAACTGTTTTGATTGTTTTCTCGATTTGTTGTCGTAAAAATTCCGATTTTAGCACCCACCCATTTCCCTTCTCTTGCAATAAATTCCTTTCCAATTCGTTTAAATGATTTTCCATCTAAACTATAACTGAACGAACAAAGAAGTCTTGGGATAATTTCTGCTACATTTTCGGAGTTTATTTCAACGCGCAAATTTATCGTGGAATTATCTACTACAGCGAAATCAATTTCCTCTTCTCCAGTTCCATCATCCGCATCTTTACACGAGAACTGTGAAACTTTAAATCCGGTTTCAGTTTTGATGATTCCAACATGAGCGTAATCCAACCCGAAGACTATTAAACCGGCTCTATCGCCTGGATGTTTCGCTGAGAGAAAAACTTTAGTAGTTGCAATAAACTGCGGAGCGGGAAATTTTTGAAGTAATAAAGCGGCAGCATTAAAAAGATTTTTTTGTGAAGGAAGTTGGGGTTGAGTATAAAATCTTAAACTTCCTTTTTTTGCTTTAAGCGAAATCCATTCTGAATTGTAATTTGCTTGCCACTGCCATTGCAGTCCAAGTTTAGCGGAATTAAATTCATCATTTGTTGCCGGATTACAAACCGGATATTTTTTACCAATGTTTGGTTTCTTATAACTGGAAACAGGTTCACCAATCCCATTTTTATCATAGTCTACTCCGATAGCAGGCCAATCATTTTCCCATTTCATCGGTTGAAGATGAACAATTCTTCCGTAAGCATATCGATCTTGAAAATGAATGAACCAGTCTTCGCCGGTTTGTGTCTCGATCCATCCTCCTTGATGCGGACCATTAATATTTGTACTCCCTTGCTCTAAAACAATTCTATCTTCATAAGGTCCATAAATATTTTTAGACTTCAGAACAACTTGCCAACCTGGTTTAACCCCGCCGGCAGGAGCAAAAATATAATAGTATCCATTTCTTTTATAAAGTTTTGGACCTTCCATGGTTGGATGTTTTACAGAATCGCAAAAAACAGTTACACCATCATCTAAAATTTTTGTTCCTTCAGCATTCATTTTATTGAGAGTTAAAATATGTTTTATCCCGGAACGACTCCTTGCCCACGCATGAACAAGATAAGCGCTGCCATCATCATCCCATAATGGACAAGGATCAATCCATCCCTTTGCTTTGCGTATAAGTTTTAATGGTTCCCAAGGTCCGGTTGGATTTTTTGTTTTTGTCATGAAGATCCCATAATCCGGATCACCAAAATAAATATAGAACTCGCCGTTATGATACCTTAAACTTGGCGCCCAAATTCCATTACCGTGTTGCGGCTTAATAAATGTTTCTATGGGATACTGAATTGCCGCGTGACCGATTATTTCCCAATTAACTAAATCTTTTGAATGAAGTATCGGAAGCCCTGGAAAATTTGAAAAACTTGAAGCCGTTAAGTAAAAATCATCTCCAACTCTCACAACATCCGGATCGGAGTAATCGGCATAGAGAATTGGATTTTTATATGTACCATCTCCATTATCCGGCGCCCAAACAGCACCTTGAGATTTCGGTTTGATATTCTCATTGGCATTGGTAGCCTGTGCTTGAGCAAAATCGCTTAACAAAAATATTGCTAAGAGGAAAATCGTTTTTGCAATCGCACATAAAAATGACTGCAATAATATCATATTTCACCAGCTAATAAATGATGTTTTAAAAATACAAAATTGATATTTAAAGTTGGTTCTTTTTATACATATTGTTTCTACCGGCAACTACGAAAAATTAAAAATTGTTTGTCAATTTTTCGGTTGTAAACTCCTTTCGCGAAGACTAATTTTGAACTAAAAAAAATTATGCTTACAAACTCAATTATGTACAAGGCGCTGGTAAACAAAGATGTTTCTTATGAAGGAATATTCTACGCAGCAATTAGAACTACCGGAATTTTCTGCCGCCCAACTTGTACCGCAAGAAAACCGAAAGAAGAAAATGTGGAATTCTTTAAGACAACCAAAGAAGCAATATTAAAAGGTTACAGACCTTGCAAAGTTTGTAATCCTTTGGAAAAAACTGGCGAGACTCCCGGTTACATTAAAAACATTCTGGAAAAGTTAAACGCAAATCCTTCCATCAAAATAAAGGATTGGGATTTAACACAAAGAGGAATTGAGCCAAGCAAAGTGAGAAGATGGTTTTTGAAAAATCACGGCATTACTTTTCACGCTTACCAAAGAATGTTTCGTATTAACTCGGCATTCAAAAAAATACAAAACGGCGAGCCGGTAACATCCGTTGCGTTTGATTCGGGTTACGAATCGTTAAGCGGTTTCAACAATTCCTTCAAATCTATTTTCGGAGTCTCACCATCAAACAGCAAAGAGAAGCAAGTCATCAATATTATGCGTATCGAAACTCCGTTGGGAACAATGTTCGCCGGAGCAGTTGAACAAGGAATTTGTCTCTTAGAATTTTCTGATCGCAAAATGCTGGAAACTGAATTGAAATCGTTATCCAAGCTCTTAAACGCAAATATTATTCAAGGAGCAAATCATCATTTCGATTTATTGAAACAAGAACTTGATGAGTATTTTGAGGGCAAAAGAAAAGAGTTTACTGTTCCGTTATTCACTGTTGGAACGGAATTTCAAATATCGGTTTGGAAGGAATTGCAGAGGATTCCTTACGGAACAACGCGATCTTATTTGAAACAAGCAACAGCGCTTGGCAAACCGGCTGCGGTTCGTGCTGTAGCAAATGCAAACGGAATGAACAGAATTGCCATCATCATTCCCTGTCACAGAGTAATTGGTGAAGATGGAAGTCCCACCGGGTATGGTGGTGGAATTTGGAGAAAAAAATGGCTGCTCAATTTGGAAAAGGAAAACATCCAGTAGATTTTTCTTATTTTGCATATAAACAACTATTCCGATAAGCAAAGTAGGACAACTTTAATGATGGAAATCATAAAAACAAACGACTGTAAAATGAAAATTTGCGTTTACTGCGCTTCAAGTTCAAAAATTGATAGCTCTTTTTTTGACGCCACCGAAAAACTTGCAATCGAGTTTGTAAAAGAAAATATTGAAATCGTTTATGGTGGCGGAGCAACCGGACTTATGGGAAAACTTGCTGATACTATCATTGAACACGGAGGAAAAATAAAAGGGATAATGCCAAAATTCATGAACGAGGTTGAGTGGGCACACAAAGGTGTAACAGATTTCGAACTAACTGAAACGATGCACGAAAGAAAAGCAAAATTCTTAGTGAACATCGACGGGGTGGTAACTTTACCCGGCGGCAGTGGAACTCTTGAAGAGCTGTTAGAAACGATTTCATTAAAGCGATTGGGTCTATTTACAAAACCTATAGTGATCTTAAATACTAACGGATATTATGATTCGTTACGGCAAATGCTTCAAAATTGTGTATCTGAAAACTTCATGCATGAAAAGCATTTGGAAATGTGGACTTTTGTTGACGATCCGGAACAAGTAATCCCGGCATTAAGGAATTCAACTATCTGGGATAAAGCAGCAATTAATTTCGCGGTAAATAAATAACTAGCCTTCAGCTAATAAAAATATTCTTAGAAAACGACAATGAAAAAATATCTCTCCAACAATTTTGACTTAAACCAACTGATCGATGTGTTTGATGAATTGCCGCTTTGGTCGGCTCCATTCGGTTTAAAATTACTTGATGCTATTGATTACAAACCAAACATCTCTGCGCTTGATATTGGCTTCGGAACCGGGTTCCCTTTAACCGAACTGGCAATGCGTCTTGGCGAAAATTCAACCGTTTATGGAATTGATCCGTGGAAAGAAGCGATTGTAAGGGCAAATAAAAAGATTGACTTGTATGGAATTACTAACATCAAAATTTTTGAGGGCGTTGCTGAATCAATACCGCTTGCCAATGAATCGATTTATTTAATCGTTAGCAACAACGGAATAAATAATGTCAACGATATTGATAAAGTGTTTTCTGAGTGTTCAAGAATTATAAAACCCGGCGGACAATTTGTGCAAACGATGAATCTTGACAAAAGTATGTTTGAGTTTTATGGACAATTAGAAAATGTCTTATCAGAATTACATTTGGATAAAGAGATTGAGTTAATGCACGAACATATTTATCAAAAGCGCCGTCCGCTTCACGAGATTGTTTCGCTGTTACAAAAGCAGGGATTTATTATCAAGGATTTGGAACACGATCAATTTAATTACAAATTTGCTGACGGCACGGCGATGTTAAATCATTATTTCATCCGCTTAGCATTTATGGAATCATGGATAAAGCTTCTGCCTGAAGATAAAACGGAACAAATCTTTGATACAATTGAAACGCGGTTGAATGAACAAGCGCGCCAACTTGGCGGTATTAAACTAAGCATTCCGTATGTTATGATAAATGCGAAAAAGAAATTATAACTAACTTTTTATAATAAAAACTATGCTTGATTTTAATTTAACCCTACAAACGAATGAAATACTTTTGCGACCGATAAAGTTGGATGACTTCGATCCTATTTCGAAATTGACTAATGACAGATCAATGTGGATTTACTTTACAAGCGATCTTTCGGAAAAAGCTGAACTTAAAAATTGGCTTGATACCGCTGTATTTGAGAATGAAAAGAAAATCAGACTTGCTTTTACGGTTATTGATAAATCCACAAACAATCCGATCAGTTCAACAAGTTTTGGAAATATTTCATATCGGGATAAACGAATTGAGATTGGCTGGACGTGGATTTGCAAGGCTTATCAAGGCAAAGGAATAAACGACCGGATGAAATATTTGATGATGAAGTATTCTTTTGATACCTTGGAATTTGAAAGAATTGAATTCAAAACAGATGTATTAAATCTACCGGCAAGAAAAGCGCTACTCCGCATCGGCGCTAAAGAAGAAGGCGTTTTACGCAGCCACACATTGATGACTCATAACCGGCGACGCGATACTATCTATTACAGCATCTTAAAATCAGAATGGAGTGAAATGAAAATAAAATCAAGATGGGAAATACGATAACTACACATAATAATGATAAGAATGATTAATAGATATTTTCCATCTCTCAACTGTATCGATTTTTTTTCGATAGTAAGAAAAAGACTTCGGAATAATTTATGACAGATGCAGAAAAAGTGAAATGGTTCGATAGAGTTGTAAAATTTCAACTTAGCGGTTTAGTTTTCCTTGAAATGAAACAACGAAAAAACGGGCAGGGAGTTTGGGTCATCGAAGACACAAAAACAAATTCCATACTCAACTCAAATATGGAGTGGGAACCCGAACCAATCTCTTCTAAACGAGACGAAGCTTTTCTCATCCGCACAAGATTTGATCTTGAAACGGCAATCTCTATGTATGAACAATACAAAATGTTCGCGGAGTCGTAACTCGCAGAATTCTTTCTTGAACAGATTTAACTACGACTTTGTCTCTTCCGAATAAACTTCAGTCAAGTATTTATGCACCGAAGCTGCACATTTTCTACCTTCTGCAATCGCCCAAACCACAAGAGATTGCCCGCGTCTCATATCTCCGCAAGCAAAAACTTTTTCAAGCGAAGTCGAATGAGCCCGTCTGATGTTATCGCGACTGTAATTGTAATCATCATCGTTGCCAAATTCGGCTTTCACATTTCCACGTTGATCTAATTCCATTCCTAAAGAAACAAGTTCGTCAATCAATCCTTTTTTCTCCGGGTGAACAAAACCTGCTGCTATTAAAACAAGCTCTGCAGGAAGTTCAAATTCAGTTCCGGGAACATCAATAAATTTGCCATCCTCAAAATTTACTTCTGTACAAACCAATGATGTCAATTCCCCTTTTTCATTTCCTTTAAACTCTTTTGTATTAACGCTCCATCTTCTTACCACACCCTCTTCGTGACTTGTAGAAGTACGCATTATCAAAGGCCAATAAGGCCACGGAGTATTGTATGGACGTTCTTCCGGAGGCATCGGCATTATTTCAAGTTGAGTAACCGATTTGGCACCTTGCCGATTTGCCGTACCAACGCAATCGGAACCCGTATCTCCACCACCAAGCACAATAACATTTTTCCCAATTGCGCTTATAACTTTTTCAACTTTTTCATCGGCGTTAATTTTATTTTGAAGAGTTAAAAACTCCATCGCAAAGTAAACTCCGCTCAACTCTCTTCCGGGAAGTTGAATATCTCGCGGTCTTTCTGAGCCGCCTGCGAGCACAACCGCATCATACTTTTCGATCAATTCATTTGCCGGAATATCTACACCGATATTCACTTTTGTTTTGAACTGAACTCCTTCGGTTACCATTTGTTGTAGTCTTCTATCAAGAATACTTTTTTCCATTTTGAAGTCAGGAATTCCATAGCGAAGCAAACCGCCGGGACGTTCGTTCTTTTCGAAAACCGTAACCGAATGTCCCGCTCGAGTAAGTTGTTGAGCTGCTGCAAGCCCCGCTGGACCTGAACCAACAATGGCAACACTTTTGCCGCTTAAAACATGCGGCATTCTTGGTTTTACGTTTCCATCTTTGAATCCCTTTTCAATAATTGTCCGCTCAATAGCTTTGATAGAAACCGGTTTTTCATTTATGCCAAGTGTGCAAGCGGACTCACATGGCGCAGGACAAAGTCTTCCGGTAAATTCCGGGAAATTATTGGTTGTGTGCAAATTATCGAGCGCCTCTTTCCAATGCCCATGATAAATCAGATCGTTCCATTCGGGAATATAATTTTTAACGGGACAACCGGTATCACCGTGGCAAAACGGAATTCCACAATCCATACATCTTGCACCTTGAATTTTGGTTTCCTCTCTTGTGAAAACGGAATCAAATTCCTTGAAGTGTTTAACTCGTTCCTCTGGTTGTTCTTTTTTTAGAACAGCTCTTTCGAATTCCATAAAACCGGTTGGTTTACCCATTGTGTACCTCGTCTAAAACTGATTCGTTCTCTAAAGCCTTTTTAGCCGCTGCTTCTTTTTCCATTCTCGCTAAAGCTTTTTTGTATTCTCCCGGAATTATCTTCCAGAAATGCTCCTTCTCTTTTTCCCATCTCTCTAAAATATGTTCGGCTCTTTTGGATCCGGTATACTCAAAATGTTTTTGTATAAGATCATGAACTTCCGATACGTCTTCTTCTTTGATCAGATATTCAACGTCCACCATTTCGTGATTGATATATTTGTTCGCATCTTTTGAGCGGTCCCAGATGTAAGCAATACCACCCGACATACCGGCAGCAAAGTTTCTGCCAGTTTTTCCGATTACCACCACTCGTCCTCCGGTCATATATTCACAACCATGATCGCCAATACCTTCTACAACTGCGATGGCTCCCGAATTCCGAACTGCAAATCGTTCACCAACAACACCGTTGATGTAGGCTTCCCCACTTGTTGCACCATAAAGGCAAGTGTTCCCGGCGATAATATTTTCGGCAGCATTAAAGGTAACAGTGGCTGGAATTTTTACAATTAATCTTCCGCCGGAAAGTCCTTTACCGGTATAATCATTTGATTCACCGGTCAAGTCAAGTTCAATTCCTTTTGCCAGGAATGTTCCAAAACTTTGCCCGGCGGTTCCGCGAAGTTGAATTTTAATTGTTCCGTCGGGAAGTCCTTCATCGCCATATCTCTTAGCAACTTCACTTGAAAGCATTGTACCTACACTGCGATTGACATTCCTGATTCGAGTCTTTATAAGAACCGGAGTTTTATTTTCCAGAGCAGGCATCGCTTCTTTTATTAACTCGTGATCAAGCTGTTTTTCAAGTTCGTGATCTTGTTCACGAGTTTTAAACAAGTTTGTATCGTACAGCGGTGTTGGTTTAAACAACGGTTTTGAAAGATCAATTCCGCGGGCTTTCCAGTGGTCGTTCATGCGAACCGGAATAATTTTATCAGTTTGACCAACCATTTCATTAATAGTTTTGAATCCGAGTTTCGCCATTAACTCCCGAACCTCTTCAGCGATAAAAAACATAAAGTTCACAAGGTACTCCGGTTTACCGCTGAATTTCTTTCTCAATTCGGGGTCTTGAGTAGCTACTCCAACGGGGCAGGTGTTAAGGTGACATTTGCGCATCATAATACAGCCTTGCGTTATAAGAGGAGCTGTGGCAAAACCAAATTCTTCGGCGCCAAGTAAAGCAGCAATTATAACATCGCGTCCGGTTTTTAGTTGACCGTCAGTTGCAAGAGTAACTCTGTCTCGCAAACCATTTAACACTAATGTTTGATGAGCCTCGCTTAAACCTAATTCCCAGGGAGAACCGGCATAATGAATCGATGAGATCGGACTAGCGCCTGTTCCTCCATCGTGACCGCTAATAAGGATGTGGTCTGCATGAGCCTTTGCAACTCCTGCGGCAATGGTTCCAACGCCAACTTCTGAAACGAGTTTAACACTTATCCGAGCTTTCGGATTTATATTTTTCAGATCGAAGATAAGTTGTTTTAGATCTTCAATTGAATAAATATCGTGATGCGGCGGCGGACTTATCAAGGTAACGCCAGGAATACTGTAACGTACTTTCGCAATAATTTTATCAACTTTATGCCCGGGAAGTTGTCCTCCCTCACCGGGTTTAGCGCCTTGCGCCATTTTAATTTGAAGTTCATCCGCATTAACAAGATAATTTGCCGTAACGCCAAACCGCGCAGAAGCAACTTGCTTAATTGCTGATCTTAAACTGTCGCCGTTCGGAAGTTTTACAAATCTTTCCGGCTCTTCGCCTCCTTCGCCGGTATTGGATTTCGCTCCAATACGATTCATCGCGATGGCAAGTGAGGTGTGTGTTTCGCGTGAAATAGAACCAAAGCTCATCGCGCCGGTTGAAAATTTTTTTACAATTTCACTTGCTGGTTCAACTTCTTCAAGTGGAATCTGTGTGCCGGATAGGTCGAGATCAAATAAACTGCGAAGGGTAACTCTCTTTTTATTTTGATTGTTTATTAGTTCTGAATATTCCTTAAAAGTTTTATAATCACTTCGCTGTGTACTAAGCTGTAGTTTGGAAATGGTGAGTGGATTCCAAAGATGATGCTCGCCATCTCCCCGGTAATGATACAAACCTCCAACATCAAGCGAGCTTTGATCTATTTGGGGATCGAGTGCATGCATGTGCCGACGAATAGTCTCTTCTTCCAGCATTTCAAGACTTAAACCTTCAATCCTGGTCGGTGTTCCGGTAAAGTATTTCTCAACCACTTCACTATCCAAACCATCTGCTTCAAATATTTGAGCGCCGCAATAAGATTGCAGGGTGCTTATTCCCATTTTACTGAAAATTTTAAAAAGTCCTTTGCTAACCGCTTTAACAAAATTCTTTGTTACCGTTTTATAATCCATTCCTTCCGGGAGAAATTTGTACTCGGTCAAATAAGCAAGCGTTTCATAGGCTACATATGGATTTATCGCATTGGCTCCGTATCCACAAAGCAAAGCAAAATGATGAACCTCCCGCGGCTCGCCGCTCTCAACAACAATTCCGGTTTTTGTTCTTAATCCGGCGCGCAATAATGCATGATGAACCCCTGCTGTCGCTAATAAACATGGGATTGCGGCATGACCACTGTCAGTTCCTTTATCAGAAAGAATGATAAGAGAAATTCCGGATTTTACAGCTTCTACAGCTTCCAGGCAGATTTGATCTAATCTTTCACGCATATCGTGTCTAACAAAAGGATCGAATAAAAGTGGAATAGTGATAGACTTGAAATGTCCTTTAGCTATAAATCTGATCTTTTCCATTTGCGAATTTGAAAGTAACGGATGTTCCAATTCCAATCGATGAGCATGCTGAGGTGTTTCATCCAAAAGATTTTGCTCGGGTCCCACATATGTGGTTAACTCCATTACAAGCTCTTCGCGAAGAGGGTCTATTGGCGGATTTGTAACCTGCGCAAATAATTGTTTGAAATATCTGAAGAGCATTTGTGGTTTATCTGAAAGAACTGCAAGGGCTGCATCATTTCCCATAGAACCGATGGCTTCTTGTCCGGTACCAGCCATCGGGAGCATAACCTTCATCAAGTCTTCTTTGGTGTACCCAAAAATTCTTTGGCGCATTAATAAAGTATCGTAATGTACTTTATACACATCGTCCGGGGTAGGAAGGTAATCAAGTTTTACCATGTTTTCCTTCACCCATTTTCTATAAGGCTGGCGCGTAACAATATCCTTTTTAATCTCTTCGTCGGTTATGATTCTTCCCTGTTTTAGATCAAGAATAAACATCTTACCCGGTTGAAGTTTTCCCTTTACAGCAACATTTTCGGCATTAACGCTAAACGTTCCAGCTTCTGAAGTAAGAACCACAAGATCATCTTTTGTAATAACATAGCGCGATGGTCTCAAACCGTTTCGGTCTAAAGTTGCACCAATTATGCTTCCATCAGTAAAGACGACTGCGGCAGGTCCGTCCCACGGTTCCATCATTGTAGCGTGGTATTCATAGAAGGCTCTCCTGTCAGGATCCATTAAATCATTTTTCGACCATGCTTCCGGGATCATCATCATCATGGCGTGGGGAAGACTCCTTCCACTCATTACGAGAAGTTCGAGTACGGAATCGAAAGTTGCAGAATCACTTTGTCCTTCCATGATAATTGGGAGCATTCTTCTTAAATCTTTACCGTAATAAGGAGATTCCATAACATGCTGGCGTGCAGCCATCCAGTTCTTATTTCCTCTTAAAGTGTTTATCTCACCGTTATGAGCGATCATTCTGAATGGGTGAGCTAAATCCCAGGTAGGGAATGTATTTGTAGAAAATCTCATATGGATCATTGCCATAGCAGATTTCATATCAGCATCGTTTAAGTCTTTGTAGTACGCTAAAATTTGTGGTGCAAGTAACATCCCTTTGTAAATGAGCACTTTACTTGAAAAAGAAGGGACGTAATATTTACTTCTATCCAATTTTAATTCTGCTCGTATACGCTGATCAATAATTCGGCGAATCAGATAAAGTTTTCGTTCAAATCCATCTTGATCATCGATTTTTTTGTTAGCTCCAATAAAACAATGCCTTATGAAAGGTTGAGTAACTTGGGCTCCCTTACCCGGCACAGAAGGATTAACAGGAACATCTCTCCAACCTAAAAACTTTTGATCTTCATCGATGACAATTTTTTCTATAATATTCTCAACGGCTTTTCGGAGAGTAGCATTCTGCGGCAAAAAAACTACACCAACAGCATAACGGCCTTCAACAGGAAGTTCGATTTTTTTTTCTGCTGCAACTTTGCGCATAAACTCATCCGGCATTTGGATAAGAATCCCTGCACCGTCTCCCGTATTCGGATCTGCGCCAACAGCGCCACGATGCTCAAGGTTTTTCAAAATATCCAGACCTTTGTCAATTATGGAACGCGACTTTCTTCCTTTGACGTCTGCGACGAAACCCATTCCGCATGCGTCATGCTCAAATGCAGGATCATACATTCCCTGCGCAGCGGGAGGGTAACTGCTCATCTCATGTTCGTTATGTTGTTCTTCTAAAATCGACATATCTGTTACTCCGATTACCATTTTCTCTTAAAAACCTTTTCGGGAGGAAAGATTTTGAGAAAAAGGGCTGTTTTATGTTGGCTTTCCTAATGTATTAAGGGAAATTGATTAAATTATAAACTTTTCTTTGGCAATTTAATATTTTATCATAAACTACCAAGGGAAAAAGCATTTTTTACCTGTATAAACGAATTCATATTCAGGAAACTTGCATGTTTTCACATAATTTGTAGTTATGACTCTTGGGGTAATTCCTTCCAACTCACCAGGACAAACTCCGCATAAAGTGGGACAAACAGAAAATCACAAAAAGTATCCCACAAGGCGGGACTAAAATATTTTAAAATTCTCAGTAGTAGTTAATTGATTCTGTTTGCAATTCGATTTAATTCGCTAACTGTAAAATAGTCACTTATCTTTAGGCGGGTATTATTAGCAGCATGAAAAATGGAAACATGGTATGATGAAATGTTATTTTCCCATCATACCATTTTTGAAAAGATTCGATTAGGGGAAAGATCAAAACTCTATACCTTTTATGTTAATTACCAATCCTTTAAAATTGGTCTCTAAAAATGAATCGGTAAAACTATTCACATCGTAATATTCAAACATAAAATGATCTGCCATATAACTTACTATGGGATTATCAGCAAACGCGCTATAAAGTTTCATTATTCCTTCCGATGAAAAACCGAAACCGTTTGATTTCATTCCTGCCGGTGTGCGTGTGTTAAATCTGCCTGAAGTAACGATAATCGTTTCAAACAGCCGTAAAATATGTCCCCGGTGAACAACTACTGCTTCATCCCCTTTGAGCGCAATTAAATGTTTCACCGGACTGATAACTCCAAAAATATCATCGTATTCATAAGACCCGTCGTTAGGATTTCTTTTCACCAAAATATCGTCTGCTTCAGCGGTAAAAGAATAATCAATTGCATTCATTTGCCATGTTGTACTAACTATGTTCAGTCCAAAATTGAATGAGTACCCAAGTCTTGCCGTTCTTGGCAATGGATCTTTTTGTGCCGGATCGGTAAAGTTCATTTCTTTACCGATGTTTAAGACTGAATAACCAAGGGTAAAATCAATTTTTGGTTTCAGAAATGTTTCTTCGGCAAGATTAATTTTATGGTTTTTCAATAATAATTCTGAAATTGGAGTTACAAGCATAGCTCCAAAATCGAAAGCTGTTCCATCAATACCCTCCCAATTAAGTTCTGATGTAATTGGTGACTCCCCTGGATAAGATTTATATGACTTAATTGAGAAGCCGAAATTGAATTTAACCACTTCGCCATACCCGGCTCCAACACTAAAGCAGTCAAATTTGTCATAACTTTCATATGTTCCAATCGGGTCTGGACTATCAGGACCCGTTCTTACAAATTCGCCGTAAGAAAATTTGTTGTGAAGATAACCAACGCCGATTGCCAAAGGGAGATCATTATTGTGCTTTCTAAAATTATAGCCCATCGAAAGACCAAATGAGTTGAACGATAAATCCCAACCTAAATTTGGCATCCATTTTGTTTTTTGCGGCATCACGAAAAGAGAAAAATTGTTTTCTTGTGCAAAATTGCCCAATTGCGCCGGATTAAAATAAAATCCGCTCGCATCTTCCAGGGGAATTGCTACACCAATTCCGCCTGCTCCAATCAAAGGAGGAGATTGCTGGAGGGATAAGAATTGCAGCGCCGTCCCTTGACCGTAAATTGATTTAACAAGCAAAAGAACCAAGAATAATGAACAATATTTTTTTGGCATATTTTCTCCCTTTGAATTTTTGTACAGAAAATTAATTTTATTCTTTTTTCAGATTTGTTGTCTCATATAAAACTCCTCCATCCACCGGGTGCCACTGCGGATTGAGATCAAGAAATTCCGGGTAGCCGTAAATTGAATTATATCTTACAACTAAAGAATCGAAATTACCATATTCAATCATTCCAAATAACGAATCTACTGTAAAATAATATGGACTTGTTACGAGGCTTCCATCAGCTACTTTTGTTAAACTGAATATTGTATCCGAACGAACGGTAACGCGCACAACCACACCACCATCGGGGCAATAGCAAGTCCGCACCTGATCGATTGAATAATCATGGAGATTTTGTGAACGCCACAACTCGTACGGAGTTTGAGGTTGGACTTGTGAGACTAATTCTTTTTTGCAAGAAGTAAAGGAGAGAAGGGTTAACAAAATTAAAAATATCTTTGCCATATAAAACACCATTCCCAAAAATAATTCTGTTGAATATTTGCAGACTTAGAATACCGGTTGAGGTTCAGTTCTACTGTAAAAACTATTTGCTTTTGGTGTTTAAATTAGGAGAAAATATTCTTCCCCGAAAGATAATTTTGCTGCCATCTTCCGGGAAAGTTGTGTTAAAGTTATTTAATTTCCCCCTCACAGTTTTGTATTCTTGATTATAAATGAATTTCTAAGCTACACCCTTTGCACTCATGAATGCTGAATACTTTTTATCTGAATTAAGAATATGTTCAACTAACCACTTCTTTAAAAATCCATTAATGCAAGCGTGTTTCGGCAAAATAGAAGGTTACTCAAGGTTTTTTTTCGCCCAAAAGATCCAGCAATAATTGGCAGAAGTAAATGTGCCGCTGTAATTTGTAGAGTCTCTCCATTCATCAATCATTATTTTGGAACCGGAAGTAATGATTTCATGGATTGGGCTTTTCATCAATTCCCATTTATCAAAACTTGCAAATAAAAATGCAGGTAACGAGTCGTTGCCGTTATTCAAAAATACTATGGTTTCCGTTTTGTTACACTCATCGTGACAGATATAACTTCGAATCAACTTTATTGTATCTTGATCTGTTTGGAACGACCAGCCTTGGTTTTCTCCGTTAAAGTCCTTTTTCCAGGAATCTACTTCTGAAACCTTTTCATTCGTGTTCCACTTTACAAGCGAATTTAGAATTACCTCTTCACTCTTATAATTAATTTGGCTGCTGATCAAAACAGTATCGCCTGAGGCTGTTGAAGGGATTGTACAGTAGAAAACAAAATTTCCCGCACCGTTTCCAACAGTTGTATAGGGAGCAATGAGAGTAACTGTGCTATCATTAAGTTGTTGGAATGTTACGAGCGTTTGGTTTAATGTAACAGAATAAACCTGGACGGAGTCCATGTTAATAAAATGAGCGGTTATCTTTTGTCCGATCTCAACTTTTGTTTCACTTAGCGTAATATATCCCCCTTGTTTTTCAGTCGTTACATACTTCACAATCTCTTCATTCTTGTTGCAACCTTGAACGAGGAAAAATATTACAAACAACGCCGCGATAGTTTTAATATACTCGTATTTCATTACCATGTAACCTTCAATTTAATAATGCTGATCTAAACTATTTTTTCTCATTTAACGATTTGGCTTTTCCTTTTGAATTCTGTCGTAGTCATTCAAAGCCAACTTGATACTTGTGATTACTGTTTCCGGGTCATCAGTTTGAATAGAATGGCCGGAATTGGAACAATAGAAAAACTTGCCGTATTTCAAAGGATCAAGCAGTGCGATCCACCTTTTCATTTTAAGGTTATTGTCAATTCTAAACATCTTTACCTTATCATAGAGTGTTGGTCTATTCTCCGGATTCTTTGGATATCCACCCGCCATAATAAAATGAACCGGGACATCGGGCAGAGGTGTGTGAACACATTCTTCAAATTCGGTTTTGGTTAACTGGCTTGATATTTTCACTTCTTCAACATAAAAATTTGGCATTTCGGCATATAATTTTTCTTTGAATTTAGCATAGGGCTTTGCGAACATAGAATCAATTTGATGTTGTGTTAATCCGATTTCTAAATATGGAAGATCTCCATCCCCTTTCTTCTTAGTAAAATCTATAGGATCAACAAAAACAAGTCCTGCAATTTCAGCGGGATAGTATGAGGCAAAACTTCTTATATACGCTCCGCCAAAAGAATGTGATACTAATAAGTAGGGAGGATTAAGCCCTTTTTCCAAAAGCATTTTTCGTAAGTTATTTACGATGTGTTCTGTGGTTGGCGGGAGGCTGTCGTTTTCTGATTCCCCGATCCTTGGTCGATTGTAAGAAAATACTGCTGATGTTTTAGAAACTTCATCAATTACTGTCTTCCAACCATCTAACTTACTTGCCATTCCGTTTTCAAAAACGATTACGGGTTTATCCTGCCGGTTATTATCCATACCGGAAATAAATATTTCAATCTTCTTCCCGCTTACGGAAATGAATTCTTTTTGAGCAAAACTATAACTACTAATTCCAAGAACAATTGCAGCTACTGGAATTACGAACCGATACATCACATTTTTCACTAAACAAATCTCCTCTGATTTTATTTGCAAATTACTCAAATTTGGGAGTGGTTACTAATGTGAAGCCAATCATCATAGCGGAAGAATTTCAATGACAGTTTAGTTACTAAGTCACCTTACGCAAAACTTGAAACTGAATTGCCACGTCCCGAAAGTTTTCGGGACGTGGATTTAATTACTAACGATGTGTTAAGTTAAAATCCAACACCGCCATATTAATTAATTATTTAAAGATTCCCACATTCATCCGATTTTATTGATCCCCGTCTCACAGGAATTCAAGACGTTTTAAATTACCAATGTAGTTTAAACATCCATGGATCAATATCACTATTATCTTCAGATGAATATAATATTTTATATATCCCAACTCCGTTAACATCGGCAAAGATAAATTTCCTCTCACCCTTATAACTATTATCAACTCGAGCGGGGAAAGAATTATTTTTGCCCGGAGACATATATAACCATACCTCTAATGATTTTATTGTTGAATACCTGCCAAGTTGAATTTCCGTATAATCATATCTCTCTATATAAGATGGGGGTCCATAGATCAAATAGATTCTTTTACGGTCAGATCTCCCCCAACCTACGCGATCCGGGAAATGCTCATTTGCATATTCTAATCTTTGCAGATATTCAGCTTTATATTCATTCAAGTTTGAAGTTGAATCTATGCTTTGCCAGTATTCGTCAAGAAACTTATTCAATTCCTCATCACTATTTAGTGACTTCATAGATTGATATTGTTCATCCGATAAAACCGGGTACATATCGTCAAGAATTGTTTCCTTATAATTTTTGGGAACGGTAACACACCCGGAAAAAGTAATCACCAAAAGAATAATTACCAATGAATACATTACTAAATATTTTTTCATTTCTCCACTTTCATATTATTCGTCTTAGAACAATTATACTAAAATTCACCACTATCAAATTAATTAGTTCTTGATCCCTACTATTGATTATTTTTATTGATCCTCTACGAGGATCATTTTTCATGGTTATATTTTTCTACCATAATTAAACATCTACGATGTTTTTATTTTTTTTCCATAATGCGTATTGGTCTCTTTCTTCTCATGTACTTACTCCATGGCATTACTTATGACCTCGTAGAGCCCGCCCGCCTCTGGAGGGGATTTATAAATTTTTTCCAATAAAAGAAAAAAGAACATTTTTTCTAAGCACGCGCATTTGCGGAATGTTAGCAATATTTCCACCAAAGGCGGGATACGCCTCTGGCGTATATTTTTCTATTGTTTACCCGCCTAAGCCAAAAGCTGATAAATCTGGCGGGACTCTTTACTTATTAAAGATGTTAGGCTATTTATTAAATTTCATTAACTGATCTTTGTTTAACAAATAAGCTGATGTTAATTCTCTTAAAAATTCATAATCTTCAATAGAATCCCCATAACCAAAAGACTTTGATAAATCGATTTTATACTCAGTAGAGAGGTTGAATAATTCCATTTTTTTATCAATACTGATTTTTTTTAGCAAGCTAGTAGATAATATATTTTCACTTGAGTCAACTGAGACATTAATTGCTCTATAATCTGTGAATCCTAATAACTCGGCAAGTGGACCAACAAGTACATCAATATTATTTGTAAGGATAAATAATTTATGATTGGCGCTAAGGTGATTTTCTATTGATTCTTGGATGCACTTAATCATAATTGTATCAAGATTTGCTTTAAGATACTCACGCCATTCCAACTGGATATATTTTTTATTATAACCACTTAACGACCATATCATTCCATGTCTAATGAATTCATTATTTTTAAATAACTTTGAAAGAACAAACAATACTGGTATATAAAATTTGGCCAATATCTTGCTACTCTTTTTAATGAAGGTATTAAAGAATATTGAATATAAATTCTGTCTAATTATAGTTTTGTCTAAATCATAAAACGCAGCTATGTTGTTTATATTTACCATTTATACGTTCTCCCAATCATTTTTAATTTTTAGAAATGCTTCACGTTTAGAATGCTTATATCGTGAAAGACCATAAAATAAAATTATTAGAAATATTACCACGGAAATTAAAGGTAGCCATGAATCTAGCTTCAATCCACTTGCAGAAATATCAACTTTCCAATATGGCGAGGTTACAATTGCTAAATATAGAATAATCATAATGCTATCAGCTATTTTATATAGATATCGGATTGAAGAAACATCTTCATTTGAACCAAGATATTGGTGTTTAATAACAAAAAACTGATTCAATTCTCTGGGTTTTTTGTTTTTGACAAAATTATCTACAATATATTTTTCAACGTAGCGACCAATCTCATCATAGATTTCAGCATTTAATTGTTTATATAACATATAAAACCATATCACAGCAAAACTAAAGTTGAATATAATTATATGTCCAAAATGAAATTCAATAATAGAATTATCAGATTTCCACAACCCGGTTACACCAAGCATCATAATAATTAGACCGCCAAACCAGAAAACTAATTTTGATTGATCTTTTTTATAGTATTGTCTGGTATACCAACATAACTTATAATACTCTAACCAATAATTATACTCACTCATTTTGTCTCCTTCTATGAAATTGCCTAACGACGTTGCCGCTAACCGGCGCCCCAACACAGAAACGCCGAACAATACCAACAACTTTTTATTTATAAAAATATTTCTTAAAACAAACTACGTTAAAGAGCAACTTATTTTTGCAAACTCAACTTAATAATTCCACAAATGCCGCACTGAAAAACGGCGTCCGCCTTGATTGGCTGGTTATGTGCGACTTTATATTTTGTATTTATTTTTTCTTTGTTCAAATGCGATTCTTCCGCCTTCAAGAATCTTGCAAACAGAATCAATAATCGTTGGATTTTCTAAAGCCCCACCAGTATAAGTTAGTACTTCATTGTCATTGTGAGCGACTATAACTTGTTCAGAGTCTGAATTAACCACAAGATTTGCGTTATGAGTGACGATAATTACTTGTCGATATATTTTAATTGCTTTAAATATGCTTACTAGTTCGTTAATGATAAATTGATTATCAAGATCATCTTCTGGTTGGTCATATATAATTGGCGTCGAGAAAGGATTTGTTGCTAATTTTAAACATAAATAAACCGTACCTCTTTGACCGATTGATATCTTTTCTAAAGTCTTTCCTTTATAAGTTATTTCTGGTTGTACGAACAGATATTTATTTCTTTCAGATAGTTCGTAAAAATATTTTTCAAAAGTATTTATATAGAATAATTCTGGATTAGCTTTTAATTCTTGCTCTAATTTGTTTTTAATAAAATCACAAAGGCTTTCAAAGCCATTTATTTTAAAATATTTTTCTAATTCACCGGATTTGTTTTTATTACGCCAATGAGTTCCGTTTATATGATCTTTGAGACCAATATAAAAGGATTTTTCGTCAAAGAAGATTTTTCCTTTTATTTCTATTTCTCTATCAGATAATATGTTTTGCATAAGATTTCTTTGTTCTTCCGTCCAACCCGTATTTTTTGACAATAAGTTTTGCCAAGCATTGTTTATAATATTTTCTTGATTTTTAAGTTCATCGAGAATATTATCTGCAATTTTATCCTTTTCTTCTTTTTTCTCTTTTCGCTGAAATTCTTTTTTTGATAAAATAGCTAATGAATTTCTTATGTCTTCAATATTACTTTTATATTCATCTGCTCGGTCAAGAAGGGATGATAAGTCACCTTTGTAAATACCAGAGAAATCGCTTTTAATATCTTCGTTTTCGGCATTTACATCACCTATTTCCTTCGCAGAAATTTCTTTTAGCTTGTTTATATCATCGTACTGCTTCTTAAATTCAATCAAAGATATTGTTTTATCTAGTTCGATTATTGATTTGTTAATATCGCTTTCAAATAGATTTAACCGATTAGAAAGTTTATCCAATTGTTGAAATTTTAATTCGGCGTTTCGAATGATTTTAATGTTCTCAGTATATTTTTCCAACTTTTCTTTGTTGTCTTTATTTGTAATACTGTTTAACAATTCCTCAAATCTTTTGCTTTCTTGTAGAAGATTATCCTTGTTGTTTATTTTTTTACCATCATTATCAACTTGGTTAAACCAATCTTCTAATTCATTATATTCATCAAGCGTAGTACTAATTTTATTTTGTGTCTCCTTTGAAAAACCTATTGTTGTTAGGTTTAGCATTTTACGAATTTCTTGTCCTAGTTCTTTGGTTTGTAAGGCAATATCCCTAACCATCGTTTGAGGTATATAAAGAAACTCAAGGTTATTAGAAGTATCAAATCCAAAATCAACGAAATCATCCGAGCAATTCGATTTTGAATATTGAACAAGAAAATTATGAGATAAATTATATTCTTTTTTTGAGTATCCAAATCCTCTGGCAAAGTAGTCAATCAAAATACTTTTTCCTTCACCTCGTCCTCCAATAATGGATACTAAATTTTGATTTAGTATTATCTCGTTGGTGTCAAATTTAACCGATTGATCAATGAAAATGTCGGTCTGTTCAGTGACCACAATTTTATTGAAAAAAGGTTTAGTAAAATCACAAAAAGGGTCATTAGATTGAATTTTTACTCGTTCTGTCGGTTCATAAGTTAATTGCTTTAATCCTTCAAAGGTCGGATCAGCTTTAATCCATAGATTCTCTTTTAGAATATATTCTTTAATATTGTGGTTGTCTGAACAAAGTATCATTGGAATAACTTTGTTAATCGCCGGGAAAACAATTTCTTTATAACCGCTCTGATCCTCTACTTTTCCTAACTCATAAATATCAATACTTTCTACGAGTTCTATTTTCTGTGCCATCTTATATGATAGAGTATTGGTTATGTTTTCAATTGTATTTGTTTTGCTTCCAGCGTGGACACTAACCAAACCGCCTAAAGCTTTGATTAAATTGCTAGTGTCTTTAAGATCAGCATAAATATTATCGTTGCCTTTTTCTGTAATATCAGAAGGCTTAATTTTGCACTTTGTTTGTAATTCCATCCAGACTTCTTCTAGATTACAATCTTCAGGAAATATTCCAATAAAGTGTATAGAATCAGAGCCACCCAATTCAGAGCGGAATTCAATTCCAGGCAAAACAGTTATATTCTTTTTTTCCCCAAGTTGCTGTAGTTCTTTAATTCTTGTGATATCAATAGTGTGGTGGTCGGTAATTGCGACTAATGCGATATTATTATTGCTTAATTCATCAATAATTTCTTGATTAGTAACACTCATATTATGGTAGTCAAATGAAGAGGGCGTATGAAAATGAAGATCCCATTTACGCCATATTGAACCGAATTCATAATTCATAGGATATATTCCACTATTTTAAAAAAGAGAAAAATGTTAACACCTAACGGCATTGTGCCTAAGCCGAAACGGAAAAACAAACTTTTAAACTGCACAAATGCCAATTGCGAAAACGCTTTCGGCTTGAGGCACTTGTTAGCTGCATCTACGTATAAATAAATAGTTATTATGATTTTTTATTTCTCCTTTTGCACTGTGTTTACAGTTAAAATTTATGTTGTCAATTATCGTTACTACAACTGTTATTTTCTCTATAATAAAAAAGAATATAATATTTAGTTGTTATTTTCTTGGTCCCGTTTTTCAGGTGTAAAGTATTCTTTCCGATCATAAATAAAAGAATATATGAAGACGATAAGTGAAATTATGTTCAATGTCCAGAATATTCCTTTGCCTAATGTAATACCTCCATCAGCAAGAAAAAGGCGAAGAGAATTACCAGAAAGCAATGCAAATATTACTTGAGAACCTCTTATAAAGAACTCCTCAAATCGTTGTCTGTTTTTTTCAACCTTTGTGAATTTCTGCATAATCCAGTCTGTATTAGAAACCGAATCCGTTTTCAATTTGGCAGCAAATTTATCAAAGCGAAAAATGATATCGGGATCCTTAACACCAAGTGATGATAATATATTTTCTTGTATGTTTAATGAGATATCCATTTTATGAAAAGTTTCTTGTAAACTTTTAATTCTTTTATCACGCCACCAATAAGAAGGACCACCATCATCCTCCATATATTTGCTTTGTAATTCTTGCACACCATAAAGACGATCTGGCTGTTTGGATAGTTTAACTAATGATAACTGACAAATTGGAATAAAAGGATAAATATTTATTGTAGTGCGACTATAATTAACAAGTTGTAATGGCATATGTCCTCTCCAGCCCGGGTTAGCAAAGTCACAATTTATGTGAACACCAAGTCCTAATCGTGCAAAGCTACTTTTCCCCGCAAGTTTTCCGGCACAATCAAATGGCATTGTATATTTTTCATAAACCCTACCTAATATAAACTCGCCCGGTTTAAGTGCAATATATTCTCCGTCTTTTAAAATGATCTCGTGGTAATACCGTCTTGGTGATAAGTCAAGTAGTTTGCTTTTCCTTAAGTCAAAAGACTTAATATTTCGTTTTGATTTCCAAAACACGGAATCAAGTCGCAAGTCAATAGAACATGGTTGGATTTGAATATTAGCATCAAAAAAGTGGTGCTGATTGTAACACTCAAATTTCATTTCATCAAGTTTCAGATGAATTTCCTTATCAATCAGATACATGTTTAATATCCCATAATTTTATGTCTTTGATTGAAAGTGAACGTTCTGCTTTTTTATTAATATCATATACATCCATCAACCATCCCTCTTCAGGATGCCAGTCCGTTTTGCCAAACCAAATTTTAATAGGAATAATTTCCCTAAAATTTGTTTCACCTCGATAATTTGTATAACAGATTTTGACCTTGTGGTTTTCATTATCGATCATTTTATCAGCCTCATTTCTTAATTATTAAAAGACGAATATCTGTTTGATAAATTTTTCATCTCTTCCCAATTTTGTTTGGAAAAGGAGTTTGAAGAAGTTACAACTGGGATATTAAATTTTTCTATTGCTTCTTCATTCAAGTTCCATTTATTTCTTTCATAAAAAAGTTCTGTCCCGCGAAGTAAGATGAGAGGATAGGCTTTTATTGTTCTGCACCCTTTACTTAGAGTATATTCAATGGTTCGCTTAAAGCTGTCAAACGTCTGCATTGGCAGACCATAAATCAGACTAATCTCATAACTTATTTTTCTATGTTTTAGCTGATTTAACGTTTCGTCGATTTGTCTCAGATCATTTTTACGGTTTAAAACCTTAGCTTCTTTCAAATCGATAGTCTGCAAACCAAATTCTAGATGAAAGCTTCCAGATTCACATAAATCTAAAAATTCATTTCCTTCTAAGCCTTTAATTTTTTCAAATCTACTTTGAAGTGTATATGTTGTTGACTTATTTTTTTTAATAATTTCTTTCATGATTTGCAAGTATTCATTCCCAACGTTAAAAATAGGGTCTAAAATGTTCACACGTTTAACTTGTTTCTCAGATATAAAAGAAATTTCATTAACTGTTTTATCAATTGGAAAATGAAATATTTTGTTTTGTGCCAAATTTCTGTGAGCGCAATATGAACAACGATAAACACATCCTCGTTTAGTTTCAAGCCTTATCATCGTTGAACCAAAAGGCACATTAATCTCATTAGTCAAATAGGGAGATGGAAGTTCAGAAAAATCAACTTCTGAATACAAGAACAACGGGAATTTCAAAGATACTTGCCCCAAAAACAATTTCATCAATGCTTGTTCTGCATATCCAATTACAAAGATTTGCGTATCAGGATAAAGCACAGGAAGCTCCTTGATATCAGCGTGCGTTATTTGATATCCGCCTAAAATAATTTTCCCAGTAAAACCAAGTTTTCGTATGTGATTTATAAATTCGTTTATAAAATATTCATTCCATATATAAGCCGAAATTGCTATGAAATCAAAATCTACTAGATTATAAGCATTTAAGTATTTGTCAAAATAATTTGGTTGTGCACGCCCTTCATAATCAAAGATATTAAGTGTAAGCTGATAAAAATTCATTTTGTCTAATAATTTTTCTTCGTTTTTTAAGAAGCATAAAATTGATGCCAATGCGAGAGAATTATTAAGTTCCCCCGGTCGTATAATATCAAATGATATGAAAAGTGCAGATCTCAAAATATCCTTATAGTAATTTGACCTTTATTTGGCAGCTAACGACGTTGCCGCTAACCGGCAGCCCAGAACAAGAATGCCAAATAGAAGCAACTACTTTTTATTTATAAAAATGTTTCTTAGAACGAACTAACTTTAAGAACAACTTAGTTTTGCAAACAGAACTTTATAATTACAAAATGCCGCACTGTAAAACGCTGTCCGTGTTGAGCGGCGGGTTATAACGCTATTAAAAAAGAGTTTTAATAATTTTTTTGACACCAGATATTAAGTCTGACACATCAACATTTGTTGGCTCTTTAGTTTTTTTGTGATCACATAAATTTCTTATATCACCTAAATGTTGAATAAATCTCCATGTGGGTATTTCAATTACGTCACTATTCTTTAATAAATCATTATAATCACAAATTGTAGGATTCTTTTTGTTCAGAGTAAGATTATGGTTAAGACATACTTCTGATAAGTGTTTTTCTAATACTACCCCAGCCACTGCTCCAGCACCTCTATTGAATCCACTTTTAAGTAATTCTTGAGCAGCTTCAAGTTCGGAATCAAACAAATCAGCTTGAACAAGATTTTTAATTTCATAAATACGATTAGTAAATTTATCTTTTGCTGATTCAATAATGGTTATCTGTTGTAGAAATTTTGGTAATGCAGCAGCACCATCAACTTTTATTTCTAAACCCCTCGTCACTCTAATACCGATTATACAATCTGAAATTGTGTATGTAAGAAAATTTACTTCTTTCCTCTTCTCATTCTTATATAGCTGTATAAAATCTTCCAATCGGAGGGGTAGAATTTGCTTGACCAAAGCTAGGGATGTTGAATACCATTTCTCATAATTGGTTTGAAAGTCGATTTTATCAACTGTGTCAAGATCTTTCAATTCATCCTTAGATAGTTTATTAAAATCCTTGGATAGTGAATAATATAGTAAATATCCTTGTTTTATTAATTCGTCTATTTCTTTTTGTAACAATTCAATATCAGCTTTCATTCTAATCTCATAATATTTTGCGTTATAACTATTAATTTACCCGAACGGGTTTACATATTCTGGAATACATATATGCACGCCGCTGCATATATGTATTCCATTTGTTTTGTTTATCGTTCATAAACACAATATTTAAAAATAGGGTCTGCATGATATCATTCCATCGGTTTTCAGCCTAATATTTCTACTCTCAAAGGATGACAAACAGTCCACCCCTCCCATTCATCATCATCGTCAATAGTCAGTCGTCAATCATCAATAATCCAATTTTTCTTCTGATGACTGACAACTTGACCAATGACTTTTGACTAATGACTTATGACCCACTACCTTCTGCCTATTGCAGACTGCCAACTGCTGACTGCTGACTGCTAACTGCCTACTGCGCCGGCGGTGTCCCGGGTTCTTCCGGTTTAGTTTCTTTCTTCTTCCGCTCCGCTTGGCAACGCGCTTTTAGAGTGGTCATGGTAAACTCGTCGGTTTTGCTCTTGTCCTTATTCTTATAGAGCACCTTTCCGATTTTTAAAATATCCGCCATCAAATCCCAAAGCTCGTTCAGGCTTTCAATATTATCTTCAATAAGATCGCTTTTGTCATTCACTTTATTGTTTTGCAAGTCAATATCGGCTTTAACATTTTTTCTTGCATTTATTAAAATCTCTTTTGCTTCGGCAGTAAAACCTTTCTCGGTTAATTGAGTAAAATTTGCAACAACATTATTCAATAAATTACCCATAGAAGAATAAAATTTTTCTGCGTTCTTTGCGGTAATAGCTTTTCTCACCTCTTTAATTCCGATATCAGCCGGATTCAAAGAGAGATTTTTCGCTTTGCCGGCATAACCCTCAAGCCTATTAAGAGGATCACGTGTGGCTTCCATAGCGGCGCTTATCCTTTGGGTAACCAATTTAATTTCAGCAGCTATTTTTTTCGGAAATACAATTTCCTCAATCAATGCAAGCTTTGCTTTATAATTGGTTAAAAAGGGGGATTGATAATCGGGAGAATAATCGATGAAATCACTTTGGCTGGACTCGAAACTTTTACCTATAAAACCCGCTATTACCGGCAGGTCTTCCACTGAACAACTGAACCTTTTTTTTAATTCCTTCATAATACACCTCAATTAAATTATGGTTGTTATAAAATTATATAAATATTTTATAAAGTCAAAATATTTTCTATTAATTCTAACAAATAAATGAAAATAAAATATTTCCCATATTCACGTTTCAAATCCCTCTGCCAAAGGTAGACAAGTCCCTAAAAACCCTTCGTGTCACTTCGTGAAATTCCTTCGTGTCTCTCTGCCAAAGGTAGATAAATTTGTGAAAAAAATTATTACACGAAGTTCTCGAAGAAGGCTCGAAGTTCCACGAAGAATAAATACAAATACCTTAGCAGTGTGTTTATTTCATTCTTCCTACCTCCCCTTATTCCCAGCTTCACCCAGTCCAGAACTCCTTTCTCGCTTCTATTTCTTATTAGTACAAGACTTAAAACACCTTTTACGTGTGATTCTCTTAACAGTACGGAAGTTTATACTACTTTCGCATCACATTATCTTAGTTGTACAGAACTTTAAACTGCTTTCGCGTGCATTCCTCCTATTAGTACGGAAGTTCATACTGCTTTCGCATCACATTCTCTTAGTTGTACAGAACTTTATACTGCTTTCGCGCGGAGTTCTCTTATTTGTGTGGATATCTATACTACTTTCGCATCAGATTATCTTAGTTGTACAGAACTTTAAACTGCTTTAGCGTGTGGTTCTCTTATTTGTACGGAACTCTAAACTGCTTTCGCGTGTGTTTCTCTTTACAATTCGATAATCATTCTAGCTTATACATGATTCTCCTGGTGTTGTACAATTTTCTTTCTCGTTAGTATGACTAATTTAAGTATCGTTAATAATAATTGAGATAGATGATTTTCGAATAATCTTACGGTATATAGTTATTTTCTATTTATCTACCGTCAGATAGAAAGGAATATTTTCTAAACGGAAGTAACTTTTTACAGATATATAACCCCTACATTGTTATAAACAATTCTGTAATGAATTGTATAATTCTAAATCTGTGTCTCCGTGACTTTGTGGCGACAAAGTTTTGCCACAATGACACTAAGACACGAAGAATAAATCTTTTTGACTCTTACTTTGACATATTATAATATTATAACAAAAAAAAGAATCCCGTCTGGGATTCAATATTTTTAGATGCAATATATTTTGTTTAGCTCGATCGATTTACTCCAGCTCGCTAACAGTTTTTTCCACCCCGAACAACTTATATAACCTGTAATTCAAGCTGTCATTTAACGCCTGGAAACTTGCCTCGATGATATTTTCCGAAACTCCCACCGTTGACCAGCTTTCATCACCATCGCGCGAGGTTATCATTACTCTAACTTTAGCCGCGGTGCCGTGTTTTTCATTCAACACACGCACCTTATAATCTATAAGCTTTATTGTTTTAATTTCGGGATAGAATCTCTTCAATGCTTTTCTTAACGCGTTATCAAGCGCGTTAACCGGACCATTCCCTTCAGCCGCAGTATGTTCTTCTTCCCCGTTCACTTCAACTTTTAGCACCGCTTCCGTTCTATCTTTTCCAATATGGTCATTTGTAACATTCACCTTTGAGTAAAGGACTTTGTAGAAAGGAGAAAACTCTTGCAATTCATTTCTTAAAAGAAGTTCAAACGAAGCTTCAGCGCCGTCATATTGATACCCATCGTACTCCAAATTCTTTATACTTGCAACAACTTTTTTACTTATCTCCTTTTCGTTGAACAGATCGATCCCCAATTCTTTCGCTTTATACTTCACATTACTTTGTCCCGAAAGATCGGAAACCAATACACGTTGTTTATTGCCAACAGTTAGCGGATCGATATGCTCATACATGCGGCTGTCCTTTAATACCGCGCTAACGTGCACTCCCCCTTTATGCGCAAAAGCTGATTTACCAACAAACGCCGCGCGCATATTCGGATTAAGATTCATCACTTCATAAACAAAATTAGAAAGTGATGTAAGATGACTTAGATTGATCTCCTGCTTCGTTTTATATTGTAGTTTTAAAAGAAGATTAGGAATAATGCTCGACAAATTCGCGTTACCGCATCGTTCACCTACTCCGTTAATTGTTCCCTGCACATGCACCGCGCCCGCTTCTACTGCGGCTAATGTATTTGCAACGGCAAGTTCTCCATCGTTATGCGTATGAATACCAAAAGGTATTTTAACAACTTTTTTAAGTTCTTTTATTATTGAAGAAACTTCATGCGGAAGCGTTCCTCCGTTTGTATCGCATAAAACCAATACCGATGCGCCTCCCTTTTCAGCCGCTAATAACATCTTTAACGCAAACTCTGCATCATCTTTGTAACCATCAAAGAAATGTTCGGCGTCGTAAACAACTTTTCTTCCTGCATTCTTTAAGAACTCAACCGAACGAAAGATCAATTCTTCATTTTCTTCATCGCTTAAACCTAATCCGATTTTTGAATGCAGCTTCCATGACTTTCCGAATATAGATACCGCTTCCGTTTCCGTCTTTAACAGCGCGTTTAAGTTCGCATCGCCTTCAAGATTATTTAACGAACGCGCCGTTGAACCGAATGCACAGATAACCGCATTCTTCAAACGAAGTGAATGTACTTTTGCAAAGAATTCTTCATCGCGCGGATTACTACCGGGCCAGCCTCCCTCAATAAAATCAATTCCAAACTCATCCAAACGTTGTGCAATTACAAGTTTATCTTGTATGGAAAGATTTACGCCTTCGCCTTGCGTACCGTCGCGTAATGTTGTGTCGAATAATTCAATTACATGTTTCATTTACATTCCTCAATTCTAAGCGATCATATCCGTTTGCCGGGCATATTCAAATAAATTTCCGGCTTCAAGTATTGGTAAAATATCTCCAAGCGGCTTTAATTTGTATTCTTCATTTGTTGTTACGTTTAGCAGTATATTTTTTTCAAGATCGATCTTTACTTCATCGCCGGTTTTAATTTTATCGTTCAGTTTTTCTACCGATTCATAAGGAATAACAAACCCGCCGTCAACTGCATTTCTAAAAAAGATTCGTGCGTATGATTCCGCAACAATTACTTTCGCCCCTGCTATTTGCAATGCGAACGGAGCGTGCTCACGTGAAGAACCGCATCCGAAATTTGCACCTCCGATAATTATCGGGAATTCAGTATCGAACTTTTCCGCTTCAACATATTTAATTCCACCGTTCGGTAAACCCGATTTCTCCATCGGTACAGAAGAAAGCGCATACTTGCCGTACATTTTTTTCTCTTCCGGATCGGATAAACTATATACTAAATGTTCCGCAGGAATTATTTGATCCGTATCGATATTATTACCTAATACGAACGCTTTACCTTCTAATATTTTTTCCATTTGTTTCCCTTTTCAATTTCTATTTTCAATTATAAAAAGTCTCTCGGATCAGTGATAACACCGGTTATCGCGGATGCGGCAACAGTCAACGGAGATGCTAAATAAACTTCCGATTGTCTGCTTCCCATTCTGCCTGGAAAATTTCTGTTCGTAGTTGATATTACTACTTCATTATCCTTCGCTCTTCCAACCGTATCAGCCGGACCGCCAAGACAAGCGGCGCAGCTTGATTCTGCAATAATACATCCCGCTTTTTCAAAAATATCTATTAAAGAGATTCCGCTTATTGTTTCTTCTTCCAACGCTTTTGCCACTTCTGTTGAAGCAGGCACAATGAACGTAGAAGTTTTAACTTGATTTCCTAAAAGTATTTTCGCCGCCGCTTGAAAGTCTGAAAGCTTCCCGCCGGTGCATGAACCGATATAACATTTCGTTAGCTTTGTTCCGGCAATACTTCGTACAGTTCCCATGTTATCAGGACTGTGAGGTTTTGCAACAACCGGTTCCAACTCCGCAGTTTTATATTTTCTTATCGAATGATATTTCGCATCCGCATCGCTCGTAAACATTTCATATTCTTTGTTCGTTCTTTCTTTTACATACGCTTCGGTTACAGCATCCGCAGCGATGATCCCGTTCATTCCACCCGCTTCAATAGCCATGTTGGTCAACGTCATACGTTCTGTCATTGATAAAGAGAAAACTCCTTCACCGTCAAATTCCATCGCGCGGTATGTTGCGCCGTCGGTTGTAATGTCTCCGAGGATTCTAAGAATTAAATCCTTCGCCATTAAGTATGGAGGAAGTTCTCCTTCAAAAATAAATTTCATTGATTCGGGAACTTTCTCCCAAATTTTTCCTGTACCGAGAATAAATGCCGCGTCCGTGTTTCCAACACCCGTTGCAAACATTCCAAATGCACCTGATGTACACGTATGCGAATCAGTACCGAATAAAACTGTTCCCGGAATATTGTATCCTTCTTCTGCTAACGCGAGATGGCAAACACCTTTGTATCTGTCTGTGCCTACATCATAATAATTATCAACGCCATATTGGTTTGCGAACTCGCGAAGCAGCGAAACATTTCTGTTTGCTTGCGGATTCTTTGTGAAGATATAATGATCGGGAAAGATCACTAATTTATTCTTATCCCAAATCTTCGCGGCTTCGCCGAATTCTCTTTTCCATATTTCAATTGTCGGCGGACCGCAGACATCGTGAGTCATAAGTACATCTACATTAAGCCAGATATTTTGTCCCGGTTCAACAAATGTTTTTCCGGCGGACTTAGCTAATATTTTTTCTGTTATAGTCATCTTCATTTAATTTTTTTTCCTTACACAGCTTGTGATATTTCAGATAAATAAGAATTAGGAAGTTCTTCCTTCGCTTTAAAATATTGTTCCTGGTGATTTAAAGCTTGAAGAAATCCCTTTGCGCTTGCTTCAATAATGTCCGTTGATATTCCTCTTCCGGTAAAAGTAACATCATCTTTTTTTATCTTAACAATAACTTCTCCAAGTGCCTGACGACCGGAAGTTACCGAACGAACGAAGTAAGATTCCAATGATACTTTTGTGTTCAAAGCGCGTTCGATAGCGTTAAACGTTGCGTCAACCACTCCATCACCAGTTGCTGATTCTTGCAGCATTCCTTTTTCTGTTTTGATGCGTACTGTTGCAGTCGGGATAGAATTTGTTCCAGAATGAATTTGCAAATAATCAAGTTCATAAGACGATGCTGCAAATTTGATTGAACTTTCTTCCATCAAAATGCGCAGATCATCATCATAAATTTCTTTCTTCTTATCGGCAAGGATTAAGAACTTCTCATAAATATCGGAAAGTTCTTTTACTTGTAGATGGTAACCAAGTTCAATCAGCCGTGATTTTAATCCATGTTTACCGGAGTGTCTGCCGAGAACAATTTTTGTTTTTGGTACCCCGACAGTTTCGGGCTGCATAATTTCGTACGTCTGTCTGTTCTTCAACATTCCATCTTGATGAATGCCCGATTCATGCGCGAAAGCGTTATCGCCAACAATCGCTTTATTCGGTTGAACAACAATTCCGCTGTAAGAAGAAACCATTCTGCTTGAGTTATAAATTTCTTCCGTTTTTATTTTGGTGAAATACTTCACTAAATCTTTTCTAACCTTTAATGCCATTACAACTTCTTCAAGAGAAGCGTTGCCTGCGCGTTCGCCTATTCCGTTTATCGTACATTCAATTTGCCGCGCGCCGTTTTCAATTCCCGCTAAAGAATTTGCTACAGCCAAACCAAGATCGTTGTGGCAATGCACGCTTATAATTGCTTTATTTATATTCTTTACACGTCTCTTCAACTCTGCTATCTTCGCACCGAATTCAGAAGGAAAAGTATAACCTGTTGTATCGGGAATGTTCACAGTCGTTGCACCCGCTTCAATAGCGGTCTCAACTATATCTACCAAATATCCGATATCCGTTCGACCTGCATCTTCAGCAGAATACTCAACATCTTTTGTAAAAGATTTTGCGTAGGCAACAGCATCGTAAGTCATTTTTAAAACGGTCTTTCTTTTTTCTGCTAAAGATTTTCCATAGCGCTCATCTCCAAACTTTCCGAGGATATGGATGTCCGACGTACTTGTGAACGTATGTATTCTTGGTTTCTTTCCATGTTTCAGCGCGTCATAAGCAGATTTAATATCTTTTTCGATTGCGCGTGAAAGTCCGGCGACAACAACATTCACTTCATTCGCAATTAGTTGAACAGCTTCAAACTGTGCCGGAGATGAAACAGGAAAACCTGCTTCAATAATATCAACATTTAGTTTTTCGAGTTGTCTTGCGATCTCAACTTTTTCCGAAATACTTAATGAAGCGCCGGGAGATTGTTCCCCGTCTCTCAATGTTGTATCAAAAATATAAATTCTATTTTTATCCATTGTCTTCCCTTTGAAATAATTTATTTCCTGTTAATGAATCTGCTTCGTGTTCCTTCGTGAAAATCTTCGTGTTTCTTCGTGAAATGATTTTGTTTCACGATGTCTCACAAAGAAGACATGAAGTCACACGAAGAAAACCTGCTAATACTGCATTGGTTTCTTAATCGTTATTTACTAAACAGCTACTGTGGATTTTTTTTCTTCAAATACTTCTTCTAACGATTTCAGCACTTCATCTCGCATAACCGTTGTAGACACAAGAGTCATTCCATCTGAATAAATATCTGCTGTTCTAAAATTCTTTTCAAGCGTCTTTGCAATTGATTGTTCTATTGCAGCGCCAATCTCCGGAAGATTAAAAGAATAGCTGAACATCAAAGCGATTGATGCGATTGATGCAAGTGGATTTGCTTTATTCTGTCCTGCAATATCCGGTGCGCTGCCGTGTACCGGTTCGTACAAAGCGTATTTTTCACCAAGACTCGCGGATGGAAGCATTCCTAAACTTCCGGTGATCATCGCAGCTACATCACTTAAAATATCACCAAATAAATTTTGTGTGAGAATAACATCAAACTGTTTTGGATTGCGCACCAACTGCATCGCGGCATT
Source organism: Ignavibacteria bacterium (assembly GCA_030693705.1). Taxonomy (GTDB): domain Bacteria; phylum Bacteroidota; class Ignavibacteria; order Ignavibacteriales; family Ignavibacteriaceae; genus UBA1563. Next base: position 14,288 of record JAUYAB010000020.1, on the reverse strand, counting down.
ATCAACATACATATCATTCAACTTGACATCGAAGAATTCTTCTTCATGAATATGATGCACAACTTTGCGCCAGAATTGCGAACTTTCCAACACGTTTGCTTTATCAACCGAAGTAACTCTTCCGCTTCTTTGCCGTGCAACTGTAAAAGCTTTTCTCGCGATGCGTTCAACTTCTTCCTTAGAATAGACTAACGTATTCCAACCTCTATTCTCATCGTAACCGCGCGGTTCACCGAAGTAAATACCGCCGGTCAATTCTCTGAAAATTACAAGATCAGTTCCTGAAAGAACCTCCGGACGCAGTGATGAAGCATCTAGTAGAGCGTTATAAACTTTTGCAGGACGAATGTTAGAGAATAGTCCAAGCGATTTTCTAAGCTTCAATAAAGCCGCTTCCGGTTTTAAATGATGCGGTAATGATTCCCATTTAACTCCACCCACTGCGCCAAGAAATACTGCATCAGAATCATAACATGCGCTAAGTGTTGCTTCGGTTAAAGGAGTTTCATACGCATCATATGAACAACCGCCGATTAAATGATAACTGAATGAAAGTTCCATCCCAATTTTCTCTGCAACAAATTGAAGTACTTTTACTGCGGCATCGGTAACTTCGGGACCAATTCCATCTCCCGGCAAAAGAGCAATTTTATATTTCATTTTAAATCCTATTTGTAATTGTAGACTTGCCATGGCAAGTCTCTACGTATTAATTAAGCATCAACTTCTTCTTTCTTATTTTGATTGAACAACCAACTCATCATTCCGCGGAGTTTTGCTCCAACGGTTTCGATGGCGTGTTCGGTATTGCTTTTTCTCAACTTTGCGAATTCAGTACCGCCGCTTCTATATTCAGCCAGCCACTCGTTCGCAAATTGTCCCGATTGAATTTCAGCAAGAATTTTTTTCATTTCATTTTTAGATTCTTGCGTAATAATTCTCGGTCCGCGAGTCATTCCGCCATATTCTGCCGTATCGCTAACGGAGTAATTCATTCTTGACAATCCTCCTTCATAATAGAGGTCGACGATAAGTTTCATCTCGTGCATACATTCGAAGTAAGCGAGTTCAGGCGGATAACCTGCTTCGGTTAATGTTTCAAATCCAGCTTTAATTAATTCAGCCGAACCACCGCAAAGAACGGCTTGCTCACCGAACAGATCGGTTTCAGTTTCATTTTTGAAATTTGTTTCGATAACACCGGCTCTTGCACCGCCGATTCCTTTTGCCCATGCGAGCGCTAAATCTTTTGTGCTACCTGAAGGATCTTGATAAACTGCAATTAGACACGGGACGCCTGAACCTTCAGTAAATGTTCTACGTACTAAATGTCCGGGACCTTTTGGAGCGATCATCATTACGTTAACATCTGCCGGAGGAACGATTTGTTTGTAATGAATATTGAATCCGTGTCCAAACGCCAAAGTTTTACCGGAAGTAACATGTTGAACAATATCATCATCATAAATATCTTTTTGATTTTGATCGGGTAAAAGAAGCATGATAACATCAGCCCATGCAGATGCATCCGAAACTGTTTTTACATGCAGACCGAGCGCTTCAGCTTTTTCCCAGCGAGCGCTGCTTTGGCGAAGTCCGACACAAACATTCATTCCGCTCTCTTTTAAATTTAGCGCGTGAGCGTGTCCCTGGCTTCCGAAACCAAGCACAGCAATTTTTTTATCTTTTAGAAAATCAAGCGACGCATCGCCATCATAATAAACTTTCATTATACTTTTTCCTTTTCTTTTGTTGTAGTCCGCCCAAGGCGGATTGGTTGAATTTTGGACTGCTCGCCTCGTTTTAGTGCAACAGTTCCTGAACGTGCGATCTCTTTAATTCCGTATTGAGAAACGACGTTTATTACCGCATCTATTTTATCCGGTGGTCCGGTGATCTCAAGAGTTAAAGTTCTATTATTGATATCCACAATATTTCCCCGAAAAATATCACAGATGTTTGTCAGCTCGGTTCTGGTTCCTTTTTGATAAAAGACCGTGATGAGCGCTAATTCGCGTTCGATGCGCGGCTGCCCGGTTAAATCGATTACTTTGATCGTATCAATCAAACGGTTTAATTGCTTAACAACTTGCTCGATGATTTGGTCATCTCCTGAAGTTACCAGCGTCATCCTGGAGATTTCCGGTTCTTCCGTTTCTCCGATGGAAATGCTGTGAATATTGAATCCTCTTCCGCTAAACATTGTTGCTACGCGGTTAAAAGCTCCAAATCGGTTTTCGACTAATACAGAAATTGTGTGTTTCATTTGTTATACCATTGTTTTGGGATTTAATCTTTTTGTCATCATTTCACCGATAGAAGCGCCTGCCGGAACCATCGGGAAAACCATGTCTTCTTTTACAACTTTAAATTCAATAAATACAGGACGATCGTTTATTGCGAACGCTTCATCTAAAACGGAATCCACTTCTTTCGGATGTTCAACTGAAAAAGCCGCGAGCCCAAAAGCTTCAGCAACTTTTCTAAAATCGGGATTACTTTTTGAAAGATCGGTAAAGCTGTATTTCTCTGCATGAAAGAGTTCCTGCCACTGGCGAACCATTCCCAAGAAACTGTTATTAATTACAATAAACTTTATCGGAAGTTTGTTTGCAACCGCTGTTATCAATTCCTGAATATTCATTTGAAAACCACCATCGCCGCTGATTGAGATTATCGGGCGATCTTTAACTCCAAACGCTGCGCCGATAGATGCCGGGACCGAAAAGCCCATTGTTCCTAATCCGCCGCTGGTTAAGTGAGAGCGCGGATGCACAAATTTGTAATGCTGCGCGATCCACATTTGGTGTTGACCAACATCTGAAACTACAACAGCATGTCCTTTAGTTTTTTCAGAAATTTTTTCGATCACAAATTGAGTTCTCAACATCCCATCATTCGGATCAAGATCAAACGGACATTCTTTTTTCCATTTTTCAATTTGTTTCCACCACTCTGAAAGATCAGGATGTTCATCCATCTCTGATGCAAGTTCTGCCAACACATGTTTAACATCTCCAACAATCGGCAAATCTACTAAAACATTTTTGTCAATTGCAGTCGGGTCAACATCAACATGGATTTTGTACGACTTGGTAGAAAAAGATTCTACTTTTCCGGTCACACGATCATCAAAGCGGGCGCCTAAAGCGATAAGAAGATCGCAACTATTTACCGCTTGATTTGCCCAATATGTTCCATGCATTCCAAGCATTCCGAGTGAGAGATCATCAGTTCCCGGGAAAGCGCCTAAACCTTGAAGTGTCATCGTTACCGGCAAATTATTTTCTTTTGCAAGAAGCGCCAACTCACGCGTTCCACCGGACATAATAACCCCGCCGCCAACATACAGCAACGGACGTTTAGCTTTTTTTAGCATCTCCGCTGCTTTTTTGATTTGATTTTGATGTCCCATGAATGTTGGTTTATATCCGCGGAGATCAACTTTTTCAGGATACTCAAATTCGCACATTGAATTAATTACATCTTTTGGTAGATCGACAAGCACAGGTCCGGGTCTTCCGGTTGATGCGATAAAAAATGCTTTGCGAATTGTTTCGGCTAATTCTTTTACATCACGTACAAGAAAATTATGTTTTGTAATAGGACGGGTAATTCCCATAATATCGGCTTCCTGAAAAGCATCGTTGCCAATTAGTCTGGTTGGTACTTGTCCGGTAAAGACAACAATGGGAATGGAATCCATATAAGCGTCGGCAATTCCTGTAACGGTATTTGTAGCGCCGGGACCGGAGGTAACAAGCACCACGCCGACTTTTCCGGTAGCTTTCGCATACCCTTCGGCGGCATGAGTTGCGCCTTGCTCGTGCCGGGTTAAAATATGTTCAAGAAAATCAACATCATACAGTTTTTCGTAAAGTTTCAGAACAGACCCACCCGGATATCCAAAAATGTACTCAACCTTTTCTTTGTGTAAACACTCAAAAAAAATTTCGGCTCCGCTCATTTTCTGTTTATGTTCTTTCATAAGGTATCCTTTCTCACTACTTTCTTTTTTTTATTTTAAAATCGCACCGGTGTTGGCAGAAGTAACTAATCGTGCGTATCTGCCTAAGTAACCTTTTTTAATTTTTGGTTCGAAAACCGGAAGTTCGGCTAACCGTTTTTGAATTTCTTCATCGGATAACTCGACACGTAAAATTCTATTTGGAATATCAACGGTTATTAAATCCCCTTCAACCAAAGCTGCAATTGGACCGCGTTCAGCAGCTTCGGGAGAAACGTGTCCGATGCAAGCACCGCGCGTACCGCCTGAAAATCTTCCGTCGGTTATTAACGCTACTTTATCGCCTAATCCCATTCCCATAATTGCGGAAGTTGGTGAAAGCATTTCAGGCATTCCCGGTCCACCTTTCGGACCTTCATATCGAATAACCACAACATCTCCGGCTTGAACTTTTCCGGCTAAAATATTTTCCATTGCTTCATCTTGCGAATTATAAATTCTTGCCGGACCGGTATGATTCATCATCTTTGGATCAACAGCACCGGTTTTTACGATTGAACCAAACGGAGCTAAATTCCCGAAAAGAATTGCAAGTCCGCCCGTTTTTGAATATGGATTTTCAACTGAACGGATGACTGAAGAATTTTTAATTTCTGCTTTGGTAATATTTTCACCAAGAGTTTTTCCAGTTACTGTTAGTCTTGATAAATCAAGAATTCCTTCAACTTTGGAAATTTCATTTAAGATCGCAGATATTCCACCGGCTGCATCAACATCTTCCATGTGGACTTCTTTTGTTGCCGGACTAACTTTACAGATATAAGGGACTTTTTGCGAAAGCGTATTCAATTCAGCAAGATCAAAATCAATCTCTGCTTCGTTTGCAATCGCCAATGTATGCAAAACCGTATTTGTACTTCCGCCCATTGCCATATCGAGAACAAAGGCATTCATTATAGATTCTTTAGTAATAATATCTCTTGGCTTAATATCTTTTTCAACTAAAGTAAGAATTTGTTTTGCCGCTTGTTTTGCTAATTCATGTCGTTTAGGATCGATTGCGAGGATAGAGCCGTTTCCGGGGAGAGCCATTCCGAGCGCTTCCATTAAGCAGTTCATCGAGTTGGCGGTGAACATACCGGAACAAGAACCGCACGATGGACAACTGAAATTTTCTAATTCGGTTAATTGCTCGTCATTTATTTTACCGGATTGATATTCCCCAACACCTTCAAACACTGAGATAAGATCCACTTTTTTACCGGATGGAGTTTTACCGGCTTTCATCGGTCCGCCGGAAATAAATATTGTTGGAATGTTTACACGAACTGCAGCCATTAACATTCCAGGAACAATTTTGTCGCAATTGGGTATGCAAACCATTCCATCCAAACGATGAGCTTCAACAACGGTTTCAACACAGTCTGCAATTAATTCTCTGCTCGCCAACGAGTAGCGCATACCGATGTGTCCCATTGCAATACCGTCATCAACACCGATCGTGTTGAATTCAAATGGAACTCCGCCTGCTTCACGGATAGCTTCTTTAACAATTCTTCCAAATTCTTGAAGATGAACGTGACCGGGAATTAAATCAATATAGGAATTACAAACTCCTATAAAAGGTTTTTTAAAATCTTCATCACTCTTAATTACACCGGTAGCTTTCAGCAAACTACGATGCGGAGCTTTATCAAAACCTTTTTTAATCAAATCAGATCTCAAGTTGACCTCAAGTTTATTAAATTGACAAACAAGAAAAACCTCTCGGCTCTCGTCAATCCCGAAATCTTAAGTATGTGTGTGTGGTAGTCTTATATTTTGATTTGGGATTGACTTATTATTAGCCTAGAATAATAATGCTAAGGAGGCTAAGAATAACAGAAATCCCAATAACGACAGAAAAAATCGATAGGGTTATTATTGGAGAAATCACAACACTTGGACTACCGGGGATGCTGGCAAATCCATAAAAATTGTTTTGTGCTATATATTGTGATTGATTTTTCATTTTTTTATTGATGCAAAGATAGCTGAAGGAAGTTAAAGTGTCAAGTTTTCAGCTTCTTTTTTTTATCTTTTCTGGAAAATAATTAACGTGAGTGCATATCTTTCCATTAATAATTTAGTACAATCTCCCCGATGAGTTTAAAAAATAGGTTTTGGTGGAGTATCGAACGAATATTTGTGTAAAGGCGAATTTATGAGATTTGCTTAATCTTTGTCGATATTCTAATTTGCGTCAAACTTATTTTGGAGTATTAAGTGAAACCGTCAATTTCTTTTCAGTTGTTTGCAATCATCATTTTATTATCATTTTCTTCTCTTACTGCACAAGTTTATAAATCAGATTCTCCTTTCGCACATACCTATTCCATCGTTGCTTACGATGAACAAACCGGTGATATGGGAGTTGCTGTTCAATCTCACTGGTTCTCGGTTGGAACAATGGTGACCTGGGGTGAAGCCGGAGTTGGTGTAGTTGCAACTCAGTCATTCGTAAATCCTGCATTTGGACCGGAAGGTTTGAATTTATTGAAAGAAGGAAAATCTGCCGGAGAAGCTGTTGCTGCTTTATTAATAAAAGATAAAGGAAGGGAATTTCGCCAACTTGCAATTTTAGATGCAAAAGGAAATGTGGCATCATTCACCGGTGAAGATTGCATTCAACCGGCTGGAAATATTGCAGGAAAAAATTTTTCTGTGCAGGCTAACTTAATGTCCAACAATAAAGTCTGGCCGGCGATGGCAGAAGCATTTCAGAAATCTACAGGACCACTTGCAGAAAGAATGTTAGCCGCACTTGAAGCTGCTGAAAAAGCCGGTGGCGATATTCGTGGGAAACAGTCTGCTGCAATGCTTGTTGTTCGTGGAAAATCTACCGGGAAAGTTTGGGAAGATCGTTTAGTTGATATCCGTGTTGATGATAGTCCCGCGCCACTTCCCGAATTGAGAAGACTTTTAAAAATTCACCGCGCTTATGATCATATGAACAACGGCGATCTTGCTGTTGAAAAAAATGATATGGATTCGGCGATGAAAGAATATTCCGCTGCAATGAAAATGTTCCCGGATAATCTTGAAATGAAATTTTGGACAGCAGTGGCGCTGGCGAATAAAGGAATGATGAAAGAAGCACTTCCAATGTTCAAACAAATTTTTAAGAAAGATAAGAATTGGAAGACGCTAACTCCGCGGCTAATTCCAAACGGATTATTAAAAGTTACAGATGAACAGTTGAAGAAGATAATTGGAAATTAGAACGGGCGTGAAGAGTTAGAAATATCAGTACAAATTAAATTTTCTACTAAAAAAACATTGTATTTGCCGGGGCAGTCGAAATTCTTCGCTTTTACGAAATACTTGATAGTACTATAACATCATCGCTTTGGAGCAGTCTTCTTAAAGAATTCAAGAATTGCTTGGAGTTGTTTCTTGTCCATTTTTTTTGCCGATGATTTTAATAATTCCCCGAACTTTGCAATTTCTTCACTTGTTCCCGGATATCCAATGTTTTGATCTCCAGGCATTACATTAGAGTTGGAGAGCATTTTCTTTTTTGAATTCAGAAACACATAAAATGGTAATCCCGATTTTTCTCCTCCAAACTTATTCAGATACTCTTTTCCACCGGGATTTTCTAAAGCCGCAATTTTGTCTCCGCGCTCTAATACATCAAGATGAGTAATCACAAAGTTATCTTCAAAAATCTTTTTAAGTTCATCACTCTGTATCGCTTTCTCTAATCGTTTACACCAACTGCACCATGAAGCATGAAAAATTAGGAAAACATTTTTATGAGTGGCTTTTGCTTCTTTATATGCTGTTGTAATAATTTTATCTGCATCCTCCGGTTTCCCCTGTTGTGCTTGGCTTAAACTTACAGTGAAAAACATTAGTGACACTGCGATAATAACTTTAAGGAACATTGCAAATCTCCATAAACACTATTGATTATTTATTAAGGTTAGTCATACTTTAGTTATTCGTTTTTAATACTCAAAGGGGAAATCTTATATAAAATCACTACTTAATGTCTGTTTGCATTTATAAAATCAACGAGCGCATTAAATGACGCTTTCTCAAGATGACTTAACTCAGGTTCAACTGAGTTGATTGCAATAAGCAGCCACCGCGTATTGAGTTTTTTCCGCGCTATCACTATTTCCTCTCTAAATGCATCTTTATTCCGGAACACAATATCATGGAATGCTATTGCCGCTTTCACACAAATAATGTTATGGAGTTTGTTATTATTACAAATGGGGATCAAGTCGGCAACATAATCGGTGTGTCTAGCACAAATTTGAACAGCCAAAAGACCCGCCTGCTTTATAAATTCAATTTTCTGCAAAACATTGAGGTTACTGTCCGAAGCTATATGAATCAGGCGATCAAGATTTTTATGAATATCAATTTTTTTTGAATAGGCTTCAGAATAAGCTATACTGATGGCGGACTGGATTGCTCTATCAATACTTAATTTTGCCCTATTTGATTCCTCTTTCGGCAGCGTAATATCACGAGAAATTCTGATAACTTCTGTATAATCTCCTTCAGCGGAAAGTTCTTCAATCGATTTTTTTTCTACATTCTTCGATTTATTCTTATTCCCCCAGTGCATCATATTTCCAGTACCGGATTCTCGTATGCGTGTTTTGGCTATATCGACAAATTGTTTCGCTCTCTCGTCTTGGGTTACTACCTGGATTCCATTAATCGTCAATTTTTCTATAATAAATTGATAATGCTCTTCATTCACTTTAAAAGAGGCTAAAACTTCATTGCCAATTTTCCCATACTTAATTGGAGTGACAATAAGCTGAGGGATCTTCTGAGCTAATGTTTCGATGATATTTTCCATCGTTTTTAGCTGCTTTTCACTTACAAGAGTATTTATTGATGCAAATTCCACAAAAATTCTAATAGTTAATTAATAATGATTGTAAATTTATAGAATTTCTGCGGGAGAAGAAAGTAATGAGAAAAATAAAATTGAATCGATGCACAAATCATACTTAAGCTTGCTCAATAAAAAAAGCCTCGCATAAGTGCGAGGCTTTAGTCGTTCATTCATGTCAACATTATTTCAACAATTTTTTAATTTCAATGTTGGAGTTTGACGTATTTAACTTTATCAGCTTTCCACCACCGTTTAGCGTAACAGTTGCGGTAATTTCTCTTTCATCTTCATCAACATTATAATTTTCAAGTTTATAAACGGATAAAATTTTAAATCGTTCTTTCAGATCACGTTTAGAATTTACCTTTATCTTGGCTTCGATGGTTGTTTTGGCGTTCTCCGGAACCAGAAGAGTAATGTTACCGCCGGATGAAGATAATTTGCTGTCATCGCTGCCATCCGGTGTTAATTCAACATAAACTTCACCGCCGGATGTATTTGCATTTACTGAGCCATAAATATTTTCCAATTTAATATCTCCGCCTGAAGTATTAACGGAAGCGCTTCCTTTGGCTCCCGATAATTTAATATCGCCGCCGGAAGTATTTAATTTTGCTGTGCCTGCTACGTTCCCTACTTCAATATCACCGCCGGAAGTTGCTGCTGAAAGATCACCATTTACTTTGCCGATTTTTATGTCTCCGCCGGAGGTACTTACTTTAAGCGATTTATTCGCGCCGGCAACGATAATATCTCCACCGGAAGTAGAATATTTTCCTTCACCACTAACCGTTCCAACGTGAATGTCTCCACCGGCAGTTGATAATTTAAGGTCTCCGTCGATGTCCCCGGTTGTAATATCGCCACCGGCTGTTGACATAGTTACATTTCCCTTAACAGTTTCAACTTTGATATCTCCACCTGCGGTTCCTCCGTTTATGGTACCAATAAATTTACCAGTACATGAAAGATCACCACCGCTGGTTTTTATTTCCAGGTTGCATTGCTCCGGCGTACTGATTGAAAATGATGCGTTATGATCATTCCTCAAAACTACAGAAACGGTACTTCCATCTTGAGAGATTTTTAAATCTTCACGATCTTCAGAATTGAGTCCGGTGACTTCAACATAGACTTCATCTTTACCCCACGACTCAACTCTTACATCTCCCGAAACTTTAACGGAGAGGTTATCTCCTTTTTTAACCTGGAAGTTTTTGGTAACTCTATCCTGCGACATTCCAAATTGTGTTAGTCCAACTACTAACATTGCCGTTAGAAACGAATTAATTAAGTTTTTCTTTTTCATGATGATTCTCCTTATGATTCTAATTTTGTTAACATGGTTTTTGCACGAAGTTTTATGTAACTGTTGTCATCTTCCTGCATTCTATTCTTTAAAACGTTTTTTATGTTCGGACCGGAAAGACGTTTAACGTCGTTCTTTTCATTTAGACAGTTGATCGCTTGAATTCTTAAACCGGAATTTTTATCATTCTGTAAAACATAGATCATCGCGCCGCTGATCTTTTCATCGAACGGGATATTGCATAATGCGTTCATCGCTTCTTTGCGCACTCCCGGATTGTTGTCATACATCATGGCTTTAATTAAAGCATCTTTAACAACACCGGAAGCCGTTGATCTTTTTTCTGAATAGATCGCGTTAACGGCTTTCAATCGTATTCCGGGATTTTCATTATCGATCAATGATTTTGCCAGCACTTTTTGAATCTCAGCATCGTTTACATTTCCTTTTAATTTTACGGGAACAATCTGTTCATACGTAATTTCCACTTCACCATTTTCTAAATTTGAATTGATGAACTGAAGATTCGTGAGTTTCGAATCGGCAGAAGCAATATTACCTGCTGATGAAAGTTGATTCCCTGCTTTATTGAAATAGAAGAAATAACTTGCTGTAAGCATTAAAACCACTGCCGCAAAAGAATATGCAATCTTTAAATTGGTTGGCGATGGCAGCGTAAACAGTTCCCATATTTTTTGAAATGTGAATTTCTTCCGTTTAAGATTTCTTATCTCCGCAAGAAGTTCCTGGCGTGATTCAAACAGTGTATCTTCATCTAATTCTTCAACAAGATTAACTTTTATAAGATGATGAACTCGCTTTAATTCTTCCAACTCGTTTTTACACGATCCACATCCAAGCAAATGGCGCTCAAACTCATTCCGTTCTTCTTTTTTCAGCTCGTTATAGCTGTAAAGGATCAACTGTTTTTTATAAGTTTCGTGTTCCATACTAATCTCAACATTTTATATTGTTTTTAATTTCAGTCTAAGTTTTTCGGTTGCGATGAAGAGATATTTTTTAATCGTTCCTTCGCTGCAATTCATCATTTTTGCAATTTCTTTTATTTTATAGTCGTGCATATGTTTTAGCATAAAAGCCATTTTCTGTTTCGGCGCAAGACTATCAACTGCTGTCTGGATATCTCCTTTTCTCTCCGAATTTATGAACTGCTTATCAGGTTCATGCTCCTCGGGCGAGCGAATATCCACTTTCGGATTCATGCCATCTTCATCGGGTGAAATACTTACTTTTTGGTATTTACGGTAAACTGCTTGATGCGTAAGACAAACATTTGTAGTAATTCTAAACAACCACGTTGAGAATTCGCTCCGGAATTCGAAACGCTTTAGTCCTTTGTAAACTCTCAGAAATACTTCCTGGTAAATATCTTTTGCATCGTCGGATGACTTGCAGTAATTCGCAATCATAGAAAGAACATTCCTATCATGCCGATAGACTAAAGTTGTAAACGCCGAATCGTTTCCGTTCCGGGCTTCTATTATTAGATCATTGTCGCTTAGTGAAGATAAGTCTTCCAAAACGTTAACTCCATTTTTATTAGTTAGACTAAAATAATATTTAAAAGGTTGTAAGGGATGGGAAAAATATTTTTAGGACGTGGAGATAGACGCATGAAGGTTGAGACTTTGGGACGAGGGGAATTTGAGAAAAGGAGACTTTGGGACAATGGGGCTTTGAGATAACGAGAGAAGAAGCTTGTGGAATTTATTTCATTTCTTTGCTTCCTTGGCGGTGAATTTTTCCCCCAGACTTTTGCTGCTCACTATTATCCTCTTCCATTTTTCCATTTCTATCACCAATTTCATTTTCAGTATTTTTATAATTGTTAATCTTAAAGCGGAGATTGAGTATAACAATTGGAGACTAACGCTTGGAATAAAGGTAGTTGTAAAAATCAAATGATTCGTTTATAGATTCGTGTATTGACGCTGAGAAGTCATTTCTCATCTGTAAAGTCATAGCCTGAACAAGTCCGCCAAAAAGCTGTCGGGTAAACCAGAACCAAACTATCAGAAATGAATGATTGAATAGTTGTATCCTCGATTAAATTCTTGTTTGGGGGATATGATCTACGAACAAGCCTGCCCGGCTCAGACGGGGAATTCCGAATGATGATCCGACTTCGAAATTCATTATTCCTTGTTCAATATTTGATATTTAATTATCGTTAACATGTTATCAATAGCAATTTTCTAGGAGCCTAACGTGTGAACCGTCTGACTCACTATTCAATCAATTTCTACGTTTACCAATTCATAACTCCCTCCGCAGATATGTCCGGTAAGCGTGAGGGTTTTAGAATTTTCAACTCCGGCAGGTAAACTCTTTTCCGTTTGAATTGGTAATTGAGTGCCATGTCTATCTTCTACATAAAAAAGAATTTTCTGCCCAGCATCTGTTTTTTGTATCCCTTTTTCATTTACAAATTTAACAACTATCTCTTTCTGCGCGTGGCTGTAAGGATCATAATCTTTAAATGATCCGAGTCCTCTTGCAGATGAGAAATAAAAAATATAAATGGTTAAAATGACTACAACTGCCAATAGCGGCAATAATAATTTCTGGAATTTAATCATTGGGACGGGACTCCTTATTTATTAATAAAAACGTTCAATTTAATTCAACACAGCACTTGCTTCGCGGATTAACCTTACCATTAATTATAATTAATGATGAGCACTCTGTGCATAATTTAATATCGTTTGCCAACATGTAGTAACGTTACTTGAAATTCTTCAATGCATTTTGAAGATCATGAATTGGTTTTAACGAAATCTCTGTTCCGCTTTCACCATTGACAGAATAATCAAACGGATTATCAAGATCTCTTATTAATAAAAACATGTAGGATATCAAAAATGTTACGAGTAGCGTAAAAAAAAGTGAGGCATAAAACGGCTCAATTCTCATCATTAGCAAGGCGCCTATAATTAAAAATCCCATGGCTTGAACGATTGCATAAGCCGAACTAACAAATTCAGTTGCACGTATGGTATCAATTCTTAACACCATTTTTCTTAGGCTATTTTGTTCATTTTTCATTTTAATAATATAGTTAGCTTGAACACCAAGTTTATCAAGTTCAATAAAATAGTCATTCATCAAGCTGATTTTTTCTAATATTAATTTTGTTCTCTCCTTTTTATAGAACCAATCTATCAAAAGAATAATAAATGACTTTTGATATTCCATAAATTGAAGAGCCCCATCAAAATTTTTGCTTTTAAAGATTGTGTAAGTATCATCAAATAATGACATCAAGGAGGCTGAAAGATCGCTTGGAATTTTTTCGCTTTCCTTATAATCGGAAAGAACTCCTTTAATAAGAAATCCTATTAGGAATATCGTACCGGCAACTAAACTAGTAAAAAGGGCATTTAATTCCATGATTTCTAAACCAAATCTATGAGAAAAATATTTAAAAAATCCCACTAAAATGATTAAAGGCATAAGCTTGAATCCAATTGACCATTTCTGCCAAATTTTTCTTAAAGATTTCGATACTATTTTTTCTGTTTTCATAAATCATTGCTTTATTTTTGTGAATAAAGAGTCTACTGTTAAAAAGGTAAACCCCTTTTTGTTACCTTAATACCAAGTTTTTGATACATCCTCTAAATCTTTTGTATTATATACTTTGTTAGAGAACTGTCTTTTCATATCATTTTTGTTTCAATATTAATTGATACATGCGTTTTCTTCGTTGGATAGTAAATTTTCTCTTTTGAACTTGACGCTATGGCTGCATCAAGAACGCACGGATAAATATTGGCACTTTCGCATAAGATTTGGATGCCGTCTGATACGAAATGATAAAAGCTTTTGTCTTGAAGAGCGATCGAAGAAAGCTTTACCGGGAACCCAAAATTATTTAACCAATCCATCATTCTTGAGTCAATAGGTATTTCATATTTCGTGAATCCTAATGTTTGTAAAAAGCTTCTTGCTTGCTTAGATCCAAAACCTTTAAATGATTGATCGATGCTATCTGCAACAATTCTTTCTGTTTGTTTCGAAGCTTCCTTGTTAAGAGTTGTTCCAAGATGTGAGCAAAGTTCCCAGTTGGTCTCTTCAAGAAACTCAAA
>JAUYAB010000006.1 GCA_030693705.1 Ignavibacteria bacterium | reverse complement strand
GGACGAATTATTCTCACAATGTCTTTAAAGCTTCAGACTCTTACCGTTATTCCTGCTTTATCTGTTTTGCTTAAAGAGCCTACTCCGGCTGTTATTATTTCTTGACCAAATAAACAAGAATTTAATCGAGGATACTATTCATTGTCTCCTTTACTATTCTGACAATTTTTGCCAACTACCTAATTCGTAATTCTGCTCGGCGTACGAGTCTTCGGTTTCATAAATTCTTGCAGTAATTTTTTTAATGTTTACCGGAAGAGAGATTTTTTTTATCTCATCAACAAAGTATTTGCAAATGTTTTCTGCGGTTGAGTGAAATTCAACTACCACAGTTTTTGAATCTAATTTTTGTAATGCATCAATTAAATCTTTATCGTTTTTATAAACCATAAAAGCGTGGTCAAGGTTCTCGATGATCGGGTTAACGATTTTTTTTACATCATAAAAATCAATTAACATTCCTTGTTCGTCGGGCTCACCTTCAATTTCAAGGCGGAGTTTGTATGAGTGTCCGTGCAGGTTTTTACATTTTCCTTTATGGAACGGGAGCCGGTGCCCCATTTCCCAATCGAACGCTTTAGCTATTTTCATTAAACACCTTTCTTATCAGGATGCCAAATAAATTTGTGCATCTGTAGTTGAAATCTTATTTGTAAGTTATCTTCTAAAATCCATTTTACCATTGTTGCCGGTTCAAGTTTGCCGAACACAACGGAGAAGAGAATTTCACATTTGTTTTGTAAAACATATTTAGCAAGAATGGTTTTAGCCCACTCATAATCTTCTCGCGAACCGAGAACGAATTTTACTTCATCGCTTTTTTTTAGGAACGAAATATTCTCATAAAGATTTTTCTTCTCCATATTGCTGGAAGGAGTTTTCAAATCCATAATAATTTTTACCCGGGGATCAATGTTCTCTACCGGCAGACTTCCGCCGGTTTCGAGAAGAACTTCGTAGCCGTTATCGCAAAGTAATTTCATTAACTGAAGCGATTCACTTTGCACAAGTGGTTCACCGCCGGTAAGTTCAACTAACTTGCAGTTATACTTTTTAACTTCGGAAAGAATTTCTTCAAGCGAAAGATCTTTTCCTTCGTAAAAAGCATATTCAGTATCGCAATAAGAGCAGCGCAAGTTGCAATAAGTTAGGCGGATGAAGACGCACGGAAGTCCCGCTTTGGTGCTTTCTCCTTGAATGGAGTAATATATTTCGTTTACTTTAAGCATAAATTTGCACTGCAAATATACGGGAAATAGAGGTGTGACTTAAATTTTGCCGCCCCCGTTTTTATAAGTAATTTGCAATTGTATTTTGTTATCCTATTATAATGCCATTTATAAGAGATTCTTAATCTTAATCTTTTTCTTAATCTGAATTAATCATCAAAAAATGAGTACGATTAAGAACAAGATTATGATTATGAAGTTATACTTTTTAGTGGACTGATTTATTCAAACATGAAACTATCCCCAATGAAAATAATCGAAATTGAAAATCTTTGTAAGACTTTCTCAACTACTTTCGGCAAGAAAACAGTAACCGCTCTGAATGACGTGACGTTATCCGTTGAGCAGGGAACGATCTTCGGCTTGCTGGGGCAAAACGGCGCGGGCAAAACCACGTTAATAAAAATTTTGCTGGGAATTGTTTTTCCCACCGCCGGATCGTGTAAAATGTTCGGTGAGGATTTTACAAATCTTCATTTGAAAAAGAGGATCGGTTTTTTGCCGGAGAACCATAAATTCCCGAACTACATGACCGGAAAAGAAGTGATGACGTTTTTCGGAAAGTTGAGCGGGTTGGAGAATCTCTATCTAACCAAACGAATTGACGAAATGCTCGAACTTGTAGAAATGACAAAGTGGAGCAAAAGCAAAATTAAAACCTACTCAAAAGGAATGATGCAGCGGCTCGGGCTTGCGCAGGCAATGCTGAATAATCCCGATCTTCTTTTTCTTGATGAACCGACCGATGGCGTTGATCCTATTGGACGAAAAGAAATTCGTAACGTGCTGCTGACGCTTAAAGAACAGGGCAAAACTATTTTTCTGAACAGTCATTTACTTTCCGAAGTTGAATTGATTACCGACCGGGTCGCAATTCTTCATAAAGGAAAAATTATCCGCGAAGGAAATGTGCATGAATTGACAAGCAGAAAAGAAGAATATAGAATTATTGTTGATTCGGAACTTGAAAGTAAGCTCAATGAATCGTTAAAAGAAAAATATGAACTTCAAAAAATTTCTTCGTCAACGTATCTTATTCGCGTTGATGAGCAAAGACCGGTGAACGATTTTGTTGATCAATTGCGAAGCCACGGGATTTCAATTAAAGAAATGGCGCAGGAGAAAAATTCACTTGAAGACGTTTTTATTTCGTTGGTAAAAGCAGAGGAGAAAAACTGATGAGAAATATTTGGCTGATGACGGTTTTTACGCTTCGTGAATCAATTTCTAAAAAAGTTTTTATCGCATTTTCAATTTTTGTACTTTTAATGCTGGTTGGTGTTTTCTTTGCAGCCAATTTAGGTTTCGGAGACGCGCTAAAACAATCGCCCGTGGGATTTGACAAAATAATGATCATGTTTAAAATGGGAACGGCGAACTTTGTGCTAAGCTTCGGATTTTTACTTTCCATTTTTGCCTGCGCCAGTTTTATTCCTTCTTTACTGGAGAAAGGAACGATCGATCTGTTTCTTTCAAAACCGGTGAGCCGCGCACAGTTATTGGGAGGAAAATATTTCGGCGGATTGCTCATTTTTTTCATTCATATTTTTGTTCTCATCTGCGGAATATGGTTGATAGCCGGGATGAAGTATGGGCACTGGGATATTTCATTTTTGTGGCTGTTACTTAGTTCCTTATTTTATTTTGCAATCTTGAACGCAGTTCTGCTTCTGTTCGGTGTACTTACAAAAAGTTCGGGTATAAGCATGATGCTGGCATATCTGCTGATGTTCGTTAGTCCCCTTTTAGCAAACCGTGAAAAGATATTTGTTCTTTTCCCGGACAAAAATACGCTTAAAGCTGTGATTGATGGAATTTATTATGCGCTGCCAAAACTGCACGAAATACAAAATATTCCTAAAATACTTGCACTAAATGAAGGGAAAATAGAACCGCAAATATTGATCAGTTCGTTTTTGTTTTTGCTCGTGGTCATCTATTCCGGTTTTTACCTCTTTGAGAAAAGTGATTATTGAGATTTCCATTATTGGCTGTTTTTTGTGCAATTTGAGAATTTTCAACCTAACAAGGGCAAAAAAAGTTTATTTCATGGATGCGGAAAGTGGAATAATATTTGTTAAAGAGAAGTGATTTATAATTATATGAGAAATAAATGAACAATGAACAATTTGAAATAGAAGAACTGATACGAAACGCTAAAATTGCAAATGATAGTGAAACTATAAATTCCGTTGCCATTGTAGGAGCAGGAATTATGGGGCAGGGAATAGCTCAAACAATAGCCGCCGCCGGAATAGAAGTTCTTGTAATTGAAAAAGACCCGGAACACCTCGAAACCGGAAAAAGCAAATTATCCGAAGATATCGACCGCGAAATTAAACGATGGGCAATTACCACTTCAGAAAAAAAGGCGATCATGAGCAGGATCAAATGGTCACTCAACTTAGCCGATGCGGCTGATTGCGAGTTGATTATCGAAGCGGTTGACGAAAACATGGAGCTTAAAAAAGTGATCTTTAAACAACTTGATATAATTGCCAAAGAAGAAACAATTTTTGTTTCAAACACCTCTACATTAAGCTTATCTAAAATTGCCGAGGCAACAAGCCGGCCTGATAAAATTATCGGGATGCACTTTTTAAATCCGGTTCCTAAAGTTCCGTTAGTTGAATTAGTAAAAGCATTGGATACTTCAAATGAAACGGTAGCTAAAGTAAAAGAGTTTGCATCGCACATTGGTAAAACCGCCATTGAAGTTTATGAATATCCCGGTTATGTTACCACGCGCGCAATCGTTCCTTTGCTAAACGAAGCGATGCATATTTTGCTCGAAGGAATTGCAACCGCAAAAGATATCGATACGGCGATGAAACTCGGTTACAATTTCCAGAACGGTCCGTTGGAAATGGCAGATATGATGGGACTTGATGAAGTCTTGGCTTGGATGGATACGCTCTGGAAAACGCTCGGTGAACCGCGGTACCGCGCTTGCCCGATTTTACGCCAACTCGTCCGCGAAAGAAAACTTGGTAAAAAAACCGGCGAAGGTTTTTATAAGTACGATGTGAATGGAAAGATTGTGTATTTGTGAAAGAATTCATCCGTTAATTAAAATTCTTAATCATAATCATAATCTTTTTCTTAATCTTCTTAGAGGACTGAAGTTTAGAGTAAGATTATGAATACGATTAAGATTAAGAATTTATTCAGCTTTATAAAGAAAGTGAAAATATAAAATGAGAGTATTAGTTTTAAATTCAGGCAGCTCTTCCATTAAATATCAATTCATAGATACCGAAGGGAAAATTGCTTTGGCAAAAGGGGTTGTAGAACGGATTGGAATGAGCGGCGCGATTCTTAGTCATACCCGGCACGATGGAAACAATGTTAGAATCGTGGCGGAAATTTTAGACCACGCAATGGCAATTGAGTACGTTCTTGCCGTTATGCTTAGCAAAAACCACGGAGTAATAGACGATAAATCCGATATTGACGCAGTGGGACACAGAGTTGTTCACGGGGGCGAATCGTTTTCCGGTTCCGTTCTAATGACCGACGAAGTGATGAAAGTGCTTCAAGAAAATATTGAATTAGCTCCCCTGCATAACCCGCCAAACATCAAAGGTATTCAAGCGGTTACCAGAATAATGCCCGAAACAAAACAATGCGCAATCTTCGATACCGCGTTTCATATTAAAATGCCGCCTCGCGCATACTTGTACGGCATTCCTTACGAACTTTATAAACGCCATAAGATCAGAAGATATGGTTTTCACGGAACTTCGCACCGTTATGTTTCTGAAATTGCCGCTTCGATGTTGGGTAAACCGATAACCGAATTAAAAATTGTTACCGCGCATCTTGGCAACGGATGCAGCATGGCGGCTGTTGATAAAGGAATTTCTGTCGATACTTCAATGGGTTTTACGCCGCTTGAAGGTTTGTTAATGGGAACGAGAGCCGGAGATATTGATCCTTCCGTTATTCTTTACATTATGGGAAAAGAAGGTTTGTCACTTTCGGAAGCCGGAGTTTTACTGAACAAACACAGCGGACTTATCGGCATCAGCGGAGAAAGCAGCGACATGCGCGAAATTGAAACCGCAGTAGCCGATGGAAACAAACGCGCGAAATTTGCCTTTGATGTTTTCACTTACCGCATAAAAAAATATGTCGGCGCTTATGCCGCCGCAATGGGCGGAATTGACGCCCTCGTTTTCACCGGCGGTATTGGAGAAAATTCTGCGCTTGTAAGAAGCGCGGTTTGCAGCGGGTTGGAATTCCTTGGTATCGAAATAGATCAAGAGAAAAACAGCGCTAAACAAAACGAACTTTCAAAAGAAGGAAGTATAGTTCATGTCCTTCGCATTCCTACAAATGAAGAACTTGTAATTGCAATGGACACTGCGGAAATTGTTTCCGCTCTATAACGAAGAATATTAACGCTAAAAAGCCCGGATATGTTTCGGGCTTTTTTGTATTGTGTTAAATGTTTTTTTTGATGCTAAAAGGGGAACCTTTCACTTATTGATGAATTAACTTGCCGTCGGTATTTCAATTTTCTTTTTCCAATCAAGTTGCTGTTCAAAATGAATTAACTATTTTTGCATTAAATAAAAAACGGTTTTGTTAAAATGGCTGAACTTCAACACATAAAATATCTCCTACCTTCCAGCGGTGAAGTATGTTAGCGAAGATCAAAATCTTTTTAAACAAACATTTCTCTCACTTCATCCTTTTCCTCTCCGCTATTCTGGTAATGATCTGTGCGTTGAATTTATTCTACATTTTTGACGTAACCGCACAGTCAAACGATGAATGCTTGTGGCGCGATTCCGATTTCAAATCTGAAAAGAACATAATTACTTTCGATCTTGTTAAGGTAAATGGAGTAACCTGGGCAGCCGGTATACGCAACCATGATCGGCTTGTTTCCATAAATGGAGTTTTGTGTAAAAATACTTTGGATGCAAGTAGAACTTTAGACAAAGTTTCTTCCGGCGATTATGCCGTTTATGTTTTTGAAAAGAACGGACAGCGGTTTACCGGAAAGATCTATGTCAAAAAATTAATTACGTTCAACAATCTTGCCTTAGCCTTGTTTTCTTCCTTTTGGTTAATTGTAGGCTTTTTTGTTTTGATGGCAAAACCGGAAGGGAAAATTCAGCGATTATTTTTCAGTGTCGGCGCTTTTACCGTCCTCTTTTCGATGAACAGTTTACTTAACAGAGGTTTACAAGTCGACAACCCGATTCTGAAGAATTTGTTTTTGTTAAGGAGCATTAACCTCCTTATCCTTTTCGGCGCTATTTTCTGGGCTTTCAGTATGGTAAGATTTTTTTGCGTTTTTCCGATAGAAACCATTCTTGATAAAAAATCAGGTATTAGAAAAACTTTGATCTATTCTCCCTGGATTATTTTCATACTTCTCCTTGCCGTAAACATTCGGTTTGCGATGGCGGGAAATCTTCAAAAAGTAGCAATAGTAAATGCGGTAGTTGTATACGGACTTATCCTAATTTCGCTAATTACAAGTTTTGTTCTTCTTGTACTCGGATATCGAAAAGTTGACTCGGCAACGGAAAAACGTGCGCTAAGAATTATTATAGCGGCTTTCATTATCGGGTTAGGCTCTCTCTTCTATTTTATCCTTTTCGTAGCAACTACAAATCAAGTTGTTTTTAACGATCCGCTGTTGTTCATGCCGATCATTTTAATTGCAATAATTCCGATCGCATTCGGTTACTCAATTTTTAGATACTCGTTAATGGATATCAGAGAAGTGGTGAAAAGTACCGTTGTGTACGGAACCGCTACCGTTTCAATTGCCGTTGTCTATTTTCTGATAATGCTTTTAATGGGACAAGTGGTTAGCAGCGCGATCGGTACGCAGTATCAAGGTATGATCGCCGGATTTGTGTTTATCGTTTTTGCAATTGTTTTTCAATCATCCAAAGACCGTTTCCAGGATTTTCTAACTTTAAGATTTTATCCCGAACAATTCGCATTTCAAACAGGTTTGCTAAAATTCAGCGGCGATATTACCAAAGTTGTTGGAATTGAAAATATTCTAAACGCTACACGTGAACTTTATGTAGAATCGCTTGGAATGAGCAAATTCGGTTTAATGCTTAAAAAGAATGGTGGAGTATTTCATCTGCTTCAGCATAATGGAATAAATGAATTAGAGCCGCAACTCTTAAATTCTTTACAGAATTTATCTCAATATTTTTCTGAAAGGAAAAAAAATAATCAAAGAATTGTTTTAGAGCGGCAAAATTTTATATCCGTACTTGAAGATGATGCAGCTCTCTTTATAAACGAAAACATCTTCACTATTATTCCGCTAATGATAAACGAGCAGATCATCGGTTTGTTGTTATTCGGATTAAAACAAACCGGGGCGCAATTTACCGGAAAGGATTTGGATCTTCTTATTTCAGCTTCAAATCAAACAGCTATTTCGATTGAGAACGCGCGGCTCTATCATTCCGAAATTGAAAAGAATCGGCTTGAACGCGATTTGGAAAACGCGCGGCATATTCAACAAAGTCTTCTGCCGAAATCAATTCCCGAAATTAATCATTTGGAACTCAGCGGAGTTACGATTCCCGCCCAGCACGTTGGCGGTGATTATTATGATTTTATAAAACTGAGCGATACAAAATTGTTTGTTGTTGTCGGAGATGTTTCCGGCAAAGGTCTTAGTGCCGCTCTCTATATTTCCAAACTGCAAACGATGATCCGCATGTACTGCTCGGAAGAAAGATCACCGAAAGAAATTTTAATAGAAATCAATAAAAGACTCTTTGCCGAAATGGAGCGAAATTATTTCATCACCGTTTCATTAGCCTTAATTGATAGCGGTGAGCGGAAGGTTCGCTTTTGCCGCGCCGGGCATCCGCATGCGTTATTGATAAACCATGGGAAGTGTGAAAAAATAAAACCGGTTGGAATCGGGCTCGGTTTAAACAAGGGAGAAGTTTTTGATGCGTCTCTTGAAGAAACCGAAATCGCTTTAGAGTCTGGAAGTTTGCTTGCCGTTTATTCCGATGGAATAAGCGAAGCGATGAACAGTAAGCAGCAAGAGTTTGGAGAAGAAAATATCGTTACGATCTTAAAGAAGAATGCGGACTCATCGCTCGATACAATTCAAACAAAAATTTTGGACGGTGTTACAGATTTTTGCAACGGCGAAGAGCAGCACGATGATATTACGCTGGTGCTGGTAAAATATCTTTAATTAGTAAATCATGTTGCGCAAAACAATAGTTTTTCTGGTGTTTCTTTGTGATCTTAGTGTCTTAGTGGTGGGAAATCCTTTACCACTTAGACACGTAGTACACTGAGTTTCACTAAGAAATAAAAACATCTTCATTTTTTGATAATTTATTTCCTTGTTTTTCTTATCCGAACTCTTCTTATTTTTGAACTAATTAATTTCATATCAAATTATTTAGAGTGTTAAAATGAACTTAGGAATTCAAAACAAAACCGTTCTTATTACCGCATCAAGTAAAGGCATTGGAAAAGCGGCGGCAGAATTATTCGCTGCGGAAAAATGCAACGTAGCCATTTGTGCGCGCAGTGAGTTTGAACTGGAGAAAACAGCTTCGGAGTTATCCTCAAAATATGAAAACGAAATTTTCTGGATCGTTTGTGATCTGAATAATCCTTCCGACATTACGAACACCGTAGAAAAAGTTACCGAGAAATTCGGCGGGATTGATATTCTTGTTAACAATTGCGGCGGACCTTCAGCCGGATTTTTTGAAGAACTCAACGAAGAAAAATGGAACTTCGGTTATGAACAAGTTCTCTTAAGTGTAGTCCGTTTTGTGCAGGCGGTTCTTCCAAACATGAAAAAGAAAAATTGGGGAAGAATAATCAACGTTACTTCGATTGCGGTAAAACAGCCGATCGACAATCTTCTTCTTTCAAATACATTCCGCGCCGGAGTAATTGGATTAAGCAAAACGCTCAGCAACCAGCTTGCAAAACATAACATCACGGTAAATAATGTGGCGCCGGGTTATACGTTAACAGAAAGAATTTATGAGCTTGCTGTGAACAAAGCGAAAGTTACAGGAGAATCGCACGAAACAATTATTGCGAACATGACGAAAGAAATTCCACTTGGCAGAATGGCGCGTCCGGAAGAAATTGCTTCGGCGATTTTATTTCTTGCATCGGAACAAGCATCATATATTACCGGAAACACAATTCAAATTGACGGCGGACTTTACAAAGGATTGATGTAGTAATATTCTATAACGATTAATAAATAATAAGATAAAGTAGTCAGCATGTTCTGAAGTAGCATTAGGATAACAATTTTACACAAAAGAGAAGGAAATAAATAATTTTTTTAATCTAAAAGGAGCGAAAATGAAAAAGGTGTTTGTTCTTTTGTTTTTATTTGCTGTGAGTGTTTTTGCCGATAATATTCATATGAAAGATGGCAGAATTTTTTTCAATGTTCGAATTATTAAAACCACGGAGAACATGATTGAATTTCAATTTAATAATCTCACAAAAGCTGTGATGTTAATTGATGTTCTTAAAGTAGATACGGTGACATATAACCCTTCCAACATAACAGTCATTGGAGATAGTCTAACAGATTTCGAAGCTCAAATGAAACAAAA
This sequence comes from Ignavibacteria bacterium, assembly GCA_030693705.1. Classification (GTDB taxonomy): domain Bacteria; phylum Bacteroidota; class Ignavibacteria; order Ignavibacteriales; family Ignavibacteriaceae; genus UBA1563. Next base: position 29,408 of record JAUYAB010000006.1, on the reverse strand, counting down.
CTTACAACAAAAGAGATCTCAATTTTTTCAAAAACAAGCAAATCAATTTGTCGAAGTACAGCAAAAATCATCTATTCATCTAAGCACTCCATTTATATTAACTGCTTCTTTGGCTGGTCTATTGTCTATAAATTTCTTCTTAGAATCTGCAGATATCTCTGACAATATTGACCAATTTAAAAAATTGAAATTGGACACTTCCAGTTTAGAAAGCAGAAAAACAAGAATGATGTTGCTGGGTGTTTCAACTATGTTGGTTTCTGTGTTTGCCTTAGCCAGTAGTTTTCAAGATTTTGAAATTGTTGCAACTCCATCTTCTCTATCAGTTTCTTATAATTTCTAAGGTTGTTGTTATGGGAATCTCAAATTTGTAAGTGTAGTATTAATAAAGGATTAATGTAGTGAAAAAGAAAAATATTTTGCTCGTCTTTACCGGCGGAACTTTTTCAATGAAGATTGACGAGAAAACCGGCGGAGCGGTTCCATATTTTTCCGGGAATGATCTGATGCAGCTTATGCCGGAAATCTATGAATTGGTGAATGTAACCATTTTCGATTTCGGCAAATATCCCGGTCCCCACATGACACCGGAATTGATGCTCACTCTTTCTAAAAAAATTAAAGATCAATTGAACAAGAACGGTTTTGACGGCGTTGTTATTACGCACGGAACCGATACGCTTGAAGAAACTGCGTATCTACTTGATCTAACTCTCGACACGCCAATTCCCGTGGTACTTACCGGATCGATGAAAAACAGTTCGGAACCGGATTGGGATGGACCGGCAAATTTAAAAGATTCAATAGCGATTTGTTTAAATGCGAACAGCAGAAATCTTGGCGTGCTTGTCTGTTTGAACGGTGAAATAAATGCCGCAAGCGAAGTGACCAAAACCCACACGGACGACATTGAAACATTCCACAGTCTTGATTTTGGCGCGCTCGGTTTTGTGCAGAACGGAAGAGTTATTTTCAACCGGCTGCCGCGTAAACTTGAAATTATAAAAACTTCTAAAATTGAAACAAACGTTGATCTGATAAAATGTTATGCCGGAATGGACGCTAAGTTTTTTAAATTTTCCGCCGATACAAATGTTGCGGGAATTGTGGTTGAAGCGATGGGAGTCGGCAATGTGCCGCCGAAAGCGTTTGAAGGAATTAAATACGCGGTTGAGAAAAATATTCCCGTTGTACTGGTTTCGCGCTGTCCCGCCGGCGAAACACTTGATATTTACGGTTATCCCGGCGCCGGTAAATGGCTGCACGAACTTGGAGTAATTTTCTCCGATTATCTAAACGGACAAAAAGCAAGAATTAAATTGATGCTTGCATTAGGAAAGACGAAGAAGCAAAAGGAATTGAAGAAAGTATTTGAAGGATGACTCAGAAATTAATGAGGAGAGAGAATGAAAATATTGTTTATAATCATTTTGATACCAGTAATGCAACTCATTGCACAAGATTCAAATAAATCGCAACCCAAAACAGTTGAGTTTGTCAGTTTAGAAAAATACGTTGGTGTTTGGTATGAGATAGCAAAAATTCCAAACAGTTTTCAACGTTCATGCAAAAAAAATACTACAGCAACGTATTCAATCCAAAAGGATGGAAGGATTAAAGTGGTAAACAGATGTGTAGAAGATGATGGTGAAATTAATCAAGCAGAAGGTGTTGCCCGGATTGTTGATAAACTAACCAACGCTAAACTCGAAGTCAGTTTTGTTTCATTTTTTGGCTGGCGGCCATTCTGGGGTGACTACTGGATCATTGGTCTTGAAGATAATTATCAATGGGTGATTGTCGGTCATCCGAACCGAGAATACGGCTGGATCTTGAGCCGTACAAAATCAATTTCAGAAGAGACAAGGCTTAAAATATTCTCACTCCTTAAAGAGCAGGGATATAACCCAAAAGACTTTGAGCTAACGATCCAAGAATAATGAAGACAGATTTAATTGCAAAAAATAGTGTTGAGTCACCGCTTAAAAACACCTTCAAACTTCTATGAGAATCTGGTCTTTGCATCCAAAATATCTTGATACTAAAGGGTTGGTTGCACTTTGGAGAGAAACACTTTTAGCAAAACACGTGCTGGAAGGAAAGACAAAAGGTTATAAAAATCATCCGCAACTTAATCGCTTTAAGAGTGCCGTGGTTCCGCTGGATTGTATAAATCAATATTTATCTGTGGTGTATGAGGAAGCTTTACGAAGAGGATTTAATTTTACCAAAAATAAAATTAATTGGGAATTTAAACCCGCTACTTTAACGGTAACAAAAGGACAGCTCTATTATGAAAAGGAGCATTTGCTTAAAAAATTAATTGTGCGTGATAAAGTGCAATATGAGGTTTTGCTTAATGAAACGAATTTTGTCCCTCATCCTCTCTTTAGAGTAATTGAAGGAGAAGTTGAGGATTGGGAGATTCTCTAAACGGACAAAAAGCCAGAATTAAATTGATGCTTGCTTTAGGAAAGATGAAAAAGCAAAAGGAATTAAAGAAGGTGTTTGAAGGGTAAAATTTCCCTTGTTAACCTTCAAGGTTTGGTAACTAATTTTTTGTTAAACCTTGAAGGTTTGTTTTTTCCGTACTTTAATCCTTGATGCAGCGAATTCTGAAACCATGGCCTTTGTTAGAACCAATTCCAGAAGTAGCAAGATCGCTTGAGACGCTACTAATACTTAAATGGTAGTGTTCTATTTCTGAGAAAGTAGAACTCCAAAATATTGTTCCACCAGTAGAGTAGAAATTACCTTCATAGCCGTATCGAAAACCTTCACCAAGTAACGCAGAAAAGCCGCTTGTATTTGATCCTATCCCATTCCCAGATCCTTCTCCAACAGCCTTTAACGCATTACCATCATGATTTACAGCAAATATTAATCCTAAGAATTCTGTCTGTGTTGGTATATGCCATCCGACTGGACATATACCTTTTGTACCAGGGGTACGACTGTATTGCATTGCTTCATCCCATTGGTACAAACCACCATTAGTATCACAATCTGCCAAATTGTTTTTATAGCAATATTTTTCTATTATACCATTATTCCTCATTGAATCTGAAGTAGTACTACTATTGATCATTTTACCGACATCAAGGTTTTCTTTTAACCAGCATTGTTTTCCTATTTGCACTGTGTGATATGTTTTACCTTCATAGGTTACGCTTGGTACTCCAGGGCAAGTTGGAGCTACAGTCATAAAATTCCATGCATCAGACCAAACTGACGTACCATAACTATTATTTGCATTTACTCTCCAGTAATAATTAATTGAATTTGATAATCCCGTTATCTGTTGAGTTATCCCCGTCAAGTTACTTTGGTTAAAAACGTTATTTGTAAAAGAACTATTTGTTGATACTTGCAGAGAATAACTGGTTGCAGTAGCACTTGCATTCCAGCCTAACGTGGGCGATGTTGTCTGATCGACAGCTCTGAATGCTGGAGAGTTTAATGTTGGAGGTTTAGGAGTGGTTCCAATTGTCTTAAAACCCCTTATGCTTGAATAAGCTGATGACCCAAAGTTGTTCTTTGCACATACTCTCCAATAATAATAAGTTGAATATTCTAATCCTGTTATCTGTATGGTTGTGTTTATTAAGTTACTCTGGCTATAAACGTAGTTTGTAAATGAACTATTCAAAGATACTTGCAGAGAATAATTGGTTGCAGTAGCTCTTCCATTCCAACTTAACACCGGAGAGATTGGTTGTTCTATCGCCCCGTCTGCTGGTGAATTGAGTATTACTATTTCTGGAAGGGCACCAGTAGTAAAAGACCATAAAGTTGACCAATCAGATGTACCATATTTATTGACTGAAGCGACTTTCCAATAATATGTTTTTGAGTTGCTCAAACCACTTAACTGTTTTCTTAAATTATTTCCGACATTTTCATTTATAATTAAACTTGAAACGGAAAATGAATTATCCGTTGCGACTTGCAAATTATAACTCGTAGCTCCATTACTTGCATTCCAAGTAAGCGTTGGTGTTAGTAACAGATTTGTTTCTCCATCTGCTGGGGAGGAAAGCGTTGGAGCGCTTGACGCTTTACCGATTGTGGTAAAAAAATATGTGTTAGACCAGCCAGAGGTACCGTAAATGCTTGCTGAACTAACTCTCCAGTAATAAGAAGTTAAATATGTTAATCCGGTTAGTTGTTGACTTGTGCTCGTCAAATTACTTTGGTTGAAGATATTATTTGTAAAAGAACTACTTAGCGAGACCTGTAGCGTATAACTCGTCGCTCCAGTACTTGAACTCCAATTTAATGTAGGTGAAAGTGGTTGATCAGTTGCTGCATTAGCCGGCGAACTCAATAACGGAGTTGCTAGGCGTAAACCCGTAGTAAACTTCCATACGCTTGACCAATCAGAGGTCCCAAAACTATTAACCGTTGCAACTTTCCAGTAGTAAGTTTTTGATTCGTTAAGATTATAGAGTTGCTTACTGATGTTATTTCCAACATTTGCATTTATTATTAAACTTGAATCAGAGAACAAATTATCAGTAGCTAATTGCAAATTATAACTAGTAGCTCCATCGCTTGCATTCCAACCAAGAATTAGAGAAAATAATTGATTTGCTGCTTCATTATTTGGTGCTAAAAGGATAGGTGGAAGAGGCGCTACTCCCGTAGTAAAAGTCCAAGTTTCTGACCACCCTTTCGTTCCAAAACTATTCTTAGCGCGTACTCTCCAATAATATTTTGTTTCACCGCTTAAAATTTTTAGTTGTGTTGAGTTTGTCAATAATGAATCTGTATCAAAAACAAAACTTGTAAACGAACTGTTTGTTGATATTTGCAATGCATAGCAATTAGCATTACTCACTATTTCCCAAATTAAAACTGGGGAAAGCTTCTGGTCAACTGCTCCTTTTATAGGCTGAGTTAATTGAGGAATAATCGCAGGTTCATCACTCGTTGTAGTAAAACTCCACACTTTAGACCAATCGGAAGTCCCTGCAGAATTACTTGCCTTCACTCTCCAGTAATAAACTGATGAATAATTCAGGTCGGGGATTTGTTGGGATGTTGTGGTAATATCACTTTTATTAAATATAAAACTAGAAAATGAACTATTTGAAGAAACTTGCAGGGTATATGTTTTTGTTCCGATGATTTCATTCCAGGTTAAAATTCCCGGTACTTCAATATTTGATGATGTGTCTTTGGGGGTTGCCAAGGTTGGTGGTGAGGGAACCGTTTCAGAGGTAACGGGATTACTTCCATCCTTTTTACATGATGTAAATGCAAGAAGAAAAACAAAAATATAATAAAACACTTTTTTCATATATCACCTTTATTTGGCGTTTGAAATACTTTTGAATCCAATTTATTTAAAACAAAAACTCTATAGCAATAATTAATATAGTTTAATCTATTCGGTATTTTGAAAAAGTAGGATACAGCAGAAATGAAATATTTCCCCAGTATGGAATTTTTCCCGAAATTTTTTTAACTAATCATGAAATAACTTTCCATAAGTTTTTAAATTCTCTGCTTAAAATTTAATAGTTTTAACAAAAGTTACCAAACAAAAATTTTAAAAATATCTTCTTTGAATTTTAATTTATCTTTGAACTTTTCTTCAACTTCAATAGCTGCTTCAGGGTGCAGTTCAATTTGAGGCATGATATTTAAGTTCGATCTTTTCTTTAACTACTTCCCATGGAACGCACGATACTTTGTTCGAGTCTAATTCAAAAAGTCGTTTTTGGATTTCCTTCTCCCAGTCAAGTTCAGCATCCTTATCAATTTCATTATCGAGGCTAAAGTAAAGTTGTCTTGCCGCTGAAATTCTTTCATCTGCCGGAAGTTGTAGTAATTGATCTACTAATTGTTGCGTTACTCTATTCATCTGTTTTTCAAATTTTCTTTTTAGAAAAACTTTTGGATAAATTATTCCATCACCCGCATAAACCGTGGTTCTTCAAGTGTAAGCATTAAAGAAATTCTGTGTGTATCGGGCAGGCGGTCGTCTGCCGACATATTAAACCGCGCAAAGGAATAATCGATATTCAGTTTCGGTAATTTTACTCCGGCGCCAAACGTAAATTGTTTTACATCGTTGTAACCGGCGCGTAAAGCAAAAAGATTTTTGTAACTGTATTCTATTCCGAGATGGGGATCAAAACTAACGGGACCAACATTAAACTGCGATGCAAAGCGGCGGTTCTCAAAACGGATATCAAGATCAACTGCGGGAAGAATTTTTCCGCCAAGAAAATCAAGTTGATACGCTGCGCCGACTTTTGCGGTTGGAGTTATCAATTCGTTCCTTCCGGTACTCCACGCAACAAAAGTTGTAGTAACATCTTGAACGTTAGCGCCGAGCATTAAATTTTCCATCGGTGAATAATATGCGCCAATATCAAAGCCAATTCCGAACGCGGAATATTCCGCAATTGAGCGCGAAAGAATTTTTACATTTGCGCCGAGATAAAGATCATCGGTCACTCTTTTTGCGCCGGTTAAATAGAATGCCCAATCCTGGTTGCTGAATTCGGTAACTAGACCTGGATCAATCCTCGCCGCAGGATTGTTGATATCATAAACAACATTTCCGGTTATACGGTCAACCAATGCCTCACGTGTATCGGGAATTCCATCAACGCCAAGGCGCATAATGCTAACTCCGAAAGTATAATCTTTTCCGTAAGGAATTGCGACGGCGGCGTAATTGTAATTAACAAGATTTCCGTATCGTTCGTCGTGCATTAAAGCAATTTGCGGATAGTTAAGTTTTGCAAGTCCGGCTGGATTGTAGTACCCGGCGGTAACATCATTTGCAATTGCCACGTATGCACCGCCCATACCAAGCGGGCGTCCGCCAACGCCGATCGAAAGAAATTCTCCGGCGTATTTGCCAATCACCGTTTGTGATTGAAGTGATGTTAAAATTAGAGGGATCAAGAACAATAATCTCTTAACCATTAATTCTCCAAAAAAGGATGTAAAAATTTGAAACTAAAATTTGCAATTAGCAGATAAAAAACAAGTGAAACCTTTAGGGATGAAAAATTTGTGCACATAATCGTAAAAAAAGCGGATTAAACTCCTTCCGGCTTATTCTCTTTCCTTTTTTCTGATTCCGAAAACTTGGAAATCTTTTCAGCAACCAATTCGGCATTTTTAAAACAATCTCCAACCGAAATACCGCCGCGGTAATTTCCGCTTAAAAAGATTCCCGGATTGTTCTGCTCGAATTCATCAAAATATTTTTCGTGTTCGATGTAACCGAGATTATACTGGGGAATCGCTTTGTTCCAGTAGCGGTAACTTTTGTGAACCGGCTCGGTTTTGATTTTCATTATCGATTGAAATTCTTCAATCACAGTTTTTAAAATTATTTCTTTATCTAGTTTAAAAATATCTGCGTTGCGCGAGCCGCCGATAAAGAGTGTAAACGATGCCGCCTCTTCCGGCGCGCGGTTGGGGAATAAAACCGAACTCCAAATCGCACCAAGAAAAGATTTCTTTTCTTTTGCGGGAATTAAAAATCCGAACCCATCCAACGGTCGCCCGACATCTTCTTTTTTATAGCCGAGATACAACACCATCACCGGCGGATGATAAACCGCGTCAAGATGATTTGCCAGATTGCTATCAATATCTTTAAACAGTGAAGAAGTTACATAAGCCGGAAGCGTTGAGAGAAGAAGATCGCACTCTATTTTTTTATCGAAGCCGGCATTATGGTAAGAAACGGAAAATCCTTTTTCATTCTTTTTAATCGATCTGACTTCCGCAAACGGAACAACCCGTTCCCCTAATTTTTTTGCGATCGTTTTAGGAAGGCTTTGCATTCCATTCAAGAACGAGAACATTTTTGCGCTTTGTTTCGATTGTTCTTTTCGTTTTTTTCGTTCGCTAATACTTCGGATGGTCCCTACTATCAACCCGCCATATTTTTCTTCAAGTTCATAAAGTTTTGGGAATGCAGAAGCAACACTCAAGTCTTCAGGATTTCCGGCATAAACTCCGGCAACAAAAGGATTGATAGCGTAATCGAGAAATTCTTGTCCCAATCTTCGTTTAACAAATTGCGCAATGCTCTGGTAATAACCATCGTTTGAGCGCGAAATAAAAGGCTCGGCGAACAATCGCATTTTTGCTTTTGCAGAAAATAGTTTTGTTTTTAAAAATGCAGGTGGACTCATTGGCAGCGGGTGCAACTCGCCATCGCGTAAGATATATCTTTTATTTCCCATTTCGTTTGCGTAAACCATTTCACTGGTTAAGCCGATTTCATTAACAATTTCTTTAATAACCGGAACTGTTTCCAACCCTGAATTTGGTCCGCGGTCAAACATGTAGCCGTCTTCTAAAACGCTTTCCATCGCGCCGCCGGCTTCTTTATTTTTTTCAAGAACCGTAACGTCAAACCCTTTTTTGTTCAGCAGCCAAGCGGTTGCTAATCCCGAAACCCCTGCACCGAGAACAACAATCTTTATATTCATAAAAAAAATTTCTAAATTATGTGAAACTAAGACCCATGATAAACATAATAACTGAAAAAAAAATTTAAATTTTAGTTGAACTACACAAATATTTTTCGGAAGTTAGAGTAAACATTTGAAGTTCTTTTTCAAATTTATTAAATAAATAGGTATTTATTGCACTAAACGTAGTGCAAGAGATTTTCACTTAATCTTGGAAGAAAAATGAAACAAGAACAAAGTAACAACCAAGACAGGTGGGTAACTCACTTCGAAAAGTCGGGCGGAATTTCTTCCCCGGGTTTTGAAGAAACGATGCGGTACTTTGAGCATTTTACACGTGAGTCACAATTTGCAAAAATGATTACGCTTGGCTTTTCACCTCAAGGGAGGCCGATACGCTCGTTGATTGTTTCGAACAACCGCGAATTTACTGCTCCGAAAGCACGCGACTCCGGCAAGTTGATCGTGCTGATCCAAAACGGAATTCACGCCGGTGAAATTGAAGGCAAGGATGCAACCATGCTTTTGCTTCGCGAAATTCTTATCACCAAAGAAAAAGCGCATCTGCTGAAAAATCTTATTCTGCTTGTGCTTCCGATTTTTAATGTCGATGGACACGAACGCACATCAGAATTTAACCGCCCGAATCAAAACGGTCCGACGGAAATGGGATGGCGGACAACCTCGCTAAACTATAACCTGAACCGTGATTATATGAAAGGCGACGCGCCGGAGATGAAAATCTTTCTCCGCTTCTTTAATGACTGGCTTCCCGATTTTATAATTGATAACCACACCACGGATGGCGCCGATTATCAATACCATATCTCTTACGGCTTGGAAACAAATCAAAACATTCATAAAGAAACCGCACTTTTTCTGAAAGATAAATTTATTCCGCATCTTACAAAAAATGTTGAAGATAAAGGATTTTTAGTTTGTCCTTACCTTGAATTCAAAGACAACAAATTGGAAAACGGAATTATTCTTGAGCCTTCGCTTCCGCGCTTTTCTACCGGGTATGCAGCGTTGCACAATAGAATTTGTCTGCTTGTAGAAACGCATAGCCTTAAACCGTTTGAGAATCGTGTACGATCCACCAAAGCGATGAACGAAGTTACGCTGGAATATCTTAATGATAATCACCTTACAATTTTGGCGATGAACCTTCGCGCCGATAAAAGCACCGTTGATCTTTTTTACGGAAGCAATGAACCGATTCCTATAAGCTTTTCTCTTTCTGATGAAAGTGAACCGTTTATGTTCAAAGGATATAAAACAATAGAGGAAGAAAGTGAAGTTACCGGTTCAACGGTTACCCGCTATACGGATGTTCCCATTCAGTTTGAAGTTCCCTTATTTAACAAAGCGGAAGTAACTGAATTTTGCGATGTTCCCGAAGCCTACCTGATTCCAAGGGAATTGCATTTCGTCATCTATCTTTTAAAACTTCATAAAATTTTTGTCGAACAACTGTTTCAGCCGCATATTCTGCATGTTGAACGGATGCGCTTTAAGAATGTGAAGTTCTTTAATTCCTCATACGAAGGACGGCAGATGATCAGTTTTGATTTAATAAAATGGCGGGAGAAAAAAAGAATTCAGGAAGGAACTTTTGTAGTAAGAGCGAATCAACGCGCTCTCCGTGTGATCGTTAATTTGTTGGAACCAACTGCGCCCGATTCGCTGGCAAAGTGGGGTTTCTTCAATATGTTCTTAGAGCGGAAGGAATACATTGAGCCTTACGCAATGGAGCCGATCGCAAAGAAAATGCTTGCTGAAAACGAACGTTACCGGAAAGATTTTTATTCTAAATTGGAAACAGACGAAGCTTTTAAAAATGATCCCGCTAAACGGTTGGACTTTTTCTATAAGCGCTGTCAGTTTTTCGATAAGAATGAAAAAATTTATCCGATCATAAAATCATTTGATAAAATTAGAACGAACAGATCGATGGAAGAGAATTACCCGGAGTAGTCGGATCTCAAGCTAAATAGAAATCAGAACTAAGAAGTCAGAACATAATAATTCTGACTTCTGTATTCTTACTTCTTTCTAAACCGTTCTTGAATATTTCGCTTTATCTTCTTTCCGTTCAAGATAGCCGTCGAAGTTCATTGCGATATTACGAATGAGTAGTCTTCCCATTTCACTCACAATAATTTTATCATTCTCAATCGAAAGCAATTCATCGGTAATCATTTCTTGTAGATTTGCTAATCCCCAAGCGAAGTAAGTTTTAAAATCTATTTTGAATTTCTCTTCAACCGATTTCATATCAAGTTCAAAGTCGCACATCAATTTCATTATCACATATCGTCGAAGAAGATCATCTTCACTTAGATAATAACCCTTTGCGATTGGTAAGGATTCGTTATCAAGCGCAGCAAAATACTCTTTTTCAGTTTTCAAGTTCTGTGCATAAACCCGTTGAAGCTGGCTGATACCGGTAATTCCAAACGAATATAAATCCGTTCCGGATCGGGTGCTGTAACCTTGAAAATTCCTGTGTAATTTTTTCTCTCTCATTGCAACCGCAAGTTCGTCATCAGGTTTGGCAAAGTGATCCATTCCCAAAAAAACATAGCCTGCGCCGGTTAGTTTTTCAATTGTCATTTTAAGGATTTCTAATTTCTCTTCCGCCGGCGGTAAATCTTCCGGATGAATTAACGCCATATGTTTTTTCATCCAGGGAACGTGGGCGTAATTGAATACCGCAATTCTGTTGGGAGAAATATCAATTATCTTTTCTGCGGTTTCTTCAAATGTTTTTAAAGTTTGGAAGGGAAGTCCATAAATCAAATCAAGATTTATACTGTGGTAACCAAGTTCGCGTATCCATGCAACGGTCTGCCGCGTAATATCTTCCGGTTGAACGCGGTTGGTTGCAATTTGTACTTTTTCGTTAAAGTCCTGTACGCCCATACTGATGCGGTTGAAACCGTTGTTGCGCAAAGCGGCGAGATGGTCTTTCGTCAATCCGCGCGGATCAATTTCACAGCCGTTTTCCGAGTCATCATAAAATTTAAAAGATTGATGAATGTAAGAAGCGAGATCATTTATTTCATCCGGGTTTAAGTGTGTTGGAGTACCGCCACCCCAATGCAACTGTGTTACTTTGCGGTTGACGTTAAGAAAACTACGGAGGAGATCAATTTCCTTTTTTACATATTTCACATAATCTTTAATGCGGTCGCGGTTGCGGGTGATGATCATATTGCAGCCGCAAAAATAGCAGAGCGTATCGCAGTAAGGCAGATGAAAGTAAAGCGAAAGATCGGGAAGATTTTCACCGTAATTCGTTTTTACAATTTCATCCAAAAACTTTTCCGAAGTGAACGTTTCATTAAACTGCGGCGCCGTCGGGTAGCTTGTGTACCGGGGTCCCGGTTTGTCATATTTTTTAAATTTTGTTAGATCAAAGTTGAACATAATCGCTCCATTAAAAAAATGGGACGCAGATTTTTTAAGATCAATTATGATTTGTTATGATCTTAAAGCATCATAACAAAATCTTAACAAATCAGTGCCCCATTGTATTTACAAATCTATATTTTTAGTTCTTGCTGTGAAAAATCATACTTTCTTCTTTCACTATCCTCACCAACGCTTTCGCATTTTCGGGATTCACGTCGGGCAAAATACCATGTCCGAGATTAAATATGTGTCCGCTTCCTTTACCATACGACGCTAAAACTTTCTTCGCTTCTTCACGGATTTTAGATTCATCTGCATAAAGAACGGTTGGATCAAGATTTCCTTGCAGCGCAACACGCTTGCCGATTTTTTCTCGAACCGATTTCAAATCCATTGTCCAGTCGAGTCCGATAACATCTGCACCGCATTTGGAAAGCTTTTTTAGTTTATAGTGAACTCCTTTTGCAAAGACGATCACCGGTTCATCTTTCCGTTTAAGTTCTGAAATAATTTTTGAAATGTAATTGAGAGAAAATTCCCGGAAATCATCCGGCGTAAGGATTCCGCCCCAGGTATCAAAAATTTGCACAGCGTTCGCGCCCGCTTCGATCTTTGCTGAAAGATAGATGGCAACAGCCTTGGCAATTTTATTTAAAAGTGAATGAGCAAGTTTCGGATTGCCGTACAACAGTTTTTTTATTTCAGAAAAATTCTTTGAACCTCGCCCCTCAACCATGTAGGTAAGCAAAGTAAACGGCGAACCGGCAAACCCGATGAGCGGAACTCTTCCTTTTAATTCTTTCTTCGTTAATGCAACTGCATCAAGTACATATTTCAAATCTTTTGTCGGATCAATATCCTTCAACATTTTTGCATCATCTTCGCTGCGGATCGGATGATGAAATATCGGTCCTTTTCCTTCGTGCATTTCGAGATGCATTCCCATTGCTTCGGGAATAACGAGAATGTCTGAAAAAATTATTGCCGCATCAACTCCAATAAGATCAACCGGTTGAATTGATACCTCGGCTGCAAGTTCCGGAGTTTTGCACATCGTAAGAAAATCAGCCTTCTCACGAACTGCGCGGTATTGTGGTAAATATCTTCCGGCTTGACGCATAATCCAGATCGGTGTGCGCTCAACTTTTTCTTTTTTGCAAGCGCGTAAGAATAGATCGTTTTTAATTTTCATTTCGAGGCTTTCTTTTTTTTAGAACATATCTGATAATTTTTTTCTCTGTTGGGCGCTGCGGATGCTGCTGCATCTGCGGATGATGTTGCTGCTTTGGTTGAAATTGCTGTTTTAACTTTTTCTTAGGCAGAGGCACAGTATAAAACTGATCAATACTTGCGATAGCATGTGTAACCGTAAATTTTTTCGGAACCACATCAACCCATACCCTGGTTTTTTCAATTGCGTCTTTTGTTGTGGGACCAATTGCCGCAATTCTACTTTTTGCGAAAAATTCCCTGGGCTTGGTTATATCCATCAATGCCAAAAAATTCTGGTAAGTCGAAGGACTTGTAAAGAGATACCAATCTATTTTAGTGGTTCTTACTTTTTCAATTATATCGGCAATAGATTCTTTTTTCGGAATTAGAATATCATAAACGGAAACCGTTTTAACCGTAGCGCCAAATCTTTTCAAGCCTTCGCGAAACTCATCTCTTCCGATAGCCGAACGGGGAAGAAGAACAGTTTTATTTTCAAGCGGTTCGATAGCGAATAATTTTAATAAACCGAGAGCGCTGAAATCTTCGGGAACCAGATCAACTTTAATCTGATTCTCCTCACAAATTGCGGCGGTTTTTTTACCAACGCAAGCAACTTTAATGTTTTCGTAATCGATTTGGAATTTTTTTTCTTTTACCAATTGAAGAAAAAATTTTATTGCATTCGCCGATTGAAAGACTAAATAATCAATTTTGTTTTCAGCAAGAATGGTTTTCAGTTTTTCCTCGGCATCAACCGCGACCACTTCCAGAGCGGGAAAACTTATAAGATGCGCTTCTTTTTTCTTAAAAAAGTTGATGGTTTCTTGAGACTGTTCTTCCGCCCTTGTCAGCACGATCGTTCTATTTTTAAGATAGTTCTTTGGTTTTTTTAACTGCCTCTTTTGAGGCGGTGGAGCAACGGAAAAATTTTCAATATTTGCTACCGCATGTGTAAGAGCAAATTTTTTCGAAATAACATCAACTCTTGTTTTTGTTTTCTCAATTGCTTCTTTTGTAGTTGGACCAATTGCCGCAACTTTACTATTCTTAAAATATTCTCCGGGATTACTTACCTCTAACAACTCTAAAAAATTCTGATAGATCACCGGACCGGTAAAGAGATACCAATCAATTTGACTATTTTTAATTTTTTCAATCTCTTCGGCAACGGTTTCCTTTTTTGGAATTTGAATATCATAGACCGGAATTGATTGAACGGTTGCACCGAGTCTTTTCAAGTCTTCGTGAAACTCATCGTTTCCAACTACTGAACCGGGAAGAAGAATGTTTTTATTTTCAATCGATTCTTGCGAGAATAATTTCAATAATCCTTTCACTCCTAAATCATCCGGCAGTAAATCGATCTTTATCTGATTTTCTTTGCAGATAGCCACGGTTTTTTTTCCGTAGCAGGCAACCCGCATCGTTTCATAATTGATCTCAATATTTTTTTCTTTTACCAACTGAAGAAAATATTTTGTTGCGTTTGCCGATTGGAAAACCAGGTAATCTGTTTTGCCTTCGTCAAGAAGAGTTTGCAGTTGTGCCGAAGCATCAACCGGAACGATTTCAAGCGAAGGGAAGCTGATAAGATTTACGCCGATGTTCTTAAAAAAATTGATTGTTTCTTTAGATTGTTCTTCCGTTGTGGTAAGAACGATGGTTTTGTTTTTTAATGATTCCATTTTATTTAAGCCTTACTGATTGATAAACTTCCTCCAATATTTTTTTTGCGCCTGCTTTTAATAAATCTTTTGCAAGCGATTTCCCAAGTTTTTCCGGTTCGCGTTTTGTTCCTTTAATTTTTTTTCTGAACGTAAGCGAACCGTCAAGAGAACCGACGAGTGCGTCCAGATAAAGTCCGTTTGATTTTACTTCTGCAAAAGCTCCGATAGGAACCTGGCAGCCTCCTTCCAATTCTTTCAATAAAGCGCGTTCAGCTAACACTGCTTGATACGTTGCTTCGTGATGAAGCGCCTGTAAAACCTTTTCTGCAAAAACATTGTCTTTGTGAATTTCAATTCCCAGCGCGCCTTGCCCGACTGCCGGAAGCATCTCTTCTTTATTAATGAATGATGAAATGTGTTTCTTCAAACCGAGCCGTTCAACTCCGGCGCGTGCAAGAATAATAGCATCCCATTTTGATTCAAGAAATTTCTGAATGCGCGTGGGAACATTTCCGCGAAGTTCAACAACATTTATATCCGGACGAAGATGAAGCAATTGCGATCTTCTCCTCAATGAACCTGTTGCAACAACCGCGCCTTCTTTCAAGTCCCAAATGGTTGTTCCTTTTTTTCTTGCGATAAGAACATCTTCAACATCGTGGCGTTTTGTAACGGCTGCGAGTTTCAGTCCGGCGGGAATTTCCGTCTGCAAATCTTTTAAACTATGAACGGCGATATCAACTTCGCGGTTCATCAACGCTACCTCAAGTTCTTTGGTGAATAAACCTTTGTCGCCGATCTTTGAAAGGGCAACATCAAGAATTTTATCACCTTTTGTCTTTATAAGTTTTATTTCGACGGCAATGTGCTTGTGCGCTTTTTCCAGTTCACGCTTGATAAATTTCGCCTGCCAGAGAGCAAGCTCGCTTCCGCGTGAACCGATGATAAGTTTTTGTTTCAATTATATTTTCCTGTTAATTAAATTCCTATTTTTTTGTTAATTCCCAATATCCCTCTTTATCAGAACCGATTCTCTTTATTTTTCCCGTATTCTTGAGTTTTTCTATTTGTTTCTCTATTGCCCGTGTTGTTATTCCAATTGAATTGGATAATTGTGCAATAGTAATTTGTGGATCGATTCTCATTAATGCAATTATCTTCTCCGAACTTTTCTCCGAACTTTTCTCCGAACCAATAACTTTCGATGAAAAAATCTCTACGCGAAATCCGCCAAACACTTCTGTTATTGAGGGTTCCGGTAACTCCGCTTCTTTACACGCATTTATAATTTTGAGAGTACCCCGTCCCCAAGTATCAATAAAACCACCTTTGTAACATACATCTGCAATTATGGGATTTCTGGGAATCGATGGATGCTGTTTTTTCAATGATTCCATTGTAAGTCCCGGCGGCAACATTCCTTCATTCCATATGCTAAATTTATTGTCATAAATTCTTATTTGAATAGCCGCTCCAAGATAGCTTTTATGCACAAGTGCATTAAGCAGCATTTCACGGATTGCTGCAACCGGATATTCCCCCTTTTCAATTCGCTGTAAGCCGCCAAACTCTATTGGATTCTTAAAAAATTTCCGGTTCAACTGAGTTAAAACATTCTGAAGCAAGATAAACAAATGCCCTTCTTCAACTGCCTCATACAATAAATCCTCATCATTTTTTCCAAAGCGCCCTATTTTTACAGATAGATTGGGATAAAACTTACCCGGATCCTTTCCGAATAAAATTAGAGCTGCCCTCTTTAAATTACCTTTTTCTATCAATCTCAGTTTTTCCAATATTTCGGAAGTTTTAAGTCCAGCCACATCCGGTAACCGGTTTGTTGTTTCTCCGATCTTTATAAACCGGTTTAAACTTTTTTTATCAATATCATTAAGAGTAGCGCGTTCTTCAATTACATCATCCCAGGTTCTTCCGGATTTTTGAAGTAAAAATTCATTCAGGTTGTTTCCAGTTAATTCCGTATTTACACTTCCGATACGCTTATAGTATCTTCCCCGCAATGAAATAGCAACAGTTTGCGGTTTTACATCTATTTCTATAAGATACTTTTCATTTTCTTTTATTAGATTTACGTCAGTTGTTATGCCAAGATAATTGCGAATAATATTTGGCAGATCATCCATTAACTTTTTATAGTCATGGATACCGGTGGTATTACCGGCATCATCTTTACCAAGAAATAATTTACCACCAGTTGCATTGGCAAAACCGCATATCCATTTAAGATATTCCTCCCGCCAGTTTTGCTTAAACTCTATGCTCTGATTTTCTTTCAATCCTAATTTCCAATTATACGTCAGTATTACTTTTATTTTCTATTCCAAACAGATCTCGAACAAGCGCAATTTTTGTAGCTGATTCTGTTGTGTTGATTCCCTGTTCGGCAACTTTGCGCAGTTCGGTTGTTGGATGATGCAATAGTTTGTTGATGATCCGTTTAGTGACTAATTCTAATTTCTCTTGATCTTCTTTCGAAAATTTATTTTTATATCCTTCAACTTCGGCAAGACGAATCTCTTCATAATAATCGCGGAGTGATTTAATCGTCGGCGCAACTTCAAGAGAATTATACCATCCGAAAAAGCTTATCAACTCTTCCATGATTATGTTTTGCACTTTCGGAATTTCATCTTTCCGCTTTTTCACATTGTGTTCAACAATAATGTTAAGCGAATCAATATCGTTATAAAAAACGTTATCTATGCTTCTCGCTTCCGGATCAATATCGCGCGGAAGAGCAATATCCATCAGCACGGTAGCTGTGTTGCCTCTTTTTTTCATCATCGTTTTAATTTCTTCTTTTGTAAGAATTAAATTAGGCGATGAAGTAGCGCTTATGATGATGTCGAAGTCCGCTAAATGTTCTTTGAATCTTTCGAACGGAAGAATTTGCGCGTCAATTGCTGATGCAATTTGTTCTGCTTTTTCAATTGTTCTGTTTGTGATGGAAAGTTTACCGATGTGTTTATCGTGCAAATGCTGCGCGGCAATTTTTCCGGTTTCGCCCATACCGATAACAAGCGCAGATTTTTTAGAAAGATTTGAAAATATCTTTTCGATCAACTGCACGGCGGCGTAACTAACGGTTATTGCACCGTCGCTAATCGTGGTTTCTGTTTTCGCCCGCTTGCCGACTCGTATTGCCGAATCGAAAACTCTGTTCACTAAAAACCCGGCAAATTGTTTTTCTTGCGCAAGTTGGAACGATTCTTTTACCTGTCCGAGAATTTGATTATCGCCTATGAGCATCGAATCAATTCCGGCAATCACTTTGAAAAGATGATTGAGCGCGCTGCAAGAAAAGAATTTTTGAAAATGTTCGTCGGTTAAATTTGTAATTGCTTTTTTTTCAACGAGGAAATTCTCCAATTCCATATAGCTTGTTCCGGCATCTTTCGGAAGTCCGTACAATTCAGTTCGATTGCAAGTTGAAATAATAAACCCTTCGGAAAAATATTTTTCTTTCAGTTCATCGAGATAAACTTTTATCTCATCCGTGCTAAGATGCACTTCTTCCCTAAGCGTTACCGGGGCGGTATGATGATTAATGGAAATCGCCAGCAGGTTCATAAAATGTATTTACTTCTGTTCTTCATTTAGGTTTAGTCGATGGTCAAAAGTCATTAGTCATTAATAGAATGCGTGAAAACTTTTTGCCAGAAAGTTTGTTACAATGGTTGAAAAAATTGCAAGTCCAAAACCGATAATCGACAGGACAACAACTTTTTTCCCTTGCAGTCGTCCGGAGATTTTAGCGGTGATCCCGATTCCGTATAAAAGCCATACTAAAAATGTGGCAACTAACTTCGGATCTAAATAGGAAAAATCGGGAAAAGCTTTCGGCAGCCAAATTACGCCAATTCCGATGGCAACGCTAAGCAAGATAAATCCGATAATTGCCGAATAAAAACTCAATTTTTCTAAAATCTCCAGGTTCGGTAATCGCTCAAAGATCAATCCGAATTTATTTAGTTTCAAATCTTTATAGAGCATCAGATATAAAAATCCATACACCGCAGAAATGGTGATTCCGGCATATCCGAGCAGCGCGTGAAGCACATGAACACCAAGCAAATTACTCCGCAGCACTTCTTTCACCTGAAACAAATCAACAATAAAAACTGATGAAATTGTTTGGAAGATTAAGGAAATTACGATGATGAAAAGTCCCGTTCCGCGGATATCGGTAACCAATTCCAAAATGAAATAAGAAAAGCTTACCGAGAAAGCGAGCACGGTAAAAATTTCAAACACACTCGTTATCGGCGGATGGTTAAAGGCAACCGTTCTCGCAATCAAATAGAAAGTATGAAAGACAAGCGTAAGAAAGAGAAATAATCTTTTAACATTCGACAGCCTTCTTTCGTCTTTCTGGAAATCGTAAAGATAGATGGCGAAAGAAGCAAGATAAAATATTGGAAGAAGGATATTAGCAATGTCGACCGCATTTTTCATAAGCATTTTTAAAATTTTTTGTTGCAAAGTTATCGAAACTTTGCGCTGTAAACAATGAAAAAATTAGTAAGTTTGTAGTCGAAAATAGGACAATCACAAAGGATTAAAAAATGAATTATCTTGTATTATTACGTCACGGAGAGTCGCAATGGAATTTAGAAAACCGCTTTACCGGCTGGGTTGATGTTGATGTTTCTGCCAAAGGAGAAAAGGAAGCCAAAGAAGCCGGAGAATTGTTAAAAGAAAAAAAATTCTCGTTTGATTTTCTCTTCACATCCGTTCTTAAACGTGCAATTCGCACCGCGCAGCTTGCAAGCGAAACCGCAGGATTTTCCGAAATTCCTACCGAACGTGATATGGCTTTGAACGAAAGACATTACGGCGCATTGCAAGGTTTGAACAAAGCCGAAACAGCAAAAATCTACGGCGACGAACAAGTTCACATTTGGCGAAGAAGTTACGACGTTCCGCCGCCAAAAGATGTAACGGAATTAAATCCCGACGGATTTACGGAAAGTTTGAAGGACACCGCCGCACGAACCATTCCTTATTACCAGCAAAAAATTGAGCCGCTTGTAAAAGAAGGAAAAAATGTTTGGATCACTGCACACGGAAACAGTTTGCGCTCTCTGGTAATGTATCTTGATAACTTGACCAAAGAGCAAGTACTTGAATTGAATATTCCAACCGGTAATCCGCTGGTTTATGAATTTGAGGACGGAAAAATTATATCTAAATATTATTTGAAAAAATAACTTTGCAGCGATGCTTCGTCTTCGCCAGGCATTGGAAAAATTATGAATAAAAAATTCTTACACGGTTTTCTTTCGGATGATGAGCTTCATCAAATTGCTTTAAAGATAAAAGAAAAAGAAGCAACCACAGCCGGAGAAATAGTTGTTTCGGTTAAAGAGAAAAAACCTTTTTTTCATAGGGGGAAATCGGTTTTTGAACATGCCGTATCAGAATTTAAAAAACGCGGTATCAAGAAAACCCGCGACCACACGGGAATTTTGATCTTCATTCTTCTAAAGGAAAGAGAATTTTATATTCTTGCCGATTCTGCCATAAACGATAAAGTTGCCGACAATACATGGGAATTAGTAAAAGATAAAATGGAATCAAAATTCCGCGAGAAGAAATTCTGTGAAGGAATTATCAACGCGGTTGATGAAGTCGGTACGATTTTGTCAGAACATTTTCCAAGAAAATCGGACGACACCAATGAACTGTCTGACGAAGTAAATATTTCGTGATAATGAAAATTCTTGTCGGCTCGAAAAATCCTGTTAAAATCGAATCTGTTCGTGAAGCATTTTCAAATTACTTTGATTCGCTTGAAGTAAGCGGAAGAGAAGTTGATTCAAAAGTTTCCAATCAGCCGATCAATCACGAAACATTTACCGGCGCAAAAAACCGTGCAGATGCATTGTTCCTTCTGGCAAAAGAAGAAAATCTATCGATCGATTATTTTGTTGGAATTGAAGGGGGAATAATTGAAGAACACAACCAATGGTTTGCCTTCGGTTGTATTTGCATTTTGAACAGCGCGGGAAAAATCAGCTTCGGAACATCTTCGCTCTTCCCACTTCCTTCTATTATCGTAAAAGAACTCTTGAACGGAAAAGAATTAGGACACGTGATTGACGAAATTGCCAAAGACGAAAACACAAAGCAAAAAGGTGGCGCGATCGGCTATTTAACAAAAGGTGTTATCGGTCGTAAAGCGCTCTATGAACAAGGAATAATTTCTGCGCTGGTCCCATTCCTTCATCCGCAGCTTTATTCTATATAAAAACTCTATAATTTATTTTCCTCTCTGTAATCTTCTTTTATAACAAAAACAAATTCCGTATTTTTACCACGCATCCTTAGCTCAGTTGGTAGAGCATATGACTCTTAATCATCAGGTCGCGGGTTCGAGTCCCGCAGGGTGCACAAAAAAACCCTTAAAACGAATTGTTTTGAGGGTTTTTTGCTTTTCCCTTTTTCAAGAATCCCGATTATTTTGAGGTTTAAAGTAGGGACTCGGTAGGGACTTTTTCAAAAACTCCTTCAATTCTACCAAACATTATTTTAATGAACATTCTATCAAGAAAAGCTCTGGATACCGTACCAATAAACTTGAAGGATATAGTATTTACGTTTTTTATCGGCTTTGAACTTTTGGTATATGAAACCTATGAAAAATTTAGATCAAAATAAAATGGCTGATGACTTTCTGAATAGGCTCTAAGAACTCTGCCAAACTACAGAAAGTAGAGTTTGTTTTTTCATCAGCCATTATTTTGCTCATTCGGTTATAACTTCAGTTTGTGTTATGTCAAAAACATTGGCGGTAAAAAAGAAAACATCATCATCACCGGCAGCTTCATTTCCTTCATTACTTTTTTGAGAAGGAACAAAGATCAAAAGTGATTTTTCTCCTTTTTTAACAATTCTTCCGGCTTTAAGCCATTGCTGAAAACCTCCGATAATGGTAACGGGTTTTTCTGTTTGGGCGTATAAAAAACAAGTATTATGAGCCGTTAATGGATGCCCTTCGATGGTTGTAACGATACCAAACTTTTCTATTAGCTGCGTTCTTTGCTCTTCCGTCATTTCTGAAAGAGTTTTTCTAATCGTTTGAATACGGGATTTTTTCTTTTCCCGATATTCAAGTTTTTGTTGTTCAGTTAGATTTTTCATTTTAACACCTTTTATTTAGTTGAGATTTAATTTGAGTTGTTTAACTTTTATTTTGGTTGAAGTAGCAAAAAGGAAGAACTGCCGAGCAGCGAAGAAAGAAGAGAAACGAACAGCGCGAAAATGCCCGGCTGGATTGAACCAGTGAACAGAAAAGAGAGTTTGTGAACCGTTGTAATAAGTAAGGGAAACGAGTAAAAACAAACCGTGTTTGTTTTTGTGTTTTTGAAGGATTTTTTTAACCATGACTGCACCATGTTTTTATGTGATGAAAAAGGGCGTTATGCCCGCAAAAAACTTTTGCCCCCGTAGTCACGGTTTTAAAAGGTGCATTGTGTAAAGGTGAAATAAAGTGCCGATTACTAAAAAGTTTTCTAAAAGATATGGTACTTTATTTTGCCTTTATCACGCGAAGCGCACCGAAACATCTTGAAGCTTAGGGGGCAAAAGGATTGAGGCTAAATGTTTGCGAGGAACGAGCAAACAGACCAAATCAATGAGATTAAAGGAAGTAGCCCAATGGGCATTAGAATGGATTACAGCAACTTATTGAGTGAGTGAATGAGTGAGGAATGAGGCACGAGAGACGAACGAATGAGCGAATGAAAATAGGTTGCCTTTGTCTTCAGTAAAAAAATAGGGGTTATTAAACTACAGATGAATTGTATCTACCTTATAACCCTTATTTTTTTACATTCGTTGTGTGCTATTTGTGATGGTAATAAAAAAAGGTTTCCTTTGTGGGGAAACCTTTTGAGTGGGGATGAAAGGGAAAAGAATTAGCTTATCGGAGTGTAGGATGCTGAATATTGAATTACTTTTCCTTGTGCGTTTTTGGATGCAACCGAAACGTAAAGAATTTTTCCGGTATAGAGGTTGGCAATCTGCTCTTGCTTCTGATTGTAAGCCAAGTTTGCTTCAAAGGTTTGATTGAAGGCATAATTAGCTATTTCATTGTTAAGTGAAATCAACTGGAACGGCGCTTTGTCCGGTGAAGTTGGTGTATGGAAACAGATCAAAGCATTGACGGAGAGATTAACTTCTTCTGGAGTGAATGTAGACTGGGAAGTTAAAGCTAAGAGATTAACCGTCAGGTTATCTGTGCCTATTAACGAACTTTGAACCGGTAAATTGAAACCACCGGGAGTGATGATGTTTTCACTTGTAGGTTTATCAACAGCGGAGAAAGCAAAGTTGCTTTTGAAGATGCCGTTGAACGCAGATAAACCGGAAGCTTTGGTTTGTTTCCAAATTTCTGCAAGTGCAGGAAGCGAAAGAACATTTTTAGCGAAGTTTGCCGTTACAGCAAATTTCTGACGGACTTCGAGTACTGCGGGTTCTTGACTTGCATTGAAGCTTGAAGGACGGGCAGCAAGAATTGTCTGTCCGTTGACAGTTCTTGCGGAAAGATTACCTAACCTACCGCTGAGGTTTCCGATGACTGAGCCATTTACAAAAGCCATGATATTATCCTTTAATTTGTGAATATGTACAATACTATTTTACTAAAATGAGTTTGTGAAAACACTGTAGATTTGGGAAAGTAAACAGAGGGGAACAGTCGAAACGGAGTTTCGACTTACAAGGCTTAGGAAAGGCTTGGCAGAGACTTGTTAGAGACTTGTTGAAATTAGGAATTACGAAATACGAATTAGGAATGAAAAATTATTTGAGTGCCTTTTTTAATTCTTGTGCGACGACGAAAGAGAATAGAGTTGATAGCATCATAGGAGAGGTGGAATTTTTCTGAAAGGAGGAAGATAGATTCAATTTGAGTTTCTTCCTTGCGAAGTTCTCTATATTCTGATTTGATGATGAAATTGCGAAGTGCAATAGGGTCAATCAAGCCAAGGGAATTGAACTTGTTGAAACTTGGATCTGAAAGAAGAAGTTGGGGGTCGGGGAAATCGTTATTCGACATTCCACATTCCTACTTTATTTTTCTTTGCTGTGCTTTGGAGATTTTTAAAGATTCCGTAATAACGTTTTTGTTTGCTATAGTAGCGGACTTTAGCAAGTCCGGCTTTGATAAGTTCTGCTTGAATGAAAAGGGAATCTTTGTTGTTGGACCCGACGAGCCAAACATGGGCGAGGAGTCTGCCGAACATATCATAAACCCCCTTTGTGTTTCCCCCTTTACTAAAGGGGGAAAATTGTATTGCCGGTTCAAAAGTTAGTTTAATTGTTTTACCTTCGATTAAACTTTTAGTTTTTTGTTTTGCTTCTTCACCAAAGGGTTGAGCGGATTTTCCGGGTTTGGCTATTTCGGGGCAATCAATTCCAAGGATACGGACTCGTTGGGAGTCTGAAAGAACGAAGGTATCACCATCAATTACTCGTGCGACTTTTACTTTTTGTGAATAGCCATAGGAGAGGTTATTGAAATCTTGACAATAGCTTGAAAAGATAGGGATAGCAATAAGGAGATAAAAAATTCTAAGTGTTTTATGCATTGGTTTCATATTAAGCTCTCTGGTTTTACTTATTACTAATTTATAAATAACCGTTAATGTGTGCAACGCTCAATGTTTATGCTATGTTTGCTCTTGTTTGACTTTGGAGAGGAAAAACGTGCGAATTATAAAAAGTGGAAAATTGTAACCAAGTTTCATAATTATAAACTTAGTCTTGATCTTCTTCCTACTTGTCAGCCTTCGGCTGAATCTTCGTCCCTATTCTCAATCTTTTTTGTGCAAAATATTTTTATAAAATCTCTTGACTTTATTTAAAAACAATTATACTTTTGCACCACGATTCATTATGCTTACCCCCCATAGTGAATCTTCCCACGCCCGGTAGCCCTCCACCGGGCATTTTTATTTTAAACCATCCTTTTCACTTTCAACCTTCAACGCGATTTGTTCTCCGCCTTTTAGGAAGTGGAACGGAGTGAAGCGGAATAAACCGGTTTTGGGAATTGTACGAATGATGAACTACCATGAAACTAAAAAACCGGTGTGAAGCAAATGGAGTGAAACGAACTAAAGGGCGGATGTGTTCAGTAAAAAAATGTTATTAAAAATTCAATAAACCAAAGACTTGCATATATTTTTTAACAGCATTTTTTTACATTCTGTTTGGGTTTGTAGGGCAGATTGGGAAAGCAATAAAAGCCGAAAAACGAGAGCGAAGGCGCGGTTTTTTAGGAGGGAACGGAGCTAAGAAAAACTGTGCCGCAAAAGAGAAATAATTTAGCAAGTGAAAGAAACGCGAGGCGGTGGGGCAGTCGAGAGCTTGCGATTGACAGCCAAGACCACCGCCGAAGCGAGGATAAATGGCAGAATTTAACAAGATGAGGAAATACTTTTGTGGAGCAGTTTTTTAGTGGAAAAGCGGAGTGGATAGAAAAACCGTGCGTGAGCGGGTAATTATTTGACATTCAACTGTGATTAACGCGAGACGGTTGGCTGTCGCAAGCGAAGCGGACAGCATAACAACCGGCGAAGCGAGGGTACGTGAATGGATTGTGATTTGTCTTTCCGCAACTTATTTGACTTGAGCGAATGAATGGAGCGAAGAATCGAGCGACTGAATGAGCGAAAGGAAAAAAGGTTGCCTTTGTCTTGCAGTAAAAATAAAATGGTTTTTTAATCAACAAAGAAACTGCACCTACCTAAAAAACATTTTTATTTTTACATTAGTTATGAGCGAAGCGTCCCGACTTTGTCGGGATGCTTTGCGAACTGAAAGTTTATGAGCGCAGCGAACTGAAAACTGTTTGGGTTAGTTTGGGTTCAAGAATGTAGTAGCCGTTTTAGTTTACATAAAAAGTGTTATAATCTGCATTTAACAACCAGTCAAAACCCTATAAAACGAATGCATTATAACCCCTTTTTATGTAAGAGGGAGGGAGACACGCCGTCAACTATAAAAGTTTTTTTTGTTGTGTGAGGAACGAGCGAACAAAAAAACTTTGGCGTGTTGCCGACCGACCGACTAAAACGGCGGAGGGTCTAATCAATTAGGAATGAAGAATTAGGAATTAGGAGGGATGATCCCTCGACTGGTTCGGCTTCGCTCACCACGGGTCCACTCGGGAGGACTGTGGGACATTGAGACTTTAAGAATTTGGGATAGATAGCGGAGTTGGTACGGAATTGGTGTGGAGTTGAAGGGGTGTTGGTTGTGGAGTGAAGTAATTGGAAAATGGAAAAAAGAACTGCATTACTCTTTTATCACATGACCACTATATTAAAAGATGCGTTTATTGCTTGAATTAAAGGGAATATTTCAGATTATCACATGACCGTCACATAAGAAAAGTTAAGCCTCAAAAGAGAAAGATACCGATCTCCTCGATTGGATTTCGATTCTCTGCTTAAATTTTTTTCATATTTGGGCATTGTACATATCCTATGCACAAATTTTTTAGTTTTTTGTGCATGACCGGCTTTATATGCACAGCGATTGTGCATTATTATAACCTATGAACAAAATTTTCATCTTTGTGAGCGATAAAATGATATGTGTCAAGCGGGTACAATTTCTTTACTTAAAACTGAATTATTCTTTAGAAGTGAGAAGATTTTTAGAAAAGGTAATTCTTTTATTTATAAGGAGTTACAAGAGCAGCTTTACTTAGGCTTTTCTAAAAAGATGGATTTCTTTACTGAAAATTTATTGTAACTCTATAACTGCGGCAATTGCAGAAATTACTTCATCAATCTGGTCTTGTGATAAATCCCCCAACTTTGGGGACATGAATCTTAGTACATCAACGCCGCGAATCTGTAGAGCATCAATTGAAGATGTTTTGGTAAGATGATTTTTATTATCAGGTTGGATTTTGATATGCCAAAGAGAGTTCTCGTATTTAGAATCCCAACCAGTAATAGGTGCAATTATTTTAATGGGAAGTTTACCAATTGCATTGGAGCTAATAACCACAGCCGGGCGTATTTTTTTTATTTCTGTTCCAACTGTTGGATCGAAGTTTACCCGCCAAATTTCACCGCGCTTAATATCAGATGGCTTAATACTCAAGTATGTCTCCTCCAAATTCTTTCCATTCTTGGTTAGCTTCGTAATATTGAATAAATCTCTCTGCTTGTTCAGTGAGGATTTTTTCACGATCGTTTTTAGAGAGCTTTAGAAATTCTTTCTTTGTAATAAGCGACAAGTCTTTTGAGTCAATATCTTCACCTAATAGATGAGCAGCTTCATCAGAGCTAATTAGCCCTTCTGAGAAAGCGTGTAAAACATTTTTTTCAAACCCTTGTGATTTTTCTTCTTTCATAGGCATTGGCTCGTTTTTTTTCCAATTGTTTTTATTGATAAGACGGTACCAACTTGAAAAAGAAGCCGGAGACATAACATTAAGATCCCTCAATCGGAATAATAAGGCTTGAATGCTGATTCCAAATATTTTTTTTAGAATGAATAATTCTTTGGGTTGAAAATGTTCACGACGGGAACCAACGATTTTTAGAACCGTTTCAGCAGGAGCTAAAAATGCGCCACCGAACCTAAAAGCAACTTTTTCTTCATCTAAATTAGGAGCGACATCCAGAACAATATGCCCTAATTCGTGTGCAAGATTAAGTCTTTGTCGTTCACCCGGGATATTATTTTTAGAGACAACCGCAGCGGCCTTGAGTTGAGAGTTATTAGCATAAGCTAATGCAGAAATACCGTCAAAAGATTTATCATTATTGATTGACATAACGTGTACAAAATTATTTTCGAGTAGTTCTGTAATGTTGCCAATGGGGTCTAACCCGAGTTTCCATTTAGTTCTTAGATCAACCGAAACGGTTTCGACATCTTCTATCGTCCTTATCTTATAATGTTTTACAGGTAGATTAGGTTTAGACGAAGAAAAAAGTAAATCTTGAATTTTAACTCTATCCTCTAATTTAGAAGTAACAAGGCTCTCAACAGTTGATTGTTCCTTTTTGGTTAAGCCTGAACCTTTTCTATAAGCAATAAACTGGACATTTATATTTGGAGGAGCAGCAAGATTTATTGCTTTAACGCCGAGAGCTTTAGAAATCGCCGACAATATCTTGATTGAGGGTTTCATTATTTCACGCTCATATTTAGAGAGCGCTACTTTTGAAACTATACCACCAGTTGCTGCGACAAGTTCATCTAAGGAGTAGCCTTTAGCTAATCTGAATTGTTTAATTCTTTGACCTAACATAATATTCTGCATATTGTGGTTTACAAATATATATATAATAATTCAATTTGTAAACCATTCAAAACAAAAAAAGGCATAAAGTTTTTGGGTTCAGACCAGTTTCAAATCTACCTTACATAGACTATTTACTTGTCTGTTGTTAATTTCCTAGAAAAATTAATTAATAATTGATTACAAATTATATTAAAATTAGTATTCAAGGGTAAACCGATCAAAAATTCTTTTATTTATATGCAATTGATTCTTGAATCAACTTTCTTTCATCAGAAGACAACAATGGATTAAGCCGATCTATCCCCAAATCCCTTGATCTAATCATAGTCATTATGGTATCATTATAGTGAAAAAAATCTATGGTTGCTTTCCCCTTTATAGTGCAGTTATCCCAATCTAGCTTAATTCTGTCTGCATCTTGAAATTTAATTTCATTATTGGGATCATCGTAATAGGGGTGTATTATATTGAAGATACATCTGTTATAATATTGGTGTAGAGATAAAATTGTTGATTTTTGACCTTTTCTTGAAGTAGAATTGCAAAATCCGCATGAATAAAAAAAATTTACAGTAGTAAAAGTAAACTGTGGATATGCCGCTTTATGCGCGAAATGATCAATTTCCGGAGAAAGAGCGATTAAATATCTCTCACAATAAATACATTTATAACCGTCCTTAGCGAATAATTTTCTTGAGATCTCATTTTTTACATTCTTGCTTATATTGGCCCATGAAGAAGAATCTAAACCCCCCTTGTTTTTTTTATAGAATTTTTTGATTCTTCTTTTTGCATCTTTAGAGAACGAAATTCGAGAGGTGATGTTAAGCATTGTTGTCTCGGAGATATTTTTCTGTTTTTTCAATGATTATTAATAATGGATCACTTTCACTGAACTTTAATTTTTCAATTTTCTCTTTAATCCTTCTTATTTCGATAAAATTTTTATCATTTCTATTGATCAATGTTATTAGCTTAGTGAGGTCATATTCTAAATAAGAGTTACGAGTAGATTTAACATTGAAAACAGAATATAGAACTTCTTCAGCTGTCCAACCAAAAGTGCTTTTGGGTAACTCAAGGGACTCAACGATATCATTTTTATAGTCTTTCCGTAAACCTATCAAATGTGAAGTTGATGGTTCCATATCAGAAACAAGAAAATGAGAATGAGTTGAAGCAATGAAATGGCATGTGGGATAATTCTTAAATATATTTTTAAGAAAAGAGATATATTTCATTTGCCAGTTTGGGTGTAAGCTAATATCCGGTTCGTCAAGAAGTATTAAACTATTTTCTTCAACTAACGCCAGAATTCCGATTAATGAACTAAACAAATGGTATTCACCAGAACTTACT
>JAUYAB010000014.1 GCA_030693705.1 Ignavibacteria bacterium | reverse complement strand
ATTTTTTAACAAACAACTGCCGGCTGCTCACTGCCGATTGCCGACTGCGCATTGCCTACTGCCAACTGCCTTCTGCTTTCCACTACTACCTAACTCGCCGGCGGCGGTGTCGGCTCTTCACCCTTTCCACCTTTCGGTGGTTTTGGCCAGGGGGACTTGAACAACTTTCTAACAGCCGGATTTTTCTTATACGCAAGATTTCCCGCTTCGTTAATTTTATTCACCTTGTAATAAACTACATACTCAGCGGCATGCCGCGCCGCAGTGTATTCAGTATCCTCCTTCATTTTTGCTCCCTGCAAAGCGTCCCGCTCATTTAAGTTCTGTAAACACAATTCACCCTCGGCGATAAAATTACTCTGCATATCGGTCAAGTCGGTTTTGTATTTATTAAGGAGTGTAATGATGTTTGGAAGCAGATCGATCATTTCCGCTTCGTTTTTGGAATATTGAGAGATTTTTTCGGGGAACTCTTTGTATTGAGGATCGCTTTTCTTAAACTTCCCCGTATAAATAAATTGTGCCGCTTGCAGCCATTCGTAACTTAACTCAAGCTGCAAATTTTTTTCTTTAGTCGCCCCTTTGGTTTCGTTTGATAAAGCTTCGTCATTCTTAAACGACTTTGCTTTTTCAATATCGGCTAAAAAAGTAGTTAAGTATGTTTCGCTAATACCGAATTTTAGTAATTCCGGTTTGTTTTGCGCTACCTTGTAAGTAGCTTCTGCCGTCTGAAGGATTACCTCCCTCGGAACGTTCACGGACGGATTCTTATCAGCCATAAAATTACCTCTAAATGTTATGAAATAAGTTAGTGTACCCAAAACACCTGAACCCGAACACCCCATCTATCCAAAACAATAATAGTAAAACAAGAGATGGTGGAAAATTAAAGGGGAATTATTCGGTTTCTTTGAACTGGGATAATAACCCCGTTAAGATTTACTGCAAACATATAAAAATAATTTTATAAAGTCCAATACTCCGGTAAAAAAAATTAATACAAAAATATGGCACAACTATTTCTTCGTTTTTATTTGATGTTAACCTTCAAGGATTTCATGTTACCTTCCAGAGTTTCAAGTAACCTTCAAGGTTAGATAGCTGTGAAGGATTTTAACCTTGAAGGTTTGATGCACAGTTTCCTTTTCGCGTTTTGCGTTGCCTTGGTTTCAAGTAACCTTCAAGGTTAGGTTGCCTTCCTTGAAATCAAGTAACCTTCAAGGTTAGTAAACAGGTAAAAGACATTAACCTTGAAGGTTGAGTTGCCGGAAAAAGTTCAATAACCTTGAAGGTTTGATACGTCTTTTCCTTTGCAAGTTTTGCGTTCCCTGGTTTCAAGTAGCCTTCAAAATTTGCGTAACCTTCAAGGTTAGTAAACCGGAAAGGATCTTAACCTTGAAGGTTGAAAACATACAAAACTTCGTTTTTAAGCTAAAAAGTGGCTTTCTGTTACTTTGGAGCGATTTTCCGTGCACTTGGAGCCTCTTTCCAATCGATGGGAGCGATTTTCCGTGGGCTTGGAGCCCCTTTCCAATCGATGAAAACGATTTTCCGTACACTTGGAGCTCCTTTCCAACCGATGGGAACGATTTTCCGTACACTTGGAGTTCCTTTCCAATCGATGGGAGCGATTTTCCGTGGGCTTGGAGCCCCTTTCCAATCGTTGGGAACGATTTTCCGTCAGCCATTAACGATTTTCTACGGCTTTGGTGTTCCTTTCCAGCGGATGGGATTAATTTATTTTCAGATTGAAATCTCTTGTTGATGCTTTGGAGAAATGTATTTTTGAATTGAATTCCCTCACCCTCTTGCCTCCTTAACTTTCTTAGCGCGATGTAGCCGTCAATCAAAACTTTATAATTTTCAATCTCATCTACTTGCGCATATTACTACAATTTTTACCTTTGCGTTCGTTGCGTCTTCTTTGCGAACGTTGCGAGAAACTATACTGAGCGAAGTCGAAGTATCTCGCCAAGCTCGCTACGAACCGCAACGAGCGCGGAGAATTTTCCCTTTGCGGACGTTGCGCTTTCTTTGCGAACGTTGCGAGAAATTTGTCCGAAAAATATTCTTGCCTTTTTGCGCAGTCCGCCGCGGCGGATTTTTACTAACTATCTAATTCCTAATTTAGTATCTGTCTAACTTAAACTTCTCACCCAAATAAAGTCTTCGGACTTCCTCATCTTCCGCAAGCGTATCTGCGCTGCCGGAACGGAAAATAACTCCGTTAATTAAGATGTATGCTTTATCAACAATACTTAACGTTTCATGCACGTTGTGGTCGGTAATTAAAACACCAATACCCCGGTCTTTCAGCTTTGCAACGATCAGCATAATGTCTTCAACGGCAATAGGATCAACACCGGCAAACGGTTCATCAAGCAAAATAAATTTAGGATCAGAAGCAAGCGAACGTGCGATCTCGGTTCTTCTTCTTTCACCGCCGCTTAATTGGAAACCGATACTTTTTCTAATATGCTGAAGACTCAAATCCTCCAACAGCTTCTCTAACTTTTCTTTCCGTTCCTTGTTCGTCATCTTTAACATTTGAAGCACCGCCATTAGGTTGTCTTCAATAGAAAGTTTTCTAAAGATGGAAGCTTCTTGCGGCAAATACCCTATCCCCATACGCGCGCGTTTGTACATGGGAACATTGGTTATATCATTCCCATCCAAAAATACTTGTCCCGCGTTCGGACGTATCATTCCTACCATCATGTAAAAAGTTGTAGTCTTCCCTGCTCCGTTCGGTCCCAACAATCCAACGATCTCACCTTGCGAAACTTCGATGGAAGATTTATTTACCACTGTTCGCTTCTTATAAATCTTTACCAGATCAAGACTACTCAGTCTGCTTCGTTCCATTACCGGTTCCCTTTTGAAAAATTTTGTTGCAACTGCGGTGTAAAGAGTTTTTCTTTATCCGGTTTGTTTTCATACAGAATAAAACGGGGTAAAAGATATTCTTTATCTTTTCCTTTTATAATTGTCTCCGGATGATACTCGCTATTCGGCGTACCGTACAACTTAACCGAAATAATTTTCTTGTTCTCAAAGTACATGATTGAGTTTTGCGCGCTTGCCTTCATCAATCCGTTCGGTTCGCCGTCATCGTAAAGATAATAAATACTTAATACATTCGAGTAAACTTCATTCCGTTTAATTCCGGTGCTGTCGAAGAAAAGAAAGATCGTATCGCCTGAGATTTGATCAAACCGCTGTTTATAATTTTCGTTGTAAGATGCGATCAAAGCATTCTTTATTATATCTATCTTCTCAATTTGTTGTTCCTTTAAAAATATTTTTATCGAATCACCTGAGAGTTGAGAAGTCTCAAACCACATAACCGGTTGAGCCGCTTCTTCACCGGTTTTGCTTGTAATAATATTATCTTCATTCCTAAAATAGATCGAGTAATCATTCTTTGAAGCGAATCCGCCGCGCAGAATTTCAACCGAATCAATTGCAATAAAACGATTGGTCGTATCGCGATAAGCTTTCATCACTTTTGATTTTATAAACAGCGTATCAATTGTTTTTACAGTGTCGCCGGAAAAGGTTGTGTCAACCTGAATGAGTAACGGAAGACTGTCTATCACGCTGTAGTTCTTAGCGCGGTAGTCTTCCATGTGTCCGCCGAGGATCATTGAATTATTTGTTCTGTTTTTAATGCTTACATTTCCAAAACCAAACGATTCTTCAACTTTACGGAAATGAATAAGACTATCGGCGTAAATAATATTTTCTTTGTCGGTAATTTTCACCGAATCGAATGCGATCGCTCTGTCTTCCTTCCGGAAATAAAGAAGCCGGCTTGAGGTAAGAGTCGAAACTGTATCGTATAGTTTTACTTTTGTGCGGAAGTCGGCTCTATCGTCGTTAAAAAAATACTCGCCGACTTTTGCGGTAAGAATAACTTTTCTATCGTCAAGTTTAACCCCTTTATCCGAAAATGATCTTCGTTCATTGCCGTAATAAAATCCTTCGTCGGTGTAAATGGTAAGTGTATCTTGTGTTATAATAACGTTACCGATTAACTTTGCATCGTTGCGGGCAAGGTATTGGATCGCTTTATTACAAGTTATAACTACATTCCCTTGTCTTAAAACCACATTGCCGATCACTTCGCGGATTGATTCACCATTTTGGACTGACCCGATCAATTCCTGCCCGGTAACGGTTATGGTCTTATTCTCTTCCTGAGCGTGAGTTAAAAATGAAACGGTGAAAAAGATGAATAATATTTTTAGCCAAGATGTCATCTTAGAGAATCCGACGTAGTAACATAAACAGGTTTATAAATTTTATAATTTTGCAAATGCTGGTCTGACTCAAACCCGTACCCTTGAATTTTCTCCGTCGGAGTAGTGATGGTTACGAACTTATCGGTAACAATTTTCTGATCTTTATTTCTCCACATTAGCATTTCGGACTCTAACTGCGTTCCGCTGTCGTTCCTTGCAACAACATTTTCAAAAGCGTAAAGATCTTTAGAAGCATCATCCACTCTTCCGCGAAGTGAAGTAAGTGTTGTGGTTTTAATTTCCATGGGATTGTAAAAGTCAACATTCTGGTAAACGTCAATAAGTGTTTCCTGCCTCTTAGCGTACATTCGCAAATGTCCTACTTTCATGATCGCTTGAATTTTTCCCGAATCGGTAAACGTAATTGTTGCATTCCAACTTTCTTGTGTCGGCAATTCGGTAACGTTAATCTCCGAACTTATCTTCGGCTTAACTTTCTGCGTACTGCAAAAGAAAAAGAAAAATGGAAGAGCAAGAAGAAGAAAATATTTCATCTCTGTTTCAAACCAATATTAACAAGATCATGCATATGTATTATCCCGATCGGTTTTTCTTCACCATCTACAACAACCAGCGACGTGATCTTATAATTTTCCATTTGCTGCAAAGCAAAAGAAGCAAGCAGATCGGCAGTAATTACTTTTGGATGCTTCGACATAACATCCTTCGCTCTAAATGATTTTATCTCTAAAGTTTTTTCTAACAGCCTGCGCAAATCTCCATCGGTAATTATACCAAGAAGAACGCCATCATCATTAACCACGCAAGTTGTTCCAAGGCGTTTAGAAGTAATTTCCAGGATAGAATCTTTTAAAGAAGCATTCTCGTGAACAATTGGAATTTGTTCACCGGAAATCATGATCTCACTTATTTTTAGAGAAAGTCTTTTCCCCAAACTTCCTCCGGGATGAAGCATTGCAAAATCTTGTGCAGTAAATCCCTTTCGCTGTAACAGACTAACGGCAAGCGCGTCTCCCATAACTAACATCGCCGTTGATGATGCGGTTGGAGCGAGATCGAATGGACACGCTTCTTCTTTTACATCGATGTTCAGAAAGATATCACACTGTCTTCCGATTTTTGAATCTTTAGTACTTAGCATTCCAATAAGCAAAACTCCAAGGCGTTTTAACAACGGAAGAAGATTAAGCATTTCTTCGGTGTTCCCGCTTTTAGAAAGAATGATAACAACATCTTCGGCTCTTACCATTCCAAGATCACCATGCAGCGCATCCGTTGGATGAAGATAAATAGCGGCTGTACCGGTTGAGTTCATGGTCGCAACAATTTTACGCGCGATTAAACCGGACTTTCCCATTCCGGTTAAAACAACTCTCCCTTTACAACGATAAATTTCTTCAACCGCACGAACGAAATCATCGTTAATACTATCGGCAAGTTTTATTATTGCCTCGGTCTCTATCCTTACAACTTCTTTTCCGTGCTCGATAATTTTTTCTTTTGTCAAGGTTTATCCTTTAATCAATTATTTATTTCTCTGTAATAAAAAGAAAACAACTCAAACTAACTTTTTTGTAATCCGGTCAATTTGTTTCAGTTCGATCAGCAATTCTCTCAACTCACTTAGAGGCAATTGACTTTCTGCATCACTTAATGCTTCTTTTGGATTCGGATGCACTTCAAAAAATAGAGCATCAATCCCTATGGCAATAGCAGCCTTTGCGAGCGGTTTAATAAACTTCGGCTGTCCGCCGGTTAAATTTCCTTTGCCCGGTAGTTGAACAGAATGTGTAGCATCCATAACAACCGGAAAACCAAGTTCGCGCATAATAACTAACGAACGCATATCAACTATAAGATTGTGATAACCGAAAGTCGTTCCTCTTTCAGTAAGCATCACTCTTTTATTATTTGTTGAAAGAACTTTTTCCGCAGCGTGCTTCATATCTTCAGGCGCAAGGAATTGTCCTTTTTTAATATTTACAACTTTACCCGTTTTCCCGGCAGCAATTAATAAGTCGGTTTGTCTGCAAAGGAACGCGGGGATTTGCAGAACATCAACATAATTAGCGGCTAATTCAACTTCTTCAATGGTGTGTACATCTGTCAAGATCGGAACAGATAAGTGATTCTTTACTTTAAGCAAAATATCAAGCGCTTCTTTATCGCCAATCCCCATAAAAGAATGGAGACTCGTCCGATTCGCTTTTTTATAACTTGATTTAAAGATAAACGGAATTCCCAGTTCATCAGTTATTTCTTTTATCGCTCTTGCAGTGGTAAAAGTTATTTCTTCATTTTCAACAACGCAAGGTCCGGCAATAAGCACGAACGGATTGTTATTTCCAACATTAATTTTTTCTATTTGCATCCTTTTACTTTCAACTTTCTCAGCCAAAGGCTGATCCGCCTCTGGCGGATACTTTCCACTATGACAACGTTTCCTCAAAAAGATTACCGTGTTCATTACTTCTTTTATGTTTTCCAAAACGCTTGTAAGCTAATTCCGTTGCTTCCCTTCCGCGTGGTGTGCGGTTAATAAATCCTTGCTGGATTAAAAACGGTTCGTACACTTCTTCAATTGTTCCTGCATCTTCATTTACTGCAACGGAAAGAGCATTAAGCCCAACAGGTCCGCCGCTGAATTTTTCAATAATGGTTAGAATAATATCTTTATCCATTTCATCCAAACCATATTCATCAACTTCCAAAGCGGTTAACGCAGTTTTTGAAATTGCGAGATCAATAACCTTTTTGTTTTCGAAGTCGGCAAAGTCTCGTGTTCGTCTTAAAAGCCGATTTGCAATTCTCGGCGTTCCTCGTGAACGTTTGGCAATCTCATACGAAGCATCTTCATCAATCGGGATAGCAAGAATTTTTGAAGAGCGCTGCAAAATTATTTTCACCAACTCGGCATCGTAATAATCTAAACGGCTTTTAATGCCAAAGCGATCGCGTAACGGCGCTGTCAACATTCCCGCGCGGGTAGTGGCTCCAATCAATGTATACTTCGGCAATTTAATTTGAACCGATCTTGCGTTGGGACCGGAATCGATCATAATATCTAATTTATAATCTTCCATCGCGGAATAAAGGAACTCCTCAACCACCGGGCTTAAGCGGTGAATTTCATCTATAAAAAGAACCGAATGTTCTTCTAAGTTTGTTAAAATTCCGGCTAAGTCTCCCGGCTTTTCCAAAACGGGACCGGAGGTAACTTTTAACTTTACACCAAGTTCATTTGCAATGATGTGTGAAAGAGTTGTTTTTCCAAGTCCGGGAGGACCGGTAAGAAGAACGTGATCAAGCGCTTCTCCTCTTTTTTTTGCTGCCGAAATAAAAACTTTAAGGTTGTCGGTAATCTTTGTTTGCCCGGTAAAATCTTCAAACCTAACTGGGCGAAGAGATTGTTCAACCTGAATTTCATCTGGAGCAATTTCGGGTTTTGTATTTTCAGATTTTCTTGTCATCTCTTTCCTGTTAAGTAACTAAAGTTTTATTTCTGATGTTAAATTTGTGAATACCCAGTACCATCAAGATCATCAATCCGATCATTGCCAGCGCCAAAAGGATTGTTATAAATGGATTAAAAGCTTTATCGAAAAGATAAACAATTCCTAAATTCCAGGGGCTTCCATATAAGATCACCAAATGTACAACATAAATTAATAGAGTATTTCTTCCAAGAAGGATCAACACTCTCGGAATGGAATTTATTCTTGATGCAATAAAAGTAATAATCGAAGTAAAGGTAATTACAAGTCCGAGTCTGAAAAAAACTAAGTTCGGACTTGTGGTCCAGAATTTACTTTCTCCATATAATGCCACCTCAACAACATTTCCTATTAGCGACAGCAGTAATAATCCGATGCCCGAACCAAGAAGTTTAAACGAAAATTTTGTCGTTCGAAAAACTGTTGGATTCTTTGCCAAATAACTTCCTAAGAATGATCCGGCTGCCAAATAACTTAGCCAGGGAAATAGCGGGAAATTTGAATGTGTTCCGGATGACAAATATCCCGCTAACGCTTTATGAAGATAATTTGTCCATACAATTTTTTCGCAGATCGGATAAAGAAAAATTATTACCAACACACCGGAAATAAAAACGATATAATCACTTAGCTTTAATTTTTCAGCTATATACGCCAACAACATAATATATAATAGCCCAAAGCCGATCAATTGTAAAACATCAACCACAAAAAAAACATCCCATTGAACAGCGGTAACATTTTTAAAATAGAATATATATGGAGTTGGATAGCGCATCAAATATCCCAAACCGATCAGAAGAAATGCACGCTTAATACCTCTCCATACTCTTGGATTTTCAGCGAATGATACTTTCTGCAAACGGAATAAATACATAAAAGTAGTTCCGGCAGAAAACATAAAAATGGGAGCGGTTAATCCGCGGTTGGAGAACCAAATCAAAAAGAAGGGATTGCTTAAATCGCGAAACTGCGAACCCAACAATACATCGATGGTATGACCTTGCACCATATTGATTACGGCAAAGGCTCGCAATAAGTCAAGGAATATTACTCTATTTTTTGAGGAGGTTGCAGTCATTACAAATTAATTACACAAACTTTTTTCAATTACGAAAAATTACTTCACTTCAACGATCATTTCAATTTCCACGGAAGCATCGCGTGGCAGTATATTAACACCAACTGCTGCACGTGCATGTTTTCCTTTTTCGCCAAATAATTTAACAAGTAATTCGGATGCTCCGTTTGCAACTTCCGGTTGATTGCCAAATTTCGAATCACTATTAACAAAAACATTCAGCTTTACAACTCTTTCAATAAAATCAAGGTTTCCCAGAATGCTTTTTACTACGGCAAGACAATTTAATACGGCGATTTGAGCTGCGTGTTTTGCATCTTCCTCGCCCACTTCCGTTCCAACTTTACCTTTGTACTTTAATACTCCAGCCTCCATCGGCAGTTGCCCGGAAGTAAAAATTAAGTTCCCCGTTCTGACGCCGGGAACATATGCCGCCAAAGGTACCGGAACCGTTGGCAAAACAAAACCTAACTCATCAATTTTATCTTCTATCATAAACTACCTGCCAAATTTTTCTATTTTATTATTATATTGAAAGACAAAAAGTCAGTCATCAATTGTTAAAAGGAAATACCTAATGCTCGAAGTCAAATTTAAGGAATTTGTAGATATTGTAAAACGTTTGCGTAAAGATTGTCCCTGGGATCGTGAACAAACAAATGCAACGATTAAAGCCGCAACACTCGAAGAGGCGTACGAGACCGTTCATGCAATTGATGAAAATGATTTTGGCGAATTAAAAAAAGAGCTTGGCGATCTCCTCTTTCATATCGTATTCCATACTGCAATCGCGGAAGAAATAAACGAGTTCACGTTTGAAGAAGTAATCGATGAAATTTCTGCAAAACTAATTAGAAGACACCCGCATGTTTTTAGCGATGTTAAAGTGTCGGGAACGGAAGAAATAATGAAAAATTGGGAAACCATAAAATTACAGGAAGGAAGAACTTCGATTTTAGAAGGTGTTCCGAAAACCATGCCTGCCATTATGCGGGCTCACCGTCTGCAGGAAAAAGCTTCAAAAGTTGGTTTCGATTGGGAAGCGATTGCCGACGTAAAGAAAAAAGTGAATGAAGAATTAGATGAATTGCAAGTAGAAATAGACAACAATCAAATTGAGAAAGCTGAAGAAGAATTTGGCGATCTCCTCTTTTCGTTGATTAACCTTAGCCGATTTCTTAATATCAATCCGGAAACAGCATTGCGCAAAACGACCAACAAGTTTGAAAAAAGATTTACCTATATCGAGGAAAAACTTGCCGAACAAAATAAGAAAATCACCGATGTTGACTTAAAAGAGATGGATAAGTATTGGGAAGAAAGCAAGACACTTGAGTAAGTCAAAGACACTTTTAAAGAATTAAATCACTTTTTTAAGTTTTCTCTTTATCATAGAATTTTTCATAAGCGTCAATAATATCTTTTACCAATTTATGACGCACAACATCGCTTTTTTCAAAGTAAACAAATCCAATCCCTTGAATACCGGTAAGAATTTCCTGTGCTTTAACTAAACCGCTCACCGTTCTGTTCGGCAGATCAATTTGTGTAATGTCACCGGTAATAATTGCTTTTGAATTTACACCAAGGCGTGTTAAAAACATTTTCATTTGCGTGTCGGTTGCATTTTGCGCTTCATCAAGAATTACAAACGCATTGTTCAACGTTCTTCCGCGCATGTATGCAAGGGGAACTATCTCGATCACTCCTTTTTCAATATTTTGTTTTAACTTCTCTGCTGGCAGCATATCTTCCAACGCATCGTACAAAGGGCGTAAGTATGGATCAATTTTTTCGCGGATATCTCCGGGTAAAAAGCCCAAACTTTCACCGGCTTCAACTGCGGGTCTCGCCAAAATTATCTTGCTCACAATTCCTTTTTTCAAAGCCGCTACGGCAAAGGCAACGGCAAGATAAGTTTTTCCGGTTCCCGCCGGACCAATTGCAAAACAAATATCATTTTTTTTAACTAACTGAAAGTAGGTCATCTGTCCGGAAGTTTTCGCTTTGATACTGTCGTTCTTCGTGTAAAGAATAATAGAGTCAAATTCTTTTTCGTTGATTATCTCTTTCCCTTGAAGAGTTAGATCAAGGATCGTTTCAACATCATTTTCCCGCAAACTTCCCTTCGTGTTCAGTACGTAAATCAACTCTTTAAAAAGTTTTTCAAGCAGTTCTGTTTCTTCTTCAGTTCCTTTGAATGTTGCACTCTCGCCTCGAATTGTTATCGAAGCCGAAAATCGGTTCTCAATTATTTTTAAATTTGAATCATTAAATCCGAGCAAAGAAAGAAGATCGACATTTTCAAGAGCAATTTTTTTTATTGTTTCCGCCATATCACCATTTAATTCTTGTATTTAGTAGTACGAATAGATTAAACTTTACGTTATAAAAAATAAAAAAAGCCCTTGTCATCAAAAGATGAAAAGGGCTTTCAAAAAACTATTTAAGATCAAGAACTGAAATTATTTTGTTACTGGTGCGGCTGCCGGAATCGGAGCCGGTTTGTAATTCAATTTTAATTTTTCGTACTTAGATTTTTCTTCTTCCGTTAAATTAGGAATTTTGAATATTTGTTTCGGAAAGATGAGATCAGGATTTTTGATTTGATCTCTGTTAGCCTGATAAATTTTAGGCCATGCGAAACCGTTTCCGTAGAATTCTTTTTTCTTTGCGATTCTCCAGAGACAATCTCCCTTAACTACAGTGTAGCTTGCTTCCGTTGGAGCTTCTACCCATGCGTCAAGTAATCCAGGTAATACGTTGTGAACTTTGTTGAAGAAATCAGGTAATGCGCTGATTTTATTGCTTTGTAATGCTGCGAGGTCTTTTGCACGGTCAGCTTTAGGTCCTTCTTTTCTTCTGATTTTGCCTTCTAATTCGGCAACCGCTTTATTATAGTTGTCGATGTCTGATTTTTTAGCTCCAACCATTCCGTAAAGATCGTCCATACAGTTGTCATAACTTTGGATAGTTGAAAGATTAGTGTTTAAACCGGTAACATCGGTTTTTAAAGTTGAAGTCTCTTTTTGTAAGCTTTCTTTTTGAGCGTTCAACTTGTTGATTTGATTTTGCCATTCTTCTTTGGTCATCTCTTCTTGAGCAAACGTAGAAAACGTAAATGCAACAACCAGAGCTGCCGATAAGAACCAAACTTTATTTAATTTCATATAAATCCTCATGTTTTAAATTCTTGGTTTAGATTACTTAGCAATTTTATCCAAATTTGCTTTGGTTTCTTGTTTAAGTTTTTCGCATTCTTGAAGTTTTTTATTCTTCTCGGCGATTTGTTTTTCAACGCTTGATCTTTCATCTTTTAAGGTAGCAGCAGATTTTTGCAACGAGCTGACTTCCTTTTTTAAAGCGTCTAATTGAGCCAATTCTTCTTGCGATGGTCCGCTGCTGCATCCGACAAAACCTGCAGTCAACAAGATAATCACAGCTCCCAAAAGAGAACTTTTAAGGGACTTTAGTAACTTCATAGTATATACTCCATTTTAGTTGATTGATAGTCTTTCTAAATTTAGGATTTTTCCGTACAGAAATCAAGAAAATTCACTGCAAAAATATATAATTTATAAATTTAACCACCAAATTGGGGTGGTAGGTACACAAATTAAATCATCCTTTTTTCTACAAAGCTGGTATAACCTTTTTCCGCGATGATGAGATGATCGTAAATGGGAATTTCCATCATCTTTGAAACTTCTACCAGCTTTTTTGTAATCGAAATATCTTCATTACTCGGTTCTGAATTCCCACTCGGATGATTATGTACCAAGATTATGCTTTTTGCGCTATTCTCAATTGCTACCTTAAAAACTTCCCGCGGATGCACGATGCTGGAGTCTAAACTACCCGTTGAAATTAATTCACTTCGAATTATTTTGTTCGCCGAGTTTAGACAGACAACATAAAAATGTTCGTGCAGTTCATCTTTTAAAAGCGGAATAAATATATGAGCAATATCTTGCGGAGAGGAAATTTTCTTTTCTGAAAACCATTTTGATTGAACGGCAGTCCGTTTCCCAATTTCAAATGCAGCAACTAACGTAGCGGCTTTATCTTTTTTTATCCCGTTTGTTTTGATCAGTTCCGAATAGGATTTGGTTGATAACGATGCAAGATTTCCATAACGATCGACAAGATCATAAGCCACTTGCACAACGGACTTCCCTTTTGTTCCTGTTCGTAATAAAATTGCCAGCAATTCGGCATCGCTTAAACTTTGACTTCCGCGTAAAAGAAGTTTTTCTCTGGGGCGGTCGTCCAATGGTAAATCTTTTACTTTTCCCACTTACTTTTTCCCTTTCGGTTTGTATTTAAATCTTTCTACTAATTCAAATTTCCCTTGATGGAAGCGAACAATATTGAGATAAGAATTTACGTTTCCGTTTTCAAAATCGATTGAATTGTGAACACCTCCGAAAGGTTCAGACATGGCGACGGCTTCTTCGAAAGTAATACTATTACGCGCAGAAAATGTTAGAATTTTTAAAAGATATTTTGCCGCGTCATAGCCGTAGAGATTATTTAAGTTTACTTCCTTTCCGGTAGTCTCTAAATATTTTCTCGAAAATGTTGCAACGTCTTCATCCTGGAAATCAATAAAGGAATCAGAAGTAAATGTAAGTTTCTCGCTTAACGCTGAAGAGGTCTCCAAACCTTTGGTGGTAAACCAATCTTGATTTCCATAAACAGGAAGATCAATACCATTTTTTACCATTGCCGAAAGGATGACCGGAATAAAACCGTTGTCGTTCAAAGGAAGAAAAATTCCTTCCATCCCCTTGAGTGATTTTTTGAAATCAAGCGTAAATGATTCGGTGATAAGTTTTTTAGATGAATACGTTTGTTCCAAAACTTTTCCACCCAAATTCTTAAACTCGGATACAAAACTTTTCCCGATCACCTTAGCATTCCCGCTTCTAGGGAAGAGCGCCGCAATTGACCTTTTATTCTCAACATAATAAAGATATTGCGCCATCACTTTTCCGTGCAATTCCATCGAAGTATTAGCTTGATAGAACGATTTATTCCCAATTTGTAAATTTTCGTCTGTCGCCGTGGGGCTTATGAGAGGAAGAGATATTTTTTTTGAAGCTTCCAAAAAATATCGTGTTTCATCACTAAAGAGTGGGCCAATAATAGCGGAATAATTGTCCCCTGCTTCAATCTCCTTAATTAGCGAATTTATTTGCGATGAATCACGTTTTGTGTTTTTTATTAAGAGGGCAAAGCGATTCCCTGCGAGTGAATTGTATTCATGCAACGCATATTTGATACCTTCGAGCACATCTTCAGCAGCTATATTTGCTGCACCCAAAACGTTTGTTATCGGAAGAAGGCAAACGATGATATGAGGCTCATCCCCACGTGTTGAATTATTTGGCTGGTTAAATAACTTTTCGGCTTCTCTCGTTTCAGAGTTGTCGGGAAAATCTTTTTGTAATTTAGCGAACACATGCTTCGCTTCTTCAACATTACCGGCAAAAAGGTTTTTCTTTACTAAAGATGAAAGAAGAAATGGCGTTAAGGTATTATCTAATTCTTTCCCAAGTAATGATTCGATATCTTCCACGGAAAATTTATCATCTAAGATCGAGCTAAGAAATTTTTTCTTCTCCGTTTGAAATTCTCCGTTGTTCCCTTTCTCAAAATTTTCTAATAAAAAGTTTACCGCTTCTTTTTCTCTTCCCGATTCTTGCAAAGTTTTAGCATAAAGCAACCCGGCTTCACCCAAATATTTACTGCCGGAATAACGTTTGAAAAAATCAAGTAACGTTGATTCCGCCGACTTAAAATCTTTTTGCTCTAAGAAAATTTTTACTGAAAAAAGAGATGAAACTGTCGATTTTGAATTCTCCGGCAGTGTTAATACCCATCGAAATATTTTCAAAGCTTCAGGAAATTGGTGCGCATCAAAAAGACTCTCAGCAATTTCAAATTCTGAATTAATTTCGTTTTGAGTTGGTGAGGATTGGGAGAAAGCGATTCTCGCCGATAAGATTATTACCGCGAAAAGCAATGTCTTTCTAACCATCGGAGGCAACCGGATTTTGATTTAATTTCTCTAAACTCTTCACAGCTTCAAGCGCAACTTTATTTTTCGGATCAAACTTTAACGCAAGGTTAAAATAATTTTGCGCATCTTTTATCTTGTTTGTGTAGAGATAAGTGATCCCTAAATGAGAATAAATTTCGGGTGAAACTTCAGACGACTCTTCAATAAATTTTGTTAAATATTTTTCAGCTTTTTTATAATCGCCGCTCTTTAAATAAATTTTGCCCGCCCATTCCTTAACCGAAAGATCACTTTTGTTAAGCTTCAAAGTTTTTTCAATTGAAGTGACCGCGTGGGCAGTCATAGTTAGATAATAATAAATGATCGCAAAAAGTAAATGGAGTTCATAGTAGTTTGAATAAAAGGTTTCGGCTTGTTTTGCATAGAGCAAAGCCATATCAAAGTTGGTCAGAT
Organism: Ignavibacteria bacterium; assembly: GCA_030693705.1. GTDB lineage: Bacteria > Bacteroidota > Ignavibacteria > Ignavibacteriales > Ignavibacteriaceae > UBA1563. Next base: position 10,766 of record JAUYAB010000014.1, on the reverse strand, counting down.
TGATATGCGTCTTCGCCAAATAAATGTATGCGTCTTGAATGAACTCTGTTTCCTGCCCGCTCTTAACAAAATTTTCAAAACTGATCCGCGCTAATTCATACTCAAGCAGCATGTAATGAGAATAACCGATAAAGAAAGATGCTAAGGGAATTTCATTTGGAGAAAAGTAAGAGAGCGCTTCGATGGTTTCATTCCATTTCCCCTGGCGGAAGAGAAAATGACCAAAGAAAAGCCTTACCTCTTTATTATCGGAATTTTCTTCAAGTAAATCGAAAAGAATATTTTCGGCGGCGGAAATATTTTCAAGCGATTCATAAAGTCCCGCTAAATTGAAGTAAGTTTCAATCGAATCAGGATGTTCCTCAATTAACTTTATGTATAATTGAACTGCGTGGAGCGCCTTTCCTTCAGCCGCAAATCTTTGCGCTTTTTCAATCTTTAACTGAACTAATTGTTTCTCTTTCGCTTCCATTATTCCCACTCAATTGTAGATGGAGGTTTAGAGCTGATATCATAAACTACTCGATTAATTCCTTTAACCTTGTTTATTATTTTGCTCGAAACCAAAGCAAGAAATTCCGGTTTGAACGGATACCAATCAGCCGTCATTCCGTCTGATGAAGTAACAGCACGCAGCGCAAGAACATTTTCGTAAGTTCGGTTATCGCCCATAACGCCAACGCTTTGCACGGGAAGAAGCACTGCAAATGCCTGCCAAATCTCTTTATAAAGATTTGCATTTTTAATCTCATCGATAAAGATTTCATCGGCATCGCATAACAGCGAAAGTTTTTCTTCAGTAACTTCTCCCAAAATTCTTACCGCCAGACCCGGTCCGGGAAAAGGATGACGTTCGATAAATTCTTCAGGGATAGAAAGAGCTTTACCAACATTTCTTACTTCGTCTTTAAATAATTCTCGGAATGGTTCGATCAATTTTAAGTGCATTTTTTCAGGTAAACCGCCAACATTGTGATGTGTTTTAATCGTTACCGATTTTCCTTTAACGGAAATCGATTCAATAACATCGGGATAAAGTGTTCCTTGAACTAAAAATTTTACATCGGGAATCTTAGCGGCTTCTTGTTCAAAAAGATCGATAAAAGTTTTACCGATAATTTTTCTTTTTCTTTCCGGTTCTGTAACTCCACTTAATCTTTCTAAAAATAATTTAGAGGCGTCAACCGAAATTACTTTCAAGTTAAGGTGTTCGCGGAAGAGTTTTACAACTTGATCACTTTCGTTTTTGCGCATCAAACCTGTATCGATGTGCACACAGGTTAATTGTTCCCCAATTGCTTTCTGCACAAGTACAGCGGCAACTGTTGAATCAACACCGCCGCTCAATGCGCATAAAACATGGTTGTTACCAACCAATTCTTTTATCTCGGAAATCTTTTCGTCGATAAAATGAGCGGGTGTCCAATCTCCTTTGCATTTACATATTTCGAATAAAAAGTTATGGAGTATTTTCTTTCCCTCAAGAGTGTGTGCAACCTCCGGATGAAACTGTAAACCATAAACTTTTCTCTCGATATTTTCTACTGCACAGATTGGAGAATGCGCTGAAGTCCCAATTATCTCAAACCCGCTTGGTACTTCAGTTACAAGGTCTCCGTGACTCATCCAAACGGTTGAGTTTTTTTTGCAATCTGAAAAAAGTAATGAATCGTTTGAGACAGTGAATTCAGCTTTGCCATACTCTCTTGCTTCCGCTTTTTCTACATTGCCGCCAAGATGTTTGGCTAATAATTGTAAACCGTAGCAGACTCCGAGAATAGGAATATTTAAAGAGAAAATTTCTTTGGAAACGTCAGGTGCGTCTTCATCATAAACGCTGGTTGGACCTCCGGAAAGAATTATTCCGGCAGGATTTCTTTTTTTTATTTCCTCCACGGAAATCGTATGAGGAAAGATTTCTGAAAACACATTCTCTTCCCGGATACGCCTTGCTATTAGTTGGGTGTATTGCGATCCGAAATCAATGATGAGAATTTCATCGTTTTTATTCATCAATATTGAAAAGATAAATTTTATTCGCCGATTAACTGGCTATAAGCAGCATCGTCAAGAAGTTCAGATAATTCAGCCGGATTTGTAATTTCAATTTTGATCATCCATCCTTCACCGTATGGATCAATATTTACGGTTTCCGGAGTGTCGGTAAGCATTTTATTTATCTCCAAGACTTTGCCGGAACAGGGAGCGTAAAGTTCGCTTACGGTTTTAACGGCTTCGATTGTACCGAAATTGGAATGCTGTTTCACTTCTTGCAAATTCGGATCAATATCAACAAAGACAACATCGCCGAGTTCGCCTTGCGCATAGTCGGTAATTCCAACAGTTGCAATGTTTCCGTTAACGGAAATCCATTCATGTTCTTTTGTGTATTTTAACGCTTGTGGAATGTTCATAATATTCCTCTATGAGTTGTTATTTTTTTCTTTCAAAAAATTATCTAAAAACGATGTATCAAAATTTCCATTTACAAATTGTTCATTCTCCAAAACTTCAAGATGGAATGGAATCGTTGTTTTAATTCCCTCAACGGTAAATTCTTCCAATGCGCGTCTTGCCCGCTTGATTACTATCTTCCGGTTGTTTCCCCACACAATTAATTTCGCTAAAAGTGAATCGTAATGAGGTGGAATAACATAAGATTGATAAACGTGCGAGTCAATGCGAATCCCGAATCCGCCCGGGAAATGAAGTGATTCTATTCTTCCCGGATTAGGTCGAAAACCTTTTTCAGGATCCTCCGCATTTATTCTAAATTCCATCGCATGCCCGATCGGATCTTTCGGCATCGTCTCGATTTTTTCACCGCCGGCAACTAAAATTTGTTGGCGGATCAAGTCAACTCCGTTCACCGCTTCGGTAACCGGATGCTCAACTTGAATTCTGGTGTTCATTTCCATGAAGTAAAAGTTTTTGTTTTTGTCAACCAGGCATTCGATGGTCCCGGCGCCTTCATAATTAACCGATCTGGCTCCAAGTACGGCAGCTTCACCCATTCTTCTTCGCAGGTCGGCATCCATAATCGGCGAGGGAGATTCTTCAATTAATTTTTGATGACGTCTCTGAACAGAACAATCGCGTTCACCGTAATGATATACATTTCCAAACTGATCGCCCATCACCTGGAATTCAATGTGGCGCGGATTTTCTAAATATTTTTCGATGTAAACTTCACCATTGCCGAAAGACGCAACTGCTTCCGAACTTGCTGTTTGAAATGCGTTTTCAAATTCAGATTCATCTTGAACGATGCGCATTCCCTTTCCGCCGCCGCCGGCAGAGGCTTTAATAATTACCGGGAATCCAATTTCATGAGCGATTGCTTTCCCATCAATTACATTAGTTACAATGCCATCGCTGCCGGGAATTACGGGAACGCCGTTTCTCCGCATCGTTTCTTTTGCGTTCGCTTTATTCCCCATCATGTTAATCATGTCAGGCGAAGGACCGATAAATTTTATACCCGATTCGGCACAGATTTCAGAAAAATTTGCATTCTCTGCGAGGAATCCATATCCGGGATGTATCGCTTCTGCGCCTGTAATTTGCGCAGCCGAAATGATCGTCGGAATTTTTAAGTAACTATCTTTACTTAAAGCGGGACCAATACAAACGGCTTCATCGGCAAATGTAACATGAAGAGAATTCTTATCAGCTTCTGAGTAAACCGCAACGGTTTTGATTCCTAATTCTTTGCAGGTTCGAATGATCCGAAGGGCTATCTCTCCTCTATTTGCTATTAATATTTTTTTAAACAATTAGTCCTCAAAAACTTTTTATTCGGCTTCAATAAGCATTAATGGTTGATTATACTCAACCGGTTTTCCGTTTTCAACTAAAATTTTAACAATTTTTCCCGAAATGTCGGATTCAATTTCATTCATTAATTTCATAGCTTCGATAATACACAACACCGTTCCGGTTGAAACATCGTCTCCAACTTTAACATACGGATCGGCATCTGGTCCCGGTGCACGGTAGAATGTTCCAACGATCGGAGATTTTATTTCTTTTAATTTTGAATTTTTTTCTTCTTTTGGCTGGGGAACTTCCGGTTTGGAAGTTGCCGCTACCGGAGAATGTGCAGGGGCGGCAATACTGTGCACTTGAACGGCTGTATCTGCTTTTTTAGAAATTTTTATCCGCGCATTATCTTGTTCGATTTCAAGTTCGGAAATGTTGCTTTCTTCGAAAAGCTTTACATATTTTTTTATGAGACTAAAATCCATTTCAGTTCCTTCTTTAATAGATGATCGTTTACTTAATCCGCCGAAGGCGGAGAAAGTGGAAAGTAAAAAGGATTAACTTGTTACTTTCTACTTTTTACTTTCTACTAATTTATTCTACCTGCGCTAAATAGCGTTCAACTTCACGACCTGAAGCGGTTGTTGGAAAATCTTTTTTAACTCTTTCAAATATTTCTTTTGCTTCTGCGGTCTTCTTTATTTTTAGTAAGTCGATCCCGGAGAAAAGAAGATATTGTGGATTCAGCGCATTCTCTTCCGAAATAGAACTTGCTTTGCGATACAGTTCTGCTGCTTTTTCAAAATCATTTTTATCTTCGTAGCAAGCGGCTTCACCGGCAAATGCAGCAGCTTTGAAGAGGTCGTTGCTGCCGTCATAATCTTCATAATTTTTTAAAGCGTCATCCACTTTGCCAAGATAAAAATATGCATGTCCAAGATAAACTTTTGCGATCTCGCCATTCTCCGAGTTGCCGTATTCAGCAACAATTTTCTTTAATCCCATAACTTTCGATTGAGCATTTCCTTCGATTGATTCTAAATACATTCCGGCATCGAATGCAGGGATTACTCTTGAAAGCTCAACGTTTGCCCGTTCATTGCTGCTCTTCTTTTGATTCATATAAAAGAACAATATTGCTGCAATAGCAATTACCGCAACTCCGCCGATGAGAAAATATTGTTTATATGTTCCGTATAAACCAACTGCTTTGTAATAAAAAGTTATTAGACCATCTTCTTTAATTTCTTTTCGGGATAACTTTTTTCTTTTTGATAACATTCATAACTCCGATTAATGATTTAAGTTCTTTTACGCTACTTGTCCCCGTCCCTTGTCCCCCATCCCTCGTCCCTTGTCCCCCGTCCCTTTTCCCCCGTCCCTTTCATCAACTATTTAATTCTAATATGATTTGAAAAAATCCAGGCACTTGCATCTAAAAAAACTTCTATCCGGTAGACACCTTTTTCATGCACGACAAATTTAGCTTCGATATTATTAAGCGATTCTACCAATTTACCGTTATGAATCAAACGAATATCAGCCGTTTTACCAGGCAAATATACGTTTAAAGTTACCGGTTGTTCAGACTGAACCTCTTCTCCCATCTGTATTTTTTTATTATCTGCTTCTGCAAAAAAACGAAAGCCCGTTGCATCTCCATGATAGTAGTTTGAAACGAAACAATTTCCCTCACGGAGAGATTGCAGAACAATTTTTTGGGCTTTTTCCACAGACGACGGATTTGCCTTAATTTCTATTTTCTGCTCTGTTAAAATATGAGTTCTGATTGACTTGAACAATACTTTGTACGGGAAAACCTCAACTTCAAAAAAACCTAAAAGATTCACTTTATGAGCGTGAGCGTCAATTCCGCCGATTCCAACTATTTTCCGATCGATCGAAAGTTCGTCCCAAACCCGTAATGTTTCCTCCGGAGGTTTGATAATTGATTTTAACGGATGAAGAAAAGCTTGATATTTGTTCTGTTCTGTAAGATTTTCCATCCATTCGGACATGTGGTTCCATATTTCAATTCCGGTAAAATCGTTGCAATCCCACTCTGTCCATGGATATGGCGGATGCTCTTTCATCGAATCCCGTTTTTCATGCGGATGCGCAAGAAATCCTATCCCACCGGCGTCTTTTACACTTTTTACATATTCTTTTGCCGGTCTACGGGTTGAAAAAGTTTCTTTTATTCCTAAAGCCAGATAATGATTTTTATTTTCTTTATCATTCAGTTCACAGCCAACGAGCAAAAGCGTTTTACCATAGAATTTTTCATATCCTTCATGCAAAGCGCGAAGCGTGTTATGATCGGTTAGAACTAAAAAGTCTAAACCACACTCATCAGCAAGTTGAGCGATCTGTTCTACTTCGCCGGAACCATCGGAAAAAATTGAGTGGACGTGTAATACGCCGACGTATTCATTCATTTTCTTTTAAATTTGTTGCGGTACAAAATAGAGAGAATTAAGAAAAGATAAAACTGAAAAGGCATTTGAAGAGAATAAAAAAACGGGCTGTATGTCGGGAGTATCTACCTGCGGTTTCATCTTTGTTGCAAACTTTGTTAAGAAACTTCAAATCCGGTTTTTCTCCAACCCGCCTGGCGGGTTGAATCTTTGTAACTAAAAACCCACCCATGAAACTACATTCCCATTGGGAATGAATATTTTTGTTTAATCAACACCCCTAAAAACATATAATTCAACTTTTTCACTTACAGTATTGTTTTATCATTTCATTTGCGCCATCATCACCAAGTTCTGCAGCTTTATGCCAATCTAAACATGCTCCATTTTTATCACCAATTTGATTCCTAGCATGAGCTCGATTATTATAAGCTTCAGGATTATCAGGATCAATCTCAATTGCTTTTGTATAATCTTGGATAGCACTATCATAATTTCTCAAGGCTTCTTTAGAATTACCCCTATTTATATAATGGTAATCATCTTCTGGGTCAAGTTCGATTGCTTTTGAAAAATCTAGGATAGCATCCGCATAGTCTTTTATTGTTTCTCTAACTAAACCACGAAAAACATAACTATAAATATCAGTTGGCTTCAATTCAATTGCCTTAGTATAATCTTGTATAGCACCTTGATAATCTTGTAATTCATCTTTTATATCAGCCCGCTGTAAATATGCTTCAGTATAATTTTTATTAATTAAGATTGCCAAAGTATAATCTTGAATAGCGCCTTGGTAATCCTTCAATCTCTTTTTAGCATCACCACGTTCATAATGAGCCTTAAAATGTGCAGGATTAATCTCTGTATTATTAGGGTCAGTTTCTATTGCTCTGGTATAATCATTTATTGCTGCTATAAAGTCTTTTAATTCTTTATTTGTATTCCCACGATTAAAATATGCTTTAGTAAATCTCGGAATCAGTTCGATTGCTTTATTGTAATCTTTCAATGCACCTTGAAAATTTTTTAATTTATATTTACTAAATCCTCTACTATTAAATGCTGTTCCATAATTTGGATTAATTTCAATCGCATTAGTAAAATCTTGTATTGCCTCTTTATCATTATTTAAATTACGGTTAGCAATTCCCCGATTATAGTATGCTACATCATCATCAGGATTAACTTTAATTACTTCATTAAAAAATAAAATTTCGCCGTGATAATCTCCTGCACATCCACAACTAATACCTTTAAAATGTAAATGCCATGTGTTTTTGTATTGAATTTCATCCGCTTTGATAAAATTTATTTCTGCTCCTTTTTTGTCTTCTAAAATCTCTTTTGCAATCCCGCAGAAATAATGTGCACATTCATAATTCGAATTAATTTCAATTGCTTTGTTATAGTCTTGTATTGCACCCTGATAATCTTTTCCTTTACTTTTTACAATTCCACGATTAACATAAGCTTTTGCATTTTTTTTATCAATTTCTATTGTTTTGCTAAAGTCCTCTGTTGCTCCTTTATAATCTTCTGTTGCTGCTTTAGCAATTCCACGCTTAAAATATGCTTCCCCATAATTTGGGCTCAATTCAATTACTTTGTTGTAGTCTGCAATTGCTCCCTCATAATCGCCAAAATTACTTTTCTCAACTCCTTGATCAAATAATTTTTTATTTGTTGTATTCAAAAACTCTCTGTGAATTGGACTTTTTCCCAAATTATCAAAAAAATCTAATAAGCCCATAAATTTCTCTTTATTTTTAATGATACTGTTAATCCTATATGTCTTGTCTGGTTTTCAAGAATTAAAAAAATATTTCTATATAAGAGTTGTCCTTAACATTTGTTCTGATATTTAACCAACTATTTAGAGAAGTAATTTTATTAAACCAATTATCAACTTCGTTGTCGATATTACAATTCAGATATATTACCATTTTACTATTTACAGAAAAGTCGAAACTTATTTTGTTTAGAAAATTTACTCCATAACATTTAGTAGGTTCTATCGAGTCCACAAGGCTTAATAGAAATAGTAATGGAAATCTTTTGAGTGTGATTATTCTTTTTGAGTCTGAAATAATAAGTTTGTCTAGTTTATATTTCTTATAAAGGATAATTTCGTCGACAGGATCAACTTTCTCGTTTTTAAACCAAATATTATGTGTCAAAATAACTGAAGCAATTAATTGAAAATATTTCAACATTGATTCTGACCAGATTAAGTTTTTAAACGTAAAACTATTCTGCCCAATCATGTTTTTTTTGTCATTATATATTTTAATTAATCTATCATAGATTAACATTCCACCAACAATTCCATGATCATAGACTTTACAAACCTCAATGCGATATTTTAAATAATTGCCATGTACATTATTGTAAAGTTTTGGCACTCCTAAAAGTGTCGGGAACTTATTCCCAATCTTCAAGTCATCTTCAAGTGTATTTAGTGAACCTATGCTTTTTATATTTTTTTCAAAGTAGTATCCAACATCGTGATAAAAACATATTAAGAACCAAAAATATTTAAATGAATTATCCGCGGAATTATTATCGGCAGATGTAAAATTTTTAATTTGATGGTCAATATATATTCTTATTCCAGTATTATTTTCATAAAGAAGAATTCCAAGAAAATAATCTGTCACTATATGTAAATTTCTATCAGGTTTAATTAATTCTAAAAAATCATAAATATCTTTTGTTTTATTCGAATAGTCTAAAAACTCCTTGACAAAGATTTTTGAATTACCAAATTCGGGTGATGTAAAAGGGTTCGGTAAATCTACTAAATTATAATAATTCCATTTTTCATTTGAATAAAATAATTGCTGAAGTTGTTTTAGTAAATTATCCATAATTCTCTGAGTTGCGCAACCTATCTATTGCTAAGTCTACACTGAATTAATGTTTAACAATTCATACTTACAGAGGAGTACAAATATGCATTCCAAACATTTAGTTTTTCCTTCATCACCAAACTATTAAAAATCTCTTTCCCTGCCAAGAACGGAGTTAACTTGCACCAACTATTTCCTCCCATATTTAACTCCCTTTTCTTTTACCTCAAACCCAATTTTTCTTTTTTGTGTTGGAGGAGGGGTTAACAATTGATTTATCGCTTCAAAGATTGCCGTTATCTGTTCATCATGAGTTTCAATTTTATATTCCAACTCTTTTAGCTTTTGCGCCAACTCTTTATGCGTAGATAATATCTCCCTCAACTTAACAAATGCCCGCACAACATAAATACCGGCTTCAATCGCTCTTGGAGAATTAAGAACAGATGCCAGCATTAAAGCGCCATACACTGTAAATGCAAAGGGCAAAACGGTTGAATGTTTTAGAGAATTGAACCGGTCACAATTTGTGACCAGTTCATCTTTTTCGGATTTTGTAAGAACAAACATAAAGTCAGTGGGGAATCTCTCGTTATTACGTTGTACTGCCTGGTTAAGGACTTTTGTAGCCACTCCGTACAACTCCGCAAGATCACGGTCAAGCATTACTCTTTGTCCACGGATTAATAGAATATCGTTTTCAATTCGTTCAGTTGGTACTATTTCTTTAATACTCATTCTTTCATCTCAATTTATGGTTTTGTGTAAATTAGAAAACAAGGGCTAAACGGTTGAATGTTTTAAGGAATTGAACCGGTGCCAATCTGTCACCAGTTCGTTTTTTTCGCTAAGAGTCAATTGGAACATAAATTCAGAAGGGAACCTCTCCGGATTGCGTTTAACCTGCCGGTTAAGATTTTTAGTCTCCACTCCATACAACCCCGCAAGATCACGGTCAAGCATTACTCTTTGTTCGCGAAGCAAGAGAATCCTGTTTTCAATTCGTTCAGTTGGTATTATTTCTTTTGCACTCATTATTTCCTCAATAACCAATTTAGGTTAACCCAAACCGCCGCCGTTTCCAAAACGTAGGAGGTTTTTTGTTTATTCATGGAAAATCATCAATGAGAATAAGCGCCGATTATTGCCTTTAGTACTTTGTTCACTCTTTCAGGTGTCTTTAATACATTTACAATTTCAGTATCAATAGGAAAGAGAACTTGTTCACTTCGCAAAATTTTTGCGTAAGGATTTTTCCTCGCTTTGGAATAATCGAAATGATATTCCTCTTTAAGGTCGTTTATTTGTCCGGGTTTTTCTTTAACTGTTTTCTTCATAGTCTTCTTTTTCTTTTTTAGTTGCTTTTCGTGCGCTTATAATCCTAATATGTTGATCTCTTTCTGTAAAAGAAACAATAATAACTTTATTCTTTTTCGTGTGTCCAATTATCAATGCTCGTTCCTCTGTTCTTGAGTGTTCATCATCATCAAAAACAAATGCAAGCGGATCTGCAAAAACAGTCGCTGCTTCTTCAAAACTTAAATTGTGCTTAACAAAATTTAGTTTTGCTTTATTTTTATCCCAAATAAAATTAGGGCACCTCTAAAAACAGTGTCATCATTGCGAGCAAAGCGAAGCAATCCTTGTTTTTACACCATAAATGGGGATTGCTTCGTTCGTTCCTCACACGCAATGACATCATTCTAAGTTTTTAGAGATGCCCATTAATCATTTA
>JAUYAB010000004.1 GCA_030693705.1 Ignavibacteria bacterium | reverse complement strand
GGGCATTTCCGATTCAAGCGCTAATAATTTTAGTGTAACAAGAATAAAAGTAGTATCACCAAACGGTGGCGAAATTTATCAAGCCGGAAGCACAAAGACAATTCAATGGGAAGTTAGTTCCCACGTTTCTTTGGTTAATTTGGAATTCTCTTCTAACGGTGGAGCAACATGGGATCCCATCAAAACAAATGTTAATGCGACTTTGAACCAATATTCATGGGATATTCCGAAGTCATTACAGACTATTCAAGGAAGGGTGCGAGTAGTTACAGCAAATGCTTTATCTATAGCTGATACGAGTGATGCTAATTTTAAAATCGGCTGGATTACAGTATCTTCTCCTAACGGAAATGAAAATCTGCAAGCCGGTAGAACTTATCAAATTGCATGGACGAAGAGCAGCAGTGTTTCAAACGTAAAAATAGAGTTTTCGGTAAATAATGATGCAAGCTATCAAGTAATTGCTGCGAACGAAGTCTCTACAGGAAAATATGATTGGACTATTCCGTCAGATGTAACAACTAATCTTGGAAGAATTAGAATTTCAGATGCTGCTGCTGCAGATCAGATCGTAGATTTAAGTGATACAACATTTAAAATTGCGATCTTGAAGATCACTTCTCCTTCTGAAGGAACGAATTGGGCTTCAGGTTCAACACAATCTATTAAATGGAATAGCAGCGCAAATCTTACAACGGTAAGAATTGAATATTCTTCCAACAGCGGTTTATCATGGGATACTGTGGCTACGTCAGTCGCTGCTTCCGATAGTAGTTTTGATTGGAAGATACCAAATAATTTGATTTCATCTCAAGCAAAGATCAGAATGTTTAGTTCTGTAAACACAAGTATCAGCGATACCTCCGGTAAATTTACAATCTTTGTTCCTTCTGTAACCTTGACTTATCCAAACGGAGGAGAGCGCCTCTCTGCCGGTACAGTTGACACTATTAGGTGGAAAGCTGAATATGTTTCGACAGTTAGAATTGATTACTCTACAGACAACGGAACTAATTGGCAGATACTCAAAGACGCAGTTGACGCTACTTCCGGGAAATATGCGTGGCAGATTCCGAATGGATTATCAACAACACAGGGACTAATACGCATTTCTGATGTAACGGCTGCAACAGTGAAAGATTCAAGCAGTACGGCATTCACGGTTGGATGGATAAATATTACTTCACCCGATGGAAACGAAAACTGGTTAGCCGGAAGCCAGAAAAATATTACTTGGAATGCAAGCGCAAGTGTTACATCTGTAAAGATTGAATACTTTGACGACAATACTTGGCAAACTATAACCACCGGTGTAAATGCTGCACTCGGAAAATATTCTTGGGCTGTTCCTTCAGTTCCAGTTTCAACCGGAAAAATTAGAATCTCTGATTTTGCAAATTCATCATCAATTACTGATACGAGCAGCGGAACTCTCACTATCAACATTTTAACAATTGTCTCTCCAAACGGCGGAGAATTTTTCCATGCCGGATCTACCAACAAAATTATCTGGACGAAAAATCCGATCTTCTCTAATCTGAAGTTGGAATATTCTTTAGATAATGGTAAAAACTGGAATGTTATTGTTAGTTCGATCTCTGCAAGCTTGGGTGAGTACAACTGGGCAATTCCTGAAAACGTTTCGAGCGATTCAGCCTATTTGCGTATTTCCGATGTTGCCAATGATGATATAAGAGATTCTAGCAACAGCCCGTTTAGAATTGGTAGACTGCAAGTTTTACTCCCGAGTTCATCAATAAAGGTATTGGAAAATACAACGTACACAATCCAGTGGAATGGCAGTGCTAATATCCCATTGATTGATTTGCACTATACAACCGATAATGGAAAAACCTGGATACCAATAGCTAATGCGCAAGCAATTTCTTCTATATCCGGAAAATTTGATTGGCTGGTTCCCCAAACACCGTCTGACTCTTGCTCGATCCGTATTAGAAGTACATCTGATATCACCTTTAGCGGAACGAGTAATTCACTATTCACAATCGCACAATTTAAACTCTTAACTCCTAATGGTGGACAAGTCTGGCAAACAGGAACAAGCAAGGATATTACCTGGCAATATAAATACGTAACCAATCTGCAGATCGAATACACCACAAATAACGGTATCGATTGGAAAAGTGTTACACCAAATACTATCGCTGCATCATTGGAAAAATTCGCATGGAATATCCCCGATGATATCAACTTTGCCGATATAAATTTCAAAGTAAGAATTAGAGATGTCGAAAATCCGGCTATAGCCGATACCAGCAACAGCGACTTTACAGTCAGCTATTTAAAATTAACTTCGCCTAATGGTGGCGGTGGTCAGCAGATTGGAACATCGTATTCAATTCGATGGAGCCACAGCCCTAAAACTGTTAAAACAGTAAAACTTGAATACACTACTGACGATAAAAATTGGCGATATATAGATACGGTGGCTGCAGATTCGGTTCAGTATTTGTGGAAAATCCCGAACACACCAACACAGTCTGCCCGCGTGAGGGTAAGCGATTTTTCACAGTCAACGGTTAACGATGCAAGTGATAGTTTGATCGTGATCAGCTACATCGCATTAAAGTATCCGAACGGCGGGAAAACGCAGAAAGTCCAAGCTGGAAAAACATATGCAATCACTTGGGAAGGAGCCTATTTAAAGGGAGTTTCGATAGATTATTCACTCAATGGTGGAGCGGATTGGAATCCGATCGAAGATGCGAGAAACATTAATCCCGATTCAACGCAATACCTCTGGACAATTCCCAACACAACGTCAACTCAGTGTATGGTTAGAGTTAGCGATTTTGCCTATCCATCGATTTTTGATGCAAGCGATACACTCTTTTCAATTTGTTCAATTATATTAACCAGCCATAACGAGTTGATAGCTGTTCAGAACAATTCTATTCAAAAAATTACCTGGGAATCGAAGAACATAGATTCGGTTCGGATTCAACTTTCGCTTGATAATGGATTGACCTGGCCTACAAGTTTCCCGGTTCAAGACGCTAAAGTACAGAGTTATGATTGGCAAGTTGGTAATCAAAAATCTATCTCAGCAAGATTAAGAATTTCGGATCAGTATGATGTTTCGATCAATGATGTAAACGATACTAATTTGGTAATCGGTTCTTATCCGAAAGTTGCCTTATTAAGTTCAACTCAGAAGGATACAATTAAATTCTCCTATGATTTTAGTACACCGGGAGAACAACTTGATATGACCAAGTTCGAATATTTTAACGAAACCAATAGTCCTATTGATGTCTTGGCTTCAGTTGCATTCTTGAAGAACAATACTCCGGGACCGGTTGTTGATACACTGAAATGGGACTCCAGAAATAATCTTCCAAATTTTGAAGGTTTTGTAAAAGTAAAAATTACGCTGCAATCAAACTATAAGATTTCATATGTGATTGAACTTGACAGTGTTGGAATAGATAACGTTCCTCCAAAATTTGATATTGCCAATCTGAGTGAAATGCAAGAACCATCGAGTTTGGGTTGGGGAAGAACGATGATTTATTGGCAAGCTGCAACAGATTCAAATAGTTCAATTAAATATAATGTAGCATATTCCACAGATGACGTTTACGAAGCAGATTCATCTATCACAACAACTAATGATACGATTTATATTGCATCGTTACGCACGTCAACAAAGTATAATGTTAAATTTACTGTTACTGATGGTTTAGGTAATTCACAAGTCTTTTATACTCAATTCAAGACCTCAGCCGCGGCTGATTACAACGGAGACAATCAAATTGATTTGACTGATCTTGCCGCATTCGTTAAAGCTTGGAGCACTCCGGGCTTTACTTACGGCGCTGATCTGGCTCCATATACCGATTCAATACCTTCGATTAGGGTGGTTGGAGATTCGCGACTAAATATTCAAGACCTTTTCGTTTTTGTTGATATGTGGAATTATTATCAAACAACGAGAAGTCTGCCTAAGAAGAGCGCTGTGTTCGTGAATTCTTCTGATCAAAAAGAAACACTTGATTTAAAAGTAAGAAAAGGTGCAAATGCATTTGTTCATACAATAAATCTTGAAGAGAAGAATGAAATCATCGCTCTCTCAGCCGAAATTCGTTACAATCCGGCAAGAATGAGATTTGATGCTTCTGCTATTAATGGAGTAAACAAAAAACTTGAAGGTGGTTTCTTATTGACTCATCAGGATTCCATTAACGGAATTTTAACAATCAACTATGCTGATTTGAATGGTAAGTTAGATAATCAACTCCAGTTCGTTTCAACCCTTACTTCAAATATGGATAGATTATCTGACGAAGATTCGGTAGTAATTGTAATAAACGGATTGGATAAAACCCTGAAACAAGTTTATTCGAAGCAGATTGTTTATTCGGTAAGAGAAGTTCCGAACAGCTTTAATATGTCGCAAAATTATCCTAATCCGTTCAATCCGAGGACAACAATAAACTACGAGTTGCCTGCTAAAGCGAAAGTAGATTTGATTCTGTTCGACATCCTTGGCAGAAAAGTCGCCAGCTTGATTAATGAAGAACAGAACGAAGGTTATTATCAATTCAGTTTTGATGCGGCAAGCGTTGCCGAGGGACTGGCGAGCGGTGTTTATATTTATAGATTATCCGCTACAAGCGCAGCAGGAAGTTTTCACGCAACTAAGAAAATGGTATTATTAAAGTAATGCCGTCATTGAGGTTTAATATGAAACAGTTTTATAGAATCCGAAAGAAGATAAAATATTTTTTAACGCATTTTTCTCTTCTTCTGATAAGTTTGTTTGCGATGAGTTGTAATACCGGCGGTGTGGTTGATAATCCTCCTCCATTCTTGGAGATTATCGACGGACCAAAGGATAGTGAGACTTTATCAAAGGATAAGGTGGTTTTTGCATGGCGCGGAAACGGTTCCGGATACAGTTACAAATACAGATTGCTTTCTTTGGACTCCGATAACTTTCCAACCGTTTACCAGGATTGGACAACTTATTCAACAACTTCCGATGTTACGTTCGAAAATCTTGATGAAGGAAAATTTAGATTTGAAGTTCAAGCGAAAAGTGGAAATGTTGAACCTGCACCGTTAAAGCGGGAATTTTTTGTCGATGCAATAAAAGGTCCTTCGCTCATGTTCTTTAAAACAAAAACCGATGTCTCCGTTGGCAAATTGGACTCAGTTGGAATCTGGATGGAAGATGTGAACGGATTAGCCGGGTTCAGCGTTGTTATCGCTTTTGATAAAAGCAAATTAAATTTGGTCTCTGCCTCTACCGGTTCGTTTGTTATTCAAAAACGATTTCAGCAATTAACCGTTCCCGATTTTACAGATACGGCATATGTTCTGAAAAGCGTCAATCAAACCGGAAGAATAGAAATAACTTCAGCATTTCTTACTGATCTTGGTTCGTTCCCAAATAAATCGATCAGCGGTTCCGGCAAAATATTAAATTTAGTTTTTAAAGGAATTGCAAAAGGAACGACGAGTTTGGAAATTACGAGTATCGATCTACGTGATGAAAAAGGCGTTGCAATAAGTTATAATGCGCCTAAGAGCGGTATTGTTGAGGTTAAATAATAGTATTAACTAATAATTAGAAAACTTTTATCAGAGCGTAACTATCAATCCTTCACGCGCTAAGAAGATTTCGAGTTCTTGTTCTTTATAGTTCTTCTTTTTATAGAGGATTGCATTCGCGCAGAGTTTTCTGATCGTATCATCATTTTGTTCGGGTCCGTGATGAGTGATCGCCAGCTTTTTTACTCTGGATTTAATAGAAAGATCTACTCCAAAGAGAGCGGAACTATGTCCCCAATCAATTTTTTCAATTTCTTCATCGAATGAATATTGCGCATCAAAGACAAGTAAATCGGCGTTTTGGTAAAAGTCGATATAGGTATTAATCCGATCAAAAGAGAGATTGTTATACTCTCCGTCCGTAGCAAAAATAAAAGATTTTCCTTCCGCTTCAACTCTATACGCATACGATTTTCCAGGATGATGTAATTCAATATGCTTGATTACGGTTGAGTTGATCTTGATCTCTTCATCTCTTTCCAACTGAAAAAATTCTTTTTTGGACGACATATAATCGGTTGACACCGGGAAAAAGCGAAAGTCTTGCTGATCATTTAATCTTTTTTGTAGCTCCGGATGGGCGCTGTAGAACTTAAAATTGTAGTTCGGCAAATATGCAGGAAGGAAGAAAGGGAAGCCGTGAATATGATCCCAATGCGTATGGGAAAGGAAAATATGCAAATCATGCACTTCATTCTTTTTATTATGCTCTAGAATGTCGTAACCCAATTCTCTAATACCCGAACCCATATCAAAAATTATATGAGCATCATTTGTCTTTACCTCAACGCAAGTCGTATTTCCCCCAATAACCAGGCATTCTTCATTGGCGAAAGCGTCAACGACTTCTTCCCGGTTTTGTTTAGAAGAAATATTTTTATCTGCCGCAAATTCAAGAACTCGCAGCATTTTTTTTCGTATTTCTTTCATATTCAACGGAGCCGGGATGGATCCGCGTACTCCCCAAAAGCGTACTTGCATTTTGCTACCTTCTAAGGTTTTGTTGAAATTGTGTGGTAAAATATAATAAAAGTTTTTTAGAAATACTTTGATTTGTACAACATTAAAAAATATTTTTTTGGATCCAAACCCATGTTAGCTCGAGTAATAGTGAGCATGTCTATCCACATTTTTTGACGGTGAACCTCATTTTTATACTTTAAACAAACTTATTAATTAATATATTTGTAATAGTAGTAATAAAAAAAATGGAGTTGAGATTGAAAATATTTTTGCTCACGTTGGCACTTGTTATTTCCCCGCTAACGTTTCAGAATTTTGGACAAGAAGAGAATGGATCAAACCCCGATTCGATTGAGGTATTTATTATTGATTCGTATGTCCCGCCGGAAAATCCAAATAAATTTATTCTATCTTTTTATACAAGCGAACCTTGCAAAACGAAACTCCTGGTTGAAAATAGTCTGGTTTTCCCCATTTCCGGGGAACTGACTGACAATCATCGCATTGAAGTTGATCTTACGAAAATTACAATAAAGAAAAATAAAGTTAATTATTTAATTCAGATGGAAAATGAAGCAGGGGTAAAATCAACGAGCGAACTTTTTGAACTTGAACTTTATAAATCAGAACCGACGGTTTCTGCAAAATCAAATTACTTTTTTACCTGTTTAGCAGGCGGAGTTGTATTCCTTACTCCATCTATTTCCATGATCCAGGCAAATGGAAAAACTTACTATGGTTTCAATAAGGAACTGCCGGTGGTGTCTATCTATTCAGGCGGATTCAATTATCCAAGCGGTTATTTTGCAATTGAATATGCACATATTTTAAAACTAGAAAAGAAAAATTATTTTCGCATCGGTTACAAACACATTTATGAAATTCCGAAGATTGAATACATTTCTGTTGGACTAAATGGATTTACAGATTTTCGCGGTTTTAATGGAATTAGTCCTGAGATTTCTCTGGGACTATTTAAAATCTATAACGTTTTTACCCTTTATTCACGCTATCGATACAACTTTTCGCCAGGGAAAAGCGGAACCGATTTTTCGGAATTTTCGATCGGATTGTATTCTTCTTTTTTTACACTTCATTGGTAACTATGGTTGAAATGTTCGTTAATTTCGGAGCAAAGTGAAGCTGGTCAACAAATATTTTTTAAGGCTAATCATTTTCATCATCATTTCTACCCAATCTATGAATCTTCCGCAAACCGGCGGTGTTAAAGGAAAGGTGACTGACGGAAAAGATCCTTTACCCGCAGTTTCAGTTTCTTTACTAAACTTTCCTTCAGGAACAATCTCAGATAATGACGGAAATTATTTAATTGATGGAATTCCTGTGGGGAAACAGAAACTTAAATTTTCAACTATCGGATATGATTCAAGAATTATGGAAGTTGAAATTGTTTCAAACAAAATTGTAATTTTAAATATTACACTCGAAGAAAATCCAATTGAAATATCTGAAGTTAAGATAATTGGTTCGAAAGCCAGAACACACAGCGATACTCGGACCAGTGTTATTGAGTTAGATCCCAAAAGTGCAAAAGTACTTCCCGGCGCAGCAGAAGACGTTATGCGAACATTACAATCGCTCCCAGGTGTGCTGGCTCCTAACGATTTTTCCTCTCAACTTATTGTCCGGGGGAGCGGACCGGATCAAAATCTTATTATTATTGACGACATAGAAATATTTAATCCTTACAGACTTTATGGCGCTGTAAGTATGTTTAATCCGGATGCTGTTTCAGATGTAAATTTACTATCGGGAGGATTTCCAGCAAAATATGGTGATCGACTTTCTGCCGTTTTAGATGTTACGAACAAAGAGGGGAGTAAAACTTCATATCTTTCCGGAAGTTTGAATGCCTCGATCATTAGCGCAAATTTAATTCTTGAAGGGAAAAATCCTTTTGATCTGAAAGGAAGTTGGACCATTAATTCGAGAAGAACTTATTATGATTTAATCATTGAACCGTTTATTAAAAAAGCGGGTCTTGTCGATGAAAATGTTTCATTGCCGAATTTTTATGATGTTCAAAGTAAATTTGTTTTTGGTCCCTTTGAAGGTCACAAATTCATTTTAAATGCAATTTACTCTCAAGATGGTGTTGATGTTGTTAGCGGAAAACAGAGAAAAACGGCTGACAGTATTTCAATAAATAACTTAACAAAAAATAACGTTCTTGGATTTGGATGGCACTATTCGGCGAAACGGAGATTTTTTAACAAATTAACTATTTCATATTATCAGAATAGCGGCGCAACAAATTTTAATTCTGAAGTTCTTGATCCATCCTTAAATCGCAAAGATTTTGAGAATGTTGTGTCCGATACATTGTCTCCATATCTTTTAGGTTTCAAATTTGATAATGATTTTACCTTTAAGAAAACCTCCTTCGATGATAAAATAACTTACCAAATTCAATCTCATACCATTGAAGCCGGCGCCGGAATTGATCTGTTAGAAACGGTCATAAATTTTTATTTTAAGGTTGATCCTCAATTAAGATCTTTTTTTTCATCGAATCCCGGTTTTAGAGCTGTCTTTAACGATGTAAAAGAAATTAAGCGGTATAAGAGGATCAGATCCTACATAGAAGATAATATTTCTCTATCCAGTACTCTCGTTGTTCATCCGGGGCTTCGCTATGATTATTATGAAATTCTCGGAAAGTATTATTTATCTCCACGAATTTCTGCTTCTTATGCCTTTAATAATCTTACAACCTTAAGAGCTGTGTTTGGAGTATATTATCAGTCACCGGGTTACGAAAAAATACGAGATCAAAATATTCTTTTCGATTTGAGTGAAACTTATACGAGTAATTTACAAGCTGAAAGAGCCTATCATTATATTCTTGGTTTGGATCATTGGATTTCGAGTGAGTGGGAATTTACGATAGAAGCTTATCAAAAAAAATTCTTAAATCTCATTGTGCAAAAATTGGAACCCGGCAGTGCTTACGCAACTACATTGAATCCGGGTGCGGATCCGCACCTTGTTTCGAGCTGGTCGCAGCCAACCCTTAAGTCTGTCGATTCACTCACACAAATTCCTATCAACAATTCTTACGGTACAGCTTATGGAATTGAAATCCTTTTAGCAAAAAAAAATATTGAGAATGATTCCAGACTTACCGGATGGATTTCATATGCTTTTGCGTTTGCAAATCGACATGAAAAAAATGATATAATTCCTTTTGCTTTTGACCAACGCCACACTTTAAATGTGGTGTTAAATTATAAAATTGATGACACTTGGAATTTGGGACTGCGTTGGCAATTCGGATCGGGATTTCCTTATACAGAACCGGTTGGAAGTAAGCCCAGAATAATACTTGCAGATTTAAATGGTGACTTGGTTCCCGAGACACCAACAATTGCAACGAGAAAAAGTGCTTCCGATCCTACGAATGAACAAGTAATATTCGATATCGACTATGGAAATAAAGCTCGTTTTAATGCCCGTAAACCGGTTTATCATAGACTCGATTTGCGAATAACTGCGGCTGTTACTCTTTGGACTTTCGATTGGAATTTCTATCTTGATGTTATTAATATCTACAATCGGAAAAATATAAACAATTTTAACTATTACGTTAACGAAGATCTTACTTTGGGGCGGGAAGCAAACGCAATGTTTCCAATCATACCGACTTTAGGATTTTCAATTAAGTTTTGATAGCAAATGGCAAAAAGGAAGAGTGACATAATCGATTTGGGTGAGCGCGGAAAATACAATTCGGCTAACAAACTAAATTCACTCACCGGGAAAGAATGGATTAAATTTTCCAAATCGTGGTTCATCCATAAACCTCCGCAACGCAAAAAGAATGAAGTATTACACCCGGCAAAGTTCCCGGAATCACTCGTAAAAGAATTCATCGCTTTTTTTACAAAAGAAAATGATTGGGTGTTTGATCCTTTCCTCGGAACTGGAAGTACGCTCATGGCAAGCGGCGCTTTAGGCAGAAACGCTATCGGTATTGAGTTAAGTGATTATTATTTTAAAATTGCAAAGGAGAGAATTGAAAAAGAAAAATTTTCGAATACTATTCTTCCTCTTTGCGGTTCATCGTTAAATCTTCAATCACTCTTAAAAACTATTCCGTCAATTCGTAAACAGTTTGATTTTGTTATCACTTCGCCGCCATATTGGAATCAGCTTGAGAGAAATTCAATGCGTCAAAAAAAGAGAAAAGAAGGCGGACTTGATACAAAATATTCGGAACATAAAGAAGATATAGGAAATATCTCCGGCTACGATGATTTTCTTGAGATGCAGGCAAAAATCTTCGATGAAGTTTATGCAATCACAAAAGAAAATGGTTATCTGACCGTAATAACCAACAATGTTTATTACAACGGAAAACTTTTTCCGCTTGCGTTTGATACCGCTATTTCATTAACTAAAAGAGGGAAGAAGAGTTGGATTTTAAAAGATGAAAAAGTCTGGCTTCAAGATGATAAACCGCTCATTGCACTTGGAATTAACAGCGCATGGGTTTCTAACCGGCATCATCAATATTGTTTGATTTTTAGAAAAGAAAAGAATAATGACTGAGACAACGTTAACGGTTTCTGAAATTACCAGACTGATAAAAAAAGATTTGGAAGAAAATTTTTCCTCATTGAGTATTGTAGGCGAAATTTCAAATTTCAAAGCTCACTCTTCCGGTCATTGGTATTTTACTTTAAAAGATTCCGATGCACAAATTTCGTGCACTATGTGGCGAGGAGTTAATAATTATGTTTTCTTTTCGCCCCAGGATGGAATGAAAGTAATAATTATTGGAAGAATTACCGTTTACCCTCCTCGAGGGAATTATCAGATTGAAGTTCGGGCGATGCAGCCTGCCGGAGTTGGTGAACTTCAACTTGCTTTTGAAAAATTAAAAATCAAGCTTCAGAAGGAAGGATTATTCGCTCCCGAAAACAAAAAAGAAATTCCGGAACTTCCGATGAAGATCGGCATCGTTACTTCAATCGGCGGCGCTGCTTTAAAGGATATGATAAGTGTTGCTAAAAGAAGATTTCCGTTGGTTGAAATTAGTATCGCATCATGCGCAGTTCAAGGTGTTGATGCAGCTAAATCAATAGCTTCAGCGATTCATCTTTTAAATATACAGAATGAGGTTGAGGTTATTATTGTTGCTCGCGGAGGTGGTTCTCTTGAGGATTTATGGGCTTTTAATGAAGAGGAAGTTGCGTACGCGATTTATAATTCCATAATTCCGATTGTAACGGGAATCGGACACGAGATTGATTTTACCATTGCCGATTTTGTTTCGGATTTCCGTGCCGCAACCCCAACGGCAGCGATGGAAATTTTAACTCCGGAAAAGGAAGAGATCGAAAATCTGATCCGTGACTATGATGATGCAATAACTGAAAAAATATTTTCGAAAATTGAGGAGTTGAAAGAACAAGTTTCTTCGATCGTTAATTCATACGGTTTTCGCATACCCGTCGATCTTTTAAAAATATATAACCAGAAAGTTGATACTGCAGTTTATAAACTGAACAGGAACATCGAAAAGTATTTAAGCGAACGGAAAAACAAAACAGAACTGCTTACCTCAAAACTTTCTGCTTATGATATTCAAAAAACTCTTGCCAAAGGTTTTGTTTTAGTTAAACAAGAAGATAAATTTGTAACAAGAGCTAAAAAATTTCAGACTGCTCGTTCGCATACTCTGATTTTTTATGACAACCAGATTACCTTAAATAAAAATTATGAAGAAAAAAATTAACCAATCACTTTTTAAAACAGATTTACAAAGATTAGAAGAAATATCCTCCTTGTTAGACAGCAGCGAGCTTGATCTGGAAGAAGCAATTTCACTGTATGAAGAAGGGATTCAACTTTCTCAAAAATGTTTGAAAACTCTAACTGAAGCTGAACTTAAAGTGAATGAACTGAAATCAAAAATTGATTTAACTACTGATGATAACTTTTAAAATTAATAGAGAACCTGGAGCTTTTCTGAATGTCCGAATCAAATTATAAAATATTAGATAAAATAAATTCCCCCGCAGACATCCGTAATTTGGAAATTACCGAGCTGAAAGAACTTTGTTCTGATATTCGCAAATATATGGTCGATGTGATTTCCGAAATTGGCGGCCATTTTGGCGGCGGACTCGGAACGGTAGAACTAACTGTTGCGCTTCACCGCGTATTTAATACTCCGGATGATCTTATCGTTTGGGACACCGGGCATCAAGCGTATCCACATAAAATTGTTACAGGGCGAAAAGAAGAATTAAAAAAAATTCGACAGTTTGGTGGAATCTCTGGATTCTTAAAACGAACCGAAAGTAAATATGATACGTTCGGCGCCGGGCATGCATCAACTTCAATTTCAGCAGCGCTTGGAATGGCGATTGCTCAAAAATATGATTCGAAAAATAAAAAGGTCATCGCTGTTATTGGGGATGGTGCAATGACGGGCGGAATGGCGTACGAAGCGATGAATAATTCCGGTGTGTTGAAAGCTGATTTGATTGTCGTTCTTAATGATAACAATATGTCAATCGCACCAAACGTCTGGCAGATTTCTAATTATTTTACAGAAATTATTTCTCATCCGGAATACAACCGGTTTAAAGGACAAGTATGGGACTTGACCGGCAAGCTCGATCATTTTGGTGACCGGTTAAGAAAAATTGCCGTTCGATTGGAAAATGGAATTAAAGCAGTAATAACGCCGGGAATGTTATTTGAAGCTTTAGGATTCCGTTATTTTGGTCCGGTGAATGGACACAACGTAAACCAATTAGTAAAATTGTTTGAGCAGGTTAAAACTTACAAAGGTCCAATCCTTATCCACGCTATTACTGAAAAGGGAAAGGGTTATAAACCGGCTGAAAAAGACGTACAGAGATTGCACGCTGCAACACCTTTTAACAAAATAACCGGTATGGCTTTAAAAGGTGCTTCATCTATTCCTTCATACACAAAAATATTTGGTGAAGCGTTAGTACAATTGGTTCAACAAAATCCTAAAATTGTTGGGATCACTGCGGCAATGCCGGATGGAACCGGTCTTGATATTTTAAGAGAAAAAGTTCCTCAAAATTATTATGACGTTGGAATTGCTGAAGAACATGCCGTAACTTTTTCGGCGGGATTGGCTACACAAGGAATTATTCCGGTTGTGGCAATCTATTCTACTTTTCTTCAAAGAGGATTTGACCAAATCATCCACGATGTGGCGTTGCAGCATCTTCATATTGTTTTTGTACTTGATCGAGCCGGTCTGGTTGGCGCAGATGGACCAACACATCACGGGACTTTTGATTTAACCTATCTCCGTTTGATTCCGCAGATGGTGATTATGGCGCCGAAAGATGAAGCGGAATTAAGGAACATGCTTTATACTGCGGTAGAATATAATGCGGGTCCGGTTGCAGTTCGATATCCGCGCGGTTCGGCGATTGGCGTTGAACTAAAAGAATCTTTTGAAAAAATTCCAATTGGAACAAGCGAACGAATTACTCCCGGAGATGATGTTGCATTGCTGGCAGTTGGTTCAATGGTTCAATTCGCTATTAATGCTTCAGAAAAATTATCACAAGATGGAATCAGCGCTGAGGTCATCAATATGCGATTTGTAAAACCTTTAGATGAAAAAATGTTAGATGAAATAGCAGCTCATCATAAAAAAATTATCACGTTGGAGGAAAATACAATTGTTGGTGGTTTCGGAAGCGGGGTAACGGAATATTTTGCACAAAAAAATTATAAGAACGATATTTTGGTCATTGGTCTTCCGGATGCATTCGTTGAACATGGAACGCAAGCGGAACTTTATAAAATGTTGGAAATTGATGCCGACGGTATTGTAAAAAAAACAAAACTTTTCTTGAACAATAAACTTAGGGGAACAACATGAATCAAGTAAAAATTGGTATTATCGGGCTGGGAAGTATTGCTCAGTTAGTACACCTTCCGATGTTGAAAAAATTGAACAACGCAAACATTACAGCAGTAAGTGAAGTTAACAAAAGTCGGTTGTTAAGCGTTGGAGAAAAATTCGGAATAAAAAATCAGTACGCTAATTATGAAGAGATGCTCGACCATGAAGACCTTGATGCGGTGATAATAGCTACGCCGACCGACACGCACATGCCGATAGCGCTTGCTGCTATCGGAAGAAAGAAGCATATACTTGTTGAAAAACCAATTTCGCGTTCACTTCAAGAAACACAAATCATTGTTGATGCCGCAAAAAAACATGATGTAAAAATAATGGTCGGCATGAATTTCCGTTACCGCCCTGATGTAATGCTGCTTAAAAGTATCATCAATTCGGGCGACCTTGGAGAAATATTTTACGTTAAGTGCGGCTGGTTAAGAAAACAAAGTTCGGATGGACAATGGTTTACGAAAAAAGAATCCTCAGGCGGTGGAGTTATTTTAGACCTTGGTATTGTATTGCTTGATCTCTCGCTTTGGTTATTAAATTTTCCCGATATCATGTCTGTTTCAACACAAAACTTTTTTATCAATACCACCAGTGTTGAAGATTGTTCGTTAAGCATGATTCGATGTAAACCGAACGCTTTAATCAATATGGAAACAAGCTGGTCGTTAAATTCGGAAAAGGATACTTTCTATTTAGATATCTATGGAAACAAAGGGAACGCTTCGCTTAATCCACTTAGAGTGTTCAAAAAAATAAATGACCAGCAGATTGATATGACCCCGTCGGGGAGCGATAACTATCTTTCGCTTTTCAAGAAATCATATTTAAATGAATTAAAACATTTTCTCGGCGCAGTTCAGGGAGTAAATCCATTGTTTTCTCCGGCAGAAGAATCAGTTCCCAGGATGAAAATTATTGATTCAATGTATCAATCGGCGCAAATTAAAAAAGAAATATATTTCGAGTAAAATGAAAAAGATTTTATTAGCTGATGACGAAAAAGATATCCTTGAATTTCTCAAATATAATTTAGAGAAAGAAGGATTTGCCGTCATAACTGCATGTGATGGTGAAGAAGCAATTTCTCTTTTAGATGAAAATCCCG
The DNA here is from genome assembly GCA_030693705.1 of Ignavibacteria bacterium. Taxonomy (GTDB): domain Bacteria; phylum Bacteroidota; class Ignavibacteria; order Ignavibacteriales; family Ignavibacteriaceae; genus UBA1563. Next base: position 68,833 of record JAUYAB010000004.1, on the reverse strand, counting down.
ATTTGGCTATCCTTGATATTATGATGCCGAAATTAAATGGGTTTGAAGTTTGTGAGATGATTCGCAAAAATAAAAAAACGGCGCTTCTTCCGGTGATTTTTCTTACCGCTAAATCTTCTGAGCAAGATGAGATCAAAGGCTTAGAACTCGGTGCAAATGACTTTATCAAAAAACCAATTTCACCTTTAAAATTAATTGCAAGAGTAAAATCAAATTTGCGCAAAGCGGCTCCGGATGCGGATAAAAGCAATGCACTTACGATTGGTTCAATTGTTATTGACCGAAGCACGTATAAAATATTCCTTAATGACGAAGAAACCTTTTTCCCGAGAAAGGAATTTGAACTGCTAAGTTATCTTTGTGAACATCCCGGGAAAATTCTAACGCGTGCATCTATCTTACAGAATGTTTGGGGGAGCGATATTTATGTGGTTGACCGAACTATTGATGTGCACATTCGCAAAATTAGAGAGAAACTCGGCGCTCAATCTGAAATGATCGAAACGATCAAAGGGGTTGGGTATAGAATGAAAAATGTTTCGTAATCTTTCCCGTCGCTTTTCTTTTCTTCTTCTCTTTAAAGTAGAGATTCTAATTTTTATAGTTTTATTTATTCTTCCCATTCTCTTTTCTCCAATTAATCCTGAACGGAAGTTACTTTTTATACTCTGGTCTTCAGGAGGATTTATCATTATTTCATATTTTGTAAGACGAAGACTAAAGAAAATATTTTCTGTTATAGAGAAAAGAATAAATATATTTAGTTCGGGAGATTCGTTAGATGATGGAGCGTTAAAACTTTCATATTCGTTTCATGAGATTGAAGCTGCGCTTAATCAGATGACGGAGAACTATAAAAACGATATTGCAAAGATGAAGCGGCTTGAACGAATCCGCACTGAATTTCTTGGTAATGTTTCGCATGAGCTGCGGACACCGATTTTTACGATACAAGGTTTTTTGGAAACGTTATTAAACGGCGCTTTGGAAGACCCGAAAGTGAATAGAAAGTTTTTGGAAAAAGCCGCAGCGCATACGGAAAATCTTAATCACTTGCTAAATGATTTGATAGATATTTCTATGATCGAATCGGGAGAAATGCGGCTGAGTTTTCGTTATTTCAATTTGTTGGATTTCCTAATGGAAATTGCGAAAGAATTTGATCCGGTGATTCTTGAAAAAAATCTTCAAATTGAAATAAATCAGTTCAACAAAAAATTGGAAGTTTTTGGTGATAAAACAAAACTGCGGCAAGTGCTTGTTAATCTTATTCAAAATGCAATTAAATATTCCAATTCGGGAAAGATTGAGTTAATAGTTGAAGAAGAAAAAACGCATGCAATAGTAATTGTAAAAGATTATGGTTTGGGAATTCCCGAAAAAGATGTTGAAAGAATATTTGAAAGATTTTACCGTGTTGATAAAACCCGTTCGAAAGATGTTGCCGGAACCGGACTTGGGCTTGCGATCGTTAAACATATTGTTGAGGCGCATCAATCAAAGATTGAAGTGAAGAGCAAAGTTGATGTTGGTTCGGAATTTTCATTCCGGTTAAAGAAGTAGCTCAATTGTTGGATGAGTCCCGGGTTTTTTTAAAAGGGATTCCTTTTCACTTGCAATCCTTAACCTGCAAAGTTAGATTTACAATAAAAAAAACTACGCATCCTTGAAAAAAGAATTAATATTTTCTCTTTACCTCATTATCTTTTCGGCGATTTGGCTTCAAGGACAAACGACTCGCCAACCATTTGAAGACGGTTCAGCCATCTCCATTTCCGATTCATTTCAGATTGATTTTGAAAATCTTTACCGTATAAAATCAACCAACATTTTACCAGGAACCGAAAAAATATATCTCAAGGAGAAAAAACTTTCTTCTCAAGATTACAAAATAAATTATGCTTTAGGAACGGTCTCACTATCGGATTCTTTACCTTATTCGATCTTTGACACCATCGTTGTCACTTACCATTCAGTTAAACTATCTCTTCAAAAAGAATATCAACGGAGACAACTTGTTGTGCGCTACGATGAAATGGGAAAGGATACCATGCGGGTGCTTCGATTAAATAAACCGATTGACGCTGAATCGATATTCGGAAATACGATCGAGAAAAGCGGTTCAATTATTCGTGGTTTTACTGTTGGAACAAATAAAGATTTAACCTTGCAGAGCGGACTTCGCTTGCAGTTGGCAGGGAAACTCTCGGATGATATCGAAGTAGTTGCAGCTTTAACCGATGAAAACACTCCCATTCAACCCGAAGGAAATACGGAGCGGATAGATGAACTTGACAAAGTTTTTATTCAACTGAAGCACAAAAATGCCGCTGCTACTTTTGGAGATTATGAAGTACAAAAAAGATATGGTGAGTTTGGTGTTGTAAATAGAAAACTGCAAGGACTTTTGGGTGAATTTCAATTCGCAAAAACGGAAGGATACGTTGCACTGGCAAATGCCAAAGGAAAATTTAATTCAAATGCTTTTAACGGGCAGGATGGAGTGCAAGGTCCCTACCGGCTGAGTGGACAAAATAATGAAAGAGATATTATCATCATTGCCGGTTCTGAAAAAGTTTTTGTGAACGGAGAAGAAATGAAGCGTGGAGAGCGGAATGATTACACGATCGATTATTCTAATTCACAAATTATTTTTACTCCGCAGAGGCTTATTACCTCGGCAAGCAGAATTGCAATTGATTTTGAATATACCGACCGCCGATTTGTTCGCAACTTTTTTGCTGCCGGAATGAGCACAGTGCTATTCAATGATAAAGTTAATATTGCTTTTCAATATTTAAGAGAAGGGGATGACCAAAATTCGCCGATTGATATTTCGTTTAGCGATGAGGATAAAAAGATACTTGAAAGCGCCGGCGATAGAAAAGACCTTGCGGTGAAAAGCGGTGTAAGTCTTGCAACTCCGGATTCAGTTGGACAGTTACGGGGTGTGTACGAGAAAAAAGATTCCATAATAAATGGTGAAGCATTCACAATATATATATATAATCCCGGAAGCGATTCAGCGTTGTATAATGTGTCGTTCAGTTATATTGGGGAGTTTCAAGGAGATTATCTGCGCGAAAGTTTAGGGCAATACCGTTTCGTTGGAAAAAAGCTCGGCGCGTATTTGCCGGTTATTTTTTTACCGCTGCCCGAATTAAAACAATTTGGAAATCTCTTTGTTCAATACAATCCGACAAAAGATATTTTTTTTCAAGCAGAATTCGCCGGAAGTTCGTGGGATAAAAATCGGTTCTCGTCTCAAGATGAAAAAGATAATTTCGGATTGGCGAGAAATCTTTCCTTCAAAATGAATCCGTTAAAAGTTCAGCTTGGTGGAATTAATTTCGGCAAAATCGGATTTTCACTCCGCGAAAGATTTATTCAAGATCGGTTTACTTCTCTTGAAAGATTTGATAAAGTAGAGTTTACAAGAGATTATAATTCATCAACCGCCTTGCAAGGGAATGAGAAACTTCGCGAAGCCAACATAACGTTACAGCCGATTGAGAATCTGCAATCAACATTTTCTTATGGAAGTATGAAAAAAGGATCGTCTTTTTCTTCAGATAAATTTTCAAACCAAACGAATCTTGCTAAAGAAAAAGAATACCAGCTTCAGTATCAAGTTGATTATGTAAATACGAAAAACGGATCGCTGGGAAGTACCTGGCTTCGTCAAAAAGGAAATACATTTTATTCTTTTGGTGTTGTTCAACCGGTGTTTGAATTTATGGCTGAAAAGAAACTTGAGAAAGTAACACAATCAGATTCACTTCTATCTTCAAGTCTCCAATATTTTGAAGGAAATCCCGGAATACAGATCGCGAAGTTTTACGGAATTGATGCTTCTCTAAAATATTTATTTCGCACAGATTACTTTCCTTTAGCGGGAAAGCTGCAGAAGGAATCGAACTCATACGGAGAGATTTATGAATTATCTTATTCAGGTCGAAAAGAAATATCTTCGCAGCTTCGCATCACCGTTCAAAATAAAAAATATGCCGACGCTTATAAGTTGAAAGGACAGCTCGATAATCAAACAATTTTAGTCCGCTCGCAAACAAGGTTTTCAACCACAGAGAATGCGGCTAACGGAGATGTCTATTATGAAGTTCAAACACAAAAAACTGCGAAACTGCAAAAAGTATTTGTTAAAGTTGAAAAGGGAAATGGGAATTATATTTATCTCGGCGACTTAAACAACAACGGCGTAGCAGAAGAAAACGAATTTCAACCGGTTGTTTATGACGGCGAATATATTATTGTAAATATTCCAACGGATCAACTTTATCCGGTTATTGATTTGAAATCTTCCGCAAGATTGAAACTGAACTATGAGAATATTTACACGGCAAATAATTTTGTAGGATCGGTGGTAAAAACTCTTTCAACTGAGACGTATGGAAGAATTGAAGAGAATAGTCAGGAAACTGATCTGAAGAAAATATATTTATTAAAACTTTCTTCTTTCTTAAATGAAAAGAATACGGTTCGCGGGTCGCAATATTTTCAACAGGACTTTTTCGTCTTTGAAAATAGTTCTGAACTTTCTTTTAGACTTCGCTATTCGCAGCGGAGAAGTATGAACCAATTTAGCGGTGGAGCGGAAAAGGGATTTGCAAAAGAGAGAAGTCTGCGCATTAAATTTAAAATGCTCGCAGAGATCGGGAACCAAACTGATCTGGAAAATAAAATCGATAATCTCTTAGCCGGTGTTTCTTCAAACAGAAGCCGCTCGATTGAAAGCAACGGAATTACAACAGACTTTTCCTATCGCCCCGAACGAAATATAGAAGTCGGATTCAAACTAAAAACATCAAAGAGCAGTGATTATTTCCCGGTTAAACCAACGGAGATATATACCAACGGACAAGCACTCCGCCTTAACATTTCATTTTCCGGTTACGGCAGATTGCGCTTTGAAGTTGAACGAAATGAATTAACGACAAATACTATCGAAAACTATCTTCCGTTTGAATTAACAGCGGGAAATGTTGTCGGGAAAAATTACTTTTGGCGATTGTTTTTTGATTACCGCTTTGGGACAAACTTGCTCTCAACCGCAAATTACGATGGTAGGAAATTGGGCGGCGGAAAGATTGTGCATACGGCTAAGGTGGAAGTGAGGGCATTTTTTTAATACAGAAGTTTCAATTTTTCTTAGTGTCATGGTGTCTTTGTGGCAATTAAATCTTAGATCGATTGCCACCAAGACACAGAGACACGAAGAATGTCCAAGCACTGTTACTGTTTCGTGGAATATAAATAAAAAATAAGGTGATGAAATGGAATTAAACGCATCAATGATCGAAGCGCACATTTACCGGAAGAAAAAAGGGAAATATGAATTTCTTATGTTGAAGAGAGGGGAAGTGGCGCATTATCCAGGACTCTGGCAAATGGTTACCGGAAAAATTAAAAAAGATGAAAAAGCCTACGAGACTGTTATCCGTGAAGTAAAAGAGGAAACGGATTTGTCTATTGAGAAACTATTCGTAGTGCCTAATGTAAATCCCTTTTATTCAAAGTTAGATGATACCGTACATTTTGTCCCCGTCTTTTTGTGTTTAGTGAATGAAGACGACGAAGTAAAAATCTCCAAAGAGCATTGCAAATTTCGCTGGGTAAGTAAAGAGAAAGCAAGAAAAATGGTTGCATGGACGGGGCAGCAAAAATCGTTGGACATCATTTATTCTTTTCTTACAAAGAAAGAAAAAGAGATACGGTTTGTGGAAATAAAGTAAGATTCTTTTAATTTAGCAGGTGCTTTTCAGCTAACTATCCCGTATTTTTGTTTACCATTTTTAACAAGAGGAGAAAACTTTGAGCTTATTAATTGTTGGTTCTGTTGCGTTGGATAATGTCGCCACCCCGTTCGATAAAGTTGATAATGCTTTAGGCGGTTCGGCGGTTTATATTTCACTTTCGGCGAGCTATTTCAGCGGACCGGTTCACATCGTTGGAGTTGTGGGAGATGATTTCCCAAAAGAATACATCTCGATGCTCGAAAGTCACGATGTAATTTGTGATGGTTTGCAGATCGTTCCCGGCGGTAAAACATTTCGCTGGGCAGGCAAATATCATTATGATTTAAATACACGCGACACGCTTTTAACAGAACTGAACGTGTTTGAAACTTTCGATCCGATCATTCCCGATACATTAAAAAAATCTAAATATCTCTGCCTCGGAAATATTGATCCGACTTTGCAGCTTAAAGTCTTAGATCAAATTGAAAAACCGCATTTTGTAGTTTGCGATACAATGAATTACTGGATCGAAGGGAAAAAAGATGAGCTTGTAAAAGTTTTCCCGAAAATTGATGTATTGATCATTAATGATTCCGAAGCCCGACTCTTAGCGCATGAACCGAATTTAATTAAAGCTGCAAAAGCGATTAGAGAGATGGGTGTTCCTTCACTTATTATAAAAAAAGGGGAACATGGTGCGCTGTTATTCACTGAGGACACAGTTTTTTCAGCTCCGGCTTATCCATTAGAAATGATCCACGACCCAACCGGTGCAGGTGATTCTTTTGCCGGCGGTTTTGTTGGTTACTTACATAAGTGTCAAGATACAAGTTCCGAATGTTTGAAACGCGCAGTTGTCTACGGAAGTACAATGGCATCTTTCTGCGTTGAACAATTCAGCACAAAAGGTTTGGAAGGATTATCGAACTTGCGCATCCAGGACCGGTTTAGAGAATTTTTAACTATTTCAAGGTTTAATGAAGAAGCGTAATTATTTTGCTTTAGCTTTTGAGGATGATTCGCTTACATTTTTAGATCAAACAAAACTTCCTTTTGTTGAAGAATACATAACCACCGATAATTACGAGCGCATTGCCGAAGCGATTGAACGTTTGGAAATTAGAGGCGCACCTGTGATTGGTATCGCTGCCGCGTTTGCAGTCACTCTTGCAATGAAAAAAAATTCTTCTTCAGAAAATTTTACAAGAGCTTACAATCGATTATCCGTTACACGTCCTACTGCTGTAAATCTTTTTTGGGCTTTAAATCAGATGAAAAAAGTTTTTAAAGATTCCAGCGATAAAGAAAATGTTTATGCAGCACTTCTGCTAAAAGCAAAAGAGATTCAAGATGAAGATGCAAAGATGTGCGAAAAGATGGGGGAACACGGATTAAACATTTTCAAGAAAAGATCAGTTGTGCTAACCCATTGTAATACAGGCGCTCTTGCCGCTGAAGGTGGAACAGCTTTCAGTGTTATTAAAAAGGGATTTGAAAATGGATTGGTCTCTTCTGTTTTTGCAGATGAAACACGTCCACTTTTGCAGGGTTCCCGTTTAACTGCGTACGAACTTTCGAAAAATGAAATTCCGTTTGAAATAATTACCGATTCAACCGCGGCATCTCTTTTCTTAAAAAAGAAAATTGATCTGGTAATTACCGGTGCAGATAGAATTACCGCAAATGGAGATGTTGCAAATAAAATTGGAACGTACAATCTTGCGGTGCTTTGTAAATACCACGGAGTGCCGTTTTACATTGCCGCTCCTTCTTCCACAATTGATATTTCAATTTCACACTATTCGGAAATCCCGATCGAGTTGCGTTCTTCAAAAGAAATTACATCGCTAAACGGAAAACAAATTACACTTGAGAGTTATCCATGTTATAACCCATCGTTTGATGTTACTCCATCGGAATTTATTTCGGGAATCATCACAGAGAAAGGTCTTTTCACTTTTCCGTATCAATTTAAATGAGCCAGATTGAAAAAACCGAAGGAATTGTTTTATCGAAACTTGACTACAGCGATTCGAGTAAAATTGTTTCGCTTTACACAGAGGAATTTGGAAAAATCTCTGCGATCGTAAAAGGAGGAAGAGGGAAAAATTCAAAAGTAGGTTTAGTAGTTGATCCGTTGAACATTGTAAATTTTGTTCTTTACAATAAAGAGCAAAGGGAAGTGCAGTTAATCAGCGGAGCGGAAATGGTTTTCTATCCCGTGCATCTTCACGACGATTTTGATAGCATGAAATATGCTTACGCTGTACTTGAACTTCTAAAATATCTTACCGTTGAAAATGAAGCGAATCAACGTTTGTACAGAGGCTCAAGAAAAATTCTTCAATTGATGGATGCAAAACAAGAACCGTCCGAAATTATTTTCTTAAAATATTTCCTCTTTATTTTGCAGGAAACCGGATTTGAAATCCAGATGGACACATGTTCCATTTGCCATAAAGAGATTCAAAAAGAAAAGATAAACGGATTTAATTATGAACATGGAATGTTGTGTAGTGCCTGTAAAAATCTCTATCACACATTTTTAGAGATCCCAATGGAACTTTTTGAACAAATTTATAGTCTAAAAGTAGGAAAGAGGTTAAAAAATTATAATCTTCCGGCGATGAAAAAATTAATTATCGCTCTTGAAAAATTCCTCAAGTTTCATGTTCAAGGTTTTAGTGGTATTAAATCGTTGCAAATGTAAAACAAAACAAGAAAGAAATATGAAAACGAAAAAATTATTTGGTGTTTTTGCACTCTTAACTGTAGGAATATTGTTAAGTGCAGTTATGGTTTCCGGATTTGGCTGGGCATATCCCGGCTTATCAGATATTAAATTAGGCGCCTCAAAACCGCCGGTAAATTTAAACGCAGATGCGAGCGCGTTTAATCAAGCTTTTGTAGAAGTAGCTGAAAAAGTTACTCCATCGATCGTACAAATCACTGTTGTTGCCAAAGTTGATAAAGCCGAGCAACAGCAAAATTTTATGTTCCCCTTCCATGATTTTAATATACCGGATGAACAAGAAGGTTCCGGAAGCGGAATTATAATTAGCGAAGACGGCTACATTTTAACCAATAATCACGTGGTTGAAAACGCAACAAAAGTAACTGTCGGCTTACACGATAAAAGATCAATCGAAGCAAAAGTAATTGGAACAGATCCTTTAACTGATCTGGCAGTAATCAAAATAAACGCTGATAATTTAAATGTAGCGTATCTTGGAAATTCAGACAATTTAAAAGTTGGACAGTGGGTAATGGCTATCGGAAATCCTCTTGCACTTTCCTCAACGGTAACTGCGGGAATTGTTAGCGCTTTAAACAGAGGAAGGCTTGGATTATTGAAGGATCAACAGTATGGTGTTGAAAATTTCATTCAAACTGACGCCGCAATTAATCCCGGTAATTCCGGCGGCGCTTTAGTTGATCTTTCCGGCGCTGTAATCGGTGTTAATTCTGCTATTGCAACAAAAACCGGGACATATATTGGTTATGGTTTTGCAATTCCAATCAACATGGCAAAAAGTGTTGCGTTAGATTTAATTGCGCACGGAAAAATTAGCCGCGGATATATCGGCGTACAAATTAGAGAAGTTGATGAATCACTCGCTCTATCTCTTGGAATGGAGAAACCGACCGGCGTTATCGTTGAAAAAATTGTCGAAGGCGGAGCAGCTTCAAAAGAAGATGTTAAAACCGGTGATGTCATTTTGAAAATAGACAATCTTTCAGTCGATCAGCCAAACCAGTTGCAAAGTTATGTTGCCGGCAAATCAGCAGGGACAAAAATTAAATTGCTCATTTTTAGAGACGGTAAAAACATTGAACGTGAAGTTACTCTTAAACCAAAGGATGAAGATAAAACGGAAGTCGCAGATAATTCTTCTAATAAAGAAAATGAACCGGAAAAAACCGTCTCAAGCGAAGAAAGTTTTGATAATATCGGTTTGAGTGTAAAAAATATGACCTCACGTGAGAAAGAGGCTTATAAAGTTTCAAGCGGTGTTATAATAAGTAACGTTAAAGATTATAGCTCAGCTTTTAATCAAGGTTTAGGAAAAGATTTAGTAATTACCAAAGCGGATAAGAAGGAAATCAAATCAGTTTCTGAGCTCAAAAAAATCATTGAAAGTAAAAAGGGTTCAGCCGTTTTTCTCGTCGTGAGCGATGAAAAAGGTAATTCGAGATTTGTCGGATTAAAAATTCCTAAATAATCTTTCACTTAAAAGGAGATTTCAAACCCAATTCCATTTTTGGAATTGGGTTTTTTATTTCTTTCAATTTATCTTTGCAAAGCCTAAATAATTAGGAATTAGGAATTAGGAATTAGGAATATCAAAAATGATCAGATTTTTAACTGCCGGTGAATCACATGGCAAAGCTTTAACAGCTATTATCGAAGGATTTCCTTCAAACATTCCGATAACAAATGAGTTTATTAATTTTCATCTCGCACGCAGACAAGCCGGTTACGGACGCGGTTTGCGTATGAAAATTGAAACTGATAAAGCTGAAATACTTTCCGGTATCCGATTTCAAAAAACATTAGGGACGCCAATTTCTCTTTTAATTAAAAACAGCGATTGGGAAAACTGGATCGAGATAATGTCCCCGGAAAATAATAAGGGAAAAGTTGAAAAGATCACAATCCCAAGACCCGGACATGCTGATCTTGTCGGCATTTCAAAATATAATTTTGATGATATCCGAAATTCGATCGAGCGTTCAAGCGCCAGGGAAACGGCTGCGCGTGTTGCTGTCGGTTCAATTGCGCGGAGATTTTTAGAAGAATTTGGAATTAAGATCGGGAGTTTTGTAGAAAGTATCGGAGGAATTTATCCGAAGAAAAACTTTGCTGAAGAATTATTCAACAATAAAAAAACTTTTGATGCTTGGGAACTTTCTGAGTGGGCGGATAAAAGTCAAGTCCGAGTTTTAGAGGAAGAACACGAAGAAAAAATTATCAGAAAAATAAAACTTGCAAAAAAACGGGGTGATACACTTGGTGGAACGTTCTTTACCGTTGCTTCCGGTTTACCGGTTGGGTTAGGCAGTTTCGCTCATTACGACACAAAGCTTGATGCCGACATTGCTCATGCGTTCATGTCGATCAACGCTGTAAAAGGAGTAGAAGTTGGAACCGGATTTGCGTGTGCAGATGCTTTTGGTTCAGATTCGCATGACGAAATTATTTACGATAAAATCATCACAAGAAAAACCAACCGCGCCGGTGGAATTGAAGGGGGCGTTTCAACTGGATTACCAATAATTGTGAGAGCTGCAATGAAACCGATCGCAACATTGATGAGTCCGATTGCATCAATTGATCTGGCTAACTTTAATGCAGTCGATGCAAGAAGAGAAAGAAGCGATTTTGTAGCGGTTCCTGCGTGTGCAGTTATTGGTGAATCAATGCTTGCATGGGTTTTGGCAAAATATCTTCTGATTAAATTTGGCGGCGATTCACTTGAGGAAACGAAAGACAATTATAATTCGTATTGTAAAAAACTTGAATCTCGAATTCGTAAAAATTTCAAATTAAAATGATCGAAGTAAAAACTTTTACATTTAATCCGTTTTCGGAGAATACTTTTGTTGTCCGGGAAAAGGAATCAAAAGAAGCTGTAGTAATTGATCCCGGTTGTTTTTCTGCAAGAGAAGAGAATGAGCTGCAAAATTTCATTTCGAATAATCAACTTTCGATCAAATATCTTTTCAATACTCATTGCCACCTCGATCATATTTTTGGTAATAATTTTGTACTAAAGGAATATAATCCGCAGTACTTTATTCCGGAATATGATAAACCTTTACTTGAAAACGCTCCCGCACAAGCAAGCATGTTTGGAATGGAAATGCTGCCGGTTACTTCAACTACAAATTTTCTTACTGAAGACCTGCAATTATTTTTAGGAAGTGAAGAGATAAAACTGCTTTTTACGCCGGGACATTCTCCGGGAGAATATTGTATCTATTTCCCGATGAGTGAAGTTTGTTTTACCGGCGATGTCTTATTTGAAAACTCAATTGGACGAACAGATCTGTTTGGTGGAGATTATCAAACGCTAATTAAATCAATTCAAAACAAACTATTCACGTTACCGGAAAAAACTCAGATTTTCCCGGGACATGGAAATTCTTCGACCATTGGAAAAGAAAAACGTTTTAATCCGTTTTTCAAAAGTTAGCTTCTTTGAGTAATAGATGAACTATTCGTTCCAACTTTAAAATAGTGCATATGCGTTATTTTGTTTTTCGAAAATATATTATATGTTTATTTCCGAAAAGAGATTTATTTAAAAACCTCTTGACCGATAATATTGATTTACATATGTTTCGGTTGGTGATAGAAAAAGTAAATTCAAGTCAATAACAAAAAGGATAACAATATGAAAAGATCGTACAGTTTAGTTACAGCGATTATTTTTTTCGCTCTAGTGTTTTCCGGGGTTGGCATCAGCCAAACACTTCAAGAAACTTTAACAAAACTTACCGGTACAGCCGGAGAGGCTTATGTATCTCCCATTATCTCTGCATTCGGTTCCAATCTCAACTCTGGTTGGGTACATAAATCCCCATCATCCAAAGTTTTTGGTATTGATATTGAAGTGGGTGTTGTTGCAATGGCAACAATGTTTAGCGATAACAATAAGACATTTAGCACAAGTGGAACTTTTCAGTTTAGCAACGATCAGGCTATGTTATTAATAAACAACAGTACGCAAACCCAAGGTCTCCCTCAATCTGCAAAAGATGGTATGGCTAATCAAATAGCTCAACAGCAATATACAGTTGGAATAAGCGGTCCAACCATAGTTGGTAAAAAAGAATCGGAAGTAATGGTAGATTTTTCAGAAGCAAACGTTACTTATGGCGGTACAACTTATAAAATTAATCAACAAGCAATATCTACCGGGGCAAAAGGTTTTTTAGGTGATGCCCCAGCATTACCCTTAGCTGCACCACAATTTTCTATTGGAACCGTTTACGGAACAATGGCTACGTTCAGATTTTTGCCAAGTGTTGAATTAGGTGATCTTGGGAAATTCAGTTATTTCGGATTTGGATTGCAACATAATCCTGCGATGTTCATTCCTGTTCCACTACCTGTTGATGTTTCTGCGGCTTTCTTTACACAAACTTTAAAGGTTGGCGATATTTTCAAAGCAACCGCTACCACCTTCGGACTTTATGCTAGCAAAACATTCGGATGGGGAATTTCGATTACGCCTTATGCCGGTTTTGCTATCGAAAGTTCAAGTGTTGATGTTGCTTATGATGTAAATTTAGCTACATCAGTTCCAGGTGTAACTGTTCCAAGTAAAGTTTCGTTCTCAGCGGACGGTGAAAATAAAACTCGTTTAACTGTTGGCGCTTCAATTAAATTAGCTTTACTTAATATCAGTGTTGATTATAGTTTGGCAAAATATAACGCTGCCAGCGTTGGTTTGAATTTCATATTCTAAGGGAAAATTTATTTCTTAAAAGGCAGTCAATTAATGGCTGCCTTTTCTTATTTTAAACAAAAAGAATAATCTATGAAAAATAAAATATCCGAATTAATTCGTCTGAAAGAAGCTTCTAAGCTTGGCGGAGGTATCGATAAGATAAATGCGCTTCACGAAAAAGGAAAATTAACGGCGCGTGAACGTATTGAAATACTCGTGGATGAAGGCTCTTTTCAGGAAATAGATGTTTTTGTTAAACAAAGAAGTAAAGATTTCGGATTAGATAAAGTTGAAATTCTCGGTGACGGAGTGGTTTCAGGTTTTGGAAAAATTCATGGAAGGGAAGTAGCGCTTTACAGCCAGGATTTTACAGTGCTTGGAGGTTCGCTTTCTGAAACGAACTCTGAAAAAATTTGCAAGATCATGAACATGGCGATGAAATTAGGTATTCCCGTTATCGGATTGAATGATTCAGGCGGGGCGCGAATTCAGGAAGGGGTTATAAGTCTCGGCGGTTACGCCGATCTTTTTTTACTGAATACTTTAGCTTCGGGTGTTGTTCCTCAAGTATCTGTTATACTTGGTCCATGCGCAGGCGGCGCGGTTTATTCTCCGGCAATTACTGATTTTATTTTCATGGTAAAAAATTCAAGTTATATGTTTGTAACGGGTCCGAATGTGGTAAAAACAGTAACTCATGAGGATGTAACTTTTGAAGCATTAGGAGGCGCAGAAACGCATGCGTCTAAGAGCGGAGTTGCTCATTTTATTTTTGAAAATGAGATTGAAACTTTAACTCAGGTTAGAAAGTTAATGGAATATCTTCCGCAAAATTTTATGGATAAACCCGCTGTTATTGAATTTGATCATTCTTCAATCGAACTTCAGAAGAAAATGGAAACGATCATTCCCGATAACCCGAACAAACCTTACGATATGAAAGAGATCGTTTCTTTATTGGTTGATGAAGATTCTTTTTTTGAAGTTCATAAAAATTATGCAGAAAATATCATCGTTGGTTTTAGCAGAATTGGTGGAATGTCGGTTGGCATTATTGCAAATCAACCCTCTTGTTTAGCCGGTGTTCTTGATATTAATGCTTCTGTTAAAGGCGCCCGCTTCGTCCGCTTTTGCGATGCTTTTAATATCCCATTGTTGGTTTTGGAAGACGTACCGGGATTTTTGCCGGGAACCGATCAAGAGTGGAATGGAATAATAAAACATGGCGCAAAATTATTGTTTGCGTTTGCTGAAGCTACAGTTCCAAAGATTACGGTAATAACGCGGAAAGCTTACGGTGGAGCTTACGATGTTATGAATTCCAAACACATTCGCGGAGATTTTAACTTTGCCTGGCCCTCCGCCGAAATTGCCGTTATGGGTCCGAAAGGTGCGGTCGAGATTATTTTCAAAAAAGAAATTGCGGCTTCCGATAATCCTGAAGTTGAACTAACAAAAAAACTAAACGATTATGTGGAGAAATTTGCAAATCCCTACATAGCTGCAGGGCGTGGTTTTATTGATGATGTGATAACTCCTGCAGAAACGAGAGTACGGATTATTCAATCTTTTTCATTGTTAAAAACAAAGGTTGATAAAAACCCGAGAAAGAAACATTCAAACATCCCGCTATAATTTATCTGAATGTAACCTCTTGTTATTTTATATTCTTAGAACATTCAGTTAAAATTTTACTTGACTTACAAAGTGTTTTGTTTTATTTTGTAATCCATAGTAATTCATTTATCAATCGGAGCGAGAATGAGAAAAAACCCTATACGGCTTCTTGCTGTTTCTTTATTAGCTTTCGTGTTAACATCATGCGGAACAAATAAAGAAATAGTAAAGAACGAACAAGCCGCTATTGCGCAACCGGAAATTCAAAAAAGTGAAATAGTTTCCGAATTATTAGAACAAGCCCGCCAATCATATGTATCAGCTTTAGCAAAACAGGAAATCAATAGTGTTTCTGAAGCTATTACCAATTACGAAAATGCTTTACGCATTATCAACAACTTAAGTTATTATCCAGGCATAGAAGAGAATGATGCCTACACAGAACTTTCCACGTCAATAATTGATGACTACAAATCTTATATTGATGGTTTACCGGAACTTCCCGAAAATGCTTCCTTTGCAGCTTTGGAAGAATGGATCGGAAAATCCGTTCCGGAAATAAGTCTTGCAACAAACACAAAGACCGCTGAACCACAAGAAAAAATTGTAATTGACTCTGAAATTCCCTTAGTTATGAATGCTCAAGTTCAACAAAAGTTAGATTATTTCCAGCAAGGACGTGGTAGAAAATATATGGCTCTTTGGCTTTCTCGTTCAGGAAGATACTTCCCGGTGATGAAAGAAATTTTTGCAAAAGAAGGTACTCCACAACAGTTATTGTATCTTTCAATGGTCGAAAGTGGTGTTAATCCTACTGTCCGTTCTTTTGCCGGTGCCGTTGGGATGTGGCAGTTCATGCGTTCTACCGGTAGAATTTATGGGTTAACTTCAGATTTTCACTTTGATGAAAGAAGAGATGTTTTTAAATCCTCTAAAGCTGCCGCCAGGCATTTAAAGGATTTATATAATTCTCTTGGAGATTGGTATCTTGCCTTAGCTTCATATAACGCCGGCGAAGGAAGAATTCAAAGAGCGATCAGACGGTCAGGTTCGAAAGATTTTTGGGAACTTCAACAATATCTTCCAAAAGAAACAAGAGCCTATGTGCCTCAATATATTGCGGCAACTTTAATTGCAATGGATCCGGAAAAATATGGTTTTACAGATATTGAGTTTCAAAAGAAGCTTGAATTCGAAACGATCAAAGTTTCCGATGCCATTGATCTAGAGTATCTTGCAGGCGCATGTAATTTATCCGCTGAAGAGTTAGCTGATTTAAACCCTGAATTAACGATGAATTCAACTCCTGCCAATTATCTTGGTGGATATGAGTTAAAAATTCCTGTTGGCAAGCAAAATTTGTTTGCTGCCGCATTGGAAAATGTTCCCCAGACAGCTAAACGGCAATTTGCCTTTCATACGGTTAAAAGAGGTGAGTCATTAGCTAAAGTTGCTTCTAATTATGGTATTTCAAAAGCAGATTTAGCCGACGCCAACAATATTTCTGTAAAAACGAGATTGAAAAAAGGAATTAGATTAAAAATACCTTATAAATCTACCTTTACTGCAACAGATTTTGCTTATAACTCTAATGAAGCTTCAGCAGTAGAAACCTCGAATGAAAACTCTGTTGAAACAAACTCAGACGAATATGTTTCTCCTTATAAAAATCTAAATAATGAAAAATTAGCGCAGCTTCCGACGCTGATGAACGATTCCAAAGATGCGGCTTCCGACGAAACTGTCACTGACGAAAGTGATGAAGCGGTTGAACAAGATCAGTCTGTTCAATTAAAACCCGCCGGTAAAGCGGTTGTTTCTTATAAAGTTAAACAGAATGAAAGTCTTTTAGGTATCGCTGATCTTTTCAATGTTCGTGTTAGCGATATTAGAAACTGGAATAACATTCCATACACCGAAACTATAAAAGTAAGTCAAACTTTAAAAATTTATGTTTCGGAAGAAAAAGCAGATTACTACGCTAGTTTAGACAACCAGACTTCACAAGAAAAAACTACCAGTTCCAATGTTGACGTTGCGAAGCATACCTGGACTTACTACAAAGTGAGAAGAGGTGATCATCTCTCTTCCATAGCAAGTAAATACAAGGTTAGTATTGCGGTTCTTAAAGATTGGAACAATTTAAAATCAAATAAAGTTTTTAAAGGGCAGAAACTCAAAGTTAGCAGCCAAGCAAAGACTAACAATTTTGCGTCACTTGAAGACAACAGTGAGAAGATTGGTGTAACCCAAAGAACATTTAAGTATAAAGTACACCGTGGTGAATCTCTTGGAAAGATTGCAGATAAATTTGGAGTTCGAATCAATCAAATTCGTAACTGGAATAAACTTTCTTCTAATGATATTTCAGCCGGACAAGTGCTAAAGATTTACAACACTGAAACCTCTTCGATGGGTGATGCAATCTCCAAAACTCCCGGTATTCTAACAAACTATACCGTAAAAAAAGGGGAAACTATCGGGCAGATCGCTGAACAATTTCATGTATCATCTTCTTTAATAAGAAAGTGGAATGGAATTAAGAATAACAATATTCTTGCCGGACAAAAATTAAAAATTTATAGCGATAGTGAACCCGTCAGCAAATCAAGTAGAAGAGCTCAAGATTCCGTAACAAAAAAATCTTCCGGCAGTACTTCATACAAAGTTAGAAAAGGGGATTCATTAGATGCTATAGCCAGGCGATTTAATCTTGAAATTCAAGATATAAAACAATTGAATAAATTGAGTTCAAATAAAATTGTTGTTGGACAAAAGTTAGTCCTCAACTAAACCGTTCTTATTTTACTGATAACCGTTAGGGGTGTTGTCCCACTTTTTCGTGCGTGATGACTGAGAACATACCCTTTAACCTGATCCGGGTAATTCCGGCGTAGGGAAATGGAATTTTTATATTTTATTTTAAGCCGTCCCTAACAAGACGGCTTTTTTTTTGGAGTAAACGAATCATGAAATACATCATTTATTTTTTTTTAATTTCTGCAATAACTTTTGGGCAGCAAAAAATTATTTCCGGGAAAGTTATTGATGCGGAAACTATGGAATCATTACCTTCCGCCAACATCAGAATCAACAACACCGAAAAAATCATCAGTGCTGATAGCCAGGGATACTTCCGGCTTCAGTTGGATGGAAATGTTCCTGGACTTGAAATAACCGTTACACATATCGGTTATGAATCAAAATATGAAAGTGTTTCTATAAATGATGCACCGGGAAACTTGGTGATTAAATTAGAGAGAAAAATATTTCCGGCGCAAACGGTTTTGGTAACAGCTTCGGTGAATAAAAAAGGAGAAACACCTGCAACCTTTTCCGAAATATCCGGAAAAGAGATTCAGAAGAAATATGCAGTACAAGATATTCCGGAGTTTTTAAGTTCAATTCCATCCACCACATTTTATTCCGAAGGAGGGAATGGAATCGGTTATAATTATTTAAGCATCCGCGGATTTGATCAACGGAGAATATCGATTTCGATAAATGGAATTCCTCAAAATGATCCTGAAGATCATAATGTTTATTGGGTAGATTTTTCAGATATACTTGCGTCAACTGAGTTTATTCAAGTGCAGCGCGGCTCCGGCGGAATTTTTGGTTATCCTGCAATTGGAGGATCAATAAATATTATTACGTCCAATTTCTCGTTAAATAAATATGTTACAGCTTCTTCAACTCTTGGAAGTTACAATACAAGAAAATATAGTGTAGCGGCTTCAAGCGGATTGATCGATGGGAAATATTCTTTTTCGGGAAAAGTATCTCAAACACTTAGCAGCGGTTACCGTGACCGTTCATGGGTAGATTTGAAATCTTATTACTTTTCGCTTTCAAGAATTGATGAATCATTTACAACACAAATAAACTTATACGGTGGTCCGATTAAAGATGGTTTAGTTTATAATGGATTGCCGAAGTTTGCGATTAAAGATAAAAATCTACGGAAATATAATCTTTCTTATTGGGAAGCTTCGAACACAGAGTTAACTTATTTCGATCAAAGACGGAACAAGGAGATAGAAAACTTTTCTCAACCTCATTATGAAATGTTAAATGAGTATAAGATCAGCGATAACGTTACTCTTAATTCAGCGCTGTTTTTAGTAATTGGAAAAGGGTTTTTCGATTTCGATGGAAGCTGGGCTAATCTTTATGGTGATGATTATGTAAGAGGATATTTTAGATTAAATGAAGGAGGTTTTGATTCAACAATGATTCCAACAAATACTTTACTTCGTGGAATGGTAGAGAATAAACAATTCGGATGGATCCCAAGAATCCAAATAAATCACAAGAATGGAATATTGACCGCCGGATTAGAATTCCGTAGTCATCGTTCGCTTCATTACGGCTCGATAGTTTCTGCTGATGATATCACCGATAATAACATCATAAATTATCGTTACTATCAATACAACGGAGCGAAAAATATCATTAACGGTTTTGTGAATGAACAGTACAAAGTGAATGAGCAAATCGGTTTGTTAGGTGAACTCCAAATCGCTTACAATAAATATCGTCTCTACAATGAAAAATTTCTTGGTAATGACTTCTCGATTAATCATATTTTCTTCAATCCGCGTATTGGAGTAAATTATAAACTGAATAGCCAACAAAGTGCGTATGCAACTTTTGCAAGAGTTTCAAGAGAACCGCGATTGAGCGATTATTACAATGCGGTTGAATCAAGCGGAGGTGCAATCCCGCTATTTGAATTGAAAAGCGATGGGACTTACGATTATAATAAGCCGTTGGTAAAACCGGAAACTATGAACAGTTTCGATATTGGTTATTCTTTAAACGAAAAAGAATATCAAATAAATCTTAACTATTTCTATATGTCGTTTGAGAATGAATTAGTTAAAAACGGAAGGTTGGATATTTTCGGCGGTCCGATGATGGGGAACGCAAAGCGAACCGTTCATTCCGGTATTGAGTTTTCTTCTTCAATAAAACCGATTGAAAATCTGGAAATAATTCTGAACGCAACATACAGCCAAAATAAAATTATTGAAGCTTCAGCATATCAGGTTATTCCCGGGACTCGAAATGTAGATTATATTGCAGACATTTCACTTAACAATAATACTATCGGCGGTTTTCCTAAATATCTCGGAAATGTTTCTTTGCGTTATTCTATTAATAATCTTTTCTTTCAAGTTGATGGGAAATATGTTGGTAAATTCTTCTCCGACAATTATGGAGATAAATTAGCCGGGTATCTGGTGAAGTATCCCAACTTTGTTGCTTATAGTGATAATGTGAACGACGCTTATTTTGTAATGAATTTCTTTACCAGCTATGAGCTAAATCTTTTCAACACTCCTACAAAATCGAAATTGTTTTTACAAGTGAATAACATTTATGATACTTATTATTCGATGTACGCTATCGGAAAAGAATTCTTCCCGGCTGCCGAAAGGAATTTTGTTGCCGGTTTACAATTAGGAATTTAAGATGAAAAAATGTTTGATAATCGGGAACGGTAAAGCGCCGGAGAAGAAGACGATTCTCTTCCTAATGAAAAAAGGATTTGATACAATTATCTGTGCGGACGGCGGATTGAATCATGCGCACAAACTAAAGATCATTCCGCATTATATAATAGGTGATTTTGATTCGGTTGATAAAAGACTGTTGGAAAGCTATCGCGATAAATCAAATATTATCCAGATTAAAAGACAGGACGATACGGACATCGAGAAATGTTTGAAGTATGCAGTTAAACAAAAATTTAGCGAAGCTGTTTTGTTAAGCGTTACAGGAGACAGACTTGATCATTCATTCTGTAATCTTGGAATTGCATTGAAGTTCCATGATAAAATTAATGTGCGGGTAATTTCAGAAACTTCTTTGCTTACCGTTTATGAAAAACAAGTATCGTTTGCAGCAAAAAATGGAGAGTACATTTCGCTTTATGCTTTCGATAACAAAACAAAAATAACTTCGCAAGGTTTGAAGTATCCGTTAAGGGAAACGCGGCTTCCTTTTGGAGTCCGTGAAAGCACCAGCAATGTTGCTGTTAAAGAAGAAGTAAAATTAAATATCAAAAACGGAAGGATATTTGTTATAAGAGATTTTGAAACAATGGAAAAGAATGATCTCTTTAGCTAACCTTGATATTTCAATCATTCTCCTTTTCTTCGGAATACTCTTCTTCATCGGATTTTATTTCACCAAGAAGAAAAGTGACGAACCGGTGGACTATCTTCTCGGTGGAAGAAATTTAGGGCTGTTCCTTTTTATATTAACAAATGTTTCGACCTGGTATGGCGGTGTGTTGGGAATTGCGGAGTTTACTTACAGTTATGGTTTGGCAAGCTGGTTTACACAAGGATTACCCTATTATATTTTTGCATTTATCTTCGCTCTCTTTTTTGCAAAAAAAATTCGTGCAGCTTCTCTCTTTACGCTTCCGGAAAAGTTAAAAGAAACGTATGGAAAAAAAGTCGGGCTGCTTTCTGCGCTTGTAGTATTTATTCTGGTTTCGCCTGCTCCTTATTTGTTGATGCTTGCGAATATCTTTACCATGTTGTTCAAAACAAATTTGCTTACCGGTTTAGTGATCGCGCTTTTCCTCATTCTACCTTATATGCTCAAAGGCGGTTACCGCGCTGATATTTATACCGATGCATTCCAATTCTTTGTTATGTTCGGCGGATTTATTTTATTTTTTTATTTCTGCTGGAATTCCATAGGGAATTTTAATTTTCTAACAAACAATTTGCCCGCAACTCATCTTCAATTAACGGGAGGAGCTTCGCCGATATTTATTTTAGTTTGGTTCTTAATTGCATTGTGGACGTTCGCCGATCCCGGATTTCATCAACGGTGTAACGCGGCAAAGAGCGGCGAAGTAGCTGTTAAAGGAATTTTAATATCAATTGCATTTTGGGCTTTGTTTGATTTTCTAACCACAGCAACCGGACTTTATGCGCGAGCGGTTTTTCCTAATTTGAAAAATCCTTCTCTCTCATTTTTTCTTTTAGCGGATAAAATATTAGCTCCCGGAGTTAAAGGAATATTTTACGCCGGAGTTTTTGCAACAATACTTTCAACGTTTAACAGTTTAATGTTTTTAAGCGCCACTACAATCGGGAATGATTTCATTTCTCAATTACCGCAAAATAAATCTACAAAAGTTATAAGCAATACTAAGTTTGGTTTAATACTTACAGGGATATTCGCCGGACTTCTCGCATATTTTATTCCTTCAGTGGTGCAATTGTGGTACACGATCGGATCGATCGCAATTCCGGGGATAATCTTTTTGGTTGTCGGTTCGTATTACAAATCTTTTAGAATTGAAAATAAATTTGCCGCCGCAGAAATTATTTTTGCTTCCGGTTTTTCACTTCTCTGGTTCTTTGTAAAGAAACATATTCCTGCTGAATCGTTATGGTTCCAGATTGAACCGATGATAGTGGGGTTAACTACAGCGTTGATTATTCATCTTATCGGGATGTTTTGCAGGAAGAAGTACAACTGTTAATCTTAAATTATTGAAATTAAACTAAAGTCAATAGTCCTTACACCGCTGAAAAGAAAAAACATTGAATTCCTACGGAATTCTTTATCGTGTTTATTTTTGGGTTACAAATATTCAATCCCGATGGGATTGTGCCTTTCTTTTGTTTAATTTAAAAATATTATTCAATATTTTTACTTAACACCGTAGGTGTTATATATTGGTAAAGCTTAATCCATCCAAACATTAGCATTCCCTTCGGGAATGAATATTTTTCAGTTATTTCAACAAAAAAAATCAATTGACATTTTGTATAATATTCTTTACGTCTGTTCTGAGAACAAAACAAAATATTAACGGATAACCTTGTTTGTTTCGAAGATAAAGGAAAATCTTTCTAACTAACATTATCTTCATCTGAAAAAAAATAATTTATAAAGATTCTGTTCCCGCATTCTCTCTTCCAAAACAAATCGCTTTGTTACCTATTGATTATAACAATTTGTAATTAACCATGGGTGCTTTCACTTTGACAATAACATTATGGGATACCAAATAACTATTTCTATTTTAGAAATGGCTCCGGACTGTTTGGAAATCGTTCGTTCATTTTTAGAAATCGATGCGTATAATTTAGAAATCGTTCGTTTTTTTTAGAAATCGATGCGTTCAGTTTAGAAATCGCTTGTTTTTTTTAGAAATCGATATGATCAATTCAGAAATGACTCGTTTTTTTTAGAAATCGATGCGATCAATTTAGAAATCGTTCGTTTTTTTTTAGAAATCGATGCGATCAATTCAGAAATCACTTGTTTTTTTTAGAAATCGATACGATCAATTCAGAAATGGCAGAAAAGTGTGACAAAATGGCAAAAATGGTTTAAAAATGAAGAAATAGAGGTTAACTAAGCCTAATAGAGTGGAAAGCGGTGGATACGAATTGGAGATTATTTAGTGATAATTTGTGTAATTCGTGTCAGAGACTAAAACACTCTTTTCGCCGAATTTAGTGAAACAAAATATCTATATGCTAACTGCACAGACCAGATTGTGAGCCACCATTGAAGTGTAAGGATGAAGATGCCTCCGCCTAAAATAACGCCGACGATCATCCCGTGTGTAATCCGGAGACCGAACATTCCCTGGAGATCGGAAGTAGTAGAGGTACTGATTAGAGCAATTGTGGCTGATGCGGCGCAAATAAATGCGAGGACAATTGTAGTGAACAGAGCGGAATATCGTGCCGCTTTTTTCATGCGGGTGGAATCAGCGCCATTATAAACAAGCCAACCACCGATGAAAAAACCAGCAGGCAAAGCAAGCGCTATATTGAAAACCGGAACTCCCATGAAGGAACCGAACATTCCAAAAGAATAGAAAAGATAAATCATCATCCAAACAATAGGTTTCATCGAATAAGCAGTGTGAATCCACGTTCTTAGAAAAAGAATATCGATAATTACTCCAACGAGAAAACCGGCAAGAGCGTAGAGAAATATCCGCGATTCAGGAACAAAGGGAATGCTGATCCACCACCCGGTGAGAAAACAACTAATGATCGGTACTGCACCAAATAAAAAACCTATTGTTACAATTTCACTCTTTCGCATATATGTTCATTTCTAACAGGTTGAATTCAATGTACAAGCGCCTAACGATGTGGTTTTTACAAATAACCACTTCACCTTTCTTCGCCGAAAAAAAGACCGGCAAGAGGAGATACTTTTGGGTGTCTATATTTTTAACCAAAGCTACTCTACTTTTTTTAGTTTGCATATTGGTTTGAATGAATTATGATTTGGACAAATATAAATATGTTCTGAATTATACTCTTCAAAACACATCCAATAACCTTTTTGCACTTGATCCAAAAAAACGTAAAACTCTGTTTTATCTGATTTGATTGAAACCCAATCCTCGTCATCACCAATATTAAGAGGTTTCCCATTTTGGCACAATTGACATTTATTTCTATCGTATAAATTGTTTGATCGCATCTTATATACTCCTGTTTTTATATAAGTATAATCGAGAGACGAAACTTTTCAACTATTTCATAATTATTTCGATTATTTTTTACAATTGCTAATATCATTTGCAAAGGAAGTGCATAATTTATAATCAAGAACAGCGATGCTCGATAAATAACATTACTAATAAATTTTAATAATTTTACCTAAATAGAACAAACTTAATTGTAACGTTAAGTTGGCAACCAAACCCTCTAATCTCACTTATACCACAGTTAAAAACGCTGACCGTGTTGAGGTTTGCTTTGCTTTATTTTTCAGTTACAGTTTTATTTACATATTGTCTGTAATACTGATAATTAGTAGAGATAAACCTAAATAATTCCACTGGTGTTTTGGATATATAAATGCTTTTTAATTTTGTTACTTCTTCAGAAGGTAATTTTTTAAGTACAGTTTCCGTGAACATCTGATTTATAATTTCGGAATCACTAAAATTAGGGTTAAGTGTTTTAATCCTTTTAAATTCTTTTACGAGTAATAATTCAAAGTTTACATTGACATCGTGAAAATAAGCCCTATAAAGAGTATCAAGAATTTCATTACGTTTTCTTGGAACAGTGTCAAATAATTTTATCCTTGTTTTACTTTCTGGACAAATATAAATTTCATCTGGATACCATTCTACTTGAACCAACTTTTTTTTATCATCACAACAAGGACAATATGGAAAATCTTCGATATAATTTCCATCTTCATAAATTTTCCACCAAAGTCCTAAATGTGTAACAAAACGGATTTGAGTCAAATCCTTGGGAGGTTTCTTAGTTATTTCAGAAATAATTTTCTTGTGTTTACGATTAAGATAAATGTAAAAGAATAAGATCACAATTATGAGAATATTAGATGAGAATAATATTATAGAAGGAATTTTATCAATCCATCCCCGTACACTTATAAAAGTATTAATGACCATAAGATAGCCACCAGACAAAATAAATATTGAAATAATTACTCCGATATTTTGCAAAAAACCTTGCCAAATATTTTTTAATGTATCTGAAAACATATCTTTTGCTTTAAATATAATATTTTTGTCAACTTTTACCATGTTACTCCATACGGTATCATTATATCCTAAACCGTACCGAAATATTTGTTTTGGAATACATACATCGAGTATAGTTTCATCCACCAAAGACGATCTGGTAAATGTATTCCAATTGTTTTGTTATTAAATACAACACTATTTATTAAAGTATTATTATTTGCCGGTTCATCGTTTGCGGAATTTAAAAGGGGAGAGGGGGTGATCCCGTCTTGTAAGAATGTTCTATGTAAAACTAACTCAGAAATAAAGCTGCCTATTTTCTTAATTATTACTACAAACAAACGTAAAAAGGTTTAAGGTAATTACCAAACGCATGGGCGATTGAAGAGAATCGCCTTACAAATCGCAAGTTATTCAAAAAGTAATGATCTCTGTTTTATTAAAAAGAGATGCCCGCAATTATTACACTTATATTCCAATTTATGATAAGATGTTGGAGAAGCAATAACGGCAATTGAGGTTTCTTCCTCGTGAATCTTCTTTCCGGTTTTGGTAATATTTCTGCTCTCACAATTAGGGCATTTCTTCTTTTCCCTTAAAGTAAAAAACGCCGCTAATCCGCCAAGTATAAGCGCAAGGAGAATAAAGAGTACTGTTTTCATTTATTTTACCTTTATAAATAGCTGATAACAAGAAGAATAAGTTAGATAACTATAGTACATTAAAATTATTAATTGAAGTTATGTAGAATGTGATTTCTTAGTGTCCCCGCCTGCTAAAGTATATTCTACGTGGCGGGCAGGTTTGTGACTTGGTGGCAAGAGAAAAAAAAGCAATTGAGCCACAAAGGCACTAAGTCACCAAGTTTCACAAAGGGAAAATCATAATATTCAACTCATGCGTAACTTCAGTTAGTAATTACTATTTATGCCGCGACGCTTTAAATATTCCACCGCTAAATCCGCTTATTCCTATCATAAAACCAAAGTCATAGAATAAACCGGTATTCGGGAATTGATAGATCCGGTAATCAGTAAACAAACTTGCAATAAAAGCAACGGGAGCAATAAACCCGTGTAATAATCCTAATAAAAATCCGGGCGCGCCGGGTGTTGCAGGCAACGGTTGATGCGCGCAGCCAAAGAGTAAAAAAGTAATTAATAGGATTGAAAGAAAAACCACGATTGAACTTGATGATTTCATATTTTGTCCTCTGTTCTCATTATCAGAAATAACTCTGTCTGTTTTCTTTATTCATTATTCACCTTACGCAGTTATAAAGTGAAAAAATTCTTAATCATAATCGTTTTCTTAATCATAATCGTTTTCTTAATCCTATTCGTTTTTTTTGTAATTAATGCAGATTATGAAAAAGATTAAGATTATGAGTAAGAACCAATTTAATCTTTTGGGTAACTTGAGTTAATTAGTCACGTTGTGCAAAGAGACTTAAACTTAATCAAACTCAAAGAATTGATTAAGATTATGAATACGATTAAGATTAAGAACTTTATCAGTAACATGTCTTATTAGTAAGAACAAACGTAAAAAGGATTTGGGGAATTAACAAGCGGTAAGTAAAAATATTCTTAATCTGTGGGGCGATCCCGAAAGCTTTAGGGATCGACATACAAAACTTAGTGCTACGGAGAAAAATAAGGGGAGGCTGCATCAAAATTATTTGTTTTTATTCAAATAAAAATTATTAATTTAAGCCATAACAAATTGCCCGGTTTTGTTGAAATTAATATTCACTAACTAAATGAGGTGTGTCGATGTCTCATAAGAAAAAAAAGAAGCAGTCTGAAAAAGAAGAACTGAAAGAAAAAGAAGAAGTTCTTGACGAAGAAGTTGAAAAGAATACTTCAAAAGTTGATAAGAAGTTTTACAACAAGGAACTAACACGGCTTAGTGTTGAGTTGGTAAAATTTCAAGAGTGGGTGAAGCATGAAGGTCTAAAAGTCGTGGTAATATTTGAAGGACGCGACGCCGCCGGAAAAGGGGGAACAATAAAAGCGATCACACAATTTCTCAATCCGCGCGTCTGCCGCGTAGTTGCTCTTGGCACACCAACCGAAAAAGAAAAAACACAATGGTATTTCCAACGTTATACGCCTCATTTGCCGGCTGCCGGCGAGATGGTCTTTTTTGATAGAAGCTGGTACAACCGCGCCGGAGTAGAAAAAGTAATGGGCTTTTGTACGGAGGAAGAATACAAAGAATTTTTACGAAGCTGTCCCGAATTTGAAAGAATGCTGATGCGCTCCGGGATAATTCTGATAAAATACTGGTTCTCCGTAAGTGATGAAGAACAGGAAAAAAGATTCGTGGAAAGAATAAACAATCCAACTAAACGATGGAAGATAAGTCCGATGGATTTGCAATCGCGCAGCCGCTGGGTTGAATATTCAAAAGCGAAAGATGATATGTTCGCGTTTACCGATATTAAACAGGCGCCGTGGTACGTAGTAAATTCGGATAATAAAAAGAAAGCGCGGTTGAACTGCGTATCTCATCTGCTTAGTCTTATTCCGTATGGAGAAGTTAAAAGAGAAAAAATTGAGCTACCGGCGAAACAAAATGATATTGGTTACATCCGTCCGCCGATGACCGACCAAAGTTTTGTACCGGAGATTTACTAAGGTTTCTCATTACTGAACTTACATATTAAAAAAGTGCTGCTCTTTCGGGCAGCACTTTTAAATATCATTTCTCCACAAACCGGATTGTAAACAACTTCGGTAATTTCAACCCTAACCTGGACAAGCCCGCCAATAAGCTATCGAGTAAACCGGAACCAAATAATTTGGAATGATTGAATGGTATCCTAAGTTAAATCCTTGTTTTTTTTGTCAAGATATTTCTGACTCATTTTCCATTTTTATCTCTATCACAAAATTAAAAAACATTGAATCCCGATGGGATTCTTTTTTGAGTTTTATTCTTTTGCTACAAATATTAAATCCCTAAGGGATTTCTGCAACCCGCCTCTGGCGGGTTGAATCTTTGTAACAAATAAATCCACCAACAGCTAACATTCCCATCTACCTGGCGTTAGACAGGTCGGGAATGAATGTTTCTTATCTCCAAAGAATCCCTTTTGGAGCCAATAAACTTTGGTTGGTGGCTTTGCCGCGCTAAGGCTGCATGAATGAATGAAGAACATTCATCCATTAAATCTTAGCGCGGCGAAGCCGACAACCAAAACTTTTCGATTATCAATCTCTTGTACTTGCATAGATTACTACAATTTTTACCTCTGTGTTCGTTGCGCCTTCTTTGCGAACGTGGCGAGAAACTAATTCTATTTTTTCTCGCAAAGCTCGCCACGAACCGCAACGGTCGCTACAAATTTATTCCCCTTCTGATAATGAACTTCTAAAACCTGTCCCGTGAAATCTGCTTTTCTATTTTGCGGGATCAAATATCGTTAATCCCCGTCTGAGCCGGGCAGGCTTGTTCGTAAATCGTATCTTAAAAAAACAAGAATTTAATCGAGGATACGATTCATCTTCATTCAGTCATGCAATCGTTTTATTTGTCTCACTAAGATTTTACAATCCACTGTGGCGAATTACAAAAACTTTAGTGTTAAAGTACTAATTATCATCATCCACAAATTTTACCATAATTGCTGCTACGAACATAGAAACACCGCCAAGGATAAGGGCATAAATTGCATGGTTTGCAAAAAGATTTTTAACGAAAAATCCGAGAATAGCCGCAGCTGTTATCTGCGGGATAACGATAAAGAAATTAAATATTCCCATATAAACGCCAAGTTTATTCTTCGGTAACGATCCGGTAAGAATTGCATATGGCATTGCAAGAATTGATGCCCACGCTAATCCGATACCAAGTTCGGAGATCAATAAAAGTTTTGGATCTTTAATAAAGTAAAAAGAAGCCAATCCAATTCCGCCGCAAACTAAACTTATCATATGAACAGTTTTTCTGCTCGTTCTATTTGCAAGCCATATCAATAAGAAAGCCATTACCGCAGCAAAACCATTATAAACAGCCATCAAAACACCAACCCAATCTGCGCCTTGATTATACAAGGCTGATGAAGTATCCGTTGCGCCGTAAATGTGGCGGGTTACTGCGGGAGTAGTGTAAATCCACATTGCAAAGAGTGCGAACCATGAAAAGAATTGAACATAAGCAAGTTGTATCATCGTCTTTGGCATTTTGTAAAGATCGTTGATAACAACAACAAGCCCGCTTTCTTTTTTAGAAGATTGGGTTAAATATCCGACGAGAAGTTGAATGATCCCAAAAACCGCAACTCCGCCAAAGAAAACACCTAAACCGTAATCCATATAAATGAAAAAGTAAAAAGCAAGGAATAAGACGACACCGGTTGTAAGCCAGATAAATCCGTTTTTATAAAATTGTGAATGGGGAAGTAGTTCTTCATTTCTCTGTGCTTGGGGATTAGTCTCACTCTCTTCTTTATTAAACTGTTCCATTTCCTCCGGTGAATATTCTTTTGATTTCATGACAGTCCAAATAACCGCAAGGAGAAAAACAGCGCCGCCGATATAAAATGAAAATCTAACCGAAGGAGGAATTTCACCGTGAGCCGCAGTGTTACTTATTCCGAACCAGTTTGTCATAACGTAAGGAAGAGCGGATGCAACGATTGCACCTGTCCCGATGAAAAAACTTTGCATCGAAAAACCGATGGTTCTTTGATTTGGCGGAAGCATATCACCGACGAAAGCGCGGAACGGTTCCATTGAAACATTTATAGAGGCATCCATTATCCACAACATTCCGGCAGCTACCCAAAGCGCTGGAGAATTAGGCATAATGAGTAATGCTAATGAAGCGAGGATAGCTCCGATTAGAAAAAATGGTCTTCTTCTGCCAAATCGATTCCATGTTTTATCACTCATGTGTCCGATGATCGGTTGGATGATCAAACCTGTTACCGGCGCAGCGATCCAAAGAATCGGTATTTCATCAATGCTTGCGCCTAATGTTTCAAATATTCTGCTAACATTTGCGTTTTGAAGCGCGAAGCCGAATTGAATACCTAGAAACCCAAAACTCATGTTCCATATTTGCCAAAAAGAGAGAGCCGGTTTTTTCATATCAGATTCCTTTGCCGTTTGATAAAGAGAAAGTTTCTTTTGTAATTTGAGACAAAAATTAGTTGATTTTTCCGTACCGTGCAATTTTTAAATAGTGAATTACTTAAAACACCAGATATGGTGTTGGACCTAAAATGAAATTAAACGGACAAAGCATGGATGAATGACTGCATGATTGAATGGTTTTAATTATGATGGATTTTAGGTTTTATGATTTTCATTTTTACTTTCATTCATCCATGCAATCATGCAACCATACAAACTTCGATTGAGTCACATAAAACCTTATGATAAAACTTTTAGATATATTAAACCGCGTATTGTCAAATTCATATTCAGCTTTTTTCTATTCTCCGTTAAAAAGGGGAGATGAAGAATCTTATTTGTGTTTGGAACCGGAAAGAATTCACGTTATAAAAAACATAGAGAATGTGGATGAATTCCTTTCAGTGTTGGATGAAATAAACGAGAAAAAACTATTCGCCTATACACTTTTACCTTATGAACTTGGATTGTTATTTGAGAAAAAGTTAAGAAAGATTCTTACTAAAAAAGATGAGCGGACGATTCTTGAAAATGCAATTATTGTAACTTTCAACAAAAAGAATGCTAAAAGAATTAAAACATCCAATATTAATTTTAGCGGAATGGAGAAGGCAAATTTTAATGTATCCAATTTCAAGTTGAATGAATCCCGGAAGTCTTTCTCAAATAAAATTGAAGATATTAAAATGCAAATTGCCGAAGGAGAGACGTATCAAGTTAATTTAACTTCATCGGCAACTTTTAATTTTAACGAAAGCGTTGAAGGATTGTTTTATAATTTGCTGTTAAAACAGTCGGCGGAATATTCGGCATTTATCAATTTACCGGATAAAACCATTCTCTCATTTTCACCGGAATTATTTTATAAGTTAGAAGGGAAATCGGTAACTGCTAAACCGATGAAGGGAACTGCGTTCCGGGGTATAAATCTTCAAGAAGATTTACGAAATGAAGAGGAATTATTTTTAAGTGAAAAAAACCGTGCAGAAAATTTGATGATCGTTGATCTTTTGCGGAACGATCTTGGAAAGATCAGCAAGCAAAATAGTGTTTCTGTTAAAAAGCTTTTTGAGGTTGAGAAATATGAATCACTGTTTCAAATGGTTTCGATCATTAAAAGCAGATTAAAAGACCATATAAAATTATCGGATTTAATAAAAAATATTTTCCCGTGCGGCTCGATTACAGGAGCGCCAAAAATTAGAACGATGGAAATAATTCACCGGTTGGAAAAACATCAGCGCGGAATTTATACAGGCTCAATCGGTTTATTGCTTCCCGAAAAAAGTATTTTCAATATTGCGATTAGAACGGTAGAAATTGATAAAGCAAACAAAACCGGCAGTATTGGTCTGGGCGCAGGTATTACGTGGGGCAGCAAGGCGGATGAAGAATATGAAGAAGTTCTCATCAAAGGAGCGTTTGTAACACAACCGCCAAATCAATTTGAAATATTTACTTCTCTCCTTTATGAAAATGGAAAACCGTTCCTGCTCAAAGAGCATCTTAAACGGCTTAAATGCTCAGCCGAATATTTTTTGTTTTACTTTGATAGAGAAAAAGTTGAAAAAGAATTGAGTAAATGTTTCAAAGCTCTGAGTGATAAAAAAAGATACAAGATAAAAGTATCCTTAAACAAATTTGATAAAATAACAGTAAAGGCGTCTGAACTTACAAGTTCATCCGTGAATGCTGCAAGAGTAGTTATTTCTCCACTAAAGATCGACGAGAAAAATCGGTTTCAATATTTCAAAACAACAAATAGAGCTATTTATGACTCAGAACTTCTAAAATATCAGCAAGAAGGATTCGATGAAGTTTTGTTTTTGAATAAACGAGATAAACTTGCAGAAGGAGCGATAACAAATATTTTTATTCATGCAGATGGAAGGTGGAAAACTCCTTCTCTCTCATCCGGCATTTTAAATGGTATTTACAGAAACTATTTTATTAAAAATCATGATGTGTTGGAAGATGTTCTTTCGATCAGCGATCTAAAGAAAGCCGACAAAATTATTTTGACCAATGCTGTGAGAAAAGTGATCAATATCGGAGAGATTGTTTTGAACGGGAAGACAATATTCACTGCGAAATGAATTACCGAAAATAGAATATTTTTTCTATCTTTAAGTCAAGAAAGAGAAAACTATTAATGACAGACAATACAGCACAGATACTATCCCGAAAAAAAGAGCACCTTGAGTTGTGCAAGACAGACGAGGTTCTCTTCAAGGATAAAACCTCCGGGTTTGAACATTATGATTTTGTCCATTCCGCGAGTACGGAAGTTCAAATTGAACAAATTGATCTTTCGAAAAAATTTTTCGGCAAAAAAGTTTCCTTTCCGTTTTTAATTTCATGCATGACCGGCGGAACTTCCGAGGGCGAAAATATTAATCTTCAACTTGCAGAAGTTGCTGCGGAATTAAATATTCCTCTCGGATTGGGCAGTCTTCGTTTTGCTTTGGGTACAAATGAACATGATGAACATTTCAAACAAATTCGCAGCGCTGCGAAAACCGTTCCTTTGCTCGGTAATATTGGCGGAGCGCAGATTGTTAAAATGAAATCATTCAAAGAATTGTTTCACTTGTTGGATAAGGTTGAATCCGATGTATTAGTTGTTCATTTCAATCCGTTACAGGAATTATTACAGAAAAACGGAGAAGCAAACTTCAAAGGAATTAAGAAATCTTTAGAAAAGTTAATTAAACAATCTTCGTTCCCCATTCTTGTCAAAGAAGTTGGTTCAGGTATTTCTAAGAAAACCGCACAAACACTGCTGGATTTAGGCGTAGCCGGAATTGACGTTGCAGGCGCCGGCGGTACAAGCTGGGCTGGCGTTGAACTTCTGAGAAATAAACAAAAAGATGAAAATCAATTTTGGGATTGGGGATTACCGACAAGTTATTGTATTAAAACTGTTGCCGAACTAAAGAAGAAAAATAAATTTATGCTCATCGGTTCCGGTGGAGTGGATACTTCATTTGATGTTGCTAAATCTTTAGCGCTTGGAGCTGATTTTACTGCCTCAGCCAGAATAATTCTTCAATCGTTGGTAAAAGAAGGACAAAACGGAGTTGTAAGCCTAATAAACGACTGGTTTGAAGATGTAAAGAGGATAATGTTTTTAACCGATTCACAAAATTTGCGTAGTTTTGGGAAGCAAAAATTAATTGAAAAAAAGGACTGCTTTTGATCGCCGAAAAAGACTTTAATTCCTTAATCGAAAAAGAAAGAAAAATAATCAACGCTAAGCTGAAAAAAGTTTTAGCGAAAAGAAAACCTCGTTCTTTGTACGAACCTTCAGATTATATTTTAGCTGATCAAGGGAAGAGATTACGTCCGCTCTTGGTTCTTTTTGCCGCTAAAGCTGTTGGAGGAAATTATAAACAAGCTTACAACGCGGCTTTAGCGGTTGAGATGCTCCATAATTTTACTCTCGTGCATGACGACATTATGGACAATGCCGACAAACGACGCAACAAATTAACCGTTCATGTAAAATATGATGTGAACACCGCAATACTTGCCGGCGACGGATTGCTTGCAGTTGCATATGAATATCTTTTAAAAGATTTGATCGTACCGGGAAACGAAGTCGCTCAATATTTTACTAAGGGATTGGTTGAAGTTTGTGAAGGGCAAAGTTTAGATAAAGAGTTCGAGTTGGAAAGTTCAGTTACCATTGCCGATTATTTAACGATGATTACAAAGAAAACTGCTGCGATGGTTGAAATGTGTTGTGCGATCGGAGCGAAGATCGGCGGTGGTTCTTCAGATGAAGTTAACGCACTTGCGTGTTATGGAAAATATCTTGGAATTGCATTTCAAATTCAAGATGATCTGCTTGACATAATCGGCGATGAAAAAGAGTTTGGCAAAAAGATCGGTGGAGATTTGATCGAAGGGAAGAAAACGTTTCTTTTTCTTAAAGCGCTTACTAAAGCGAAAGGAAAGGAGAGAACCGCTCTTCAAAAAGTAATTATCAACAAAGGAATTAAATCCACCGAAGTTGAAAATTATAAAATGCTCTATAAGAAACTTGGAGTTTTATCTGATGCTCAAAAAGAAATTGCATCTTACACAAAAAGAGCGCTTCGTCAATTAATTTATATTAAAAATATACAAGAGAACGAGCTTTTCACTTTTATTGCCCATTCACTTATCAAGAGAACATATTAATGATCGAGTCTAGAGTTAAAATAGTTAATAAAGCCGGGCTGCATACTCGTCCCGCAGCTACAATTGTTAAACTTGCATCGAAGTATAAATCGGAATTTTTTATCTCAAAGGATGGGCTCCATATTAACGGCAAAAGTATTATCGGCGTAATGACGCTGGCTGCCGAAATGGGAAGCGAACTTCTGCTAACTTTTGAAGGGATAGATGAGCAGCAAATGAATGACGAAATATCAGGTTACATAAGAGGAGGTTTTGACGAGCTATGAAAGGATTAAAAGAAATATTAAAACATTCCAGTAATTATCTTACAGGAATTGCCGCCGCCCCGGGATTAACCATCGGCAAGGCGTATGTGTTTACAAAAGAAGTTTTGGAGATCAATCATAACGAAATTACCGACGTTGATGAAGCAATCGTTCTTTTTAATGAAGCGCTTGAAAAATCTCAAAAAGAATTGAGAAAAATATTCAGCTTTGCTAAAGAAAAAATGGGAGAAGTCCGCGCGGCAATATTCGAAGCCCACTTAATGATCCTGGATGATCCGGTGCTTATTGGAAATATTTCCGATCGTATAAAGAAAGAGAAAAGATTCCCGGAATTTATTGTTGACGATGAAATATCGAAATATCAGCAACTGATGTTTGGCGCTTCCGAACATTACATGAAAGAACGAGCTCTTGATATCGAAGATATTAAAAACAGAATTATTAGGAATCTGCAAAAGAAAAGATGGCAGTCAAAGATTCCTCTTGAAGCGATCGTGGTTAGCGGAAACTTAACTCCGGCTGATACAATTCTTT
Source organism: Ignavibacteria bacterium (assembly GCA_030693705.1). Lineage (GTDB taxonomy): Bacteria > Bacteroidota > Ignavibacteria > Ignavibacteriales > Ignavibacteriaceae > UBA1563. The sequence goes on along the minus strand of JAUYAB010000004.1, from coordinate 33,364 downwards.
TTACTAAGTCGGCGGCTATCGGATACGTTACAGATCATGGCGGACTAACTTCTCACGCAGCTATTATTGCACGTTCGCTCAATCTTCCTGCTGTCGTTGGTACGCATCACGCAAGCGAAAAAATAAATGACGGTGATTTACTCATCATCGATGGATTTCACGGAATGATCTTTATAAATCCGGATGAAAACCAGATAAAATATTTTACACAGAAGATTCAACATCTTTTCGAAATAAACCTGGAGTTACAAGGATTAAAAGATAAACCGGCTGAAACATTCGATGGAAGAAAAATAAATCTTCTTGCCAACGTTGATGTGAGCGGTGAAGTTGATCTTGTAGTTGCCAAAGGTGCAAAGGGCATTGGATTATTTAGAACCGAACAAATTATTGAAGAGATCGGTGAATTTCCGGATGAAGAAGAACAAGTTAAGATATACTCCACATTAGCTGATACAATTTATCCTGAAAACATTACGATTCGCGCGTTTGATATTGGCGGTGATAAAGTAAGACAATTCGATCTGCAAGAAGCTAATCCGTTCTTGGGTTTAAGAGGTGTAAGACTTTTACTGGAGAATGAACATCTCTTTAAAATTCAGATTAGAGCTGTGTTAAGAGCGAGCGTTCATAAAAATGTGAACTTTATGATTCCTATGGTTTCAACTTTGCAAGAAATAAAGCGAACAAAAATTCTTGTTGATGAGTGCAAAGCGGAACTTCATAAAGAGAAAATTCCGTATGACAATCACATGAAATTAGGGATAATGATTGAAGTTCCCTCTGCGGCAGTTATGTCCCGCGATTATGCAGCCGAAGTTGATTTCCTCAGCATCGGCACAAACGATCTGATCCAATATTTAATGGCTGTGGATAGAGGCAATGATTATGTTTCAGACCTTTACCAGGAATTTCATCCTTCGGTTATTAGAACATTGGCGCACATCGTTTCGGAAGGGAAGAAATCAAATGCTACGGTTAGTATTTGCGGTGAGATGGCTGCTGATACACTTGCAGTTCCTTTGTTGGTTGGACTTGGTTTGGACAGTCTCAGCGTTTCACCTTCGGCTGTACCATCTGTTAAACGAACAATTCGTGCACTAAACTATGAGAAAGCTAAGTTGTTAGCCGAGGAATGTTTAAGCCTTTCAACAGAAGAACAGATAATAAAAACAATAGAGAAATTTTTTAAAGATAATCTTATTCAACGTACAAGGAACATTTTATGACCATTGCGGAATTAGTTAAAAAATACGACCCGGAAAATCAGTTTGAGGTATTAAAAAATTCTTATAAGCAAATAGAATACGCAAGAAACAACAGCTATGATCTTGAGGGAATTGACACTTCACGAATAAAAAATATTATCGTTAGCGGACTTGGCGGTTCAGCTATTAGTGGCGATCTGATGTCCAATTTTCTTCAGAATGAAATTTCGTTGCCGTTCCAGGTAAACAGAAATTATTCGATACCACAATACGCGGATGAATCAACGCTTCTTTTAGCTTCTTCATATTCGGGTAACACTGAAGAGACGATATCCGTCTTAAATGAAGCCTTAACACGAAGATGTCAAATCATTTGTTTAACAACCGGAGGAATGATAAAAGAAATAGCTGATCGCGAAAACCTTTCTGTAATTCTTTTGCAAAAAGGTTATCAACCACGCTACTCGTTAGGATTGAGCTTTTTCAGTTTGCTAAAAGTATTGCAGACTTTGAAGTTAGTAACCACTTCCTTAGAACTAATTGAAAAAACAATATCGCTTTGGAAAAAGAACGGTGATGAATTTTCCGCAGAGAATAATTTATCCTTTCAACTTGCCGAAAAGTTAGTCGGATTTCTTCCGGTAATATATGCAACTGCTGATTTAACGTCTGCGGTAGGCAACAGATTCAAATGTCAGCTTAATGAAAATTCTAAAGTCCATGCATTTCACAATGCTTTCCCGGAACTAAACCATAATGAAATAATTGGATGGGAAACATACGATGAACGCATTGCGAAATTAAAAGCAATTTTTATTGAAGAGGAAAGTTCGCATCCGCAAATTAAAAAACGGTTCGTAATTACCGGTGAATTGCTGACCAAAGTCGGAGTTGAAATAATTTCTTTGTCAAGTTCACAAGCAACTTTTCAAGAACGGCTGCTTGATTTAATTTATTTGACAGATTGGATTTCTTATTATCTCGCAATCCAAAGGGGCAAAGATCCAAGTGAAATAGAATATATTCATCTTTTAAAAAAGCGATTAGCTAATTAAAATTTATAACTTAAAAAGTAATTAAGAAAAAAGAGTATGGCAAATTTAACAGAAGAAGAATTACTAAATATTTTTAAGAAAACGGAAGCGCTTTTAAGCGGACATTTTCTTTTAACTTCCGGTAGACACAGTAATGTCTATTTCCAATGCGCAAAAGTTCTTCAATACCCGCAATACAATGATCAGATTTGTGTATCGATCGCAGATCATTATCGAAATGTTGAAATAGATACAGTTATTGCACCCGCTATCGGCGGCATTGTAGTTGGTCAGGAAGTTGCCAGACAATTAAATAAGCGTTTTATTTTTGCGGAACGTGAAGACAAAAAACTAACGTTGCGCCGTGGATTTTCAATTGCGAAAGGAGAGAAGATTCTTGTTTGTGAAGATGTGGTAACAACCGGCGGTTCCGTTTTTGAGGTGATCGATATTGTTAAACAAGCAGAAGCTGTTCTGGTTGGTGTTGGATTTATTGTTGATAGAAGTAACGGCAAAGTTCAGTTTGGTGTACCGCAAAAAAGTGTAATTTCGCTCGAAGCAATTTCCTTTGAGCCGGAGAATTGTAATCTCTGCAAAGAAAATATTCCAATTATTAAACCGGGTTCGCGAAAGATTTTATGATAAATAATTTGCTGCAGCATTTCCGGAATAATATTAATAATGATTTGCTTTACATCGCAATCATTAGTGGTAGTGTTGCGGCAATCATAATTGTTTTAGGGAAAATGATTTCTTTGGCGTTAAGAAAATTATTGAAGCCGATCGTTAAACGCTCAAAAACTCAAATTGATGATCAGATGTATGATTTAATGAAATCAACATTTTTTAAGATTATCATTTTGATTGGATTATCTGTTGGTTTGGGAATATTTAAAAGTGGTTTATCGTTAAAGTCGGGCAGTCCTCCGCAAAAGTTAATTACCTATCATCCTTACTTCGAAGATATCGTAATAGCAGCCGATTACGCATTGTTTTTATTAATCGTTTTGATCCTTTTGGTTATAGGATTCAGAATAATTACGATAATGTTCAACTGGTATTCAGGAAAGATCGACTCCGGTGAAAATAAAAATTTAAGCGGAAGTTTATTCCCGCTTCTTCAAAAGATAAGTAAACTGCTTTTAACCGCACTCGCATTCGTGATCGTTCTATCAAAATTTAAAATTGATATTAGCGGATTTATCGTTTCACTTGGAGTTGGCTCTCTTGCAATTGCATTGGCAGCGCAAGAAACTATTTCAAATATGATTTCTGGCTTTATTATTATGACCGATAGACCATTCCGGATTGGTGATAGAATAAAAGTTAATCCGGACTTAATAGGTGACGTTGTTGAAATTGGAATAAGAAGCACAAAGGTTTTGGATTTTGATAACAATATTTTAATTGTTCCGAACAATGACATTGTTAAATCGCGGATCGTTAACTTAACTTATCCTTCTGCACTTTCGCGTGTAGTTGTAGAAGTTATGATTTCATATAATAGTGATATAGACAAAGCGAAAAAGATATTGATGACGGTTGCGGAAAATAATCCTTTAGTATCAAAGACTCCTGCGCCCGATACTTTTTTAATAAAGTTAGGCGATTCCGGCATAAATTATCGTCTAACGGTTTATACGGAACAGTATCAAAATAATGCGAAACTCGGAAGTGATCTTAGAGAAGCAATTTTAATTGAATTTAGAAAAGAAAAAATAGAAATACCTTTTCCACAAATGGATGTTCATTTACAAAAAAATAATGAGAGTTAACATGAAATATTTTGTTATGTTCTTCAGTTTAATCGTCTCCCTAAACGGACAGATAAAATATGATACTTATTTTGAAAATAAGACTTTGAGGATCGATTATTTTCATACCGGCGATAAAACGAGTGATGAATATTCGTTTGATGAATTACGGGAAGAACCGTATTGGGGCGGCTCCAAAACAGATTTACTTGATGCCTTCAACTATGGTAAATATAAAATGGAAGTCGCGGATTCTGCAACCGGAACAATAATTTATTCAAAATACTATTCAACTCTTTTCTCTGAATGGCAAACAACTGAGGAAGCTACAAAATATAAAAAAAGTTTTAATGAATCGGTTGTTTTCCCATTCCCAAAACAAACGGTGGTTGTTACATTATATTCAAGAGACAGAAAAAACGAACTGCTCAAGAAATTTGTTTTAACGATCAGTCCGAAAAATTATTTCATCGCAAAAGATCGTCGAAATGAATATCCAAACTTTAAAGTTCACTACTCAGGTGAACCGGCAGCAAAAGTTGATATTGTGATCATTCCCGATGGTTACACCAAAGATGAAATGGAAAAATTCAAGAATGATTGCAATAAGTTCGCACAATATTTATTTAATGCTTCTCCGTACAAAGAGAATAAAGAAAGTTTTAATATTTGGGGAATTGAAGCTCCTTCTCTAGAAAGCGGAACAGACATTCCCGGCAAGAATATTTGGAAACGGACAAATGTAAATACTACATTTTTTACCTTCGATGAAGATAGGTATTGTATGACCTCGGATTATAAAGCCGTCCGCGATTACGCTGCGAATGCTCCTTACGATCAAATTTATATTTTGGTGAATTCTTCAAAGTATGGCGGCGGATCAATTTATAACCATTATTCAGTATGTGTTGCGGATAATGAGAGGAGTGAATATATTTTTGTTCACGAGTTCGGTCACGGGTTTGCATTTTTAGGTGATGAATATTATACGAGTTCAACTGCTTACTTAGATTTTTATCCAACTGATGTTGAACCGCTTGAAGCTAATCTTACCACGAGAGTCAACTTCGATGCGAAATGGAAAGATATGATTAATAAGGATATTCCAATTCCTACTCCGAATGATCCACAGTACCTAAACAAAGTTGGATTATTTGAGGGAGGCGGTTATATGCCGACCGGTATTTTTCGCCCAAGTTATGATTGTTCCATGAAATCGGCTTCGATAAACAATTTCTGTCCGGTTTGTAAAAAAGCAATTAAACAAATGATTGATTTTTATACGAAGTAAAGTTGAACTTACTGGCACAACCAGGCGTTACTTAAAGTGTAGAGTGTCGTTCACATCAATAAACTGAGAACTTATGTATTACCGGGATCTCCATCAAACCATTGAAACAATTACTTCAAAGTTCTTTGCAGGGGAAATTGACATGCTTGTTGCTGTTGTTCAGGAACTTGTAAAGCAGCAAGATATTCAAATTCTTGGAGGAAGAATTTGGCAATTCTCGATCGACAAACAAGGGTACGAAATTATTTATCAAACCGCGAAAAAATCTAAGATCAGTAGTGATTTTATTCTTTCAATAAGCGACTATCCTTTATTCGATAATTTAGAAAAAGAAAGAACGGTTCTTCGCTCTGAGACGAACGATTTTCTGAAAAAGAAGGGAATCTCTCGATATTATGCTTCAGGTGTCGGTAACAAAATTAAACTGAACGGGAAAAAATATTACGAATATCTTATCGCGTTTAACAGTCCCAACACAAGTTCGGAATACAAATATTCGCTTAACATTATTGTTACGGTCGTTACCGCAAAATTGAAACAGTGGCGTTCCTCCAAAAGTGAGCGTTCACTCAAAGCCGATATTGATAAAGCCAGGCAATTACAAAAATCAATTCTTCCGCAGCATGAATATCCATTCTTTGATTATGATCTTTACGGAATTACTTATCCGGCGGAAATTGTCGGCGGCGATTTTTTCGATTACCTTGAAATTGGTGATGATAAAGACCGCTTAGGCATCGTACTGGGAGATGCAGCAAGCAAAGGGATTGCAGCTTCTGCCGAAGCAATGTACATTTCCGGCGCAATCCGTATGGCGATGACGTTCGAAATAAAAATTGTGACATTGATGCGAAGAATAAACACACTTGTAAATAAAATATTCAGTGATGATAAATTCAGTTCTTTCTTTTATGGTGAGTTGTCGAATGATAAATCCGGGTTATTCCTTTATTCAAATGCAGGGCATAATCCTCCATTCTTTTATAAAAGAAAAGAAAAAAAAATATATTATCTCAATCCTACCGGACCGGTTTTAGGACCGGCTCCAAAAGCCAATTACACTGTTGATAGCATCATGTTTGAGAAAGGGGACGTTCTTTTAATTTACAGTGACGGTATGATTGATTCGGCTGATAAAAAGTTCGAAGCATTCGGTGAAAAGAAAATTGAAACAATTTTAATTGAAAATGTGAATCGTTCTTCTAAAGAAATTGCAGCATTACTCATAGAAGCAGTGGTGAAATATTCCGAAGGAGGAGAATACAACGACGATAAAACAGTAGTTGTAATTAAGAAAAAAGAAAATTAATTTGGTGCAACTTAATTAACGCTAATTGGATATAATTTATAATGATCTATTCAATTGATCCAACCACAGAAGAACCGCTTGCAGAATACGAAGAATATTCTGAGAACAAAATAATTAATCTAATAGAAAATGCAGAGATAGCATTTCTTCGGTATAGAAATACACCTCTTTCGCAAAGAACTCAATTGATGCTTCAGGTCGCTTCGGTTTTAGAAAAACGAAAAGAAGAATTTTCTAAATTGATGACACTCGAAATGGGAAAGCCGATCGTTCAATCAAGAGCAGAAATAGACAAATGTATTTGGCTCTGCAATTATTATTGTGAAAATGCCGAACATTTTTTAGCTGATGAAATAATTCCAACCGACGCAAGAAAGAGTTTTGTGTCATTCCAACCATTGGGTATTATCCTTGCAGTAATGCCGTGGAATTTCCCATTCTGGCAAGTCTTTCGTTTCGCGGTTCCTAATTTACTTGCGGGAAATGTTTGCCTGTTAAAACATTCCTCCAACGTTTCGGGCACGGCTTTAGCGATTGAAAAAATATTTCACGATGCCGGATTTGAACAACATCTTTTCCATACTTTGCTGATTTCGTCATCAAAAGTAAAACAGGTAATCGAGCATCCGTTAGTGAAAGCTGTTACCATTACCGGCAGTACTCCCGCGGGGAAGTCGGTTGCATCGATTGCCGGAAATGTTTTAAAAAAATCAGTGCTCGAACTTGGCGGCAGTGATCCTTACGTTATTCTTCAAGATGCCGATTTAGAACTCGCTGCTAAAACTTGTGTTGCTTCAAGACTGATAAACGGTGGTCAAAGTTGTATTGCGGCAAAAAGATTTATTATCGTGGAAGAAGTTTATGAGCAATTTAAAGACCTCTTTGTTGAAGAGATGAAATCAAAAAAAATGGGAAATCCATTTGATGAATCAAACCATATTGGACCACAAGCGAGAATAGATTTGCGGGATGAATTGCAGACACAAGTGGATAAAAGTGCAGCGCAAGGTGCACAAATTCTTCTTGGCGGTTTTCTTCCGGAAGGAAAAGGTGCATTCTATCCGCCAACTGTTCTTACTGATGTTGATGAACATAATATCGCTTTCACAGAGGAGATATTTGGACCGGTGGCTCCTTTAATAAAAGCGAACAATGAAGAAGATGCGATTCGGTTAGCTAACAAAACCGTTTTTGGATTAGGCGCAGCAGTGTTTACCAAAGATCTTGAAAAAGGGGAGCGCATTGCTAAAGAAAAATTATTAGCAGGTTCTTGTTTTGTAAACTCATTCGTAAAGTCTGATCCGCGATTACCGTTTGGAGGAATAAATCAATCCGGTTACGGCAGAGAACTCGGGCTTTTCGGAATAAGAGAATTTGTGAACATAAAAACAATTTACGTGAGTTGATATGGTCGATAGTCTAAAATTACTTCCGGATATTATTAAACAAATGCAAACGCAGTTTACGTATGATGAACTTTTTATCTTAATCCAGAAATTGGGAATTGCGATATTGATCGGCGCGTTGATAGGATTGGAGCGGGAACATTCGAGAACTCCGGGGGCAAAATCATTTGCCGGTATCCGGACGTTCCCACTTATAGCAATGTACGGATTTATTTCCGCAATGCTGGCTTCTTACATTAACATAACTTACTATTTTGTATTCGTTGCATCAGTCATAATTCTTGTGGGACTTTCTTATTACAATACCGCACGAGGCGGCAGGATCGGCATAACTACAGAACTTTCCGCGCTAATGGTTTTTGTGCTCGGTTCAATGATCTACTGGAATTTCATTCTCATAGCCGCAATTGTAGCGGTAATTATGGCTGTATTTCTGTCATTGAAAATTCAGCTTCATCAATTTGTGGAAAACGTAACAGGCGAAGATATTTTTGCTGTGTTAAAACTTTCGATCGTAACGATTATTATTTTCCCACTTCTACCGGAACGCTCATTTGGTCCGAACAACGTAATCAATCTTAGATTGATATGGATGATGGTAATTTTTATCGCACTGATAAGTTTTCTCGGATATGTTTTAACTAAATACGTCGGATATAAAAAGGGAATATCAGTCACTTCCATTTTTGGCGGTTTGGTTTCAAGTACAGCCTTAACATTTTCATTTGCAAAAAAAAGTAAAGAGAATGACGCCCTCTCTTCCAATTTTGGTGTAGGAATTTTAATTGCAACCACGATGGTGTTCCCAAAAGTTCTTTTAGAAATTGCTGTTGTTAATGTAGAACTTGCGAAGTTGGCGGTTATTCCAATTGTAATTTTTATGGTCGTTGGTATTGTATTAAGTTTAGTGATGTGGAAAAAGATTAATACCATTGAATTAACAGGAATTGATCTAAAAAATCCTTTTGAGCTAAAATCCGCTCTTTACTTCGGGTTAATATTTGGAGCGATCCTTCTTTTTTCTAAACTCGCTCAAATAAATTTTGGAGATAGAGGAACGTACTTCGTTAGTTTTATCTCAGGCTTAACTAACATCGATGCGATCACTTTGACGATGGCGCAGCTATCAGTTAAAAATAGTGTCCAACCTGCTGTTGCTCTCAATTCAATTATTATTGCGTTGTTTGCGAATCTTCTTTTTAAAGGAATAATTGCAATTATCCTTGGAACCAAATTGATGGCTCGATACACAACCCTAGGTTTTGGATTCTTTATACTTGCAGCTTTACTAATTTTAGGTTACGGATTTATCTTCTAAAAAAAACAAAAGTATAGTATTTCCCATCTTTCTACACCGATTGCTTAGCATCACATCCGCATTATTGATAAAAAATTATCATTGACAATCACAAAGTAATTTTCCATGTTTCCACCGCTTATTTAACTATTTAATAATTTTTCTTTCGGAGGCTCTATGAAAATTAAAGTACTTTCAACTTTGTTTGTTTTCTTTGTTCTCTGCTTCAATATTTTGGCTCAGCAGAAAACACAACCTTTTGCTGGAGCTCCACCAAACTTCAAACCTCAGTCAGCATTGAGTACGGAAAAACAGAATTCTACATTTTCATTCGCTCAACAAGTTTCTGCTGATTCGTTTGAAACAACAGTTTACACCTTTGGAGACTTGGTGGTGTTTTCATATTTCAATGATACACAAGTAAAAATTTATAATCAGTCAGGATCTTTGACTGCTGAACAAACACTTGTAGCCGATACTATTTATAACGTCAGTCCCGGTAGTGGTATTTATAGAATCGTTGCAAATAAATCATTCACTATTCTTGTTGGTGATGCTATCAATAATTATGTGAACGGCTATTTTGCAGTGGATGAAGCGGGTAAAGGAGTTTCGCTTAAATTAAACACCTGGATGATGCGGCAGTTTAACGCAAGTCAAGATGAGTTCGTAATTTTTGGATATGAAGATAATACCGGGTTTACAGTTAAGAACTTGAAAACGAACGACATCATCTATGCCGGAACTATAGATAAAGGGAAATATTTCTCTTTTCGTCAGGCTGGACTACTCTCATCCATTTATAGCACTGCTTTACAAGTAAACGGCACGAAACCAATTTCCGCTTTATCGTATACCGATCAGGATTATTATGTCCCTTCTGCCAACGGTACTTTCACCGGAACGGAATTTTATGGCTATTCTGCTTATGAAGGTGGTTGGACGAATAGCATAACTGTTACGTCCTATGCAGACAATAATTTTTTCACGATTAAAAATATTGATGATGGAAGTGTAATTGATACTGCAACACTTATGAGAGGGCAAGTCTACACGAAGGGAATCTATGCGCCCACTTATTGGGCAGTTACCTCACAAGGTCCGTTGACAACAGCAAACATTCCATACGCCGGGTGGTCGGGAAGTTATTACTACATGACCCGCGCTATTGATGAAACCGGGACCGGTGCAGGAAAGTTATTTTTTGTACCAACAATAGCAAGTAAGATCCATGTTTTTTCATTTGATAACCAGAATACTGTTAAGATCACCCGCCTTGGGCTGAACACAGAATATCCTTATCCTTCGGCAACAGAAATCTATAACAGTACCTTGAATTACGGTGAGGTATATAATTTCTCTTCCGATTATGGAAACTATGTTTACAAAATCGAAGGAAGCGGTAACGTCTCAGTTCTGCAAAGTAATGGTGGAGCGGGAGCTGATTTTATGCCGCTAAGCTATGCAGCTAAACTTCCGGATTTAACGCTTTCAGTTGATGATATTCATTTCTCAATCCCGGACAGCCTTTACGTTCCCGGTGATAAAATTACCGTGCATGTTACAATTCATAACACAAGTGCAGTTGATGCAATGAACATTCCGGTAGTTGGTTACGACGGTGATCCGGATGCTGGTAATGCTGTACCGATCGCCAATGATGTTTTGCCTTTAATTAAAGCAGGCGAAACCGGACTCTTTGTTTTCGATTATATCATTCCAATTAGACCTGAATTTCACAGTCTCGTAATTAAAATTGATCCGAATAATTATGTAGTTGAATCAAATAAATCAAATAATAGAGCACAACGATTTTTACGCTCGAACAAAGATCTGCTTCCGCCATTAGCGGTTAATGTAACAGCTCCCTCAGCGCTTACGGTAGAGAATGGTAATCTTTTCCCAAATCCTTTTTATGTTAGATACGACATTTTTAATACCGGAAGTGTTTCTGCCTCCAATGTTGCTGTAACTTTGGATTTGAAAAATGGATTAAGTTTGGAAAACGGTCTGATGGTCGTACAGCTCGGAAATATTCCAGCAAAGGGTTCAGCATCAGCAACATTTTTCGTCCGCGCAAATCCAGATTCAACCGGATTTAACGTCTTTACCGCCACTATAACAGCCGACAATGCCGATACAAAATTCGTTTATCGTGCGATAATGGTACCCGATAATGTACCACCGGCTGCACCGAAGAATTTTGCAGGAAATTCGATTGGAAATGCTTCTGCCACTTTCACCTGGACTAAAAATATAGAACCTGATTTCGGCGGTTACCAGTTATTCTATTCTCTCGATTCCACAATCTGGAATGGCATAGGCGCTAACCAGGGAAATTCTCCTTTGTTAGTGCTTGATAGGAATAACTATCTTGTTACCGGGCTTCCATTGATTAATGATGCCCCGACAAATTATTTCTTCAAACTAAAAGCGTTTGATCAATCACTTAATCTAAGTGGCGACAGTAATATCCTTCAATTATTAATTACAAAAACTTTTGTAAATGATTCACTTCTTGATAAACCTGTCATCACAAAAATATTTGATGTACCGAACGATAACGGAAGACATGTTTTTGTAACATGGAGCGCCTCGAAAAATGACGGCTTGAAGAATAATCCGATTGCTAAATACAGTATCTGGAGATTAGATAAAGATTTATGGACATTTGCAGTTGAAGTTCCAGCAATTTCTCAAGTGGACTATTCTGCAATTGCAGTAACAATATTCGATTCGACAAAAACTGAAGGATTATTCCTCTCCACATTTAAGGTGATTGCACATGGAATGAATCCTATATTAATTGCTGCATCCGATCCTGCCAGCGGATATTCGTTAGATAATCTTGCCCCAAGAGTGCCGACAAGTTTTGCTGTTGCATTACAAGGGAGCAACGCAGCACTTAATTGGGAAAAGAATGTTGATCCCGACCTTCAGTATTATGCAGTTTACAGAAGTACTCTTCCAAATTTCACGATCTCGAGTGATAATAGGATAACAAGAGTAGCCGATAATGCATTTATTGATGCAACGGTCGAAAACGGAAATACCTACTACTACAAAATTACTGCTATAGATTATTCAGGTAACGAAAGCGGCACTACTAATGAAGCTGTTTTAATGATAACCGATGTTGCGGACGGAACGGGAATTCCAACAGAGTTCAATCTCTATCAAAATTACCCAAATCCGTTCAATCCATCAACCACAATTTCGTTCGATCTTCCTAATTCGGAATTTGTTAGTTTAACAATCTATGATGTTCTTGGCAAGCAAGTTGCCTCGATGGTAAATGAGTACAAGAATGCGGGAAGATACAGCATCCGTTTTGATGCCGATAGATTGTCCAGCGGAATGTATTTCTACAAAATCTCTGCGGGTAATTTCAATCAGATTAAGAAATTCATTTTAATGAAATAAACCGACCTCGCGGTTTTTCCTCTAAGCCGTCTCAACTAAGGTTGGACGGCTTTTTTATTTCCCTTTTCAGAACAATCAAAAAAATCTTAAATTGCATTTGACAGTTAAATGATTTCCCAATGGCGTTTATGAAAAAAAATATTATTTATTTCTCACTTTTTTTCTTCGTGAGTACATTTGTTGTTTTTGGCAGCTTGTTTACGTCAAAAATTAGCAGTTTAAATTCTTACGGAATCAATTATTATTTTGATGATGAGGACGACTACAATTCTCCCGAACAAAAGCTGATTGATGTGATTCATTATTCTGTTAAACTTGATTTATTCCCTGAGCAGAAACGGTTAAAAGGAGATGTCACGCTTCAATTTGTTTTTACCGATTCGCTCCAAAAGATTTTCAGTATAAATTTTTATGATAATATGCGCATCCACAAGGTGTTGTGGAACGGGTTAGCCACAAATTATTCAAACTACAAAACAACGCTTAAAATTGATCCGAAAATTATTAACGATACCAATTACGTTGAGATTATTTACGAAGGAAAACCAAAAAATTTAGGTTTATCATCATTTGTATTCGGAGAAATTAACGGAAAATCATTGATCTACAATATAAGCGAACCTACATATGCTTCAACCTGGTTTCCTTGCAACGATTTGCTGACAGATAAAGCTGCATACGATATGTACATTACAAATGCATCTTCTGAAATATCGGTGTCGAATGGAGTACTGATTGAAAAATTCGATACAAGTGGAAGAGCAACTTATCATTGGAGAACGACGTATGAGTTACCGACTTATACTATGGCGATCTATTCATCAAGTTATAAAACTTTTACAAGCAAATATGTTACGGCTTTGGGTGATTCGGTTCCAATTCAGTATTATGCACTTCCGGAGCACTTAGAGAATGCCAAAATTGATTTTGATGAACAGCCTCAAATCTTAAAAGTTTTATCACAGTTGTTTGGTGAATATCCTTTTGTAAAAGAAAAATATGGAGTGGCGGAATTTCTCTGGCAGAGCGGAGCTATGGAGAACGCTACTATCACCGGCATCGGTAGTAATTTTGTTACCGGCGCTAAAATGTTTTCCGATATTTATGTGCACGAAGCGGCTCATCAATGGTGGGGCAATTGTGTATCTCCGAAAACCTGGAAAGATATTTGGCTCAACGAAGGATTTGCAACTTATTCTGAAGCGCTATATGATGAAATCGTTTTCGGGAAAGATGCTTTATTTTCAAATATGAGTAAGAATTTCAGTACTGAATTTGAAGGTCCGCTTTACAATCCTGGAAGAAATTTATTCAGTTCCAAAGTTTATAGAAAAGGAGCTTGGGTTCTTCACATGTTACGTTGGGAAGTGGGAGATGAAAACTTCTTTTCAATCCTTCATCAATATTTTGATTTATACCAATTTAAAAATGCTTCGTCCGAAGATTTTAGAAAAGTTTGTGAAGAAGTTACAAAAAAGGATTTGACAGAGTTTTTTAATCAGTGGGTTTACGTTGGAGAGAATATTCCGATTGTTAATTACCGCTGGAAAGTTAAACAAGACGATGACTCGACCTATTATCTTGTTTTGAATTTAAAACAAACCCAAAAAGGTGAAACCGAATATCACTTTCCCATAGAGGTGAAATTTTTATTTGATAATCCGGAAGATGATTATTCGGAGCGCATTATAGTTGATGAAACGGATTTCGAAACGACGATCAAGTTAAAAAAGAAAATGAATTCAATTTCGATCGATCCTCAAGGATGGCTTCTTGTGGAGTTTAATGATTTTAACACGTATGAGAAATAATGCCTAAACCCATTTTTTTTATTTCTGATATTCATTTAGGACTTTTAGCTCCCGATCTTGAAAAAAAGAGAGAACGACTTTTAGTCTCATTTTTACAGTACGCTAAAGATAACGCCGGAGCTCTCTATATCATAGGTGATTTGTTCGACTACTGGTTTGAGTATAAACGAGTTTATCAAAAAGGTTTTTTTAGAACACTGACCGCTTTGCAAGATTTATGTGAAAATGGAGTTGAACTTCACTACTTTATCGGCAACCACGATTTTCTTCACCGTGATTTTTTTCAAAAGGAAATTGGCGCTCACCTTTATCACGATGGTATCTCGGTTGAATTGGAAGGGAAGAAGTTTTATTTAGCTCACGGTGACGGTTTAGTTAAAAACGATGTTGGCTATCTTATTCTAAAAAAAGTTTTACGGAATAAAATATTGCAAAAAATGTATTCGTTGGTGCATCCCGATTTTGGAATTGGTCTTGCCAGTAAAACGAGTAAAACAAGCAGAGACTATACGGCAAAAAAAAATTATGGCGAAATTGACGGAATGTTTGAAGCAGCAAAAGATAAGCTAAATCATCATTATGATTATGTTATCTTCGGACATTCGCACAAAAGACAATTCGAAAAGGTTAACGGCGGATATTATATTAATTTGGGAACCTGGTTAGATCAACCATGTTATGGAAAATTCCAGAATGATAATTTTCAGATAATCGACTGGCAAGAGAATGGATAAATCAAAAAAAAACAAAATTCCAAATAAACATTTGTTATTAATTAAAAAGTTTAAGTATCTCTTCTCAATCCTTGCATTGTGTATTGTCGGATTTATTGTTTACGTTTTCTGGGGGCTCCCGTCTCTTGAGGAATTAGAGAATCCGCGCCCGCAATTAGCGAGCAAAGTTTGGACGGTTGATGGTGAAATTCTGGGACAATTTTATATTGAAAATAGAATTGAAACGAATATTGACAGTATTCCCGCTCATCTAATTAATGCTTTGATAGCGACCGAAGATAGAAATTTTTACAGTCACTGGGGAGTGGATCTCGTCCGTTTTAGCAAAGCGATGACGAAAAATCTTTTTACCTTTTCTCGTGAAGGAGCGAGCACTATTACCCAGCAGCTCGCAAAAAATTTATATAGTTTGAAAGTGGTAAATGAAAATCCGGTTGAAACAGTTGCAAGAAAGATAAGAGAGTGGCTCTCATCCGTTCAAATAGAAAGAAACTTCACCAAGAAAGAAATCCTCGAACTCTATTTAAACGTTTCCTATTTCGGTAAAAGCGCATTCGGTGTAGAAACTGCTGCAAATATTTATTTTGGGAAAAGAGCTAAAGAATTAACAGTGCCAGAATCAGCTTTACTCATCGCTCTTCTAAAATCCTCAGTAAATTATGATCCGGAAAGAAGGATGGAACGGGCGATTGCTCGAAGAAATTTAGTTATGAACAATATGGTGGTCGCCGGGTATTTATCCGAAAGTGAGTATGAAAGGTATAAACTTGAGCCGATCGTTTTAGCCAAGGGAAAGAAAGTGAAAATGAGAGGTGAGGCTCCTCATTTTATGGAATACGTTCGCCAACAGATGATTGCTATGGCTGATAAATATGGGTATGATCTCTTTAGAGACGGATTAAATATTTATACTACTATAAATATGTCGATGCAGAAAATTGCTAACAAAGTTGTTGCTGAACATTTGAGGGAATACCAGGAGTTATTTTATAAAAACTGGAAATGGGATAACAACAAATCAATTTTAAGACCTATGATTGATCGCGCTATCAAAAATACAGTTGCTTATAAAGAAGCTGTATCGCAGATTCAAAAACAAGCGGTTTATAATCAGCTTGTTAATGATCCGGCTTTCATAGATTCGGTTAAAGTTCTTGAAAGCACGATTCAATCCGGTTTTGTTGTACTTGATGCAAAAACCGGAGAGATAAGAGCGTTGGTTGGCGGGGCTGACCAAGATTTTCAATACGGATTAAATCATGTAACGCAAATTAGACGGCAGCCCGGCTCATCATTTAAACCGCTGGTTTACACAACTGCAATTGATAATGGGTATTATCCCGCGTTTTCATTATTGAACGAAAAATTCGACTTTAACGGCTGGTCTCCAGACAACAGCGATAATGATTACGGCGGTTATTTAACGCTGCGGCAGGCGTTGGCAAATTCTGTGAATGTGATTGCCGGAAGATTAACCATTTCTGATATTGCACCTCCAAACCTGGTAGTTAAGTATGCACATAAAATGGGAATTAATTCCTCGCTTGCGGCATTCCCTTCAATTGCATTGGGAACGGTAGAAGTAACTCCTCTCGAATTAACTTCTGCTTTTGCAACCATTGCAAACAAAGGCGTGTACATCTCTCCAATTTCAATTTTAAAGATTGAAGACAAAAACGGAATTTTAATTGATGAATTTAAACCGGAGTATAGAGAAGCGATCTCACCGCAAACGGCTGCAATTGTTTCAAGTATGATGGAAGATGTTTTAAATTACGGAACCGGTGCAAGAGTTCGACAATATTTTTCAAGACCGGCAGCGGGTAAAACCGGTACAACTCAAGATTTCGCCGACGCATGGTTTATCGGATTTACTCCTCAATTAGTTGGTGGGGTATGGACAGGATTTGATGATAGACGTGTGAAATTCAACGGATGGTATGGTCAAGGCGCTAGAGCTTCTATGCCAATTTGGGCAAAATTTATGGCTGAAACTTATAAACAATTAAACCTGCCGTTAGAGTATTTTACTTTACCGGAAGGAATTGAGTATGCCCAGTTCTGTAAAGAAACGATTGATAGGGGAGATGCTCGTTTAGCAAATGAGAATTGTCCCAACAAAGTTTCCGATTTAATAAATATTTTGCACAAGCCGCAGAGTTGTAACCTCCACGGAGGCTCTACAGTTCCTCTACAGGAAAAAGAATCCGGTTCCGGCTGGTAAAAAGTTTGAAAAGACGATAGTTATTCTTAATTTTTCGATGGTAATTATTTGCCCGAATGGCGGAATTGGTAGACGCGCTAGGTTCAGGGTCTAGTGGAGATCCTCCGTAGGGGTTCGAGTCCCCTTTCGGGCACAAAGTTTCTATGAAAATCAACTCAAATACACTTCAGTTAGCCTATCAAGAGGCAATTCAGTTTGCCAGGAAGCACTACGAGAATTTTCCCGTAGTTTCATTTCTGATTCCGAAAAAATTACGAAAAGACATTGCTCTAATTTATTGGTTTGCACGTACAGCAGATGATATTGCCGATGAAGGAGATTTGTCGGTTGAAAAAAGGTTGGAACAACTTGCAAGGTTTTAAATAAGATTACAAAATTTATTAACTGGAATTTTTGCCGATAAATTTGATTATGCACTTTCAGAAACGATCAAGGAGAGAAATCTTTCACAAATACTTTTTTTCAAATTACTGAAAGCTTTTCGATCCGATATCTTATTTAAGAATTTTCGGGAGTTCGAAAATGTTCTTGAGTACTGTGCTAACTCTGCTAATCCTATCGGTAGACTTATACTTGAACTTCACGATATTCGTGATCGGCAAGCTTACGCACTATCCGATAAAATTTGTACCGCTCTCCAATTAACCAACTTTTACCAGGATTTCAAATTTGACATTAAAAAGGGAAGAAATTATATTCCAGTAAATGATTTGGCAAAGTTCGGTCTGAACGAAAATAATTTTACCGATCCGGTACTTCGAAATAAATTTTGTGAAGTAATGAAGTATCAAATTGAAAGAACAAAAAAATTATTTTCCGAAGGTGAAGAACTGCTTAAGTATTTGCCAAAAAAATTGAAAATTGAAATTGCATGGACGATCCTTGGCGGCAGAAAAATATTGGAGAAAATAGAAGCAGCAAAATACAATGTTCTTAAAGAGAGACCTTCGTTAAAAAAATATGAACTAATATCGCTATTGATTAAAGCATACAGTTATGCAAAACGATTCAGCTAAACAAATCGCAAAAAAAAGTAAAAGCAGTTTTTATTATGCTTTTAATCTACTTCCTGCAAGTCAGCGGGAGGCGATGAATAATATTTACGCTTTTTGCCGTAAGACCGATGATATTGTTGATGAAGGGCAGGACAACGACGAAATCAAATATCAAAAATTAGTTAGATGGCGCATTGAATTTGAAAAAGCATTTAAAGGAAATTCCGAACTTCAATTACTAAACAAACTTGCCGGAACAATTTCTCAATTTCACATTCCCATTGAACATTTCTTTGAGCTTATCAAAGGAATGGAGATGGACTTACAGAAAAAACGGTATGAGACTTTTGAAGACTTGCGTCTTTACTGTTATAGAGTTGCTTCAACAGTTGGACTGATGTGTATTGAAATATTTGGGTATAAAAATAAATCGGCTTTATCTTTTGCTGAAAACCTGGGGATTGCGTTGCAGCTTACAAATATTTTACGCGATGTAAATAAAGATGCGAAAGAAAACCGTATCTATCTTCCACAAGATGAATTGAGGAAATTCCATTATAGTGAGAGTGATTTACTAAACAAAAAATATAACTTACACTTTATTTCTTTAATGGAATTTGAAGCCAATAGAGCAAATGAATATTTTCAAACGGCAACGGATAATTTGGATCTTGACGACAAAGCCTCAATGTTTGCTGCGCGTGCAATGCAGCATATTTATTACCGGATGTTGGAGAGAATCATTCATGCAAAGTATGATGTGTTCAATCAAAATATTAAAGTAAGCACTTTTGAAAAAGTTGGTATTTCACTTGGAGTTTGGGCAAAATATAAATTAGTTTATAAATGAAAAAATGTCTCATCGTTGGGGGTGGCTTAGCCGGTTTATCCGCCGCAGTTTTCCTCGCATCTAAAAATATTCAAGTTCATCTAATTGAAGCATCACCAAAATTTGGTGGAAGAGCATATTCTTTTCTCGATGACAAAAGTGGTGACGAGATCGATAACGGGCAGCATCTTTTGCTTGGTTGTTATTATGAAACAATAAAATTTATTAAACTTCTTGGTGCAGAAGATCAATTTTATTTCCAAAAGAGATTGGAAATAAATTTTGTTGATCAACACAAAAAGGAATTTCATCTTAAAGCTATAAAACTACCTTATCCCTTCGGATTGCTTGCCGGACTTCTGAGTTACCGCGCATTGTCTCTCTTAGATAAAATAAAAATTAAAACACTTATTTCAACACTTCTATTTACCGATTCAAATAAATATTCCGACGTTTCCGTTCTTGATTGGCTGAAGAAGAACGGACAGAATGAAAGAAGTATAAAAGCATTTTGGGAAGTAATTGGCGTTGGAGCTTTGAATAGTCACTTAAAGGATGCTTCCGCAAAAATGTTTATTGATATTCTGAAAGTAATTTTCTTGAAGGGAAGCGATGCGTCGGCAATGATCATTCCGAAAGTCGGCTTATCAAAAGCGTTTGTTGAACCTGCGCTTAATTTCCTTCAAAGTAGCAAAAATGAATTATCTCATTCTGAAAAACTTCTCGAAATCTCTATTGCTCAAAATAAAGCAATTGCGGTTGGAACTGATAAGGGAATTATAAATGATTTTGATGCGATCATTTTTGCGATACCTTCTTACGCTATAAGTAAAATTATAGAAAAAAAGCCCATCCCTAGCCCTTCCCAAAGGGAAGGGTATAATGATTCCCCCTTTGGGGGAAAAGAAGGGGGCTTAGATTTAAGTACTTCCTCAATACTGACTTTGCATTTATGGTTAAAAGAAAACAAGATGAAAAAACCTTTTTATGCTTTGCTAAACTCACCGATTCATTGGGTATTCAATCACGGAAATTATATTACAACTGTTACAAGCAGTGCAGATGAGTTTATCGAAAAATCACAAGAAGAATTATTTTCAATCGTAAGTGAAGAATTGCAGAAATATTTGGACATAAAAAAAGAAGATATTTCCGATTATAAAATCATAAAAGAAAAACGGGCTACTTTCATTCCAAATAAAGAAAACTTGTTGAAGCGTCCCTCCGTTAAGACGAATTTAGAAAATGTATTTCTTGCGGGAGATTGGACAAACACCGGTTTACCCGCAACAATTGAAGGGGCTATTAAGAGTGGGGTTACTGCCGCGGAAGAAGTACAAAAATATTTCTCAACTTGGTAGAAACCTCCGAGGTTTGAAAGTTATATCTGGATCAAAACCTCGGAAGTTTGGCATCCTTTAGTGTGCCTCAATCCAATTATCTCCAATTCCGGTCTCAACAAGTATCGGAACGTTCAAAGGTAGGGCATTTTCCATCAATTCTTTAACAAGCGGAACAACTTCATCGGTCTCACTTTTCAACGCATCAAAAACCAACTCATCGTGCACTTGTAGAATCATTTTGGTATCGAACTTTCTTTTAGCAAGTTCATTATGAATATTTATCATTGCAAGTTTTATCATATCGGCGGCTGTCCCTTGTATCGGCATGTTGATTGCAACTCGTTCTTCAAAATTGCGAAGTGAAAAATTCTTACTGTTTATATTTTTCAGAAAGCGTCTTCTGCCGAGCAACGTTTCAGCATATCCTTTTTCTCGTGCCGACTGAATTGAGGCATCCATAAACGCTTTAACATTTTTGAAAGTACTGAAATAAGTATCGATAATTTCCTTTGCATGCTGTTGTGAAATCTTCAGACGGGTTTTTAATCCGAAGACTCCGATGCCGTAAAGAATACCGAAGTTAACTTCCTTTGCTTTTCTACGCATATCGGGAGTAACTTCTTCCGGTGGAATCTGGAAAACCAGCGCAGCAGTTCGTCTATGAATATCTTCACCTTGCTTAAACGCTTCCAATAATCGATCATCGTTTGACATACTTGCCATAATGCGTAATTCAATTTGGCTGTAGTCGCAGCTAATGATGTTATGGTTCTTATCGCGCGCAACAAATGCTTTCCGAATTTCTCTGCCAAGTTCAGTACGGATGGGAATGTTTTGCAAATTTGGATCGTTGCTCGAAAGTCTGCCGGTTGAAGCAATGGTTTGATTGAACGAAGTATGCACACGTCCGGTTTTTGTATGAATCAGATTTGGAAGAGCATCAGCGTAAGTTGATTTTAATTTAGCAACTTGTCTGAAATCCAAAATGCTTTCAATAATTTCATGTTCGCCGCGAAGAGATTCCAATGTTTGTGCATCAGTAGAGAAACCGGTTTTAGTTTTCCGCGATGATTGCAGTTGAAGTTTTTCAAATAAAATCTTCTGCATTTGTTTCGGCGAATTGATGTTGAACGTTTCACCTGCTAACCGAAATATTTTTTCGGAATATTCGTTCATCGAAGTTTCCAACTCTTTACTCAAGACGCCAAGCATCTTTCTGTCGATGTAAACGCCGGAACGTTCCATCTCTTCCAATACTTCCGCAAGAGGGAATTCAACTTCGTAAGCTAATTTGTGCAAATTGTTTTTATCAATTTCTTCTTTCAATATTTCGTAAAGTTGAAAAGTGATGTCTGCATCTTCGGAAGAGTAATCGCTTAATCTATTTAATTCTACATCAAATATTTGTTTTGCATCTTTCTTTGCGCCGATAAGTTCGGAAAGGGGAATAGGTTTGTACTGCAAATATTTTTGCGCAAGATCATCCATGCCGTGTTTCTGATCGGGATCGAGAAGGAAACTTGCGAGCATGGTATCAAAGTAAAAACCATTTACGGAAATGCCGAGAGAACGCATTATCGAGATGTCGAATTTCCCATTCTGGCAGACTTTTTTTATCTCTTTGTTTTCAAAAAGAGACTTAAAGATGGACACAAAATCATGTTGCGAAAGTCTATCGTCCAAATTTCTCTCGAATAACGATGTCGATTGAACGAAAGGATTAAGTGCAACAAAAAATGCTTTTCCTTTTTCATAACAGAACGAAACTCCGGCTACTTTCGCTTCAAAATAATCGAGCGAATCGGTTTCGGTATCAAATACAAATAAAGATTGTTTTGAAAGTTCATCGGCTAACGCTTTTGCTTCTTTAACTGAAGTAATTAAAAGGTATTTGCTTTCCGAACTTGAAAAAGTTTTATTCTCGGGAACTGTCACGACTTCGGAAGTTACTTCAACAACTTCTTCTTCGCCAAAGAATTTTCTTAAACGGATGTAGAGGTTTTTGAATTCAAGATCTTCAAAGATTGATTTTATTTTTTCACTATCCGGTTTGCCGATCTTCGTTCTATTAAAATCAATTTCAATCGGAACATCCGTCATAATAGTTGCGAGTTCCTTTGAAAGGAAAGCATTCTCTTTACCGGCAATAAGTTTTGTTTTTACTGAAGCCGGTTCGACCTCGTCGATATGTTCGTAAATGTTCTCAAGTGTGGAATATTTCTCGATCAATAAAGGAGCTGCTTTGGGACCAATGCCTTTTACACCGGGAATGTTATCACTCGAATCGCCGATAAGTGAAAGGTAATCGATCATCTGCGTTGGTTGAAAGCCAAGAGTTTCAAGAACTTTATCTTTTGTAATAACATCAATCTCTTCACCCGACTTTCCCGGTTTAATAAGTTTTACGTTTTCGGTAACAAGTTGAACGTAATCTTTATCGGGAGTGATCATAAAAGAATCGTATCCGAGCGATTCCGCTTTCTTTACCGCTGTACCGATAATATCATCGGCTTCATAGCCTGGTAAAATGAACACCGGAATATTGAGCGCTTCAATTATTTCTTTTATTCTTCCTATCTGCGGGATCATATCTTCCGGCATTGCGGAGCGGGTTGCTTTGTACGCTTCAAACTTATCATGGCGGAAAGTTTTTTCTTTTGAATCAAATCCGACGAACATATAAGCCGGTTTTATGTCTTCCAATATTTTTATTATTTGGGTAATAAATCCGAATACTGCCGAAGTCGGTTCACCTTTCTTAGTTACCAAAGGTCTTGTTATAAAAGCGAAATAAGCTTTGTACGCCAAAGCCATCGCATCGATAAAGATTATTTTTTTATTCATACTTATTTTTTCTGAAAACGATGATGAAAATATTTACTGTAAACATAAACGGGGAGTCCAAGCAAAATGAGGATGAGTCCCATTGCGGCATTTTGTGTATCAGACACAACCGAGTTAATTAGAAACAAAAACGAAAAGACAATAAAAATTGCCGGTGTGTAAGGGTAACCCCAAACTTTATACGGTCGTTTCTCATCAGTCATTTTTTTACGGAGAACAAAAACACCGATAGCGCCAAGCATATAGAACAACCAGGCGGCAAAGATAACATAATCGGTAATTGTATCGAACGAACCGGAAAGAACCAACACCGCTGACCAAACTCCCTGTACAACAAGTGAAACATGCGGAGTTGCAAATTTAGGATGTACTTTACCAAGCGAAGTAAAAAATAATTTTGTACGAGCCATTGCAAACGGCACACGCGCTGTAGTAAGAATAGAACCGCTGACCGCGCCAAAAGTAGAAACAATAACTGCAATTGCAATTATTGAAGCTCCCATACTGCCGAATATTTTTTCAGCGGCGGCAGATGCTACCAAAGGATAGTTTTTCATTTCTTCAATCGGTAAAACATAAAGGTATGCAACATTAATTAAAACATAAACCGCCATTACAATTAACGTTCCGTACAACAAAGCTTTTGGAACGTTGTGCTGCGGTTCTTTTATTTCTCCGGCAACAAAGGTTACGTTGTTCCAGCCGTCGTAAGCCCAAAATGCGCCGGCTAACGCAAGTCCAATCATCGCGATTAAATTTGTACTTGTTTCCGCGGGAAGATGAAAATTATAAAAGAAGTTTGCAGTAGAACCGTTGCCAAAAAATAAGAGTACAAATGAAAGTAAAAGAATAGAAGCGATTTTTATAAATGTAACTATAGTTTGTACAAGTCCGCCGAAAACAACGCCGATGTAATTGACTCCGGTTAAAAATAAAATGCAAAGTATTGCGACCGCTTTTGTTCCGAAATCTGCAAAGGGATGAATACCTCCGACAAAAGGCATGTGTAAGGAAATATCCTGCAGATATTTTGATGCCTCCGGGAATTTGAAGAAGTAGCCGAGATATTCCGCAAACACATAAGCAATTGCAGCCTGGCTTCCGGTTTGAATTACCGCTAAGATTGACCAGCCGTAAAGGTAAGCGGTAAAGTCTCCGTACATCTCTTTGAAGTACATGAATTGTCCGCCGGTAGCGTCTATCATTCCCGCGATCTCAGCGTTCACCAACGCGCCGATGAAAGTAATAAGACCGGCAACAACCCAAACGAGAATTAACAATTCCGGCGAGTGAAGTTGTCCCGCCATAGTTGCGGGCTTTCTAAATATTCCCGATCCGATCATAGAACCGGCAACGAGCATTGTAGCGGCGGTTAATGAGAGTCCGCGAACTAGAGTTGTCTTTTTTGTTTCCATAGCACCTGAATAATTAGATAGTTAGGGAAAATATTCTACGCAAAAGGGCCTGCCCGCCGCAGGCAGGTAAGAATATTTTATTGAAATCAAATACCGAACATCGAACAACGAATAACGAATGATGAAGTTTTACATTTCGATATTCTAGATTTCATGTTCATTATTCATTATTATTTTTTTGGTTCTGGTTTACCAGGTTATGAATTAGGAATAACTGACCAAGTACTTGTTTTAAATGTCACCAAACTAATGTTGAATTATATTTTTATTGTTTGATAAAAAATTACGGAGGGGAGAGGGAAATAGCAAGTAAATTAGATAGTTAGAAAAAATATTCTGCGCTGAATGGCAAGGATATTTAGTGTACGTTGAAATATTGAATCGCATAACTACAAATCCGTGTCTTGGTGACTTTGTGGCGGGGAAGTTTTGCCACTGAGACATCAAGACACGAACAAAACTTTTTTGCACCTGCCGAAGATACTTTTGTGGCCTCCGAAGGAAGTCCCGCGCCTTCCGAAGACATTTTCGCAACCTCCGAAGAAAGTCCTGCATGTTCCGAAGGTATTTTCGCAGCCTCCGAAGAGAGCCCCGCATGTTCCGAAGGTATTTTCGCAGCCTCCGAAGAGAGTCCCGCATGTTCCGAAGATAGTTTCGTCACCTCCGAAGGAAGCCCCGCGCCTTCAGAAGACATTTTCGCAGCCTCCGAAGAAAGCCCCGCATGTTCCGAAGGCATTATCAAGTAGGGGGAAAGGGCAAATATGGGCTAAAAATGAAGAAATGTGCGTGGTTTAAGCGGAATTGAGTGGCAAGTAGAAAGTAAAAAATAGAAAGAATAAACCGGACACGAATTGCCCCGCTTTTGCGGGGAATTTGCACGAACTGTTAATACGATTTGTGCAATTCGCAAAACAGAGAGTACCGTTCGTGGTTAGGTATAAACGATGGAGATTATGCATGTTACAATCGTTGGATACGGACCAACTATTCTATTTGAATATCCCCCTTTTTATCCCAAGTTTGATATTAAAATTATCAGGTTCGATTAATATTTCTTCCAGTTTTACATACCTGTAGGACGCAATAAGCTCAACCACTCCAATTTTTATATCGTAAGTCAGTCCGGTATAAATTTCAATTGAGTAGCCGTTATCTAAATATTCATAGCTATTATGGTTCTTAATTTGCCCATTATTCACATTTAGATCCATCGTATTCATAAAATTAAACTGGACTAGTCCGAAATTCACTCCAATTAAAGGTTGGACTATTTTCACATCATTAAAATGTTTTCTAACACCAATAGAAAGATAATATTGGTGTATTTCGGACTTCAAATCAAAAGTACCCGCATAGTCTTCATACATTGAAAAGGCTCTTGTGCTAGTATATTCAGGTCCCAGTACTAAACAGAACTCAGGAGAAAAATACCAAAAAACATTTCCACTCCATGAAATGTTTGTCGGATACAAATGTTGTATTTGCAGAGGTAAATTGTAATTCCTGCTTACCATTTCAACTGAAGATTTGAAGTCATTTTTTAATGGATTAAGATTAAAGAATGTAAGCCCCGTATTTAATTGGATGCCAAAGAAATGATCAAAATTTGTATAGTTTGCTTGAGGGAAAATGACACCAAATGAATTTATAAAAAAGAATAATATTATCAAGTTTTTCATTTTACTCTCCAAATTTTAATGAAAATCCAAGAATATTCTTCCTCGGGATATGATTCCTATCAATACTGGCGAACACTTTATTACCTCCCAAAGCTAAAGTAAAACCACAACGTAATTTCCATTCTTTGATTTTATTTATTTGATTATCAAATAAAGTAATCTTATTACATAAAACTTCATCAAAACCGGGGGTAATATATTTATCGTCCTGTAGTAAAGCAATTTTTTGGTCTGAAACTGAAAACGCTTTAATGTAATCATCTGAATTGATATACCCTACACCCTTTAGTGTATTGATATCGTAAATCCACTTGGCATCGCAGTATAATTTATCTCCTCCTTTCTTCATAGATAAATACTGATTATTCGCCCATCCCGAATCAATTATGTTAAAGTCGTTGTTTGTTACATCCATAACGTCCAAACGCCAAGAATTATTCTTTTCAACATTTATTATCAAGTGCAAAGTATTTTCATTTAATACCGCTGAACTGGGGATGTAATTATATGAAAGGGGTAATGAATTCTCCAAAGTGTTGGTGTCAATATTGAATATATTGAAAACTCCAGATCCAAAAACAAAAACCCTTGAATTATCAAGAACAAATAATTCTCTACCATATTCGGGGAGATTAACTTTTTTTATAACTGATAGATCCGATGAATTGATGACCCAAAGTTTATTTGTTGAGAAATTATAAAGATAAATTTTTGATTTTTCTTTGTTTAAAGTAAACTCAAGAAATTCATTATTATCCCTCAATCCGGTTAGATCAATTTCATTTATGTACCTATTATCAACAGAAGAAAAACTGACGAATTTATTATCAACGATAAAGTAAATCTGCAACTCTTTCTCGTTAAAAAATGGACCACTAAAAAAACGCGTAAATTCATATATAAATGGATCACCTAAAATATATTCTTCAACATTACTTTCGGTTTGGTATTTAAATAAATAGTCAGTTGTAACATTTACTTTATACTTGTAACTCATTCCTACTAAATCTAAGCCTGTTGTATCAGTATATGAGGTTATGCTTTTATCAGAGACTGTCGCAATATGTTTGAAAGAATTCCCATCTATAGATTTATAAATGAGGTAAGAATAAAAAGTTTCACAATTACTTTCAGTCCAATTTAGTATAATTTCTTTATCCTTATCCGATACTAATGACAAATGCACTGTATCAGGAGGGGTTCTGTCAAAATAAAGTGTAGCTTCGAAAACTGAGCTTGGGAGAGGGTTTGCTATAAGGTGCAGTAAACCATGTGGTTTTGCGTTTTGATATACATTGAAAGTAATTTTATGATTTCCTTCCGGGTAATTCCTAGTGTTTAAATAAAAAGTATATGGCATCAAATCACTGTAACTAAAAACCTTACCGTCAACTGCCGGTCTTACAGCATCAACTTTGTAATTGAATTCATTATAGTTAAAGACAATTTTAATGGTACCGTCAACATGTTGCCCAGGTTTTAATTCGTCAAAATTATATACTGAGTATTCAGGTGGATATGCATTATGGTTATAAAATCTTTCTGGTTCGGTAACCAAGGTACATGAAGGAAATAACGTTAGTCCGAAATAAATAATACAAAAGATGTTTTTTAGTTGAGTCATAAATATTTCTTATGATTAATTGTCTAAAGGTATTAGTATTAAGTATTCTATCTCTAAATAAGCGAAAAAGAAAGAGACGAGAGTTGTAAAATTTAATTGCTCAATTGCTGTGTGCAAAAGAAAAGAGGTTAACATCTCGGTTGGCAAAGATTTTCGATATAAAACTAATTCAATAATAAAGCCACCTCATTCTTTGTTTATTTGTGACTAAAAATTAGAGATGTTTTGGGAAATTGCCAAATGGAATTGAAAAATACAAAATCTCAAATCTCCGGCTAAAAAATTAACTACTTATCAAAATACCAATACTTAATTCTCCGATTAATACGTTGTTAGTGTAACCAAAACCTGGTGATATAACAAAGTGATTACTTATAAGAAGGTCTAAACTTAAACCGATCGAAGAAGTAAGCATACTCAATTGAAATCCGGATAATAAAAGCAAATGATAAGACAAAATTGGTTGAAGTTGAAAAGTATTCGATAAGACGTAGTTTTTCCCAAAGCAAAAACCAATGGCGGTATAACCGGTACTCTCGTCAGCTACATAAGCAATATTAGCGGCTAAATATCCCTTAGTTTTAGATAAAAAAATGTTGGTAAATACTTCTGTAACTGCCGTTTCATTTCCTTTCCTTTCAGTTGAATTAGATTGAGCAACAGAAAAGCCAATGTCAACCACTCCGGCTATAGAAAAACCCATTCCAAGCCCATATGAATTACCAAATTTAGACCCACCAAAAGATCCCAGCATTAATGCTCCTGCCTTACCTTTTTCAATGAATTGGCTTTGCGCCATCGAAAAAGTAGAAAACCCAAAAATCAAAATTAAAAAGGTTAATAGTATTTTCATTTTATCTCACGTATAGCATTATTAAGTATTTTATTTGTAATGAGTAAAGAAAAGCGGATGAAAAAGGGGATGAAAAATTGGTTTTACATTTGAGCAAATTAAAATGGGTATGGACAAAGTCCATACAAACAAATGCTGTATCATAAAAACCTAACACAGAAATAAAGCCGCCTGATTCTTTGTTTATTTGTAGGTAAAACTTAGAGATGTTTTGGGAAATTGCCAAATGATAAAACAAATAAACCTTTATTTTCTCTGTGTCTCCGTGGCTCCGTGGTGAAAAAAATATTTACCACAGAGTCACAGAGGCACAGAGAATCAATTCAGATTAAATCACCAACTCAATTGCAAACTGTTTATTTCTAAAAGAGAAAGTATCTCCGGTTTTTCTTTTGTGTAATTCTTTTCCAAGCGGGGAAGCAAGTGAGATGGTTAAATACTTTACTCCTTCTATTTCAAATTCTCCGGCGTTTATAGCGATAAAATAATTGCCGTTGTTTGTATAAACTATACCACCGGGCTGCACTGAATCATATTGTTTATCAGCGTTAACTTGAAAAAGGATTTTTTTCAAACTACTAAACTCGTTTAACTGTTGAGCATATTTTTCGATCTCAAGATGTATGGAAGCTAAACCGGTTTCGTATTTATCGCCCATGCTGCTTTTGGTTTCGAGCATAGAGGTTTGCTGCAGTTCATCAACGGCTTTTGTTATTAGCTCAATCTTTGCTGCAACATAGTTTACACATCCGGTATAAAGCTGTTGTTTTATTTTAATTTGTTTTTCCATTTTCACTTATAAGATCACATTATGCATGTAGGTCGATTCTCCGAATCGACCATTGGTCGAAACGGAGTTTCGACCTACATTAAATTTCTTAGTTGAAACTCGTGCCGGATTGGATGCATTACTGCGTGTTCGAGCATCGCATCGATACAATAATCAACGCCCCAGTTTGATTTATATGTCGATGAGAGGAATTTCTCTTCTTCAACTTCCGCTAAAGGGATTCGCCACTTACTAAGAAGATAAATAAGATATTCGTCTGCTTCGCTTTCTACAATAGATGAATTTGGTTCTTGTTTTATTTCAGGATCGGGAAGGTTTAACTTATCGCACATCCAGACCATATATCTCCGCGCAGCTCTAAAAATATGTTCAAGGAGTGTTTCTAATGATTGATAATCGGAATCATCGGTTTCAGGTAATTTTAAATTAATGCTTTTCGCTTCCCGCCAGGTTTGTAAAAGAGAAGTTAAATATTTTTCATACAATAAAACCATTGAACGTGCGCCGTTGTATTTGTAGTTGATTAAATCATTTGTGTTCATAAAATCTCCATTTTAAATACTAACTCATGTTACACAGTTTTTAAAGGAAAACCATCTTCATCCTAATCTTTTTCTTATCCGCCCCGGCGGATTACTCTTTTTTAAGTGTTTAAAGCTGATTAAGATTATGAACAAGATTAAGATTATGAATAATCTCCATTTCTTACGTAAGGTGCGTAACTAACTCACCATCTATGATAACTTAAACCTCGGAGGTTTGGGATTCTTCTCATATTTTTATCGAGATAGCTCCTTTAAGAATTGTATGTTTTCTCCATGCGCCGGAGTAGTTATGACTATCTGCGAGAACGAAATCATATTCAAAATTATTCCTTTCGATATGCACTCCAACGGTGGTGTAAATTGCTTTCATATTTTCATTGATCTCTTGCGAGTTGAATCTGTTATCTTCAATCTGCGGATTTGAAGAAAATAAACCGAATGAAAATCTGGCAGTTTTGGAATAATCAAAAATAACGGAACAGGAGAACTCGGAACAATTCTTCCAACCACTGCGAACCTTATTCCAAAAAACCGTGCGTGAATTAAGGGAGAAGTGAAGCAAGCTTTCGGGCGAATAAATAAATCCGTAATTCAGTTTATCCGGAGTCTTTACAATTATATCAAACAATTTTGTAACCGGATAATAGTTATTTTGGCGATGTGCATTATTTGTGTCCAAATCAGCTAAGACAAGATTACGAGTGTTATTTTCTTTCAGTTCTTCTTTAAATGAAGAACCTTTTTCAAAGAAGAAACCTATTTCAAACAAGCCCGGGTGTAATCTTTTTTCAAATTTGTAGAGAAATCCTACAGAGAAACTTGTTTTAAATCCGCCGGCTTTTCCTTCAGCATCCCAAATTTTTGCCAGATAGTCCATCCTATCCAGATTAAATTGCAGTCCAAGACTCAACAGATCATTCTTGTAGAAAAGGGAAGGGAACGAGTATGAATAGAGGTTGGAGAATCCAATTACCAAAGTTTCATCTGTTGCAGTAAAAGTTTCTCCGGTTCCATAAGGATTTTCTATGGTTGTAACCGGAATTTCTCCAAAATCTAAAAGGGAATTATATCGTTGACTAATTCCTATTCCAATTCTTAAATTGTCTAAAGGATAAACCGCGCCGATAGATTGTGGGAGAAGTGGATAGGCTCTTTTATGCATAATGTCTCCAAGCCATCCTGGATTTTGCATTGAAACAGATTGATAAGAAATACCTACCGATGCGCTGTCAAAATTTATTAGCGAAGCCGGGTTTGAACTTGAAATATTTTCTATTGCGTAATTGCTGTTCTGTACAAATCCAAGACTGCTTAAATTCTCAAGAACCAAACCATGTTGATAATTTGGAGCTTCAAACTCCGTGCGTTGCCCAAAAGTGTTCAAAGAAATAACCAAACAAAAAAACGAGACGGTAATTATTTTGGTCAAAGGTTCTCCGGATTTATTATTCTAATAATTTTCAATCTAATGTTTACGTATCTGCTATTCCAAGTTTATAAAATTTATTGAGACTATAAAAATAAAAGACATAAATAAGAGACTCCCGACATAGTAATTAAAGCGCCTAAAATTTCGAGAAAATTATCTCCCCTAATCGAGTCATGTCTCCGGGGGCTATTTGCCAAGAGAGAATATCTTTACGGCAAAATATTCTACAGTATAAAAAATTATTTCTATCACGATTCTGTTGAACATTTCTCAATTCTCTTAAGTGATGAATTTAATTGAAATATTTTTGTTATAGTTCGCCAAGTTTTAATGCTAATCCAACGCTAATACTGAACTTTGTCTTGTCACCCAAAACAGAAACATTAGAAAGATAATACTTGCTTCCAACGGAAAAGTTAATCCAATTACCAACTAACTCGTTTCTATATTGGAGCTCAAGATACGTAACTGATTCCGCCTCGTTTGAGTAAAGGGGAGGGAACAGAAATTTTTTTGTTGAAACTGTGAGTGTTTTTATTCCGGTATTTAGTCCCAACAATATTTCTCCGGAAGGAAGTTTAAACTTTTTACCAATTCCGGCGGACATAGCCGATAGACTATATGCGTACTTGTTAAAATGTCTACCGTTTGTATAACTCATTTGAAAGTAGATGTCTTTTATTCTTCTCGGTGAAAAATTAAAAGCCAGTTCTATATTTTCCGCCCTGCTGGAGAGAAAATTAATTGTAAAAACTTGATCTTGTAATACTCTGTTATCGGTGGCTACAGGTTTTTCATACACGGCGTCTTTCATTTCAAGGACAAAACTATTTCCGGAAGAAGATTTTGCGGCGTTTGAAACAAAGGTTAGAATCGTATCCAAAAGCATTTCGTTATCGGTAACAATTTTTGAAATGACTTTATAACTAACGGTTTCGCTATTCTCTAAAATTATTCCATAAGAGGCAATGGTGATAACCCGGGAATCAATTTCTCTTTCGCTTGGTTTAATAAATATTTTAGTTGAATTAGCTTCTTCAAAATCTACTTGAGAGTAAATTGAGCATGCGAGAATAAATTGAAAGACGAATTGTAACAAAATAGCTTTTTTCATGTAATCCCCTTTGGAGGTTATACAAAATGATTACGTTATTATTTACACCACAAAATTTAGAAACGTTTTCTGAAATTACAAAACGATTGCAAAAATAAAGTAGTTTAGCTTCATGCAGTATAGTATCCTCGGTAAAATTCTTGTTTTTTTTGTCAAGAAATATTTCTAGGATTTCTACTTTATCTTTTTTTAATACAATATCAAAAAACATTGAATCCCGCCGGGATTCTTTTTTGAGTTTTGTTCTTTTGTTACAAATATTAAATCCCTTCGGTGGATGTCGCATTAGCCTACCTGAACATGGGGTTGCTGACGGGGAAAAATCACATGGTTTGTATTCGACACCAAATAATTAGAAATAGCCCTGATGATTCGGTAAATGTTTTTCCGAACCAATCGTAGCACAAAAAAAG
>JAUYAB010000003.1 GCA_030693705.1 Ignavibacteria bacterium | reverse complement strand
ATCCGCCGCGGCGGATGAAATACAGATCGCTTTCACTTCGAAAATCATTATTCCTTACTCAATATTCGATATTTATATATCGTTAACATGTTCGCAATAGTGATTCTCTAAGAGCCTAACTGCTAATGAACCTACTTCGTGTTCCTTCGTGCAAACCTTCGTGGTTCTTCGTGTAAGGATTTTCTTACACGAAGTTACTCGAAGAAGACACGAAGTTGCGCGAAAAAAATAGGCTAATGCCCTCTCTGTTCATTTGTGTTATTTTTAATACCTATTATTAGAGGCTCACGTTACGCATGTATTAAAAACCTTGAAGGTTTTGTTGTTAAGAGGAATCGCAAAGAATTCAATAGTTTAATCTTGATTAGCGAAACCTTCAAGGTTTGAGTCATTTGTATGCGTAAGGTGACCTTCGAAACTACTTTCTCGTAACGTAAAAAGAAGCAACTCCTCCTTCAATCTCTATAAAAATTTTCTTCTTTGCCGAAGAAAAATTATCGGTCTGAAAAAGATCATCGGAGATTTCATTGAAGTCATCAAAGTGAGTACTTGCCAGCGCTGTTTCTCTTTTTATTTGAACTCCAACTTCCCTTGGAAGAATTATTCTTACCGAAGCTGCTCCTGCTTCAACTTTAATATCCATCGTATCTGTTGCGAATTCTTTTACTTTTAGATTACAACTTGCAGCGCCGGTTGAAAGATTAACTCGTTCAACTTTAAGCGATGTAAGATCGAGATCAACATCTGCGGCGCCCAGTTCAAAATCGAAATTGTAATTCGGTTTATTGTTAAATCCAATATCTAATTTTCGATCGCTCTTATCATCAACGTGAATTTTAACATGTTCCATACTAACGTCAAAATTGTAATTATCATCTTGCCTGTCGGCATCAACAGAAAATAAATCTCTCATTCCGCCCGATTTAAGCGTTACTAAATTTGAATCATCTCCGTGCAGTACGATTCTACCGGCTCCCATTTTAAAACTCGCATTAACTGTTTTGATCTTACCATCGAAAGGTTCGCTAAACTGTTCTGTTGTTGCTATCTTGTGAATATTCGTGTCGCATTCATCCCACTCCCACGGAAACCACGACCTTGCAAAAAAACTAAAGATAACGAATGCAAAAACTAAACCGGAAAGTCCGGAAAATGTAAGTTTAGCATAATTATTTTTAGAAAGAACTGCGAGACCGATCAATATTAGAGAGAGGGGCCAGTAATGGTAAAATCCTCCGATAGCAACACGCACGTGCATCACTTCAACTAAAAGATAAAGTACACCAAGTGTTACAAATAAAATGCCCCAAAAAAGTTGTTTAGATTTCATTATTGCACCTCCTCCGCATTTTCATTTTCATTTTTATTCTTAAGTTCATTCTCTTTCTCTTTTTTGAAGGTATTATAAACCATCCAGGAACCAAGACCGATTAAACCAAGCGGAAATACATTTTCAAAATTTATATCGATGAATAAATTATCGGCTAAAAAGATAGCTCCAAGAATTATCAAGATTACACCGATATATTTATCTCTGCTTGCTTTTCTATTCGCTTTTACGGCTGCCCGTTCCTGTTCGTTAATTTGTTTCTCTTCCACCGTCTGTTCCGCTGCAAATAATTCTTCCTTTGGGATGATTAAAGCGCTTACAAAATAAATAATTATTCCGGCGCCATGGAAGAAGATAAGACATACAAAAGCGATGCGGACGAAGACGGGATCAATTTCTAAGTATTGTGCAATTCCACCCGCAACTCCGGCGATCATCTTTTCTTTACGCGAACGATATAATCTCTTTGTCATCACATTCTCCTTTTTTGTTTCACCAGCAAAAATAGAATTTTTGTTCATCAAAAACAGAGATTCTTTATCTACGGTAAATTCATTATATAGGTGGTGGTATTGTCTGTTCTAAAATTCCGCACACCCATAAATGGATTGTGCGACACAAATAAACCCCGATGAATCGGGATACAATTTTCTCATCATCGTTTAGGATGATTTTATCGCTCAGCGAAACCGTTTACGGTATCGCTGAATTTTGCGTCATGTTTTTGTTTTTTTTATAAACCGAAAACTCAACAAGCCCGCTGAAGTAGCTAATCCAACGGAAAGTCCGATCCAGATACCTTGTACATTAAGGTCGAAATAAAATGCAAGCAGCGCTCCCAACGGAAGTCCGACAATCCAGTAGGCAATGAAGGTCACAGCGGTTGGATATTTTACATCTGCTATTCCGCGCAAGATACCCAAACCGACACATTGAATCCCATCAAATATCTGGAAAAAGGCGGCAATTAGAATTAGTGAAGCGGCGATTATTTTTACTTCGGGATTATTAATGTAAAGTTCCGGTAATAGGTTATTCGTAAGGAAGAACAAAATTCCGCAAAGACTCATAAATCCCGCTGCTAACATAAGCGCGCTCAGCCCGGCTCTTTTCGTTTCAAACTGATTTCCTTCACCAACATATTTCGCAACTCTTATTGCAGCCGCTGCCGAAATTCCTACAACAACCATGTATGTAATGGAAGCAATATTTAATGCAATTTGATGTGCGGCTAATTGCTGCGCACCAAACCATCCGATCATTATTGCAGTGAAAAAGAAAGCGCCAACTTCAAAAAAATATTGTATTCCGCTTGGCAGCCCGAGCGCTAGAATTTCTTTGGTTACTTTCCAATCAACTTTATAATGAAGAAGTTCCGGACGATATTTTTTTACACGTTTGTTCCGGTTCATAAATATGATAAGCATAACCATCATGAAGAGACGCGAACCAAGAGTTGCAATACCTGCGCCGTTCAGTTCAAGCCGCGGGAATCCGAAATTACCGTAGATGAGACAATAGTTTGCTGCCGCATTTGTGATGTTTGCGAGTAGAACAATCACCATCGCCGGGCGCATGATCGAAAGCCCTTCAAGAAAATGTTTGTATGTTAGGAACACCATCATCATCGGAATTGAAAAAGATAAAATGCGCAAATAGGGAATTGCGTATTCAACAACTTTTTCTTTCTGATTCATATAGGGAAATAATTCGGCAGAAAAATAAGTCACTATCCCGAGCAGAATTCCTATCAGCAGGTTTATCATCAACGCTTGCTTTAAAATATTTCCGCACAATTCAGGATTCCCTTTTCCAAGAGCATTTGCAACAAGAGGAGAGACTGCATAAGTTACACCCATCCCCACAACAAAAATTAGAAAGAAAATTCCGTTCGCCAACGCTGATGCTGCAAGTGGATAATAACCGATTCGTCCGACCATGGCGTTATCAACTACGCCCATCATAATGATTCCTAATTGCCCAACAATAACAGGCAAAGCGAGTCCAGCGGTTTCACGTAAGTGTAACCGGTAACTTTTGTTTTTTGAATTCGTAGATACTTCTGAACTTGTCATAAGAATAATTATTATTGCAATGCAAATTTGTAAAATTTAATTGAAAATAAGTTAAACTTTTTTTGTTATTACGCGGAAGGAATAAAACAGCACAAAATTAGATAGAAGTGAAAATTAATTCCTAATTCATAACCTGGCAAAGCCAGAATCAAAATAAATAATGAATAATGAACAAGGAATGTAGAATATCGAAAGGCAAAACTTCATCATTCGTTATTCCTTGTTCGATGTTCGGTATTTGATTTCAACCAAATATTCTTACCATTTGGCACAGAATATTTTTACTAACTATTTAACTCCCCTTAGTTTGTCTTACCATCTTCTCAATTACATCCCACATTTCAGAAGGAATTGTCTCAAGCATATTAAATTGACCTGCGCCTTGCAGCCATTCACCACCATCAATAGTAACAACTTCCCCGTTTATATAAGAAGAGAAATCTGATATTAGATATGCCGCTAGATTTGCTAATTCCTGATGTTCGCCAACTCTTTTTAGCGGGACTTTATTCTTAAAATCAAATTTGTTTTGAAGTTCCCCAGGAAGAAGTCGCTCCCAGGCTCCTTTAGTTGGAAAAGGACCCGGCGCGATTGCATTAAAACGAATTCCGTACTTTGCCCATTCAACAGCTAACGAACGCGTTAAAGCCAATACTCCAGCTTTTGAAACTGCCGATGGAACAACATAAGCTGAACCTGTCCATGCGTAAGTTGTAACAATATTTAAAACTGTCGCTTTCTGTTTTTGTTCGATCCAATGTTTGCCGAAAGCGAGGGTTGTATTGTATGTTCCTTTAAGTACAATATTAACAATAATGTCGAATGCGCGATTGGATAACCGTTCTGTAGGACTGATAAAATTACCCGCAGCGTTATTTACCACCCCATCAACTTTACCGAATTTATCAACTGAATTTTTTAATAACTTTTCGACACTTGCATAATCGGAAACATCGCATTGAACCGGAAGAACAGTTCGTCCGGAGTTTTCAGAAAGTTCTTTCGCGGTTTCTTCTAACTTTTCCATCTTACGGCTTGCAATAATTAAATCTGCACCAAGCTCGGTGAAATATTTTCCCATCGCTTTGCCAAGTCCGGTACCACCACCGGTAATCAATATGGTTTTCCCTTCGAGGGAACCTTCTTTTAGCATCGGTTTGGTGTATGTTGGTTCGTTCATTTTGTTTTCGTTTTTTTTTCAGTGAATATAGAGGTAGTTTATTTCAAGTCATAACAACTAAATGAAACTCTGTGCCTCCGCGCCTCTGTGGTAAGAAACATTCACCACAGAGGCACTGAGACACAAAAAACTTTATCTCTTATAGTTTATATTCGTTCGCCTCTATCAACTCATCAGCAATTTGCCTTCTCAACTTCGTTGTGTTAATCGGATCAAGTTTCGTAAATCGTTTAAGCCCGAGATTTAACATCTTCAATTCATCTGCTTCGGCAAATGCTGTTACAGCATGTTTCCCGTGAAGAGCGATTCTTTCAATTGCGTCACTCACATAAACTTGAGTCATTGCAATATGAAGGGCAACCGCATCTTCACCTTTTAACTTGGCGAGTTTTTGTGTGCGTAAGATTGCTGATTCGCATGCGTACGCCTCAATAACCATATCTGTTACACACATAATGATTTCCTGCTGTTCGGCAAGTTTCATCATAAATTTTTGTACGGCAGAACCGGCGATCATCAATATTGCTTTCTTTGCGTTTTGTACTGCTTTTAATTCTTTTGCAAGAACTCCTTCCGGTTCGTTACCAAATTCAGGAATTGACATTAACTCTTTTTGAATTGCCATTGCCGGACCGAGCAAGTCCAATCTTCCTTTCATCGAACGCTTAACAAGCATATCAACAACAAGTAGGCGATTGATCTCGTTTGTTCCTTCAAATATTCTATTGATGCGGGAATCGCGGTAACCACGAGCTGCCGGATATTCTTCGGAATATCCATAGCCACCATGCACTTGCACAACTTCATCAACAACATAATCCAAAATTTCCGAGCCAAATACTTTCATAATTGAAGATTCAATCGCATATTCTTCGGCAGCTTTAATCAACGCATCACTATAACTTGTCCCTTCGGAGATGAGTTTCTCTTCAAGATCATTTATCAGCCCGCTTGTACGAAGCGTAGCAGCTTCTGATACAAATATCTTCGATGCCATTTCCGCAAGTTTATATTTTATTGCTCCGAAACTGGAGATTGGTTTTCCGAATTGTTTCCTTTCATTCGCATAATTAATAGCTACTGAAAGATATTTTTTTGCGCCGCCGGTAACCATCGCTCCGAGTTTGAAACGTCCAACATTTAAAACATTAAACGCAATGTAATGTCCTTTACCGATTTCGCCCAAAACATTTTCAACCGGAACTTTTACGTTATCCAAAAATAACGCACGCGTTGATGAGCCTTTAATACCAAGCTTATGTTCTTCTTCT
The DNA here is from genome assembly GCA_030693705.1 of Ignavibacteria bacterium. GTDB lineage: Bacteria > Bacteroidota > Ignavibacteria > Ignavibacteriales > Ignavibacteriaceae > UBA1563. The sequence goes on along the minus strand of JAUYAB010000003.1, from coordinate 11,380 downwards.
CCTCGAGTAAATCCCGGAGTGTCGGTAGGAATAATAAATGAGGTGAACTTATCTCCTTCAACTTGAGCGAACGTAATAAGAATATCTGCAAAGCCACCGTTGGTGATCCACATCTTTTGTCCGTTAAGGATATAATATTTACCGTCATCGGAAAGAACCGCTGTGGTTTTAGCTGCAAGTGCATCCGAGCCGGAAGTAGGTTCGGTTAAACAGTAGGCAGATTTCATTTCACCCGAAGCTAATTTCGGAAGATATTTATCTTTTTGTTCTTTAGTTCCATAATACAAAATCGGTAGTGTTCCAATTCCCGTGTGAGCGGCAAACGAAACTCCAAATGAATGACTCTTTCCCATCTCCATTGCTAGTACGGTGTTCGTGTTAAAATCTCCGCCGATGCCGCCATATTCTTCAGGCACAGAGGCACCGAGTAAACCGAGTTCACCTGCTTGTTCCATTAACTTCACAGTTAATCCCGGTTCTTGATTATCTATAGCGTCAAGCTTAGTCCAGATTTCTTTTTCAATAAAATCTTTCGCGGTATCCGCCATCATTTTTTGATCTTCGGAAATATCTTCCGGAGTAAATACATTTACCGGATCGGTTTCTTTTGTAAGAAATTCTCCCCCTTTTAAACCGTGATTATTTTTTAGTTCGTCTGACATAATAGGCTTCCTTCTTAAATTGATTAATACAATACTTCATAAATTGCGGCAACACCTTGTCCGCCGCCAACGCACGCTGAAACCATTCCATATTTTTTATTTCTGCGTTTTAACTCATTTATAATTTGAACCGTTAACTTTGCTCCGGTGCAACCAAGCGGATGCCCCAAAGCAATTGCTCCGCCGTTTACATTTAGAATATCGTTATTCAATTCTAACGTGCGAATCACAGCAAGAGACTGAGATGCAAACGCTTCGTTCAATTCAATTAGATCAATATCATCCAATTTTAAGTTAGCTTTTTTAAGAGCTTTTGGAATAGCTTCAATCGGACCTATGCCCATTACGCGCGGATCAACACCGGCAACGGCATAAGAGACCATTCGCGCAATTGGTTTTAAGTTTAATTCTTGTAGCATTTCTTCAGACATTACTAAAACAAACGCGGCGCCGTCGGAAGTTTGTGAAGAATTCCCTGCTGTTGCAGTTCCATCTGCCGCAAAAGCCGGTTTCAGTTTTGCCAGTGCTTCAATTGTTGTATCGGCACGTGGTCCTTCATCTTTATCAACGATAAATTTTTTCACTTTCCGTTTGCCATTTTCAACAAAGACTTCTTCAATTTCAATCGGAACAATCTGATCTTTGAAGTATCCTTCTTTTTGCGCGTGGATAGCTTTCATGTGCGAATGAAAAGCGAACTCGTCCTGATCTTGACGCGATATTTTGTAATCACGTGCGACTTCTTCTGATGTTAATCCCATTCCCATATAATATTCGGGATGTTCTTTTGCGATTTTATAATTTGGTGCAAGTTTCCATCCGGTCATTGGAACCATCGACATCGATTCAGTTCCACCTGCTATAATGCAGTCCATCATTCCCGATTGTATTCTCGCAACCGCAGTAGCAATTGAATCAACACCGGATGCGCAAAAACGGTTTACCGTTGAACCGGGAACTTCAACCGGTAAAACTTGAAGTGCGATCATTCTGCCGATCTGCAATCCTTGTTCGGCTTCCGGGAATGCATTTCCTACAATTACATCATCTATACGATGAAGGTCTAACTGCGGCACTTGTTTTATTAAATGCCTGATAACATCCGCGGCTAAATCATCCGGGCGGTAAAAACGGAAGCCCCCTTTTTTTGCTTTCGCTACCGCTGAACGATAACCCGCTACGATATATGCTTCTCTCATAATATTTTTCTTTTCATTTATGATTAAAAATTATTTTCATTTAATTAATTACGAAGCGGTTTGCCCGTAGTTAAAATGCTTTGAATTCTCTCAAGCGTTTTCTTTTCAGTGATTAAACTTAAAAATGCTTCGCGCTCTAAATCTAAAAGATATTGTTCCGATACAAGCGTTCCTTCACTCAAATCACCGCCGCACATGATGTATGCTAATTTTTCAACGATCTTTTTATCATGATCAGAAATGTAGTGGCCGCGATTGAAAGAATATGCTCCGAGCAACAATGTTGCCAGTGCCGAGCGTCCAAGAACTTTAATATCTTCTCTCTGTTGCGGACGAGTATAACCTTTATTAGCAAGTAAAATAACTGCTTCTTTTGCATCTGTAATTACACGGTGCGGATTGATTGTGATCGAATCTCTGCCGAGTTTGAAAATTTCCATATCAAAAGCTTCTTTTGCTGAAGTAGAAACTTTTGCCATCGCAATGTTCATAAATTTCTTCTGGAGTTCCGGCAGTTCGGGTAATTCCGAAAAATATTTATCTGATGCTCGCATCGTCATTTCTTTAGTACCGCCGCCTGCGGGAATAATACCAACACCAACTTCAACTAAGCCGATATATGTTTCTGCTGATGCTTGCACTTTATCGGCATGCAGACAAACTTCACAGCCGCCGCCAAGCACAAGTGAATGAGGTGCAACTACAACAGGAATGCTTGAGTAACGGACATGCATCGTTGCTTGCTGGAACGCACGTACCGCAAAATCGATCTCATCATATTCCTGCTCGGTTGCAAGCATAAACATCATCGCAAGATTAGCGCCGGCAGAAAAATGTTGCCCATCGTTAGCGATGACCAATCCTTTATAATCTTTCTCTGCTATTTCGATCGCTTTGTTTATTCCTTCAAGAACTTCGCTTCCGATGGAATTCATTTTTGTGTGAAATTCAAGATTGACCACTCCATCGCCAATATCATGAAGCGATGTTCCGGAGTTTTGCCAAACAACATTGTTTGCTCTCGTATTTTCAAGAATAATAAACTCACTTCTTCCGGGAAGATCTTCGTATGATTCCTTTACAATGTCATAATATTTTTTCTTACCATTAACAATTTTGTAAAAAGTATCAGCCCCCTTTTCAATCATATCTTTTACCCATTGAGCCGGGGGAAGATTTGCTTCTTCCATTTTTTTGATTGTCTTTTCAACACCTAAAGCATCCCATGTTTCAAAAGGTCCAAGCTCCCAGCCAAAACCGGCTTTCATGCCATCATCAATTTTATAGAACTCTTCGGATATTTCCGGGATTCTATTTGAAGCATATTGGAAAACGTGAAAGTTTAATAATCGTAAGAAATCTGCGGCTTTATCTTTTGCAGCATTCAGCGCTTTCAATCTGTCTTTTAAATTATCAAGAGGTTTTGCAGCACCAACTGATGCAAATTTTGGTTTGTCACTTGGTCCATATTCAAGCGAATCGGTGTTCAGCTCAAAGATTTCTCTTTTGCCGCAGGCGTCTTTTGTTTTTTTGTAAAATCCTTGTCCCGATTTATCTCCCAACCAATTATTCTCAGTCATTTTTCTAACATAATCGGGAATTTCAAATATTGCACGCGCTTCATCATTCGGGCAATCTTTGTAAATATTATCTGCAACTTTTACAAGCGTATCGATTCCAACTACATCAGCAGTTCTGAATGTAGCTGATTTTGGTTTGCCGGTTAAAGGTCCGGTAAGCGTATCAATTTCTTTAATTGTCAGACCGAATTCTTTTTTCAATTTGAAAACCGCCATGATGCTGAAGACACCGATTCTATTGGCGATAAACGCCGGCGTGTCTTTGCACAATACGGGTGTTTTGCCAAGATAGAGGTCACCGTATTGCATAAGAAAATCAATAACCGAACTATCGGTTTCCGACGTTGGAATAATTTCGAGGAGCTGCAAATATCTCGGCGGATTGAAAAAATGTACGCCGCAGAAATTCGATTTAAAATCATCGCTTCTCCCTTCGAGCATCAAATGAATTGGAATGCCGGAAGTATTTGTTGTTACCAGCGTTCCCGGTTTTCTGAATTTTTCTACATTATCAAAGACTACTTTTTTAATGTCGAGCCTTTCAACGACAGCTTCATTAATCCAATCGACATCTTGAAGCCAGTTCATATTGTCTTCAAAATTCCCGGTTGTTATTTTTGAAGCATCTGCTGCCGAATAAATCGGCGAAGGACTTGCTTTCAAAACAGAAGCAAGATTTTCATCCGCAATCCGGTTTCTCACTGCTTTATCTTTTAGAGTAAGACCTTTTTTTGTCTCAGCATCGGTTAATTCGCGGGGAACGATATCGAGCAGATACACTTTGCATCCGATATTTGCAAAATGCGCTGCAATCCGCGAACCCATTACGCCGGAGCCAAGCACAGCAACTTTATTAATTGTTCTTTTCATATTTTTTTTCTTTTTGTTTAAGAATTAGTTAACTATTAATTCATCATAAATTTTTTCGATCAGATTCTGATATTTTTTTAAGATCACTCTTCGTTTCAATTTAAGAGTTGGAGTCAATTCGCCGGTTTCTACAGTCCATGTATCGGGAACCAATGCAATCTTTTTTATTTGTTGGACATGCCCGAACCGATTGTTGTATTTTTGCACATCTTTCCATATACGCTCTTTTATTATAGGTGAATTAGCAATTTCTTCATTAGAATGAACATTGTTACATTTTTTTTCACACCATTTACGAATAAATTCAAAATTCGGAACAACTATTGCCGCGGCGTGTTTCTGATTTTCACCGACAACCATGATTTCACCAATGAAGTTTGATTCTTTCATTTTATTTTCAATTGGAAGAGGAGCGATAAATTTTCCTCCCGATGTTTTGAATATTTCTTTAACACGATCGGTTATTTTTAGGAATTTTCCATCGATCCATTCTCCAATATCTCCCGTATGGAACCAACCTTCTTCATCGATCACGGCATTAGTTTCATCAGGTTTGTTGTAGTAGCCTTTCATAACGTTATCGCCTTTGGCAAGAATTTCACCCGTTTCAGAAAGTTTTATTTGAACTCCCGGTATGGGAATGCCGACACTGCCAAGATAATAATCGCCATGAGTGAATCGATTGCAAGTAAGAACCGGAGAAGTTTCCGTTAAACCGTAACCTTCTCTGATCGTTGCTCCTGCAGCGGTAAATATTCTCGATAATCTCGGTTGAAGAGCAGCGGCGCCGCTAATAATTCCCAGAACTTCTCCTCCAAGCGCTTCCATCCATTTAGAAAAGACCAACTTTCGCGCTACGATAAGTCGAAGTTTATAGAACCAGCCGTTTTCTCCTCTCGGATCATAATGATTTGCAAGATTTACCGCCCAGCCGAAGATCGCTTTTTTAACGGGACTTAGATTTCGTCCTTTATCCATAATCTTATCGTAAATTTTTTCCATTAAGCGGGGAACCGTTGTAAAGTAGTTTGGTTTAACTTCTTTTAAATTCTCACCAACTTTTTCGATACTTTCAGCAAAATAGACTGAGCCGCCCTTGTATAAATAAAAATAAACGGCGGTTCGTTCAAAGATGTGACAAATAGGAAGAAAACTTATTGTTCTATGCGCGTAACTGATGGGCATAATTTCACTAATTGATTTAACGTTGCTAAGAACATTCTTGTGAGTAAGCGGAACTCCTTTGGGAACTCCCGTTGTACCGGAAGTATAAATAATTGTTGCCAGATCATCTTCTTTTACAGAGTTTTCAATTTCCGAAAGTCTAGTTCTCTTAGATTCGTCGCCTGACTGAGTAACTTCCATCCAATTTTTTGCACCGGCTACTTCATTAAAAGTATACAACTCTTTTACCGAAGGAGTTTTGGTGATAACTTTTTTCACTTTTTTATAAAGTTCTTCATTTTCAACGAAGACCAACTTTACTTGCGAATCGTTAAAAATGTATTCATAATTTTCCGAACTCATATTCGGATAAAGCGGAACATCCACACATCCTATTTGCAGTATCCCAAGATCAAGTAATGTCCATTCAGTTCTATTATAGGAAATGATCGCAAACTTATCCCCTGGAACAAATCCCATCGACAATAAACCAAGACTAACTCTATCAACAGTCTCCTGGCAGCTCTTTGAAGAATACTTTCGCCAATTGCCACCTACTTTATCGCATAAAGCATCCTCTTGCGGAAACTGGTTCAACTGATTGGGTAAAATGTCAAACAACCTTCGCACTTTTTGATCTGAACTATTCATGTTTCGCCTCTTTTATGAAATAAATAAATAGCACACTTCCTAAAAACTAAAATAGGACAAACTTCAGGAAATGTCAAGCGAATTTTCGCTAAATGTGAATATTTGCTTTTCAGTTAATTTCTTTTTCTTATATTTCGTTTGTAAATGATTTGAATTTGGAGAATTTGATTGAAATTATCTCAAAACTATATAAAATTGATTCTCGGACTAAAACTTAAGCAGTTACGGTTGGAGAAAAATCTCTCTTTAACTCAATTAGCTGAGAAAAGCGGACTTTCGATATCCTATTTAAATGAAATTGAAAGCGGCAAGAAATACCCTAAATCAGATAAAATTGCAGTTATTGCGCAAACCCTGGATGTTTCTTACGATAAATTAGTCTCGCTGAAGCTTTCAAAACAATTAGCTCCTATTGGAGACCTGTTCGAGTCGAACATCTTAGATCAACTGCCGTTAGATCATTATGGAATTGATATTAGAAAATTTGTAGCGCTCATGTCAAATGCCTCAATTCAGTTAAGTGCGCTTGTTGCAACCATCTTGGAGATGGCAAAAAGCTCCGAAATGAGCGAGAATAATTTTAGCCGAACCGCACTTAGAGCATACAAAGAGTTTAATGATAATTATTTTGATGAGATTGAAACTGCTGTTGATACCTTTGTAAATGAGAATAAAATTAACACCGCACCACCTCTTCCCTATTCAGCTTTGGCTAAGATACTTTCTGAAAAATATTTTTATTTGATAGATGAAGAATCATTGAACTCCTATCCTGAATTAAATCTTTTTAGAGGGTTTGTGAAAAGCGGAAAAATTTCTACGTTATATCTGAACAATAAAATTTCCGAATCTCAAAAAGCGTTTATCGTTGCAAAAGAATTAGCATACAATCATTTGGGTTATAAAGACCGGAGCTATTCTCATTCAAATCTACGCCTTGATAATTTCGACCATCTCCTTAATAATTTTAGAGCATCTTACTTTGCAACCGCTTTGATAATGAGAAAAGAATTTATCATCCCTGATCTTAATGCTTTTTTTGCGCTTCCCAAATGGGATGAAAATTATTTACCTTCTTTGATAGAGAAATACAATGCTTCACCCGAAATGCTTCTTCAGAGGTTAAGTAACCTCAGTCCAAAGTTTTTAGGATTGAATAAATTTTTCTTCCTCCGGTTTAATGCAAAAGAAAAAAGCAACAGCTATCAATTATCCAAAGAGGTGAGATTAAACATTAGGCGTAATCTGGGAGGGTTTCAAAGTCAAGAGCATTATTGCAGAAGATGGATTTCTGTTAAAGTTTTAAACAAACTGATCAATGAGCAAAAGAGTGTAGATGAAAGAAAAAGCATCACATCAGGAATTTTGCACTCTAAATTTTTTAATTCGAATGATGAATTCCTTAGTATTTCTATTGCTAAACGTAGTCAATTTATTCCCGATGAATATTATAGCGTAACTCTCGGCTTTCAATTTGATGATGATTTAAAACAAAAGATCGCTTTTTGGAATGATGTTGATATTCCTTTTGTTACGGTAAACGACACATGTGAGATGTGTAAAATTCCCGATTGCACAGAAAGAACCGCTCCACCATCTGCAATTGAAAAATTAGAATACGCACAAAGGGTAGAAACCATCCTTAACAAACTAACCACAGAAAAATAAAACGCTGACCTTTTAAGTACAAAACCTCCGGGATCTTGGATAATTTCAAGACTCAAACCTCGGAGGTTGGGTACGATCATAACAAATCCGCGTCCAATTGCTCTCCTCTTAGTCAATTCTCCTTTTTATTGACATTGTACTATATTTGACAATTAATTTTCAAACATAACGAAAGTAATTATGTCATCAGAAAAGAAAAATTTCTTTACACAATTCCCAAGGAACTTTTGGACTGTAATAACAATGGAGTTCTTCGAGCGAGGTTCCTATTACGGTTTAGCAAGCGTTCTCTCAATATATCTCGTTACTGTTCTCAACTTTTCAAAGCAGAGTGTAGGGGTAATTAACAGCGTTATGCGCCCGATGCTCTATCTTACTCCGATTCTTGCAGGAGCTATTGCAGACCGTTTCGGTTATAGAAAAACTCTCTTCTTTGCTTTCTCCGTTATGAGTTTCGGATATTTTCTAACTGGATTAACTACGAGTTACGAACTTATCTTTTTAAGTTTATTGCTTATGACTTTAGGCGCCGGTTCATTCAAACCGATAATCTCCGGAACAATTGCAAGAACAACAACAGAACAGAATTCAACTTTGGGGTTTGGAATTTTTTATTGGAGTATCAATCTTGGAGCTTTTGTTTTTCCTCTCTTTCTCGTTCCTTTTCTGAAAGAGATCTCATGGTCATATATCTTTTTTATGTCGGCTATCGGTACGGGCTGGCTGCTTCTACTAAACTTTTTTGTTTATAAAGAACCTGATAAACCTGCGAATAGTAAATCAGTTGGACAGGTCTTAAAAGGAGCGGTTTTAGTATTAAAAGATTTCCGCTTCATTTTGATGATCGTAATTTATTCCGGTTTTTGGATTCTCTATTTCCAGATGTTTGATACGGTTCTCTGGTATTTAAAAGATTATATGGATATGACTCCGGTTAATAACGTGGTAAATGCAGCGCTCGGACTCTTCACTGCAAATCCAAATTGGAAATTTGATGCCGAACATGTAACGGTAATTAACGCGGGAACCATTATTGTTCTGCAAATCTTCATCTCCAACATTGTTAAAAACAAAAAAGCTTTACCAACAATGATTACCGGTATTGGACTCGGCACTATTGGAATGGGAATTCTTGCGATCTCAACTTACGCATGGGTTTTTATGGCGGGAATTATCATCTTCTCAATCGGTGAAATGACAGCGCATCCAAAGTTTATCAGTTATGTTGGATTGATCGCTCCGGAAGATAAGAAAGCATTGTATCTCGGTTACTCTTTTCTTTATGGAGTTCTTGGCAGCGGAATCGGCGGAATTCTTGGCGCAAATCTGTACGTTCATTTTATTGATAAACTCCACAACCCAAGCGCATTGTGGATAACCTTTAGTTTGATCGGCGTTGCAACGATGGTTGGACTTTTATTGTTCAATAAGTTTTTGGCGAAGAAGTAGGTTGGTCAAAAGTCAATGGTCATCGGTCATTTGGAAGTAACATTAAAACTATGGGGCAGACAAAAGTCTGCGTTACGGTCATCGTGACAAAATTGTCTTGCGTAAATTGATTTTTAATTTGATATTTATAAGGATAAAAAAAAATGAAAAGAACATGTTTTACAATAGTGTTGTTGTTCTTATTCGTCTCGGTTTTTTGCCAGAATGTTAAAGCACAACAGGACAAAGCAGCCGTTAAGAGCATAGCAGTCTATTCCACTTCTTCAGGAACAGATCAAAGAATCACTTTAACAGATAAAATTGAATTTACAAAAGCAGTGCAGCCGTTGGAATCGGAGATCTCTGTATTTGTTAATCCGGCAAAGAAATTTCAAACGTTCATAGGTATAGGTGGAGCCATAACCGATGCAAGCGCTGAAACATTTGCGAAATTACCGGATGAGAAGAAACAAGAATTCCTAAGCGCTTACTATGATAAAAACAAAGGCATTGGTTACACTCTTGCTCGTACCAATATCCATAGCTGCGACTTTAGCAGCGGATCTTACACTTATATCGCTGACGGCGATAAAGAATTGAAAACTTTCACTATTGATCATGATAAGACCTTTCGTATTCCTTTAATCAAACAAGCGATTAAGGCGGCAGGAGGTAAATTATTATTGTTTGCAAGTCCCTGGAGTCCTCCTGCATTTATGAAAAATAATAAAGACATATTGCACGGCGGTAAATTATTACCTGAATATTACAACTCATGGGCAACCTATTTCACCAAATTTATTAAAGCATATGAAAAAGAAGGAATCCCTATTTGGGGTATCTCCGTACAAAATGAACCGATGGCGACGCAAAGGTGGGAATCATGTATTTATACCGCTGAAGAAGAAAGAGATTTCTTAAAGGATCATTTGGGACCAATTATGAAGAAAAAAGGATTGGGAGATAAAAAGATAATCGTGTGGGATCACAACCGTGATTTAATCAATCAACGGGCAAGTACAATTTTTGAAGACCCGATCGCTGCAAAATATGCATGGGGAATCGGCTTCCATTGGTATGAAACATGGGCTGGAGGCGAACCGATGTTTGGCAACGTAGCTAAAGTGCATGAAGCGTATCCAACGAAAAATATTTTATTTACCGAAGGGTGTGTTGAAGCATTTAATGCAGAGAAGTATAATTATTGGGCGAACGGTGAAAGATACGGTCGATCAATGATTAATGATTTTAATGCCGGTACCGTTGGTTGGACGGACTGGAATATTCTTTTAGATGAGACCGGCGGACCGAACCATGTTAGCAACTTTTGTTTGGCTCCTATCCATGCTGATACGAAAACCGGACAATTGATTTACACTCCTTCCTACTATTACATCGGACATTTCTCAAAATTCATCCGTCCGAATGCAAAGAGAGTAAGTACAGCCCCAAGCAGAAGCCAGTTACTTAGCGTTTCATTTATAAACGAAGATGGTAAAATGGCAACGATCGTGATGAATGAGAGTGATAAACCGGTAGTATATAATTTTATTGTCGGGTCTTCAGAAACAAAAATTAATATTTTGCCGCATGCTATTCAAACGCTTGTTTATTAAAACGTAGCACCTTAAAGTTGGTGTAATCCGCCGCGGCGGATTAGCAGAATATTAATGAGATAAATAAAGCGAAAGAATGAATGAATGAAGATGGATGGATGAATGTTTTCCATTCAATCATACAAACATGCAATCATTCATCTCTAACCCGGCAGAGCCAGAACCAAAAATGAATAATGAACATCGAACAAGGAATTTCGAATGATGATACGCCGCCGCGGATGAAATACAGATCGCTTTCACTTCGAAATTCATTATTCCTTACTCAATATTCGATATTTATTTATCGTTAACATGTTAGCAATAGTGATTCTCTAAGAGCCTAATGGAATATTGGTTGGCATGGGATTCTTTTTACAAAGATTCAACCCGCCAAGGCGGGTTGTAAAAATAATCCCATAGGTGGATGTCGCATTAGCCTACCTGAACATGGGGTTGCTGACGGGGAAAAATCACATGGTTTGTATTCGACACCAAATAATTAGAAATAGCCCTGATGATTCGGTAAATGTTTTTCCGAACCAATCGTAGCACAAAAAAAG
>JAUYAB010000096.1 GCA_030693705.1 Ignavibacteria bacterium | reverse complement strand
CCGTTTTAACGGTTTATCAAGGAGTGCGGTCAACTTGAGTTTATTAAATTAAATTGCAGAAAGAAATAATTATGGATCTAGTTCTGAGAAATGAAGAAGAAAAGGATTACAGAATAGTTGAAGAAATTACTAGAGAAGCCTTTTGGAATTTATATTGCCCCGGTTGTAATGAGCACTATCTGATTTATAAAATGAGAACCCACCCGGATTTTATTAGAGAATTAGATTTTATTGCAGAATATAATGGAAAGATTGTGGGTAATATAATGTATTTAAAAACTTGGCTGATAAATGAATTAGGAGACAAGTTAGAAATTATAAGTTTTGGACCAATTAGCGTATTGCCAGAATACCAAAGAAAAGGTGTCGGAACTGTATTAATTAGACATACAAAGGAACTTGCAAGAAAAAATGGTATAAACGCAATAGTCATACTTGGTGATCCACATAATTATTGCAAACATGGATTTAAGAGTTCAAAGGATTTCAATATTTCTGATGACAAGGGAAATTATCCCTATGGGATGTTAGCTCTTGAATTGAAAGAAGGAATATTAGCAGAGCACAAATGGAAATATCAGTATAGTGCGGTTTATAATATTAATGAACATGATGCCAATGAATTTGATAAGAATTTTGTTGAAAAGGAAAAGGGATACAATGCTTCACAAGAAATATTTTCAATTGCGTTTAGAGCATATTTAATTGACATCTAACTAACCGCTCAACACGGACAGCCCGCCAAAGGCGGGTAGACTGTTTTTCAGTGCGGTATATGCATAATTAAAAGGCTGTGTTTACAAAGTTAAGTTACTCTTTAAGGTAGGTTGTTCTAAGAAATATTTTTATAAATAAAAAGTTGTTTCTTCTATTCGGCAATCTTGTTCTGGGCTGCCGGTTAGCGGCAACGTCGTTATACCGTTTGAAAAAGATGAAAAAACCAGACAAAATAGAAGTTAGACATCTGTTCCCTGAATTGTATTCAGAACTGATAGAATTGTTGCAAAGATTATCTGCTGATGAATGGAATTATCCGACATCAAGTTCTAAATGGTCGGTGAAAGATATTGTTGCTCATCTAATAGATACTGATTTAAGACGATTATCTTTTCAGCGAGATCATTTAATTCCACCAACATATAATAAGCAAATTAACGACTTTAAAAATATTATAGAATATCTTAATTATTTAAATAGCACTTGGGTAGATGCATCAAAGAGGTTAAGTCCGGGTGTATTAATCGATTTACTGAACTATGTAAAAATAGAAATGCCAAAACTGTTGAATTCTTTAGATATGGATAGTAAGGCATTATTTGCGGTGTGGTGGGCGGGGGAAGAAGAATCAAAATGCTGGTTTGATATTGCACGCGAATACACCGAGAAATGGTATCACCAACAACAAATAAGAGAAGCTATTGGCAAACCGCTTTTAGTTGAACAGAAGTGGATTCACCCATTAATAGATACGTTTGTACGAGGGTTGGTTCCAACTATTTATCAGAAAATTTATCCGGACAAAAATAATATATCAGTGATTCTTGAAGTTGAAGATATTTCTGAGGGTAAATGGATTATGAAAAAGAATAATTCCTGGAACCTGTTTGTCGGAGAAGAAGTAAACTATACTTCAAAAGTTGTAATGAATGCTGATACAACCTGGAGAATGTTCACAAAGAATATAACTAAAGAAGCGGCTAGAAATAGAATTACTATTTATGGTGATGTTGATCTAGGCCAATTAATATTAGAATTGACAACAGTTATGAAATAACGGTATAACCCGAAATTTAAAGCGATTGCTTTAAATGTTGCGGTATTTAACAAATTTTAGAACTGCGTTGTAAATGTTAATTGCTCTTTGAGTTTGGTGAACAAAATAAATTTATCAATAATTATCTATCCTCGGCAGAGAAGCTAAATTCTGGTTTTAAAACCGCATAGCAGCTTCGGGCTGAGACTTTAAATCACCAAACAAAATAATCGAATATCAGTGCGAACGAAAGGATTTCCCGTGAAAAATGTTTTTAGTTATTTGATTGATTCTTTTTATGACAAACAATTTTATCATAATGTATTAACGGTAAAGAAGAATAAATGTATCCGGTATTTATTTTTACTTGCATTTCTTTCATCAATCCCTTTTTCCGTACAATTATTCGTTAGTATCCAGGGGCTTTTGAAAAAGGATGTGCCCTTTATAGTTTCTCAAGTCCCGCCGATGGAAATTATAAACGGAGTAGTTACCGTTTCTGAAAAAACACCTTTGCAGATCAAATCACCAGACGGTAAGATTTTTTGTTTAATTGATCCTGAAAACGAAAATATTTCAATTTCTGATGAAGAAGAAATCCCTATAATCTTAGGAAAGAATGCTGTGATATTTCAGCAATCAAAGAATGAACGAAGGATGTTTCGTTTAACTTCAATACGTGATTTAAAAATTGATCAAAGTATTATAAATCATTGGATCAGTTTCTATCCAATCGTTTATGCAATCATTCTCATTTTTTTCTTTCTTTGGAACATCCTAACCCTTCTGTTTATCACACTCCTCTACTCGATCGTTAGCGTTATAATATCTAAGCTGCTGAAAATAGAATTTCGTTACCCACAGTTATTTGCATTGTCGGTAATGGCTTCAACTGCTGCTGTAGTATTAGATATTTTATTATCATCTTTTAGTATAAAAATATCATATCTCTGGTTTTGGAAACTTCTTCTTTCAACCTACTTCATCTATTTTGGAATAAAAAGTTACTCGACCATTAATGAAGAACAAAATATAATGGAAAATGAAATCATCATTTAGCAATTGATGAATAAGGCTAGCAGTTATGTATTTGTGTCGTAAAAAAGTTATCTGCCGTTTTGCAACGGCAGATAACGACATTTTTAGATACCGCTAAACTGAATTCCTTCAAAGAGCATTGAGGGAACTCTGTAAGAAGAGTAAAGATATGGATCGTTGCCAAGTTCAACGAGTTGGTTCCATACTTCTTTAGCATTACCGGAAATATTCATTTCGTTAACAGGTTTTACCACTTCCCCGTTCTCTACCAACATTCCGATCAATCCAAAAGAAAAATCACCCGTAGTTGAATTTGAATTACCTCCAAGAAATCCTGTTACCAGAATTCCTTTAGAAATTTCTTTTAGCAATTGATCAAATGACTTGGAACCATAATCAAGAACGATGTTTGCAGGTGAAGCAGTGGTGGGTTCCCATCCAAGTTTTTTACCATAGTAATTATCTACAAAATAATTTTTGAGTATTCCCTTCTCAATCATTACTCTTTTCTTCGCTGCAATTCCATCGCCGTCAAACAATCTTGAGCCCAACCCTTTAACGATGAGCGGATCATCAATAACAGTCAATTTTTCAGAAGCGATCTTTTTCCCGAGCATTCCATCAAGGAAAGAACTCTTCTGCTGAATTGAACGAGCCGTCATTGCGCCGCTGAATACACCAAGCAATCTTGCACTTGCACGGTTCTCAACCAGCATCTGGTAAGTGCCCGATTCAATTTTCTTCTGACCAATTTTTCTTAATGCTCTCCGCGCAGCTTCTTTTCCTAAATAGTCCGGCGATGGAATTTCATTTCTGAATCGCGTACTTACATAACAATAATCCTCCGGTCTTCCTCCGTCTTTATCTTTAACCGTAACTTCGGCTCCTACGCTAAACGAAGTTCCTTTGTTTTCACCGGTAAACCCGTTACTATGAACACGGGTGGTTTCATAATAGGAATCGTAATAACCGGCTGTAGAAGAAATTATCTGATCACTTACTGACATTGCCGCTGCTTCAATTTCCGATACAAGTTTTACACGGTCGGCTGAATCGATCTTCTCATAGGATTCATCTAGTAATTTCAGATCCATTGCTAAATCTTTAGGGTAGTATTTCGGATCAACGAGTGAGCGGAATTCATCTTCTGTTAGATATTTAGTTCCGGCAACAGCTTCCTCAATAAATTTTGCTAATGAATCTTTTCGCAGATCATTTGTTGAATGGCTTGAATATTTATGATTGGTATAAACTTGCAAGTTCAATCCGCTTTGTGTTGATTCTTGCAGTTTTTCAATTTTTTTATCGCGGTATTCAATCTCAATATCACGACTGTTGTATATCGAAACAACCGATTCATTCGCACCGGATTTCAACGCCTGCTTCATCGACCAGTTTGCTAATTCTAATCTTTCTTTGTTATTCATTTTAAATTCCTTCTATTTTTTTTCTGATGAAATAATTAACTTTTTACTCCGCCAACAGTGATCTTGGAAACCTTTACTGTTGGTAAACCCATCGAAACAGGTACGCCTTGCCCATTCTTACCGCAAGTCCATCCGCCTTCCGCCATTTCGAAATCATCCGCAACCATAACGAT
>JAUYAB010000094.1 GCA_030693705.1 Ignavibacteria bacterium | reverse complement strand
GATAATTACTTTCAAGAGAATATTCCAGCGGTTCAATTTGTTCACTTCCGGGATTCTTTTTATTTGTAGCATTCGTATAGCTGGTTACTTCAGCAGATGTAATTGATTCGTAATATCCATCAAAAGCAGTTACCCTGTAATAATTTGTATAAGGTGCAAACCTCGGGTGTACTATGGGATAAGAGTTATCAGTCCAACTTGTATTTGTAGTAGTGGCTGCTAATGAATAGCTATATCTGCCGTTCGGGGAATGTGCCCTGTATATTTTGTAATTTGTCGCACCTTCAACAGCAGACCAGGATATTGTGGGGTATCCACCAATATTTCCTGATAGAACAACATTTTGTGGAATTGAAGGAGAGGGACTATAGAGGTCATCGAGTGCCCCCATTGCATCTAAAATACCGCTTCCGTCATGTTGTGAATCGTATTCGTCATAATCACGATAAGCTTTCTTTTTCAAAATATTTTCAATATCAAGGTGCAATAGATTTTGGTTATGAGATAAAAGAAGAGCTGCAACACCTGCTACCTGCGGGGCAGAAAAAGAAGTCCCTTGACCCAAATATCCCCAGGCGTAGGATCCAGTTGTTGGAGACACATTAAGAGTTGAATAAATATATTTTGCAGGCGCCACCAAATCTAAACCCGGACCATAACCGCCATAATTATTCCACAAATGATCTATTCCGCCTACAGCAATAACCTTGGGATGACTGGCTGGATAGGGTATTGTTGATTGAATTTTATTACCCGTAGCAGCCACTAACACACAACCTTTTTGCAGAAATGCATAATTTATTGCGTTGGTTATAGCAGATGTTTCAGCAGTTTTAAAACTCATATTTATTGCTTTGGCGCCATTATTCGCCGCATAAAGTATCGCATCATCAATTAGACTGTTATCAACAAATTGATATATCTTTCCTAAATACTCATACAGATAACTCACTCTCAAGGACATAATTTTAGCTCCAGAGTTAGCGCCATTACCTCCGGCAACACCTGCCACTCCTTGCCCATTGTTGGTCTTTGCTCCTATAATCCCGGCAACTCCAGTCTCATGACTTGAACCATCATAAGGATAAGGATCATTATTGTTTTCAATAAAATTCCAACCATACGATGACATATTAAGTTCTTGATTAGTGTTATCAACTCCAAACCCGATAACTGCCACGGTAACAGGATTAGTTGAACCATCTTCAATCGTACCGCTTTCCACTAAAGAAGCATGGATTTGCGGTCTATCTGGTGAATACTGAAGATGATTATACAAATAGTATTGAGAAGAAAAACCAGGATCATTTGAGCATGTTGCGCCATAAGAATTTACCTCAACACTTTCAAAGATACCGCTGCTTACCAAGTGTGTAAACATTTCATCAAATTTAGATCCTTCGGGTAAAAGCAAATCAATATACCCAAGATCATTACTTCGCTCAATTATGACTCCTTTGTTTTTGTTTAAAGTGTTTAATGCCGACTCACTAACATTTTCTTTTAATTTGACGGTAATTGATCTCTCATTTACTTCATATTTATTATACTTATCTACCACAAACCATTTGTTCTTTTCTTTAACAAAGTTTTGATTACCAAGTTTCAGTGTTTGTGCATTTACAAAAGAAACTTGAATTAAATAAAAAAATACGATCAAAAATAATTTTTTCATCTTTACTCCACATAATTTTTAACTTATTAATTTTTTAATTATAAAAACTATTATTTCCCTTTTGTTAAGTTATATAAAACCGGTCGGGTAGTTTTGGTGTAGGAATGAAAAGTTGAATAACTGAATGAGTATTTGTACAAATACTTTGGGAGTTTCATAATAGAGGGGGAGTAAAAGGAAGAGTACATTTACCAGCATCTTTCCCTTCCACCGCCGCTGAGAGTGAGAGAGAGTAACTATCGTGCCAAACTATGTTAAGAAATATACCCAAGTTTTCCTTCTTAGTTAATGTACTAAATTTATCTTATCGTGCTAATCCTTCGTTCAAATTCTTTTCTGTGTTTATTATTAGGGTTGTTTTCATTTTGTTGTTTTTAATAGCCCCGCATATAATTAATGTGGTTCAGAGAATTAATTATTTTGTTTTAAGTCAAACGTACAAATTCATTCATTAAATGTCAATACAATTTTAAAAAACAAAACCTCCGGTGTTTCTAAAACACCGGAGGTTTTATTCAATTTATCTTCTGCGTACTGCCGACTGCAAACTGCCTACTGATCCGCCGAGGCGGACTGCCGACTGACTACTCTTTACTTCATCAGCTTTTCATTCGCTTCAACCACTGCAATAGCAGCCATATCAACAATGTGTTCAATCTCAGCGCCTTTCTGCAGAACGTGAACCGGTTTGCTCAATCCCATAATGATCGGTCCGATAACTTCCGCGCCGCCGATTCTCCATAAAAGTTTATACGCAATATTTCCGGCATCCAGGTTCGGGAAGATGAGGACGTTCGCTCTTCCTTTTAAATCCGAGAATGGGAAGTATTCATGCAATTCTTCTTGAACAACGGCAGCATCAACTTGCATTTCTCCATCAACAACTAAGTCGGGATATTTCTTTTTCATCATCTCTACCGCTTCTCTTACTTTATTTGATTGCGGATAAGGTGCAGAACCAAAATTGCTGAACGACAGCATTGCAATTTGCGGATCCATATTAAACCGTTGCGCGGTTTTTGCCGAAAGGTAAGCGATCTCTACCAATTCTTCCGCGGTCGGGTCTACATTAACGGTTGTATCGGCAAAGAAGTAAACTTGCTTTTGCGCTAAGACGATGTACATACCGGAAACTCTTTGCACTCCATCAGCGGTGTGAATAATTTCCAGAGCAGGCTTTATCGTTTTCGGATAAGAAGTAGTCAACCCGGAGATCATTCCGTCTGCATCACCCATACGTACCATCATTGCGCCGAAATAATTTCCTTGACGGATAATTCCATCCGCAGTGTGTTTTGATATTCCGCGGCGTTGTCTCAGTTTGTAATATTGTTCTGCATATGCTTCAATTTTATCATATTCGGCAGGATCAATAATAGTAAATCCTTCGCCATCAATATGATGTTCTTTTATCATCGCATTAATTTCATCTTTGTTTCCAAGTAGAATTGGGTTCGCAATTTTCTCATCAACTAAAATTTGTGCGGCTTTCAATATCTTAATCTGATTTCCTTCCGGAAACACGATCCTTCTCGGATTTGATTTTGCTTTTTCAATTGTGCGTCGGATAATTTCTTTTGATAATCCTTGCCGTTCGCGGAGTTGGTTTTTGTACGCATCCCAATCCGTAATAGGAGTTTTTGCCACACCTGTTTCGATTGCGGCTTTAGCAACTGCAGGAGCTACATGTGTTAGCACGCGCGGATCGAATGGTTTAGGAATGATATAATCTCTTCCGAATCCAATTGGCTTACCACCGTAGGCGCGCAAAACAACCTCGGGAACTTCTTCTCTGGCAAGTTCAGCCAACGCTTTTGAAGCGGCAAGTTTCATTTCATCATTTATGCTGGTTGCGCGAACATCTAAAGCGCCGCGGAAAATAAAGGGGAATCCAAGAACATTATTTACTTGATTCGGATAATCTGATCTGCCTGTAGCGATAATAACATCTTCTCTGGCGGCTTTCGCGTCTTCATAACTTATTTCCGGCTTAGGATTTGCAAGAGCAAAAACAACCGGATCGTTAGCCATGGTTTGAACCATTTCTTTTGTAACACAATCTGCAACGGAAAGTCCGACAAAAACATCGGCTCCGGCAATCGCTTCGGCTAATGTTCTGGCTTTTGTTTCTTGAGCATAGACTTCTTTAAATTCATTCATTCCCTCCTTACGCCCCTTATAAATCACTCCCTTGCTGTCGCACATGATGATATTTTCTTTTTTCACACCAAGTTTAACATAAAGATTTGCGCAAGCGTTAGCAGAAGCGCCGGCGCCGTTAAAAGTGATCTTAATTTTTGATAAATCTTTTTTCACCATCTCACAAGCATTTAAAAGAGCCGCACCGCTTATGATAGCTGTTCCATGCTGGTCATCATGAAAGACGGGAATTTTCATCGTCCTTTTTAATTCTTCTTCGATGTAAAAACATTCGGGAGCTTTTATATCTTCCAGGTTAATTCCTCCGAATGTCGGTTCAAGGATCTGCACGGTACGAATTACTTCTTGGGGATCGAGGGTGTCTAATTCTATATCAAATACGTCAATGTCTGCAAATCGTTTGAAGAGAACACCTTTTCCTTCCATAACAGGTTTTCCGGCTAATGCGCCGATGTTGCCCAGACCGAGCACGGCGGTTCCGTTACTAACCACAGCAACGAGATTTCCTTTTGCTGTGTATTCGTAAGCAAGTTCGGGATTTTTTTCAATATCTAAACATGGATCTGCAACTCCCGGAGTGTACGCTAAAGAAAGATCGCGCTGTGTTTGGCAGGGCTTTGAAGGAATAACTTCAATCTTTCCTTTTCTACCGGAACTGTGATAATCAAGAGCATCTTGTTTGGTAATTTTCATGGTGAGTCCTTAAAAATATTGGTTAGGATAGCGAACGTATAAATGTTCTTTTTTCATATATCAAAACTACAAAATTCTTTTTGAAGGAAGAAAAATATTTGCGGGTTGCCGGCAGGTAGTTGTTTGTTGAAGGGTGATAGTTTAAAGTTAAAAAGAGTTTTATCTTCTACTTTTTCCTTTTAACTTTCAACTTTTCACTTTCCACTTGCTTACACAAACAACATCCATAAAACATAATCAAGGACAAGTATTGAAGCTGCGGAAAGCACAAAAGCACGGATTGTTGACAGCCCCACACCCTCAGCGCCGCCCTCTGTACGCAGACCGATGTGGCATCCGAGCAATGCGGTAGCGCCTCCAAAGAAAATGGTTTTTATCAACCCGTAAATAAAATCTGAAACAAGAAAATATCTTTTAACCGAACCGAAAAAAACAGCCGGAGAAACATCCATGAAAAAGTTCGAAACAAAGTAAGCACCGGTAACCGCAATAAAATTTGCAAAAATTACGATGAGCGGCATCATTATAATGGAAGCAAGAAATCGCGGCATTGCCAAATAGCGCACAGGACTAATCGCCATACTTTCAAGCGCATCAATTTGCTCGGTAACTTTCATCGTTCCCAACTCCGCCGCAATAGAAGCGCCAACTCTTCCGGCAATAATAATTCCTGTAAGCACCGGACCGAGCTCCGTAATAATTGCACGACTGGTTGCTGCGCCAAGAAAAGAGAGTGGCGCTATTCCTTTTAATTGATAAGCAGCCTGCCACGCTGCAACAGCCCCGGTGAAAATTGCGACGATAGAAACCAATGGAAGTGAATTCACTCCGATATGTTCCATCTGGAAAAGAATAAGTTTTCTACTCTTGATCAGTTTTGAAAAACTTTTAATAATTCCAAAAAAGAGTTTCGATATTTCGCCGACTTCTTGTAAAACATTGAGTGTTTTACTTCCAAGTTTTCCTACAATCCTAAGGGGAAAAGCATTTTCCATGTATTTCACTTCTTCATTTCTTTTTTCATCTGCAATATAATCAATTCTAAAAAGCGAATAAATTTTTCTTTCTTTTGGATACAGCAAGGCGATTCTCTATTTTTTCAAAGAAACTTTTATTAATTAGGAATTGAGAAATAAGAATTAGGAATTAAATTTGGCAAAAGTAAATATGTTTGATATTCCCAGACCAACCACCGAACGTGCCATTTTAATAGGCTTACGTACAAAGGATATAACAAGAGGTATTTTAATTGAACAACTCCAGGAGTTGGAAGAACTTGCTTCCACTGCTGGAGCGGAAACAATTATGAAAATCACTCAAGACCGTATCTTGCCGGATCGAGCGTTGTATCTCGGTAAAGGAAAAGTTGAAGAATTGGCGCAACTTGCCGATCTGAATGATATTGACCTTATTATTTTTAACGATGATCTTTCTCCGATGCAGGTAAGAAATCTTGAGAAAATGGTTTCGAAAAAAATAGTGGATAGAAGCGGACTGATCCTCGATATTTTTGCTTCGCACGCAAAAACAAAAGAGGCAAAAACTCAAGTTGAACTTGCGCAATTACAATATTTACTTCCGCGCTTAACTCGCGCATGGACGCATCTCTCAAAACAGTTTGGCGGCATCGGAACGAAAGGTCCGGGAGAAACACAAATTGAAACAGACAGAAGAATTATCCGCACCCGGATAAGTTCTTTAAAAGAGAAATTAGTAAAAATAGAATCGCAGAAACAGACGCAAACTCAACAGAGAAAAGATTTTTTCAGGGTTTCACTTGTTGGTTATACAAACGCAGGAAAATCAACGCTCTTCAATCTAATTACTAATGCGGAAGTTTTGGCTGAAGATAAACTTTTTGCCACGCTTGATTCCACAACAAAATCATTTGAGCTTGATAAGACCCACAAAATACTTTTAAGCGATACGGTGGGATTTATCCGCAAACTTCCGGCTCATTTGATCGCTTCGTTTAAAAGCACGTTGAACGAAGTTGATCAGGCTGATCTCATCTTACACGTGGTCGATCTTTCGCATCCCTATTTCAAAGATCATATCCAGGTAGTTGAACAAACATTAAAAGAACTTCACTGCGAAAAGAAGCCGCAAATTAAAGTCTTTAATAAAGTTGATCTTTTACAAGACCGTTCGTTATTGGATGAATTGAAACATAGTTATGAACATTCGGTTGTAATTTCTGCGGAAAGAGGAATAAATATCTCTTCGCTACTTAAAATGATTAAAGATAATTTTATTGATTCGCACGTTGAAGAATCGGTTAAAGTAAAAATTTCTGACGCGAAAATAATTTCCATTATCCATTCGCTCACGGAAGTTCTTTCAATTAAATATTCGCAAAAATTTGTGAACATTACCTACAGAGCTACAAAAGAAAATTCAAATAAAATCAAGAAGATGATCGATGGCTGAAAAAATTCTTTCACTTGACGGAAATTCACTTTTGATTAATGAGATCGAAAGATTTATTACCCAAAATCTACAAGTAAAAATTAAAGACTCCGCATTAAAAAAAATGCTGCGATCGCGAAGGCTTGTTGAGGAATGGGTAGCTAAAGATGACGTTATTTACGGTGTTACTACCGGCTTTGGCGAATTCAGTAATGTTAAAATCTCTCACAACGATCTTGAGCAGTTGCAGGAAAATTTAATTGTAAGCCATGCGGTTGGCTGCGGTGAACTGCTTCCTCCTTTTATCGTAAAAATTATGATGCTGCTTCGTGTTAATGCGCTGGCAAAAGGGCATTCGGGAATTCGTCCGTCAATTGTTCAACTTTTGGTTGAAATGATAAACAACAATATCATTCCCGTTGTGCCGTCGCAAGGATCGGTTGGTTCGAGCGGAGATTTAGTCCAGCTTTCACATCTCGTTCTTGCAATGATCGGCAAAGGAAAAGTTCAAATTTTTAATAATATGAATGAAGTTGATGAACGATCGGCCAAAATTATTTCCTCTAAAATTGCTCTAAAGAAATTTGGTTTGCAGCATGTTAAACTTCAGGCAAAAGAAGGATTAGCTTTAATAAACGGAACGCAGATGATGACGTCTTTCGCAGCTTTTCTTTCTGCACGCGCGATGAAGCTAAAAAAAATTGCGGATATCGCAGCAGCGCTTTCGCATGAAGCTCTTCGTGCAACCGATAAAGCTTTTGATAAAAGGCTTCATCTATTGCGCCCATATCCGGGACAACTGAAGACAGCAGAAAATATTCTTTCACTGATTGAAGAAAGTGAAATCAGAACTTCCCATCTGAAGAATGATAAGCGCGTTCAGGATGCCTACTCAATCCGATGCGTTCCTCAAATACACGGCGCTTCGCACGATGCAATTGATTATGTTGTTTCTCGTGTTGCCATCGAAATAAATTCTGCAAACGATAATCCGCTTATCTTTCCGGAATCCAAAGAACATTTGGAAGGAGGAAATTTTCACGGGCAGCCGATGGCGCTGGCAATGGACTTTTTGGCTATCGCTCTTTCAGAACTCGCAAATGTTTCGGAACGGAGAACCGAAAGATTGGTCAACGGAGCTTTAAGTCAAGGACTTCCGCGATTTCTTACAAAGCACGGAGGAATAAATTCCGGAATGATGATAGCACAATATACTGCGGCAAGTTTAGTCTCGGAAAATAAAGTTCTCGCGCATCCGGCAAGTGTTGATTCTATTCCAACTTCAGCAAATCAAGAAGATCATAATTCGATGGGCTCAATCGCAGCACAAAAGTGTTATCGTATTTTGTTGAATCTTGAAAATGTTTTGGCGATTGAGTTGATGGCTTCTGCACAGGGATTAGAATTTTTGAAACCTCTAAAACCCGGAAAAGGAACGACGGCAGCTTATAATGAAATTAGAAAAGTTGTTAAGCCCTTAAAAAACGATAGACTTCTTTTTGATGATATTAAAAAAATTAACGCATTGGTTAAAAATGATGTCCTTTTGAATGCAGTAGAAAAACTAGTGAAGTTGTCATAATATATAACCCGGCTTTGGCAGGATCAAAAAAAATAATGAATAATGAACAAGGAATGTAGAATATCGAAGAGCAAAACTTCATCATTCGCTATTCCTTGTTCGATGTTCGCAATTTGATTTCAAGAAAATATTCTTCCCCTTTTAAGCAGTCCACCGCCGCAGACTAATTTTCAAAAGTCATCTCGTATAAGCATCAGCACTGCACTTTGCGGAATGATGAAATACTTTTCATGCAGATATTCAATTTCGTAAGCATCTTTTTTTAGAAAGATCGCTAAATCTCCTTCTTTTACCTGAAGGGGAATGTATTTCACTTTCTCTTTCTGCTCTTTCCACGGCTCATCTTCTGAAGGTAATCCAATTGGAAAACCGGGACCCGTTTTAATAACATATCCGCTTTGAATATTTTCTTTTTCTTTTACTCCGGGCGGAAGATAAAGCCCTGAAGTAGTTTTTCCCGATTCTGCTTCCGGTTTAACTAATAGCTTGTCTCCGATTACAATAACTCTGTTCAAATTTTCCAAAATTAATTCCGTGTTATATTAAATTCGATTATTTTATACATCAAAATTAGTGAATTCGGTAAAAAGTATTTTCTTGTTCTATAAAATCGATAAATAAAATTCTGAATCCTATAACAAAGGTTTTCATCAAACAAGCAAAACAAAAAAAAGGAAATGACCATGAAAAAGAATGTTGGCACAATCGACCGTGTACTTCGAATTGTTATTGGAGTTGTAGTTGTTGGGCTTGGACTTTATAACCATGCCTGGTGGGGAGTTTTGGGAATAATTCCCTTGTTCACCGCTTCAATCGGTAGTTGCCCGTTGTATTTGCCGTTTGGCATTTCTACGTGCAAAACCAAAGAAACCGGAAAATAACTTTCATTTATAATTGTTTGAGGCTGTCTTGAATTTTCTTATCTGTTAAACTTACTTTATAAAAAAACAAGATAGCTTCTTTTTTAACACTCCAATCCTAGCTTGCTTTTCGCTACTCGTTTTTCTAAATTCTCATTGAAAAATTTACTGATCATCTCTAACTAAGAATTAATAAAGACTTTAAACAAAAATGATTGTTTTTTTGAGACAACTTAACTTGACCAAAATTTGGGTACTGCTCTTTATATGCCTCTCGGTGTTTTCCCCAATTACTATTCTAGGACAAACAGGAACTTTACGCAAGTATAAACGATTTGAAAAAGAATCTATTTTTTTTAACAAGATAGATCAGAACGGAAATATTTTCTGTATAGAAGTTAAGGAAGATGTTTCACTTTTAAATAAAGTTACTCCTTCAATTGATCTGCACATCCTACCTCACCAGAATAGTCAAAATACTTCAACTGGTTTGAAGATAATTTTACGCGCGACCGATCAGCTTTTGCAGTATCCGGAAGTTATTTCTGCCTTTATGAGAGCTGCAGCACGGTGGGAAAGAATTATTTTAACTCCAATTACCACTGTTTTAGATGTTGATTTCGGACCTACCAGATTCGGTTCTGGTTTCGGTGAAAATGTCCTTGGAGCTACTGCTACAACAACTTATTATGCTCTCAAATCGGATAATACTAATGCACTCGTACCCGATATTGTTAAGCGTTTAATTGACTTAAAACCAGGTAACGCACAACTACAAAATCTTTATAATGCAATTCCAGTTCCAACACCATCAACAGTACCTTCAAATCTAGAAAGAGCGATTGGGACGTTGATAAATTTACAAGCGCTTGGATTTATAGAGGCAGATATTAGCAGCAATCCTGACATCAACCATTTTGGAAGCGTTCCATCAATTGGATTCAATTCAAGTTACCCTTTTGATTTAGACCCATCTGATGGTATTGCAGAGGGAACACATGATTTCGATGCAACATGCGTCCATGAGATTGGGCATGCGCTCGGATTTATAACCGCCGCCGGTTTTTCAGACCATAAAGGTCTTTCAGACCTGTACTATCCTTGGGATCTTTTTCGTGTACGTCCTGAGGCGGTTGAATCAGGGGACTTAGATGGATTTTCTATTGCGCAAAGAGTCACTACTGCAGGCCCTACTTTTTCCACACCTTGGGCCTCTGAAGGTGGAATCAACTACTACTTCAGTAATCATGTTTTTTTTGACGGTCTTGAAGAAGTTGAACTCTCCACTGCAGATGGTGAAATGTTAA
Source organism: Ignavibacteria bacterium (assembly GCA_030693705.1). Taxonomy (GTDB): domain Bacteria; phylum Bacteroidota; class Ignavibacteria; order Ignavibacteriales; family Ignavibacteriaceae; genus UBA1563. The sequence continues at coordinate 52,242 of JAUYAB010000094.1, read as the reverse complement.
ATGGAGATGGTAGGCAATCATCTCATTGGCGAGACGATGATCTCCGTCCCCCGTCATTAGGGACAAATCGCTGGATTGGGGTCATGGATCCAACATTACCAAGAGGGACTCGATGGAGGATCAATCATCATGATTTGCGGGTGCTTGAAGTTATCGGCTATTCGATAAACTATGATTATAAATATGCGAACATGCTTCTTGTGTACGGGAGCGATACTTTGGATTTAGACAATAGAACGGATACCCTGAAGTATGATAATATTAGTCTCGATATTCAAAAACAAATTCAATTTAATCTTACCAATTTAAGTTTAGATAATCCATTGACTTATGAATTTGAATTTATTTTAAGTGATGTTCAACCAAGTACTGGTTCAGTATGGTTTGGAACAAAATCAGGAAGTGTCGCAGTAGATAAGACGGAATTAATCACTATTTCACTGACAACTTCAAACAAGCCTGTTTCGGTTTTAGGAATTCTTAGAATAAGAACAAATGACCTAAATAAATCTATAGTTGATATTCCTTTTAAACTTAATACAGGTGGAGCTATTGCCCCCAAAATTAATGCTTCAGTGAACTCTCTTGGAAATTTTTCTTTCGATACTACGAAGGAGTTTGGACTTAAAACAAAATCTTTTACAGTGAGCAATCTTGGAAATCTTCCCCTTGAATACGAAGTATTTATTACCCTCTCAACCAAAAATCATCAACCAACTGGTTTGCTCAAATCAACTTCCGAAGTTTCTAATACTGAACAATTCTATGGAATTGATGCGTCAATCGCAAATTTTTCTTATTCAAATGACTTTGAAAATCCAACTAGCTTCGGTGGATTTAGACAGATTAGTGTTGGTCTAAACGAATGGCAGAAAACTAGAATTGGTCCTGCAATTTTAAAAGGACATTCTCAACCCAATGTAGTCCATTTCGGAAAAGAAATTAATGGTGAGCTGAGTTACGATAATGAAACAAACGGCTTTTTCTACAGTCCTGAATTCTACATTAATTGTTCACCAGAGGATATTGTTAGTATTTCATTTAAATATTTCAACAAATCAAAAACAGGGGATATTGTCACCTTTCTTGGATCAAGGGATAGAAAAACAACATGGAAAGAATTGGCGTCTTCAAAAAAAGGGGGCATACTCAAAGCACAATCAACTGAATGGGAAACTGTCTTATTTCAGTTCCCGGATTTAGCAAATTATCAATCTTACAATCAATATTGGGATCACTTTGCTTTCCAATATAGTAGTGATCTTTCGATAGTTGACCAAGGATTTTTCTTGGATGATTTTCAAGTTACGATTCTATCTGGTGTAAATCCAATTTATACTTCAAATAGTTGGGGAAGATTGCCCACATTAAATTCATCACAAAATGTTGATATAACCGTGAACGGGGCGTTATTCTCAAGTGGTTTTTACAATGGAAATATTTCGATAATTTCAAATGACTTTCAAAATCCAACTTTAACTATTCCCTTTACAATCAGTTATGATAAGTTAAATAAAGCAATGAAAGGAATAGTTTATGCTTCAACTGGGAGTGATAATGGAGGCAAAGTAATAAAAATTAATCCAATGACAGTAGATGCTGAAGAAATCGGAGTATCAGGCTTCAATGATCTACATAGTATTTCTCTCAATCCCAAAACAGCCGAACTTTTTGGTTTTAGTCATTCCCCTGATGCCTCAACCTATGTTGTAAAAATTGATGGTCAAACCGGTTGGGGTCTCTATAAATTTAACTCACCTGTCACTCTTTTGGCGATAGCTTTTACTCCGTCTGGAGACTTGCTTGGAGTAGCTTCCATACCACCATCGGGTAAATTTGGAGTTGTTACATACCAATTATTTGAATTAGATATAGCTACTGGAGAAGTCAAATTCCTTACTACTCTAAAAACAAAAACTGCAGCCATGGCAATTGAGCCAGCTACCGGTGATGTCTGGATTTCTGTAGATACTACCGCTGATATGGATAAAATTTATAAGATAAATAAAGAGACCGGAGATACAACCTTTGTCGGTAGAGCCGAAATTGGAAACCATACGATAAGAGCCTTAGCCTTCGATAATCATGGGAATCTTTGGGGTGCCTATGGTGAAGAAAATGAGGTTGGCACTATTATTAAAATCGATAAAAGCATGGGTCTTGCCACAATTGTTGGGACGACAAATTGCAAAGGAATCACCGGGTTAGCATTTACACCGGATTCAGCAACTGAAGTGAATGATGAACAACTCACACCAACTTCTTATGCTTTGTTCAACAATTATCCAAATCCCTTTAATCCTTCAACGGTTATCAGTTATCAATTGCCCCAAAATAGTTTCGTGATATTAAAAGTATTTGATGTTTTAGGGAAAGAAGTTGAAACACTCGTCAACGAATATCAAACGGTAGGAGTTAAAACTGTAACTCTAGATTTTAAGGGTAAAGAGTTGAGTTCCGGTATCTACTTTTATCAACTGAAAGTAGGAGATTTTATTCAAACAAAAAAGATGTTACTGCTCAAATAACACCAACTCTTAAACCAAAACTTAAAACCTGTCCCCTAAAAATGGACAGGTTTTTTTATTACCACAATCGAACTTCACTTCCGAATCTTCCTAAACAACAAAGATTTTTTTTCGATAATTAGAGTAACAACAAGTATGACTTATGAGAAAACTATATCTTTTTATATTAGCGATTGCCGGAGTGTTCACCCTCTCCGCGTGCTCGACAATGATAAACACTACAACTCAGGAAATTGAATTAAAGTCTAATCCTCCAAATGCTAAAATTACCGTTGATGGGAAAAAATTCGGGACATCTCCGCAAGTGGTAAATATCGATCGAAGCAGCGACCATGTTGTTAAATTTGAATTAGATGGGTACGAACCATACGAAACGCAGTTAACGCGAAAAATGTCCTGGTGGTTCTGGGGAAATGCTTTGAACGGATTTATTCCGGGAATGACGATAGATTATTTTACCGGCTCGATGTATAATTTATTACCCGAACAAGTTGCAACGGAATTAACTCCTGCAAAAGTTGAGTTACCCGCGAAGAAAAGATGATGTTGCAGAGTTTCCCGCCGATTATGTCTTAAATTGGGTTATTCCAAAGATGACCGAATTACAACTTCCTTCTGCAAATATTCTTTTATGGATTTTGAATAAATAAAAAACAGAAGCAACAGCAAGTGCAAAAACAAAAACATTAAGTAAAGATATTTCCCGGTATATATTAGATCAGAAAGATCAAAGATAATCGCAGGTATTAAGGTAATGTATAACACCCATTTAGTTATTTTCCATTTGAATAAAAGAGAAATCGCAACAATTATCCCCATTTGATAGCCGATAATCATAATATTACCCGTAGGGTGAACTAAAAATGGTTTTAACATTGTTGGGAGTTCGCTTATCAAAATTAATGCTACACAATAGAGAATGACGATAATGTTTTTTTTCATACAGCTCCCCAATTATTTTGTTTAACTCCGCAAGAAAATTTCACGGCTCTTCTTTCTGATGATTCACTAATATCATTTGTTATTCCTTTGTTTTCTATCTTCCCAAATACTGCTGCTCATAATATTTCAAATAATCACCGGAGATAATGCGTTTCCACCATTGTTCGTTTTGAAGATACCAATCAATTGTAAACTGGATGGCTTCTTCAAAAGTGAATTTAGGTTTCCAACCGAGCTCGGTTTGTATTTTTGTTGAATCGATTGCGTAGCGCCTGTCGTGTCCAAGACGGTCTTTTACATATTCAATTAAACTATCGGATTTTTTCAAATGCTGCAAAATCAACTGAATAATTTTTATGTTCGGCATTTCGTTGCTTGCACCGATGTTATAAACTTCACCGGTTCTTCCCTTTTCAAAAACTAAATCTATTGCCCGGTTATGGTCGATAACATAAATCCAATCGCGCACGTTCATTCCATCACCATAAACGGGAAGTTTTTTATCATTTAAAGAATTGATGATCATCAATGGAATAAGTTTTTCGGGGAATTGGAATGGTCCGTAATTATTTGAACAGCGCGTAAGCACAACCGGCATTCCGTACGTATGATAAAAGGCTAAAGCCATCATATCGGCTCCGGCTTTACTTGATGAATAGGGACTGTTCGGTGAGAGCGAAGTGGATTCGGTAAATAGTCCTTCGGCACCAAGACTGCCGTAAACTTCATCGGTAGAAACTTGAAGAAATTTTTCCACTTCTTTCCGACGTGCGGTTTCAAGCAAAACATTTGTACCTATTACATTTGTTTGATAGAAAATTGACGAACCGAGAATGCTTCTATCAACATGAGATTCTGCTGCAAAATTGATGACGTGTTTAATTTTATATTTTTCAAAAAGATAGCTTACCAATTCGGCATTGCAGATATCTCCTTTAATAAAACGGTAATTTTTATGGTTCTCCGACTCAACTAAGTTTTCAAGATTTCCGGCATAAGTAAGCTTGTCAAGATTTATTATAAAATAGTCATCGCGTTCTTTAAGAATATGATTGATAAAATTACTTCCAATAAATCCGGCGCCACCGGTAACTAAAATGTTCTTCATTTAAACCCTTCGTTAAAAAGAAAAAAATCCGAAAAAGATTCCGGCATTAAGATAAAGCTGACCCTTTGCCGTTGCGGTCGGAACATTGTAAACGTCTTGTTCATTATCAAGTTTCCAATTATTCCCAACGTGAATAGCATAGGTAGCGCCAAATCTAAAGGCTATCAATCTGTACATCGGGATATCAATATTCAAAGTTGGGGCAACAACAAAATAATCGTTAGAAAGTTTTCTTCCAAAGTTGGATGTTGAAGTGGAATCTTTTATCTCATTCCACAATTGATCCCAAGAATAAGAATCTTTGTACCTATAAAATTCAAGAGTCGTATTTCCACCGCCGAGGATTACACCGATTGAAATACCGGCATGACGAATGAATCGAGGCAACGTATATTCCACAGAAACCCCGCCGAAAGCAGAAGTAAGTTTGGCTTGTCTGCGGAATCCGCCAGATAATTCTGATTCTGAGGTTGAACCACTAAAACCAATACCGCCAATGCGCAACCCGGGAACAAATCCGATGTAAACAAATCCGGCACCGCCGGAGGAAAAGTATCCCGATTTGGCAAGTTCGGGTGTTCCGAATGTTTTCAACTGATCGTTAACCGGTTGAATGTTCGGAAGCGTCCACGAGGCAACAAATCCGCCGCCAACTCCAAATGGAGAATCAAAATAAGTTTTTTCCTGCGCCATAATATTATAGGACAAAAAAAGCGATAAAATTGAAGCAGCAACTATAATAAAGATTTTATTTTTCATTCTCTTTTCCTTTTGAATAACTTACAATCATGTCATAATTCCACTTGTCAAAATAGAGATTTCCGCCGTTCCATTCAACCTCTCCCCTTTGAAAATCAACCGTTTCGCTCCGTGGAAAAATTTTTACAGGAAAGAGCGGTTGCGAATAATCGTCATTAACAATTAGGTGATAGGAATCGGTATTGCCGATATAAAAATATTTTTCTTTTTCATTTTTTAAATCAATTAACCCGAATGATTGATCAACCGGAACCCAACCAAACGGTTCAACGTAAATCTCGCACCAATCGTGCAGATTAACTTCTACAGGGTGAAGCATCCATCCACTTTGCCATTTGGCGGGAATGCCGTTGTAGCGGCAGAGTGTCATAAACAGAAGCGTTTTAATTCCGCAATCACCGTGAAGATTTTCTAAACAATATTTTGAAATATTGGGAATCGTGGAATATTCAAGTGCGCTTGCCCAGGGAATATTGTCATGTATCCAGATAAATATTTTTTTAACTTTTTCAAGTTGATTGGTTTCATTACCAATAATTTTTTGCGATAAAGTTTTTATCTCGTCAGTGAAAACAATATGCGGCGGTCTTTCTTTTACATATTCACTCAACTTTGCATCAACTTGAGGAATAATTCCTTTAGAAAAAATGTCGTTGTATTCTGCGAAAGCGGTAAGTTCATATTCAACTGAAAATTTTGTTGCTGAATCTTTTTCAGCTTTCTTCTCCATATAAATAGTTCGCTGCAAAACAGAATCGGGCGCAACAATATATTTTTCTTCACTCGTGCTAATCAATTTCAACCTTTGTTGGCGCGGGTGATTTTCCTTCGGATACGGAAGCCAGCATTTAACAATTTCTCCTGCCGGAACCGCGTTTGGTTTTACTGTGAGTGTATAATTGATTTTTAAATTTTTTTCATAAACGAGTTTTTTTTGTGCAGCTATACTTTCTATTACAATCACCGGAACAATTGCTTTTTTGAAATCAGCTAACCGATCGGTCACTAAACCGAATTTTTCATCCTTCAGTTTCTTCAACTCTTTGTTGATCCGGAAAAGATTTGTCGCCGCATTCTTGAAATATCTTTTTTCGCCGTCAATAATTATCATCTCCAGCGATTTTTCTTTCTCATATTTCTCCAGATCATCAATGGAGAAACCGGAAAGAATTTTCTCAAGTTCAGCTAAAATTTGCAGACTGGTTTTGGTAAAATCTTTCTTAATCCGCTCAAACCGTTCGGATTCAAACAACAGCGCTTCCTTTTCGCTATCGGGCAGTTTGTTGTCACTAACATATTCGGAAATCATTTTCTGCGCTCTTGTGTATTCCCCGGAGTCAATTGCTTTTTGAATTTCCTCCGGAATATTCTGTGCAGAAATCATTGTGGTCATAAACATTACTAACAATATTTTGCTAATTATTTTTTTCATTGGAATTGCGATGGTGATATTTTAGTATTAAATCCACAACTTCGCGGTAAGCCCCTTTGCCCCCTTTATTCTTGCACTTATAGTCAACGATCTTCTTTACTTCGTCAACTGCGTCAACGGGACAAGCGGCAAAGCCAACCTTTTGCAGAATTTGTAAATCATTAACATCGTCACCGATAAAAACAACATTCTCTGGAGACAGTTTTGTCTGCTCACAAATTTCTTCAAGCGTTTTCTCTTTTTCCCAAACACCGAGAAAAATAAAATCCGTTTTTAACCTTTCAGCACGAGTTTTGTTTATCAAAGAAACATCGGTGGAAATTACTCCCGTAAGAAAACCAGCTTTTTTGAGAAGTGTGGTTCCCATTCCATCTTTAACAAAAAATTTCTTCATCACCATTCCGTCTTCGGTGTAATACATGCCGCCATCGGTAAGAACCCCGTCGATATCGGACAAAACGATTTTAATTTTTTTTAGTTTGGAGGCGATTTCTTTTTTCGCGAGATGCATAGTTTACTATCTTTTATTGAACAAAATTGGAAATAAGTTTTTCAAAGCTAAGGAATTTTTCAGTTTTTACCTTGTTCAGGGAAGAACAATCCCCCTCAAAACTTCTTAATCATAATCTTACTCATAATCCTTCTTACTTTTACTTGCTAAAATCGATTAAGATTAAGATTATGAGTATGATTAAGAAAAAGATTATGATTACGAATGATTTTCATTTCGGAGGTTGCAAATCTTTACAATTGCTTTTCTAACAGTTTTTAATGCTACACCCTTTCTAATTCTCTAAAATCTCTTTAATTTATAAACACAATTAAATTTTAGGATACCTTCATTATGAGCAGACATTCCAAAATTTTTATCGGGCTTCTTTTCGGAGCAATTGCCGGTGTATCAAGCAATTTCTTATTTCCGTCTACACCTATTTTATTCTTCTTACAGCAATACATCACCGATCCTTTGGGAAAAATATTTTTAAACCTTTTGATCATGATGGTTATTCCGCTTGTGTTTGCAAGCCTTTCTCTCGGTGTAGCTCAAATCGGCGATCTGAAAAAACTTGGACGCATCGGATTCAAAACCATTATGTATTTTTTAATTGTAACAACTATAGCCGTTACTATCGGTTTGGTTTTGGTTAATTTTATAAGACCGGGGGATTATTTACCGGAGGAAACGAAAACCAAACTATTAACTACTTACAAAGGGCAGGCGGTTGAACTGAAAGAATCATCGGAGAAAGTAGAGTTTGGTATTCAAACATTAGTGAATATCATTCCGCGTAATCCCGCAGCGGCAATTGCAAAACCGAATCCCGACATGCTTGCGTTAATTTTCTTTTCACTCATTATCGGTATCGCATTAACTTTAATAAACCAAGAAAAAGCAAAACCAATAATTAATCTTTTGGAAGGGATAAACGATTTAACTCTCGTCATAATTAATATGGCGATGAAACTTGCACCTTATGGAGTTTTTGCTCTGATCTTCAGCGTTACCTCCCGGTTCGGTTTTGATCTGCTAATTGCTTTAGGGATGTATGTTGTTACTGTTCTTCTCGGATTAGCATTACATTTATTCGGCGTTTACCCAATCTTGATAAAAGTTTTTGCAAAGTACAACCCGATACTCTTTTTCCGAAGAGTTGAAACCGTAATGCTTACGGCTTTTTCAACCAGTTCAAGTAACGCAACATTGCCAACTACAATTTCAGTCTCTAAAGAAAATCTTGGAATTCCTTCGCATATAACCGGATTTGTTTTACCTCTCGGCGCAACAATGAATATGAATGGAACCGCACTGTTTGAGGGTGTAACCGTTTTGTTTTTAGCTCAGGTTTTCGGAATTCATCTTTCACTAGGAGTGCAATTAATAGTTGTACTGATGAGTGTTTTAACTGCCATTGGCACTGCCGGAGTTCCATCCGGATCAATTCCCCTTTTAATTATGGTTTTAACGATGGTAAATATTCCGGCTGAAGGAATCGCTATTATTCTTGGAATAGATCGCGTGCTCGATATGTGCAGAACTGTTCCCAACGTTATAGGCGATATTACCTGTGCGGCTTATGTTGCAAAATCGGAAGGTTATGAATTGAAGAAATGAGTTTTCATTTTAGAGTCTTAATTACCGGAGGAAGCGGTCTGCTCGGTCAATTTCTTAATAAAGAATTGGCAAAACGATTTGATATTTTAACCACATTTAATACGCATAAAGGAAATTGCGAAAAATTTAATTCGGTAAAAATTGATTTAACTAACTTTGATTTATTGACACAACTAATCGGATCGTTTAAACCAAATGTTGTTGTTCATGCTGCCGCTATATCAAACCCAAGCGCTGCAATGCAGTTACCGACAAAAGATGTTTTTTCTATCAATGTTAAAGTACCGGAACTTTTGGCGAAGTTATGCGAGAAACATTCGGCAAAACTCATTTATCTTTCAACCGATCTGGTTTATGCCGGCTACCGCGGCTCTATGTTGAAGGAAGACGCTAAATTAATTCCGGTTTCTCTTTATGCAGAAACAAAATTACTTGGTGAAATTAAAATTAAAAACATTTTTGATGACTATATTATTCTGAGAACTGCTTTGCTTTATGGAATCAGTGGGACTCAAACAGTAAATCATTTTCATGAAATGTATAACAGACTCAAAAAAGGCATCTCCATTTCACTCTTTATTGATCAGTACAGAACGCCGCTTGCTTTACATGATGCGGCGAGAATTATCCGGGAAATAATTCAAAAAAATTTGAAAAGTGAAACGTTAAACTTTGGGGGATTGGAACGTGTTTCCCGTTTTGAACTTGGCGAAATCCTTTGCAAATGTACAAAGCTTGACAAAAATCTTCTGCAAAAAATATCTCTAAATGATTTGCCGAACTATCCAGCCGTTGCTGATGTTTCTATGAATACGGACAAACTTCAATCGTACGGCATAAAACAACAAACGATGGAAGAAGCGATAATACATATTATGAAGTACGGTTCGCATAAATAGAATATTAACTAATTTTATTAAACTCAATATTATAAAAGCATGAGTGAATGAATGCAAGGTTGAATGATTCAAATTTTAATAGATTTTATTTTTCCATTCAATCATTCACCCATGCATCCATGCAAAAGTTTATTTTAGAATGAATAATGGACACAAAAGAAAACACCAAGATGACAACCCATTTACTCGGAGCCCATACATCAATACAAGGTGGAGTCTCGGCAGCAATTACGTTAGCTGAAAAACTCAATTTTACGGCTATTCAGATTTTCACAAAGAACAATAATCAGTGGAAAGGAAAAGTCTTAACGCAGAACGAAGCAGATGAATTCAAAAGAAAACTTGCCGCCTCCGCCATAAAAGTAGTCGTTTCGCATGACTCATATTTAATAAATCTTTGCTCTTCAAAACCGGAGTTGTTGGAAAAATCGCGTGAAGCTTTTGTTGATGAACTTGACCGCTGTGAAATGCTTGGGATTCCTTATCTCAATTTTCATCCCGGGTCGCACGGTGGAATGGGTGAAGAAGAAGGAATAAAATTGATTGCTGAATCGCTAAATCTTGCCCACCAAAAAACTAAAAATTTTAAAGTTAAAAGCATGCTTGAGGCAACCGCCGGACAAGGTACCGCAATCGGTTATACATTTAAGCATCTTAAAAAAATTATTGATATGGTCGATGAAAAAGAAAGGATGTGCGTCTGCATTGACACTGCCCATATTTTTGCAGCCGGTTACGACATTAAAGACAAAAAAAATTACAACAAAGTGATAAAAGATTTCGATGAAATAATCGGGTTGGATTTACTAAAATGTTTCCACATGAACGACAGCAAGAAACCTCTCGCAAGCAAAGTTGACCGGCATGATCATATCGGTAAAGGATTTATTGGTCTGGAAGGTTTTACGAATATTATGAACGACAAACGCCTGCTTCACATTCCCAAAATTCTTGAAACCCCAAAAGGAAAAGAGCAGCTTGAAGATTTAGAGAATATTAAAACATTGCGCTCGTTGTGCTCTCCTAATTCTTAATTCATAACCTGGCAAAGCCAGAACCACATTGTTCTCGAATGTAGTATTTGTTTTATCTTTTTTTCTCGCTAAGCCCGCCACGAACCGCTACGCTCGCGATTAATTTTCCCTTTGCGGACGTTGCGCTTTCTTTGCGAACGTTGCGAGAAACTTGTCCGAAAAATATTCTTACCATTTTGCGTAGAATATTTTTACTAACTATCTAATTATTTTTTAGGTTCTTGCGGACGAAGCACAATTATTCCCGTATGCTTTTTGATCTTCGCTAAATATCCGCCGAGCGGTAATTCGGAAATTTGCACTTTCGATCCAACTAACGGCGCGTGCATAAAATGGATTCTTCCGTCATCCATTTTTAGTGCTACGCCAACATGACCAATATCCAAGCCTTCCAAATTAGTTGTAATCGCAATTAAATCGCCGTTATGTATATGTGATTCAATTCCATCAACTTTGTTTTTGGGAATGTAGAAATATGTTCTTGAGTTAATTGCTTTTTCTTGAGTATCGACGATAGAAATAAATTTGTCATTTTCTTTTAATTGACGGTAAGACTCCGGATGCTTCGTCATGTACCCAACTTTAAATTTAATTGGTTCACCGCCGATAGATTTTGTAACATCTTCCACAATATTTTTCTTTGTGTTGTTAAACATCCAGTCGGAAAAATAGTGGAGACGTGAAGGATATTCTCCCATTTTTCCATCGCGGTAACGGACGAATTCCAATTCTTTTGTGTAATCATCGAAAGAAGTTTTTCCCTTTTTGATACAACGCGAAAAGACGACACAATTTTCGAGAAATGTTGTGCAATCCAATCCTGTTAAATGAACAACGAGAGTTTCCTTCTCCCCTTTTTCTAAGGTGAAAGCTTCGTAATTCAATCCAAGAAAACTTTTACCGATCGCAGTTATAACATCGCCAATCGGTTTTGAAGAAAGGCTGTTGCTAACGGCTAAATCGAATTTTGATTTGCAGATCTGTTTATCTTCTTCGGTAGCGATCTGTGCATGTGTAAAAATAAAAGCAAATAGTACAAGAATAAGAGTTTTCATATCGGGAGTTCCTCTGTGGGCTGTTGGTTATATGTTAAATTCGGATCCGGTCTAAAAGCCAAATTACTTTCAAAACGGGTAAACTCTTTTAAGAAAGTTAATTTCACTTCGCCGGTTGGACCGTTTCTCTGTTTTGCTATGATTATTTCTGCAATGCCCTCTGCTTCTTCATATTCTTTACTGTCCTGCTGAGCATATCGTTCCGGGCGGTGAATAAACATCACCACATCGGCGTCTTGTTCGATGGAACCTGACTCACGCAAATCAGAAAGTTGTGGGCGCTTATCTGTTCTCGATTCGACTGCACGGTTTAGCTGAGATAATGCAATTACCGGAATCTTTAATTCTTTTGCCAGCGCTTTTAGCGACCGGGATATGTGTGCAATTTCTCTTTCACGACTTTCTGAACGTGCGGGTCCTTGAACAAGTTGCAAATAATCTATAACTACCATTCCAACTTTTTTCTCGGAAACTAAGCGTCTTGCCTTTGCGCGAATTTCCAAAATTGTTTGAGCAGGCGTATCGTCAATGTATATTGGGGAAGGTGAAAGTTTAGCCATAGCTCTGCGTAATTTGTCTGCGTCTTCACCTTTATGAGAAAATTTTCCTGATCTAAGTCGATGTGCATCTATCTTCCCTTCGGAACTAATCAATCTTATAATCAATTGAACTGTAGCCATTTCCAGGCTAAAAAAAGCAACCGGAATTTTGTGGTCAATTGCTGCGTTGCGCATTAACGAAAGTGCAAAAGCAGTTTTTCCAACGGAAGGTCTTGCCGCGATAATAATTAAATCTGATTTTTGAAATCCGCCGAGCATGTCGTCCATATCCATAAAACCGGTTGGAACAGCAAAATTACTAAAATCCTTTGAATTGATAGCTTCGAGGTACTCATATGCTTCACGCACAGCTTGATCCATATCTTGATAAGATTTTTTTAGATGCTCTTCGGTGATTTCAAATATTTTGCGCTCGGCGGAATCTAAAATATTAAATGCGTCTTCTGTTCCCTCGTATGCTTTATGAGCAATATCATGTGATGTGGAGATAAGTTTTCTGAGGATAGATTTTTCTAAAATAATTTTTGCATGATACTCAACATTTGCGGCAGAAGAGATATTCTGTGAGAGTTTACTAAGATAAACCTTTCCGCCGGTTAGGTTGGAAGTTCCTTGGCGAACTAATTCTTGATACAACGTAACTGTATCAATCGGTTCATCAGCGTTGAACAAATCGATCATCGCTTCAAAAATCAAACGGTGTTCTTTTAGATAAAAGCTGTCGGGATTAAGGAGTTCAATCGCTTTAGGAACTGCTTCTTTTTCTATTAACATGGCGCCCAGAACCGCCATTTCAATTTCGGGAACAGCCGGCGGTTTTACATCAGCTGGAACTAATTTTAGCAACTCGACATTTTGTGTATTTCTTTTTGGCATAACCTTTTGATCCTAACAAATCTATATGAACTTTTATATAATAAAAATTTCAAGTGAAAGATAAGAAAAATATTTCATGCGTACATTTCGTCATATAATTTTCGGAAGAATTGTACATCAGCCCAGCAATCTTTTTTCCAATTTGGATTGCGTAATAAAGCCGCCGGATGGTAAGTAACTACAGCTTTGATCTCACCAATTTGGTGCACTTTATTGCGCATCGCACCAAGTGATTCTTTTTTGCCGAGTAAACTCGTGGCTGCCGTTGTTCCCAAGCATAAAATAAATTTTGGTCGAATGATTTCAATCTGCTTATGGAGGTAAGGAATACATGTTTCAATTTCTACCGGATTTGGAGTTCTGTTTCCCGGCGGGCGGCACTTTACAATGTTCGCAATGTACACTTCTTCCCGTTTAAAGTTGATCGCTTCTAAAATTTTCGTAAGCAACTGCCCGGCTCTTCCAACAAACGGAATTCCTTGTTCATCCTCATCTGCACCCGGTCCTTCGCCAACCAGCATTACTTTGGCGTTTGGATTTCCTACACCAAATACGAATTTGTTGCGGGTTTTTCCTAAAGGACATGCTAAACAATTACAAATTTCTTGAAAATATTTGTCGAGTCTTTGGGTGGCGTCTGTTCCAACAACTGAAGTGATGTTTGCTGACGGTTCACTCACTTTTGTTGGAGAAGTCTTCTTCACTTTTTTTTCAGAATAGTCATTTGACACAGAATCAATAAGTTTTTTTGTGAAAAGTTCATCGCCATACAATTCTTTCTGCAAGAGTAATGAGTCGATAATTTTTTGTTTAGCAGAGGTCATTCCGGATTAAAACTTTGAGATTCAATGGGTGAATAAATAAAGAAAAGCGGAAGAGAAAAGGTCTCACTTCCGCCAATAACCATGAAAAAAACCGGAAAACTTTGGAAGAGAATTTTCTAGATTAGTTTTCTCCGGTTAAAAAGATCAAAACGTTTTTACTTCTTAAATTCGAATTCGATTTCACCGTCTAATAATTGGTGTAAAGCTTCAACATGAGGTTTATATCTTTTTTCGAACTTTAACGACAAACTAAGTTGAGCAGGGTTATCAAAATCTTCGCTGTCATCATCTGCGCTAATATTGGTTGCAGGGACGGTTGCCAATGCGGCATTAAATTCAATCTTACGGTCATCATTAATTGCGCGGGCTTTTTTACCGGCTACAACTATTCCTTCATAAACATTAGCTACGCGTTTATCAATTGCTCGTAAATCTATTGGGCTTACGCTCATTTAAGTTATCTCCTTGTTTGTTATTTTTTCTATCAGTTCTTGTAATTCTAAAATTGCAGTATTTAAATTATTGTTGACTATAAAATAGTCAAATTTATCTTTAAGACTCAATTCCATTTTTGCCCTCTCAATTCTTTTTTGAAAATCGGCTTCGTTCTCGGTTTTTCTCTCCCGCAGCCGTTTTTCCAATTCTTCCAGACTTGGAGGAAGAATATAGATCAAGTTAGCTTCCGGATAGACGTTTTTAATAGCAAGCGCCCCTTTTACGTCAACTTCCAAAAGGATCGACTTTCCTTCCCAAATGATCTTCTCTACAAAAAATTTCGGTGTACCGTAGAAATAATCGTATACTTTTTCCCACTCTACAAATTGGTGGTTATCAATTTTTTGTTTAAAAGTTTCTTCGTCGATAAAGAAATAATCTTTTCCATCAACTTCGTTATACCGTTTTTCACGGGTAGTAGCGGAAATTGAATAAACAATTTCCGGCATTTTTTTCAAAATAGCTTTTATTATCGTTGTTTTCCCAGTTCCGCTCGGAGCAGCGATAACAATAATATTTCCGTTTTTTTTCACTATTCAATATTCTGGATTTGTTCGCGGATCTTTTCAACTTCTTCTCTAATTGAAACGGAATGATGCGTTATTTCTGCCGAAAGCGATTTGGAGGCTATAGTATTGGCTTCCCGGTGCATCTCCTGGCAAATGAAATTTAATTTTCTTCCAGGTTCATCTCCCTTATCCAAGATTTCGGAGAAATACTTTAGATGACTTTTCAACCTAACACATTCTTCCGTGATATCTGATTTTTCGGAAAGTAATGCAAGCTCAAATTCCAAACGATCGGAATAATTTTGAATATCTTTAATTATCTGCTGAACTCTATCCTGTAGTTTCTGAAAATATTCGTTAACGGAATCGCGGTGTATTTTCTCAATATCAGCTAACGTTTCTGAAATAACTTTTGCTCTTTCAAGCAGATCATTTAAAAGCGATTTCCCTTCGGCTTTCCTCATTTCAAGCAATTGATCCGCTGCTTCCGAGATGCATTTTTTGAGAACATCGAAATGTTCATCGGTAAATTCAAGAAAATCGGGAGAGAATAATTCCTTGAAATTTAGGAAATGCGCAAGTTGAATTTCCTCTTCAATCTTGAGAGATTTTTTAATCTGCTTCAGCATCTGAGCGGTTTCAAAAAGCTTAGCTTCATTGATCAGCGCATCTTGTCCGGCGCCAAATTTCACAGAAATAGAAAGACTAACTTTTCCCCGCTTAATCTTTGAACGGATCAGTTCTTTAATTTCAAATTCTTTGGCGAACAAACTTCCGGGGAGCTTTGCAGAAACCTCTAAAAATCTATTATTTACGCTTTTTAATTCAACTTCAAACGAAAAACCATTAAACGCTGCTACAGATTTGCCGTAACCGGTCATACTTAAAATCATAAATCCTACCTATAATGGGCACAAAAATAAAGAAAAAAGGAGAGGTAACCAAGAACTAAAACGCTTCCCCTATACCAAAATGAAATTCCATTAAATCGAAGAATTTGCGCTTCAAAATTCGTTTGTCGGAGTAGGGGTCGTAAGATTTAAAGCCAAAATCTATACGAAAAGGGGCAATCATGGTGTAATATCTGAATCCAAATCCCGATGCGACAGCAATTTCAGAAATTCTCGTTTTTTTTACATTACTCCATGAATTACCAAGATCAACAAAAGCAGTCACGCCAATCGATTCTGTCAATTTGTAGCGGTATTCGGCTGAAGCTTCAAGCAAAAAACTTCCTCCTTCAAGCAAGACCGTTTCCACCTTATTTGTGGCTTCATTAAGAACCGGAACTTCAACTTTAGGCGAAAGTTCTCTCGCACGCCAGCCGCGCACCGAGTTACTGCCTCCGACAAAAAACTTTTTGGTCGTGGGAACATCAAGTTCACTTCCCCGGTATGCACGCAAATAACCGGTTTTAAGTTTTAAACCGAGCACGGCAGATTCTTTTCGGTTGGTTGCCACATATTTTGCAAACGTAAATTGTGTTTTGTAATAAAGCGGTGTTGTGTATGTCTTGTTGGATAATTTCGAAATAAAATAAGGAATTGAATTCGCCTCTTCCAGAATGATCGCCAAGTTATATCCATTTGCCGGGAACAAAGGGTTCGCAGTTTTAATCGATCGCAGATCCAAACCGAGAATTGATAAGGTTTGACTTCTCGTTAACTCGCGATCAGTTAGAAAGAAAATTTCATCGGCTATTTCTACATTATAATACGAAGATAAAAAATTGATAAACGTGTAAGCCGGTAGTTCAAATTCAAAACTGAGCTTACCACCATAATTTCTTTTGTTTGAAGTTGCGTCTTTCCGAAGAGTAAAGTAACCTTCGAGAATTCCAAAGATCGGTTTATTAAAAACGTATGGTTGTTCAATTTTTAATTTTGAATCGAAAAATCCTGAAAGCGAAGTATCTCTCAGCGAAAAGGCTTTGATCAGTCTGGGGAAATTAATTTTGAATAAATCTTGCACACCAAAAGAACTTGTTACTACTAATTTTCTTGCTCGACCCAGAAAATTTTTGCGCGTAAAAGTTCCTCCCATACCAAGATTAAAAGTATTCTGCTGGTTATTCATCAGTAATTCCGGCGCAAGTTCATTCATCTTGCCGATATTGCCGAGAACTTTTAAAGGAACAAAATGCCCTGAAGTATCTTCGGTAATTGGAATAACTTGAACGTAACTAAAAAGACCGGTCCGGTATAAACGCACCTGGCTTTGGCGGATTTTTTCCGCATTATAGTATTCATCAATCTTAATACCAACGAGATCTTTCAGCAATTCCGTTTCAACATAATCGCTTCCCTCTCCTTTTTTTTCAATCTGAAGTTCACTTATTTTGTACCGTATATGCGGTTTGAAATAGACCTCTACATTCGCAAGGTTTTTTGTAGTATCTTTTTCGATAATGGAACGATCCCACCCGGCGAGCATGTAACCGGAGTTGTTCAAATTTTCAATTACGGCATCATTATTACTTTTTAATAAAACCTGGGAAAATCTTTTTGTTTCTAAGGCTGCAAAGTCTTTATCAATTCGTTCTTTCAAATCAGCGGGTATGTCTTGCAGTCCCATCAGTTTTATTTTTGTAAATGATGAGGGATCCCGTTCGTTTATAACAAAGACTACTTCGGCTTCATTTTTCGCGGTATCAATCTTGAAACTTGATGAGAAGTTAGCTTCGAAAAAACCATTTGAATTGTAGAAATTTTTTAATTCGATCAGATCATCGCGCAATTGTAAACTATCGAAATAAACAGGTTCTTTGCCTATGCTGCTGCTAATAGAATTGAGGAATTGCCAAAACCAACTCGGCGTTTCTCTTGATGAAATTACATCTTTAAGCATAGAAGAAGAATAGGCTGAATTGCCCGTGAAGTCTATAGAGGTAAGTTCAATCTTGTTCGCTTCCTGTGCAGAAGTTAGGGTAAGTGAAAAAAGAATTGCAATTAGAAAAGATTTTTTTTTCAAAGGCAATAAAGGGTTTTACTCTGTTGAAACATCTTTTGGGCTAATGACAAGTTCAGGGTAATCAAGTTTAAAAAGATTTAAGAAAAAATCTTTCGTTTTATTTTCTTCGCAATTTTTTGAAAGAAAAAGTGCAACAGGTTTCACCGGTGAAATGACCAAATGGGCATAGTATGTTTGCTTCCGGGCAAAATCTATTAAATACGCAAAAATTTCTCCGCCGCTGGATCCGGTATAAAAGCTTCCCGAATTGTAGTAGAATAAATCGTACGGGAATGAATCAATTTTTTGCGTAGTACAAATACTTTCTGTTGTTGACATTTCCGGGAGGAAAAATTCATCTTTTTTTATTAAAGAATCTGACGACAAACGTTGAATTCTCAATCCCCATTTATCTGGTTTTGAGGGTTTTGTTTCTTTGATGGCAAGAATTTCTTTTTTCGTCGAATCATTATCGAATTGGCTGTACAAAGCAACTTTTATCTCCGGATCAAATTTTTCTTGAAGATGTTGAAGAAGTTTTTGATTGTCAAACAGGTAATCCTCTTTTGTCGTAGATGGTTCTTGATTCTTATCGCCACAACCATTCACGGGTAAGAGAAATGAAAAAAGTATCAGCGCTAATTTTAATTTATTTAATGATAACAACTTCTGTTCCTTTGGTTATAACGTTATAAAGTTCATCAATGTTCTCATTGCTGATTGCAATGGATCCATCGGTCCAATTAAATACAAATGGTAAATTCTTAAAGATAAAATTCAATTCACCGATTCCATGTATCCCAACATTTCCACCGAGTTTAGTTTCGGCGTTAACACATTCTCCGTAATTATTATCGAATCGGAGTTTCTCATATTCATCCTGAGAAAGAATTCCTTTCGCCAGACCTGCTTCTACATCCTGAAGATTTGGATATGTTAGCTTGAAAAGTTTTCCGTATTTGTGACTCGTTACAATCTCACAAATTTTGTAAACGCCTATCGGTGTAGCGTTGTCGTTCGCACTACGTTTGGCGAGCGGATTCCTTCCAAAAACCGCCCGGTATTTTTTAACTAAGATTGTATCAGAATAAAGAGCTAACTCAAAAGTGGTTCTGTTAATAACTATTCTGGGATTCTCAACTTTTGTTAAACCCTTTAATGCCATCTCTTGCTGTAAGGGTTTTTCTTTTACATTTAGTAAAACTCCGTACAATACGCATCCGGTTAAAAAGAGGAACAATCCTCCCGTAAACAATAACACATTTTTAACCATTTACTTTTTCTCTTTTTGCGAAATCTTCAATGGAAATTTAGAAAATTTTGAGGAAAGATTTTAACCGAATCATAATAAATCGGATGGAGCCCGGATAAAAAAATTCCCGCTCGAGGCGGGAACTGAATCAAAGATATGTGGTAATCTTCTTAAACTTCCATTATTTCTTTTTCTTTGTGCTTCAGAATTTCATCTATCATCGTTACGTGTTCGTTGGTAAATTTCTGTGTTTTATCTTCGGCTTCTTTTAATTGATCTTCAGTAATCTTTTTATCTTTTTCAGCACGTTTTAAATGATCGTTCCCTTCGCGTCTAACATTGCGAATGGCAATTTTACAATCTTCCCCGAATTTTTTAACGAGCTTTACTAAATCTTTTCTTCTTTCTTCCGTTAAAAGAGGAATAGGAATTTTTAAATTCGTTCCGTCGCTAACAGGATTAAGACCCAAATCAGCGTTAAGTATCGCTTTATCTACCACTTGAACAAGAGATTTCTCCCATGGCGTTACGGATAAAGTGTGGCTGTCTAAAACCGTAACGTTTGCAACTTGCCGGATTGGAGTAAGAGTTCCGTAGTAATCAACCTTAACGTTGTCTAACAAAGCGGTAGTTGCTTTGCCTGTTCTGATCCTGGATAACTCATGTCGCAGCGCTTCAATTGATTTATCCATTTTTGATCTTGTTTCTTTAAGTATCTGTTCCATAAAAACCTCAAAATGTTTCAAAGTAGTAACAAAAAAATAATAAAATCTTTTTATTCCTGCACTACCGTACCAACATTTTCTCCTTTTATCAGAGCGAGCAAGTTCCCCGGTTTATCCATATTAAATACAACAAGAGGGAGTTTATTCTCCTGGCACAAACTGATTGCCGTCATATCCATTACACGGAGATTTTTCTTTAAAATATCGATATAAGAAATAGAATCAAATTTTAAAGCTTCCGGAACTTTTTCAGGATCGGCATCGAAAACGCCATCAACGCGGGTTCCTTTAATAATAACATCAGCTTCAACTTCAACTGCCCGCAGCGAAGCGGCAGTATCAGTACTAAAATAAGGATGCCCGGTGCCTGCACCAAAGATAACCACACGTCCTTTTTCCAAATGACGAATTGCTCTTCTGCGGATGTAAGGTTCTGCTATTTCATCCATTTTAATTGAACTCATTAAGCGGGAATAGGTGCCTTTTAGTTCGATTGAATTTTGAAGTGCTAACGAATTGATCAATGTTGCGAGCATCCCCATTTGATCTCCGGTAACTCTTCCAATTCCCTGATCGCTGGCGTTCAATCCTCTGAAAATATTTCCTCCGCCGATTACCACACCGATCTGAACACCCAGTTTATGTATCGAGATAATCTCGTCCGCGAAAAAATTGAGAACTTCGGGATCAATCCCAAATCCTTTTTTCCCCATCAACGATTCACCGCTTAACTTTAGAAGAATTCTTTTGTACTTAAGAGTTTGCATACATTTTTCCTTTAGACATAAAAAAAGGTCTTACGCAATGAAGACCTTTTGAAAATAGTTATTTTTTTTCATCACCTAGATGAAAGCGCAGAAAAGATTGTATCTTCATTTCCGCACCGGCAGAGATATTAATCTCTTTTATTAAATCGCCAACAGTTTTGGTGTTGTCTTTAATGAAAGCCTGTTCAAAGAGACAATTTTCCTGGTAGAATTTATTAATTCTTCCCGTCGAGATTTTTTCGAGGATTTGTTCGGGTTTACCTTCTTTGCGAGCAAGTTCTTTATAGATTTCGATCTCTTTGCTTACAACATCCTGGTCAACTTCGTCACGATAAACAGCGAGCGGTTTCATCGCGGCAACTTGCATTGCAATATCTTTTGAGATACCGGCAACCAATTCAAATTTGTCTGTTGGAACATTTACGAACGTAATGAGAACTCCTAATTTAGCGCCCGGATGAACGTATTCGGCAACGTAACCATTTTCAGTTGAAGTAATCCCAATACGAGAGATAACAACTTTTTCGCCAATCTTTCCAACTATTTCATCTAATTTAGTTTGGAGAGAAGCTTCCTTTGACAGAAGTTCATCAACTGAAGTTGGTTTATGAAGTTGAGTTTTTTCTAAAACAAAATTTACAAAAGCAATAAAGTCATCTGATTTTGCAACAAAGTCGGTTTCACAATTTACTTCAACAATAAATCCGGTCTTTTTATCTTGGGAAACAGCAGTAAGCACAACACCTTCGTTAGCGGCTTTATCAGCGCGTTTTGCAGCTACAGCGGCACCTTTTTTTCTTAAAATATCAATAGCTTTTTCGATGATGCCGTCAGCTTCCGTTAAAGCTTTTTTACAATCCATCATTCCTGCGCCGGTTTTTGAGCGCAGTTCATTTACATCTTTAGCAGTAATTGCCATTTTACTAATCCTTTTTCAGAAATAATTATTTAGATTCTTCTTTATTTTCTAATTCTTTTTCTTTCGTTACTCTCTCAGGGGCAGCGCTGTCCTCAGCTTTAACCTCCTTAGATTTTGCTTCGCCTTCGATACATGAATCTGCCAGCAATTTTGTAATCAATTCGATCGTCTTAACCGCATCATCATTTGCAGGAATTACAAAATCTATCGGGTCAGGATCGCAGTTGGTATCAACCACTGCATAAACCGGGATATTAAGTCTTTTAGCTTCCATCACTGCTATTGATTCTTTCTTCACATCAACAACAAACAAAGCGTTTGGAAGCTTGTTCATGTTTTCGATGCCTTCAAGAACCTTTTTCAATTTATCTTTTTCGCGTGAAAGGAATAATCTTTCTTTCTTGGTAATTTTTTCAAATGTACCGTCGATTTCTTGTTTTTCGATTGAATGTAATCTCTTAATACTTTTTCTAATTGTAGAAAAATTTGTGAGCATTCCGCCAAGCCAACGTTCTGTTACCCAATATTGGTCGCTGCGGCGGGCTTCGGTTTCAATAATGTTTTTAGCTTGTTTCTTCGTTCCTACAAAAAGCACTTTCTTCCCTTCGGAAGTGAGATTGAATATTTTTTCGGCTGCTGATTGTAAAAGAAGTTGAGATTTTTTTAAGTCGATGATGTGAATCCCGTTTTTTTCCATAAAAATATATGGTTTCATTTTAGGATTCCAACGACGGGTTAAGTGTCCGAAATGGGCGCCTGCTTCAATAAGCGTAGTGAGGTCTACTTTGTTCATAGAATATGCTCCTGTTTAACTTCTACTTTCTTCTTCTTTACCTTTAATCCCTTAAAGCGGGACACAGGAGGTAAATCTGAAAGTATGGATGATTGATTATGTACTTAAAAAAATTATCTTTTAGAAAATTGAAATCTTTTTCTAGCTTTTGGTTGTCCGTATTTTTTCCGTTCGACCATTCTTGGGTCTCTTGTCATAAATCCGGCTTCTTTTAATCTTGGGCGATATTCGCTATCGATAGATTCAAGTGACCTAGCGATGCCTAAACGAATTGCCTGCGCCTGTCCGGTGATTCCGCCGCCGGCTACTTTAGCGGAAACATCGTATTTACCCTGTGTATCGGTAACAATAAAAGGTCCAAGAATATCTTCGCGGCTAACTGCTTCAGGGAAAGCGACTTCAAACGCTTTTCCGTTAACTGTGATAGTTCCGTTTCCGCTTCTCAGAATTACACGCGCTACAGCCGTTTTTCTTCTTCCAACAAAAATTTGATCTGCCATTTCTTCTCCGTTAAAAACTTAATACTTCTGGTTTTTGAGCTGTATGTGGATGTTCTGTCCCACGGTATACTTTTAATTTTTTGAAGATCTGTCTCCCTAATCTTGTTTTGGGAAGCATACCTCTTACGGCAGTTTCGATAACCCATTCAGGTTTCTTAACCGTTAATTCTTTATATGCTCTTTCTTTCAAACCGCCCGGGTAACCGGTATGATGAAAGTAAGTTTTCATTTCTTCACGTTTTACGGCAATTTTCACTTTGTCGGCGTTAATAACTACAACGAAATCGCCTGTATCCATATTTGGAGTAAAGGTCGCTTTTCTTTTTCCACGGATAACCATGGCAACTTCTGAAGCCAATCGTCCTAATGTTTGATCTTTCGCATCAACTACATACCACTTTTGATTAGCATCTTCAGGTTTAATAAATCTGGTCAGTTTTTCTTGTTTCACGTAACATTCCTCTGAATATTCAAATTCGATTTTATAAAGGCTTTAAAAATAAACTTCCAAGACTAAAAAGTCAATTATTTTGAACGGTAATATTACGAATATTATTCGGGATTTACTAAAAAATTGAGCTGCCAAAATTAAATGACTGCACTATTCCCCAAAAAGATGGTAAAAAACGGTAAAAAGGCTCTTTTCCCTTCACGATCAGTTTTATGATAAAATCTTCATCAATATCCGTTTTTATATAAATTGTCTGCGTAAATGTCCCTTCAAGCTCCTGCGGCGGGTTGTAGTAATATTCATAGTTTGAATTTTCAGCTTTTAAAGTATAGCGCGACGGATTAAACAAATATTTTTCAACTACCTCTAAATGAACATAAGGAGGCGGACTATAAATTCTCGGATCGCCGTAAAAAGTAACTCCATCTAATTTCTTTTTTACATTTTGGTCGATGTAAGTCCATCCAATGGGAAATTTCATATTTACGTTTAACGAATTCTCCGAGTAGTATTGGGTCAATCCGGTTGTATCGGCATTTGAAAAGGGAGATGACGCTGCTGCCGATCCGGGAACAGCAACGGGATTTATGCCTTTGGAATCAATATTTTCCTTTTGCAAGAGTCCCGAATTCATATTCGAAGTTGAAGAGTTTGAAAAATTATCTTCATATAAAAACTGCATTTTCGTATCGGGAGATTTCGGCAATCCACCTCTTGAAATTAGAACTCCGCTCCTTAAAACAAGTGCTATAACTAACAGAAAGACGTGGACTCCCAGGGAAATCCCAAATCCTTTAAGGAAATTATCAGCAACAATTCTATTATTAAATATTTTTTCCAAACCAATTCAATTCTTTTCTTAGCACTCCAAAAATAGTAATTTTAATCTTGAATTTCGTTCACTTTATAAGGAACTGTTTTAATGCGATTTTTAATTACAGGTGGCGCTGGATTTCTCGGGATTAATTTAGTCCGCTATTTATTAGCTAATAACCATGAAGTAACTTCACTTGATCTTGTTGATTTTAATTATACCGATGTACAGAATAAAATTAAAATCATTACAGGAGATATCCGGAACAAGAACACGGTAAAAGAAGCCGTGACCAAAATTGATATTGTTGTGCACACCGCAGCCGCCCTTCCGCTTTATTCCAAAGAAGATATTTTTTCAACTGATATTGACGGGACAAAAAATTTACTTGAAGCTTCCATCGCTGCGGAAGTAAAAAGATTTATCCATATTTCATCAACAGCAGTTTACGGTATTCCCGATCACCATCCATTATTTGAAAATGATAAACTTGACGGCGTTGGTCCATACGGTAAAGCAAAAATTCTCGCCGAAGAAGAATGTTTAAAATTCAGAAAGCAGGGAATGTGCATTCCTATTCTCCGCCCGAAGTCTTTTATTGGTCCGGAAAGGCTTGGTGTGTTTGACCTGCTCTACGACTGGGCTAAAGACGGCAAAGGTTTTCCGATGATCGGAAGCGGCAACAACCGTTATCAACTTCTTGATGTGGAAGATTTGTGCGAAGCTATTCATCTTTGCGCAACGCTTGATGAAAAAATAGCGAACGATACTTTTAACCTTGGCGCGAAAGAATTCACAACTATGAAGGAAGATTATCAAGCTGTTTTAGATTACGCCGGATTCGGAAAAAAAATTACCGGTCTTCCTGAGAAGCCAATCATTTTTATTCTTAGATTTTTAGAAGCGTTAAAATTATCACCGCTTTACAAATGGGTGTATGAAACCGCTTCGAAAGACTCTTTTGTCTCGATAGCAAAAGCGGAAAAGATTCTCGGATACAAACCAAAATTCTCCAATAAAGATGCGCTTCTCCGCAACTTCAAATGGTATCTGGAGAATGTAGATAAAATCCAAGCTGCAAGCGGAATCTCGCACCGCGTACGCTGGAAACAAGGAATTTTAAGAATCGCAAAAATATTCTTTTAGAGCAATGAACGAAACAGAAGTAACATACAGACCGTGGAATAAAAATGATTTTGATCAAGTTTACAAAATTTTGATGGAATCATGGGATAAAGCTTATTCTTCTTTCATTCCAAAAGAGGATTTAACTTATTACCTTAACCAGACTTACAATACAGCCAAATTGGAAGAGCTTTTCAATAGCGAAAACGTGTTTTGCTTTGTTGCACAAGTTGGCGTGGAAGCGGTTGGCTGGCTAAAATTATCAATCGATAAAGTAGAAAATAGATTTTATCTTTCTTCTATTTATGTTTTACCGGAATTTCAAAAACTAAAAATCGGGAGACAATTGATGGAAATTGCTTTTACATCTGCAAAAGAAAAAGGATTTTCCGAAATTTGGATCGGCGTAATGGACAATAACCTTAACGCACTCCAGTGGTATGAAAAAACAGGATTCACTTTTGAAGAAAAACTTCCATTCCAAATGGGAAAAACCGTCGTTCAACATTTAATTGGACGAAAAAAGCTCCTATAAATTTTCTTTTTTTCCGTATCTTTGCAAACCAAAAATTTAATTTCACGAGGAAAACAAATGAGCAATAAAACCGATTATTTAAAAAAGACGATCCAGCACTTTGACATGAAACAACACAACGTTGTTCCGCTTGTTGACGCAATGGAGAGCATGGCTTTTCAATCACGAAATCTTCACCGCGCATCAAAAATTTATGATATGATGTTGAATGATAAAGACTGTACCGTAATTCTTACGCTTGCCGGAAGTCTCTTCAGCGCCGGTTTGAAGAAAATTGTCTACGATATGATTATGAACAACATGGTAGACGCCATCGTTTCTACCGGCGCAGTTATGGTTGACCAGGATTTTTTTGAAGCGCTTGGCTTCAAACATTATCTCGGCACTCCGGCGAGTGATGATAACGAACTCCGCGATTTGATGATAGATAGAATTTATGATACTTACATTGATGAAGAAGAACTCCGCATCTGCGATGAAACAACCGGAAAAATTTTAGATACTTTAGAACCCCGTCCCTATTCTTCCCGCGAATTGCTTTATGAATTCGGAAAATATTTAGATGAAAACGGCGGACCCAAAGTAGATGATTCCGTTATCTACGCTGCATATAAAAAGAATGTTCCGATTTTTGTTCCGGCTTTCTCAGATTGCTCCGCCGGGTTTGGATTTGTAATGCATCAGACGCAAAATCCTGACAAACACGTTTCGCTCGATTCAGCAAAAGATTTTCTTGAGCTTACAAAAATCAAATTAGCGAGTAAAGACACCGGAATCTTTATGATCGGTGGCGGCGTTCCAAAAAACTTTACGCAAGATATTGTTGTTGCGGCTGATCTGTTACAAGAAGACGCGCCGATGCACAAATACGCAGTTCAAATTACCGTTGCCGATGAAAGAGACGGCGGACTTTCCGGTTCTACTTTGAAAGAAGCAAGTTCATGGGGAAAAGTTGAAACAACTTATGAACAAATGGTTTTCGCTGAAGCTACTCTTGCAATGCCACTTATTGCCGGATACGGATACCACAAAAAGAATTGGGAAAAGAGAAGCGGGAAAGAGTTTACAAAACTCTTTGCTGTGGAAACAGCTACTGTTTAAATTTAATGGCACAATCCTCCAAGGTTTTTAAAACCTTGGAGGATTAATTATTTCTAACGAATGAATATTAACATTCAATCCCCACTACAACAATCCTATTTCATTTTTCTAATTCTCACTTCACAATTTTTCTTATCTTTCAAAAGTTTCACTAGCTCATTCACATCTGTATTTCCGGTGTGATATGGATAAAGAATTTTTGGATTAAACATTTTAACGGCATCTGCAACCATTGTGGGAGTCATTGTATAAGGCAAATTCATTGGCAGAAAAGCGATATCAATTCCTTTAAGGTTTTTCATCTCCGGTATATTTTCAGTATCACCGGCTATATAAACATTTACATTTGCAAACGTAAGCACATACCCGTTCCCGATTCCTTTGGGATGGAAAACTTCTCCGTTCTCACTTTTATTGGCAATGTTGTACGCCGGTACTGCTGATATTTTAATTTCTTTGTATGAAGCTGTTTCACCGTTCTTTAAAACAGAACCGCCCGCTGTTATTGAAAGAGAAGCTTCATTGCAGAATAATTTTGTACCATTTTTTTTTATCATCTCAATTGCTTTCTGATCAAGATGATCGCCATGTTGATGTGTTATAAGAATTAAATCCGCTTTCGGCAGCTTGGAGTAATCGGCATACTTGCTGACGGGATCGACATAAATTATCTGTTTGTTAAATTCAAATATTAGCGAGGCATGTCCTAAAAAAGTTATTTTAAGTGAACCGGCGGATGTTTTTATTACATCTGTTTGAAAATTATTTTCTGCTAATAAGCTAAATGATAGCAGAAGAAAAACAACAAGCGCTATTAAACTTCTCATCATAAAACTCCTTTCATAAATTGTTTTCAATTCAAATCTTTCCATTTTTTTACATTGATAACGATCATTTCGTTCCCCTTTACCTCAAGAACAGAATTAGGCGGAACATTTCCCTTTTCATCCAATGCTTCCGTATCCCAGCTTCCACGAGTAATTTTATAATTAAGAATTGTTCCTTCGGCAAAAATAAATTTTCTTGTCCAACTTCCATCATTTTGTTTTATTAGCTTGATGGAACCTGCATCCCACATGCCAATCAGAACATTATCGCCAACAATATAAATTGAGGAAGTGTCGGGAATAGTATTCGCAATTACTTTAAATACGATCTCTCTTTCAGCGCCTAATTCGACTTTGTTGTTTTGAAAATATGCATTCCAACCTTCAACTATTTCATCAAGAGATTTATTATAATTTTCTCTAAATCCTTTGCTCATATCCTCGAACGAAGCGGCGGATTTAAACTTTTCTAACCCGTAAGTATCAATCAAGTATTTAGCAAAATGGGCTGAAGCTGCGTAAGACAATTGAGAAAAATCAAAGTTGTTAGAATTGTTAAGAAAATTTTTCATCGAAAAATCGGGATGCCGGGAGACAGTGGATTTTGTTCTTTTCCATTCCACGCTGTCTTTTGTTGAATAATAATATCCGACAATCCCTTCTGAAAATATTGTTGAAGCATTTCCAAATAGGACGTGTATGCTTTCGTGTTCCGCCGGTCCAAAGCCGATGGAATGATTTTGAAATGCTTTCGGGAAAGGATTTCCAAACCCGGGAGTTGCCGACATGCAATACTTCTGTTCCAAATCTTTATAAAGATAACATTCAATTTTCCGTTCGGGATAAGCGAAGTGCAACCGCTTAATTACATCATCAAGTTTGGTATCTTCAAATAAAAAGAGGCTATCTGCATTTTGATTTTTGCTGAATATTTGCGGATCATAAGAAAAAGTATAATACTTCGTCTCATACTTTTTCAACTGTTTATTTCTTAACGCCGCAACGTTATAATTTCGTTCTTCATCAAATTTGTTTGCATTTAAAAATCCATGATGAGTTATCGCGTAATTTTGCATAACAAAATATTGGCTGATATCCTGGAAGGTTGTCCACAATGTCTTTGTTCCCTCGAAAAAATTACCAAGTTGAAATCTCCGGTTTCCCCCGGACGAAATTATACTAATCGCGTCCAGCGAGTCGTTGAACAGATACGATCCAAGTTTAAAACCATTTCCGGTTAATGTTAATGCTGAAGGTAAATATTTATCTAAATATTTATAAGATTTGATCGGACCCCAAAAATTCAAATGCTTTGATAAATCGGTTGAGTCAAGCTGATCCTCATACTTCACAATAAAGTTTGGGTTTTTCTTCCAGTCCTCATATACATTGTTCAATTCATTACTAAAAGAATCACACAATTTCCCTTGGACAAAAACATATTCCTTTTCGCTCCAAAACTTTTGCTGATAAGAATACATCAAACTGTCTAAAGATTTTTGAGCGAATAAAAGATTACATAACAACGGAAAAATCATTAACAAGAATTTTAACTTTAACACCGGTATCTCCTAAATAATGAAATAAAATTACGCCGGATAACTATTTCAGTCAATTCCAATTTTATTGTTATTAAAAACTTGCCGATAAATAATCAGCTAACATTTTTTGCGTTTTTTCCACACATGATCCGGATATCGGATTAAAAAGTTAGAGATTGAATCTTAAAGATGTTGTTTAAAAAACAATGATAATCTTTTAAAAAATTCTTCAGTTGCTGCCCATTCTGGACTATTGGCTCCACCATGTTCCGCGTTGGGAACCACCCATAACTCACAATAACTTTTGATTTTTGATTTAATTTTTTCCGACATCCAAATTGGTGTTCTGTTATCTTTTTCCCCAACAATTAAAAAAACCGGGATATTTATTTTCTCGGCGGCATTAATTGGTTCTAAATCTGAAGGATAATTTGGAGGTGCAATTAAATTTCTTTCGGGAGTTAATTTTTTTAATATAGGTAGCAGATCATTAAAACTTGTCATTAATGCTCGTCCTGCGAACGCAGAAATATCATTCCGTTTTGCAGCAATGGCAAAAGATAAATATGCCCCCGTTGAAAAACCAAATACTCCTATTTTTGAAGTGTCAACTTCATTTCTACCTTTAACATATTCCACTGCCGCATCATAATCTAAAAGAAACTCGGAATAGGATAAATAGTTTCGCTCAGTCGGCCAATTATCACTTTCCCCGAATCCTCTCCAATCGAAAGTAAAAACATTAAATCCTTTTACTGCCAATTGTTTTGCATACCAAACTAACCATGACATATTTTGCGCGTCACCATCACAGATTATAATCGTTGGTTTTGGAACATCAATAATCTCTTTATAATTCTTATAACATAAAGTTGTATCACGAGTAAATAACATTCCCGAAGAATCTTGCGCGGGATAAAACCATCCTTTAAGTTTATAACCATCTGTGGTTGTAAATGATATTTCTTCATAAATAATATTATACCATTCGGGTTTTAATATGTATTTTTTTTCCGGATTTATAGCGAATAGAGAACTATGAATAAGAATAACGCTGATAATCAAATTAAATTTTTTCATTTTCTATCAACTACTTCTTTCGATATTTAACGATATGTAAAGTATAATTCAAAATCACCAAATAAATTATTTAAAGATCCCTATTCTCATTTTACTTTGCCAAAATTAATCACTATTTCCAAAATGCTTTATCACTCTCAGTGCGCGTAACGTGTTCCAACGACTTGGTTTGCCAACATCTTCCATATCAAAATGAGTTTGTCCCGGATGATTTGCTTGCAGTAACCAGTATTTGTTCTCCTTTCTTTTCTTTAATAACAAATCAATCGCCGGTTTCATTCTTTCATCAAAAGGAATTTCTGCTGATCTAAAATAATCCAGCGCTCGCAAGATGTCATATTTCCACCTTGATGGATAAGACAATTTTAAAAAACTTTTACTTATTATTTCATTCGTTCGATGCGAAAAATAAAGCCGGTGGCTCAGAATAAATTCTCTCGAAGTTTTTTCAACCTTTTTTAATTCCGGCAACCGGTAACGATAACCGTTTATCGAATATTCCTGGATGCCTTCAAGCACCGACAATGTTGAGTGAAGTGAACTATGCCTTGCTCCTGATCTATTAAATCTGCAATTGAAACCACCATCCTCCATTTTTTGCAAAAGGATAAAATCAATAATTGATTTAAGTTTGCTTTCATCTGAATTAAAGTATGCAGCATAATTTAGAAACATTCCATTTAAACAAACGTCACTCTCTTTTATTTCATGTGAGGGATTTATCCCTCCATCTTCACCTTTTTCCTCATCCAACAGCATAAGAATGGTTTTTCTAATTCTATGATTTGCAGGTGAAATTCCAAGATTCTTAAGATCAAGTAAAGTATAATGGGTGGAAGTCCATTTAGGCTGATAAAATTTCCTCCCCCAATGCCCATTTTCATCTTGAAAAGATAAAAATTTCTTACCCCATCCTTCCGTAGCAATTCTGTTTCTTAAATCTTCGCGATCTTCGGAAAGCAAATCGCGATATACCTGGTATTGAATCGAAACATCTCCCTCAAGTAACCAATTTATTATGTTGTTATCATCCATTTTTGTAATCCTGATATAATAAATCATCAACTCGATTAATCGAGGAGTTAATAACTCACGTTACGCATGAGTTGAATTTTATGAATTTTTCTTGGTGAAACTTGGTGACTTAGTGCCTCTGTGGCTCAATTTCTTTTATTTTCTGTTGCCACCAAGTCACTAAGAAGTCACAAAGTGCGTAACTTCAGTTAACTACTAATCTTCATTCACTCTTTACTTCTGTTTTTTTTCAATATCCAAAAACTATCAATTGCCTAAATTTTCTGATCAACTCAACTCAAATCTAATTTTTTATTCTAATATAAAAAAAGTAAAAACCATCAATTGCGTTATCGCTTAATATTAATGAATCACTTCCGCGAAAATCGATTCGCTGGTCGAGATAATTTTCGTTCCCCTCAAGATGGAGTAAATTGGTTACTTGAGAGTGGGATGTATCCTTAATTATGGAATATTTGGATTGATTGATCAGCGTATCATTCTTGAAAAACTGAGCTATTCCCTCCGGTTTGAAAATTTTTCTTATAGTATAGCCGGCTGCTTCCGGTGTGTTATTGGGTCCTCCCGTGCCGAAGTATCCGCCTTCCGTTTTAACCCATTGCCATGAACCATGAAGCAGATCACTACCTGTTTGCGTTGATGTGCTGTGCTCACAACTTATGATGAAAACAGAAATTGTGAAACACAAAAAAATATTTCGAATTATAGTCTTCATATTTTAGAACTCCTTATCTATTATTTGTAAGTGATCTAATAAAATGTACCGCTCGCTGCCAAATATATTATTTAACTTTTACTTATCTACTGCCATCAATTGTATTAAAAGCCTATAACATCTAATCCCGTCAGGGATTAAATATTGGTAGATATTAAAAAAACAAAATCAAAGTCCCGTTAGGGACGGAATATAATTGCCGTGCTCTCTAATGAATTATCGGAAATAAAATTTATCACCATCGTCCTTAAACAGTTAAAAAATATTTCGTCCCGCCGGGATTCCAACTGTTGATTGATTTATTTTCTACTTCTTCCACTTAAAATTACAAATTGCAGAGAGAATATATTTTTCTCTTACTCCTTACTTTAAAAAAATTAGTACGCATTGCCGACAACTCTTTTTGCCCGTTCCAATACATGATCATATGTCATAATACTAAGATTGTGAAAACCAGAGTTTAATATTCTGAACGCTGCAATATGTTCATTCGTCCAATTGTTGGAGCGGCCAAAAATTAGTATACATCTAGGCTTAATAGTTTTAACCCTATCTACCCGTTCTAGAAACTTCACACTATTCGCTTCTCGTTCAATTTCGTAAATATAGGTAGATGCTTGTGAAATTGCTTTAACTAAATCTGTCGAAGGATAATAGTTTCCATGATCCTGATTTTTAGCCCAGAAAGTCATTCCCCCTTCCGGTCTCTTAATCTCAACAATATCAAGAAAACCATCATATGCTTCCATTAAAAAATCTGAAATATTCTTCGTATCTATTGTTCTTTCATCTAATACTCGAACAAATTCGCTACCTAAAACCCAACTGTTTTTTTCAAACCATTTCTGCCAATCTGACTCAACAAGGTTATTTGTTAGTATATATTCGAATTCTTTTATTGCTTGAACTCTCCTGGCACTTAGTAATCCAGCAGAAATTTCTTCGGGTATCAATTCATTATTTAGTATAAAGTCTACTATCCTTTTCTTTTCGGGCAATGAAAACAAAGCTTTTATTTGTTCTGCATTCGATTTCTCGTATGGATAATCTAAAGGTATAAAAGCTTTTACACCCTGTCGAAATGGTTCATAATTCTCTTGAAGAAACTTAATTAATCCCTTTAGTTCTTCAGTATCTAGAGTTAATTCGCTTTTGGGATCAAGTGTTTCAGGAGTTTCATTTTCTTGGAAGTATTTAGGTTTATTGTAACGTCCTATCTTTAAAGCAATTTCATCATCATGTATATTATGCGGAATTTTCCAAAATGCGGCTTTAGTTATAACATTTGGCTTATCTCTTAGAGTCACAAATAACTTATCTTTAATTTTCGACATCACGCTCCTCATATTACTGGTAACGATACATTTTTTAAGCAACCGCGAAAATTATCCCGCTTTGCAAAAACAACAAAGCAACTTTGAAAACTAACGTCAATGATTTTTAAAATAACTTTGTTACGTCCACAATTCTGTTCTCGCCAAAATTAATTTAGCAAATGAAACCTTTGAAGACGATTCATTTGCAACGAATAGTTAGTTGTATCTTATTTAAAAGGTTCAAAATATTCTTCAATTTTTTCACTTGCCTCTTTCCAAACATCATTTATTTTATTATAAAATAAAGAATAATTCTTATCTAGAAACCTAGTATATAAAACTATCAATAGTAAGTTACTGATGATATATATGCTAAATGTTGAACGAGCAAATTGACAACATTTCATTTCAATTTCATTATTATTCCAACTTTTTGCAGTACTGTCAATCGCATAAGGCCCACCGTGAACAAACGAGGATAATTCGGCATACTCTGGAATTATTGAAAGGATAATACTGAAGTCAACATCTTTTATGGTACTGTTTTGCTTGTCGAATATGAATTTTATCATGTTTTTATAATTATACTGCAGTATTTTTCCCTTTAACTCTTTTGAAGAATATTTTTTGAGCTCTGGGTCAATCTCATACAATATTTCTGCGATATCTTTCCCTCTATATTCTAAGTCTACTATGAGTCGAAGTTGCTCTAAAGACTTACCATACATTGCTATTTCATTTTGTGAATAAAATTTATAATAATCTTCACCGACAATATCAGTTTTATCTGTCAACAGGCGATAAAAGAAATAATTAATCTTTATAAAATGTTCGAGGAATGAACGATATAGTACATTAAGAGAATAGATATCCCTACTTTTACATATTTCGAAAATGCTTAATTTTAGAGAATTAATGGCGGCAAGGAGACTAATTAAAGTGACCCCAGATTTTGGAATTGTGGACGATTGTATTTGGGCAGGTAGTGCCGATGATTCCTCAAAGATAATATTCATTACTTTTTCGTCTTGTTTTTCAATTTCATCTATTAGTGCATCACAGATTTTTTGAAATTTCGCCTCACCAGTTTCGTCATCAATAGTAAGCAAACATACATCGCCGTTACAAATACCAAAATCAGTAAGATTAATATCTGACAGGAGTTTTAATCCGTCTTCGGTTACCTTTAATTCTATTTTTAATTTTTTCCCATTCATAGATTAAAATCTTTTAACGTCTAATGGCTTTTATATAAAACACTAACACTACCAAATAAATTAATTAAAAATTTCCTGCAATTGTATTTTTTATTTCTTTTTATTAAAAATCCTATCTCTATCAATTGCGCCTCACGCCGTTTTTATTCCCAACCAACCGGTTAATTGTTTCTTATTCTGAAAATAAAAATCCGTTCCCAGACCGATACCTAATCCAATTAATATTCCATACCGCGACATGATATAAATAAATTCCATCGGCGGGAAACCTGCTTTTGCATTTACAATAAAGACAATAGTGCCAAACACCGCGTTTATTAAACCGTAGATCAAAGCCAAAGCAAAACATCTTAAATAAAATTTTATTTGCGGATTCTTTTTAATGAATCGGTAATAAATTTTAATTGAAAGAATTAGACTTGCTGTATACAGAACATCTCTTATTATGTTAGCTATCGATAACGATCTTCCGGAAAAAATGACAAGATTCAAAAATAGTAGTAATATTATACCGAAAATTTGTTCCTTGAGGGATTTATATTCTAATAAGCTGAAGAATAAAGCTCCCATAAATCCGAAAGCAACAAACTGAAAATTCGATCTCGTTGGGCTAAAAATTGAAGTGTTGAAAAAAATAAACCCTATCAAGATACTCCCCAACATTCCCCCCAAAGTCATCAAGAAAATTTGATCCGTTTTACCAGGCTTCATTCCAAACCTCTTTTTTTATGATTAGTTGCTGATTCAAATTTATACTACACTATTTTGTTAACAACAATAATTATTAAGTGTTCCCTATCCCAATTATACACCGATTTATTCAACCTTCCAAATTCATAATTATTCTACTCCGGTATTTCATGCGATAGACAATGGAGCGTTCCCAATCCCCAAACCAAATCAACTGTATGGATACCGATAACTTTTCTCTCCGGGAAAAGTTCGGAAAGAATTCCCAGTGCGGTTCTGTCTTTTTCATCATTAAACGTTGGGACAAGAACCAACTCGTTAGCAATGTAAAAGTTTGCATAACTCGCCGGAAGTTTCATACCGTCAAACATCAATGGAGAAGGCATGGGGAGCGAGATAACTTCTATCTTGTCTCCGTTTGCGGTAGTTTCTTGCTGCAACCTTTCTGCATTTTCATTTAGTAGAGAATAATTTTCGTCGTGTGGATTTTCTTCCCGACAAAGCACAACGGTTTTTTCATTTACAAAGCGGCATAAGTCATCAACATGTCCGTGCGTATCATCTCCGGCAATTCCTTTACCCAACCAGATAATTTTTTCAATCCCTAAATACTTTTTAAAAACTTTCCCGTAATCGCTTTTCGTAAATCCGGGATTTCGAGATTGTGTTTTTTCATCCAGCAAACATTCTTCGGTTGTTAGAAGCGTTCCGCAACCGTTTGAGTCAATAGCTCCGCCTTCAAGAACAACATGTCTATCGCTGTACTTTGCAACGGTTAACGGTAGATTTAATGTTTTAGAAATTTGTTCAGGAATTTTCCGGTCGAGTTTCCAATTATCATACTTCGCCCAACCGTTAAAAAGAAAATGAACTGCTTCGGTCTTGTTTTTTCTTTTAACAAATGCGGGAGAAGAGTCGCGCATCCAGCCTCTATCGGTCTTCTTAGTAATGAATTGAATATTTGAAGGATCGATATAGTTTTTCCACATTACTCTTTCAACACTTTTTTGTTGAGCTGCATCTTGAATGATGATCCGAACTTTTTCATTTCGTGAAAGATAGCGCACTATTTCGCCGTACACCCATTGGATCGGAGTGAACTTGCCGGGCCAATCTTCTTTGTTTGCGGGCCATGCAATTAAGGTTGAGTTGTGTTGTTCCCACTCTGCGGGGAGCCGAAGCGCTTGATTATTCTTCATTTATATTTTTATTCCAAATTAATTTCTGAACAAAAATTACGGAAAATTTAGAAAACATTCAGAATTCTACAGCAGTCTTCAAACGTTTTTATCTTCTTCCAAACTCCAAACTTTTCTACATTTCGAACGACAAAATAAAGTTAACAAATTTTAATTGTGCGAAAACTTTCGCGTTTGGTTCTCTCATCCAATGAAAGTATTTTCACAGCGTATTTATTCAAAAATAATCTTTAAAAAGGAAAAAGAATGAACGTGATAAAATTTTTAGTGTTTACATTGATGCTGTTCTCGGTCGCATTCGCGCAGAATAAAAAACAATCAACAAAGAAGACTGCCCCGGCACCTGTGGTGTTAAAAACTCAGGGAGATTCGATCAGTTATGCAATCGGTCAAAATATTTATGCCAGCTTAAAGGACCCGCTGATTCAGCTAAATCTTGATGTCTTGATCGCTTCGTTAAAAGACGCATCAAATGGAAAGCCAATTTTAAGCGAAGAGAAAACGATGCAATGTTTAACCGATCTTAATCAAAAGATGCAAGCGCGACAAGCTGCTGTACAAAAAGCTACGGAAGAAAAAAAGCAAGCGGAGATGGCTCCGGTTATCGAGAAAAATAAGAAAGAAAGTGAAACTTTTCTTGAAGATAATAAAAAGAAAGAAGGCGTTGTAACTACCGCAAGTGGACTTCAATACAAAATTCTCTCAAAAGGAACCGGAGAAGTTTTGCCAAAAGCAACTGATAAAGTAAGAGTTCATTACAAAGGAACGCTGTTAGACGGAAAAGTATTCGACAGCTCGTATGAGAGAAACGAACCGGCAGAGTTTCCGCTTAACCAGGTTATTCGAGGATGGACTGAAGGATTGAAGTTAATGCATGTTGGAGACAAATTCCAATTTTTTATTCCCTATGATTTAGGCTACGGAGAAATGGGGCGCGGAGAAACAATTCCTCCCGCAACCGTGCTAACTTTTGAAGTTGAGTTATTGGATATTGTAAAATAATCACCGGCTAAATCATAACCTGAATAAGCCAAAACCAAAAAGAAATAATGAACATCGAACAAGGAATGCAGAATATCGAAGAATGAAAACTTCATCACTCTTTATTCCCCGACTGAGTCGGGCAGGCTTGTTCGATGTTCGATATTAAAATTCATGTAAATATTCTTACCATCATGTGATGTCGCTGCCGTGGATTTGCCGCTAACTGTTTAATTATTCCTCTTTTCTCATTCAGTTTAGCGTTGTCTTTTCATCGGGAATAATTGTTTATTAACTTTTGACTCACTCAATCTATGAACCGCTTTGTAATCTCACCATAAGCATCAACTCTTCGATCGCGTAAAAAAGGCCAGTTGCGGCGCACCTCTTCAAGATGAGTAAGATCAACTTCAGCAATGAGAATTTCTTCTTTATCGGTCGAAGCTTCCGCTAAGATAACACCTTGAGGATCACAAATAAATGATGAGCCCCAGAATTCGAGTCCGGCTTGTGTCTCAACAGTTTTTTCAAATCCCACGCGGTTTGCCGATGCGACGTAAACTCCGTTTGCAATTGCGTGGCTGCGTTGAATGGTTATCCATGAATCGCGTTGCGCTTTTCCGTACTGTTCTTTTTCATAAGGATGCCAGCCTATAGCCGTCGGATAAAAGAGCGTCGTAGCGCCTTGTAGTGCAGTCAAACGGGCTCC
Organism: Ignavibacteria bacterium; assembly: GCA_030693705.1. Classification (GTDB taxonomy): domain Bacteria; phylum Bacteroidota; class Ignavibacteria; order Ignavibacteriales; family Ignavibacteriaceae; genus UBA1563. Next base: position 13,867 of record JAUYAB010000094.1, on the reverse strand, counting down.
TTCGGGAAACCACTGATCCCAGCAAATCAGCGTTCCGATCTTTCCGGTTTTTGTTTGAAATGCTTTGAACCCAAGATCACCCGGCGTGAAATAATATTTCTCATAAAACGCAGGATCATCGGGGATGTGCATTTTGCGATAGGTTCCGAGGATCTTTCCATTCGAATCAATAATTACGGCAGTGTTGTGATAGAGTCCGTTTGCACGCTTCTCAAATATCGGAACGATAATACTGACTTTATTTTCTTTTGCAATTTTTTGAAATGTTGTGGAAGAAGTACCGGGAATGGTTTCGGCTAAATCAAAAAGCGCGGTATCTTCTTTCTGACAAAAATATTGAGAACGATAAAGCTCAGGAAGACAGACAATTTCAGCCCCTTGCTTAGCGGCTTTTTTCACCCACTCAACTGCTTTCTTCAAATTTTTATTCACATCCGCAGAGAAAGCAAGTTGAAGTACACCGATTCTATAATTTTCTTTGTTTTTCTTTTTCATAACACTTCAACCTAATTATAACCGAATATTTTAATTATTGATCCGTCGGGACTAAATTCTTTACTCTTCTCAAGGATACCATCTCTATAAAATTTTTCTTTCCGCACATTTCCGTTTACAAAAAATTCCTTCACCCAACCATCAAGATTACCTTGATAATAAATCTCAGTACGTCTCAGTACGCCAACTTTATTATAGATTTTTTTCTCCCCGGATATTTCACCATCCTTAAAATTTTCCTCAGACTGCATCACACCATTTTCAAAATAGCGTTGATAAACTCCGTTGAGAATTCCATTTTCATTATGATAAGATGAAGCAAGATTTCCGCCCGGATAATAAGTTAAAGCGATACCGTTTGGTTTATCATTTACAAATATTCTATCTCCTTTTAACGATCCATCCGGATAGAATTTTTTTTCAGAACTCTCTTTTCTTCCGTTAAGATATTCCGATTCCGACGAGACAATTCCATTCTCAAAAAAAGTGAGGGAATTTCCTTGAAGCGTATCGTTCGTAAAATTCCATTCCTCTTTAAGAAAACCGCTTTCGTAATAATTCTTCATCGCTCCGGTTTTCTTCCCATCTTTTACAAATACTTCCGACTTTAACACTCCATTACTATAATAACTTCGATCAAATCTTTCATGTGATTCTTGCTTGCCGAGATAGTCGTAACGAATACGGTTAACAACCTCGTTGTTGACATAGGTATCTTTCACGCGAAGCAACCCGGCAGCGTCATAAATAAAAACATCCCCGACAATTTTGTCGTTCACATACGTCGCTTCAAGTGCAACGATTTTATTGTCGTGAAAAATTTTCGTCTTGCCGTTTAGCTTTCCATTAATAAAATTTCTTTCAACTTCAACTTTGCCCAAAATAAAAAATGTTTTTGAAATACCGTTCAGTTGTCCATTTTGATAAAGCCATTCACCTTGAAGTTCGCCGGTTTTGTAATAAGTTTTGGTCACTCCTTCAAGCAAGCCAACAAGATAGTTTTGTTCAGACCACAATTTACCGTTCTCGTAATACCAGCGGGCAAGCCCGTCTTTCAAACCGTTGTGGAAAGTCCATTCTATACTAAGCAGTCCATCTTCAAAATAAATTTTTGAGATTCCTTCTTCTTTTCCGTTTACAAAGCTCCATTCTTTCCACACTTTCCCGGATGGATAGAATTCTTTTAAAACACCATCGGCTTTTCCGTCGATGTATTCTCCTTCGGTTTTAATTTGACCGCTTGGATAAAAAGTTTTTCTTAATTCCCGCTCTTCCGTTTGGGCGAATAAACTAATTGAAATGAAAACGAAAATGATAATTTTATTTAAGATTTTTACCTCTGTGTTTTTTAAGTTTTTCGATGCAAAATTAGGATTATTTTGCGATAGAATGAAATTGAGAAGATGGGTGATGGTAAAAGGGTGATGGAGAATTATTTCGGATATAACAATCGCATGAATGAACGGCTGAATGATTGCATGAAAATCATTGAAAGATTTTATAATTATAAACCATTCAGTCATGCATCCGTTCAATCATTCCAAGAGGATTTAATTCTTCTTTGATTTCTCCAACAATTTTTTCTTTGTGTACGCGATCAGTCCACCCGCGTCAATAATAGCTTGGCGTGCTTGCGGCAGCGGTTCAATTGCAAATTTCTTTCCGCTCGTCTTGTTGATTATTTCCGTTTCGCTTATTTCGAGTTCATCACCTTCATTCGCTTCAATAGTTGGACAAATAATTGTACGCAAACCAAGGTTAATTGAATTCTGCAAAAAGATTCTCGCAAAATTTCTTGCAACGATAATCAGTTCCCAACCTTTTAATGTTGATGCTGCTTGCTCGCGAGAAGATCCACAACCAAAATTATTGTTCGCGACAATAACACTGTTTGGCGGGACTTGTTTACTGTTCAATTTTGCGTTGAGTTCTTTTTCATCGATAAAAGCATATTGAGGAGTTTCGGTCGGAAGAACGGTCGCCATAAATCTGCCGGGATAAATTGTATCGGTTGAAATATCATCGCCAAATTTTGCTATCACTGTCGAAATCATATTAATTTACTCCTTTCGAGGGATTAGTAATTACACCCGTTATTGCGCTCGCCGCTGCAACTGCAGGTGAACAAAGATAAACATCGGCATTTGGATTGCCCTGTCTTCCTTTGAAATTTCTGTTTGTAGTTGAAAGCGAAATTTCTTTATCGCCCAACGCTCCTTGATGAACACCGAGACAACATCCACAGCCGGGATTCATCACCACAGCACCCGCGCTAATAAAATCCATGATGTATCCTTGATTTAACGCTTCTTTATAAATTTTCCAGGAAGCCGGAAAAATTAGCATTCTTGTTTCATGTGCAACTTTCTTGCCTCTCAAAATATTTGCTGCAATTTCAAGATCGTCGAGTCTTCCGTTAGTACAAGAACCAATTACGATTTGATTTATTTTAATCCCTTCAACAGCTTCAATCGGCTTAACATTATCAACCGTATGCGGACACGCAATTTGCGAAGTGAGTTTGCTGGCATCAATCTCAACGATTTGTTCATACGCTGCATCAGCGTCGGGTAAAACAAATTCGATTTCATCCGTTACTCCGGCAACTTCGCGGAGATAGCGGAGAGTCTCTTCATCAGCGGGAACAATGCCGGCGGTCGCGCCTGCTTCAACGCTCATGTTTGAAAGCACGAGTCTGCCAGAAGTTGACATGTTCTTAACTGTATCTCCGTGGAATTCAATCACTTTAAAGTTTGCACCTTGCGCGGAAATTTTTCCTATAAGATGAAGAATAATATCTTTCGGCGAAACATATTCCGAAAGTTCACCGTTAATAATAACTTTAATTGTTCCGGGAACTTCAACATTCAGCACCGTGCCAAGAGTCCAAACACTTGCCATTTCAGTCGCGCCGATACCAAATGAAAACGCTCCAAGCGCTCCATGTGTTGTGGTGTGGCTATCTGTTCCCACTACAACGTAACCGGGACGAATGTAACCGTTCTCCGGTAAAATTTGATGACAGATTCCCCCTTCATCGCCGCGGATATCGTGAAATTTTGTGATGCCTTGCGCGGTTACAAACTCACGAATCTTTTTATGATTCGAAGCTGTTTTGCTGCTCTCTGCAGGAACACGGTGATCGAAGATAATAGCAATTTTGGAAGGATCCCAAACGTTTGGTTCAAGTCCGGTTCCGCTATAAACATCTAAAAATTGATTGATAACCAATGCAGCATTTTCATGAGACATTGCAACATCAACTCGCGGCTCAACAACATCGCCGACCTTTACTGATGCTTGTTCCGTAGCTTTCGCTAAAATTTTCTGAACTATGGTCATTCCCATAAATTTATTCTCCAGTTAATTATTATTTAAAATATTTTCAATGCAATTATCCTCCAAAACTGAATCGCTCACCATCAACTTGAATTGGCACTTTTATAAATGTTCCTATTTGATGTTGATTGGGATTTTTTTTCATATAAGTATAACGATAATAAGGATAAAGAACGAACCCAGAATATACCGTGGCGCTAAATCCTGAATCGTAATCATACCTTCCTGATATTGTTGGACCAACTTCTATACCCATTGCCAGGGTAGCAACTTCAAGCCCAAGATGATAATCATACTTTCCTCGGAATCCATCAACAGCAACCACAACGCCATAAATAGGCCCTTTTCTTTCCCAAAACGTTAAACTCATCTCCATACCAAAAGTAAACCCACCATCTTTTCCAAACTGATAACCAAACTTTATTCCAGGGCTTATAAATGTTCTCTGTGCAAAAGAAATATTTTGCATCGAAACGATAAAGAATAAAACAACAAAAATAATTTTCATATTGCTTTTAACTTCTAAAACCTAACAACCAACCACTGACGACTTACAACTAACTTCACACAATCCCTTTTTCCTTAAAAGATTTCATCTCTTCATCACTATAACCAAATTCACTCAGCAATTGTTCCGTATGCTGCCCAAGTGTCGGTGGTGGAGTTTCAACCTCCGCGGTTGTTTTGTTAAACTTTGCCGTTAGGTTGAACAGCGGGATATCTCCAATTCCGGGAGTGTTAATTGTTTTCAAAGTTTCTCTATGCTTTATCTGTGGTTGATTCAACGCTTCTTCAAGCGATAAAATTTCACCGGAAGGAATTCCTTTTGCATTCAGCACTTCAGCCCAATATTTTGTTTCTTTTTCTTTCAACTTTTCTTCAATAAGCGGAGTAAGTTCTTTTCGATTTTTTTTACGTGTATCTCTTTCTTTAAATCTTGGGTCTCCTTTCAAATCTGAAACACCGAGAATATCGCAGAGGTCGTGCCATTGCTCTTGCTTGTTGGCGGCAATGTTGATGTAACCATCTTTCGTGCTGAACGTTCCGGAAGGCGCTGCGGTAAAATTATCATTTCCCATTAACGCTGGCTGCTGTCCGCCGATCAAAAGATTAGCGGCAACCCAGCCCATGTATGGCATAATTGAATCAAGCATTGCAACATCAATACATTGTCCTTCGCCGGTTTTCTCGCGAAAATACAAAGCTCCCATTATTGCAAATGCGGCATTCACTCCACCGATAGTATCACAAACTGGAAACCCGGCGCGAAGCGGATTTAATCTTTCGTCTCCGTTTACCGCCATAACTCCGCTCAATCCTTGAATGATCTGATCGTACGCGGGTTTGAAAGCATCGGGACCGGTTTGTCCGAATCCGGAGATTGCGCAATAAATAATTTTGGGATTAATCTCGCAAAGTTTTTCATAAGAAAATCCAAGACGAGCCATTACTCCCGGACGAAAGTTTTCAACAATAACGTCGGCAGTTTTTATAATTTTGCGGAAAATTTCTTTTCCCTCTTCAAATTTCATATTAAGAGTAAGAGATTTCTTATTCGCATTCTGTGCAAGAAAACTTGTTCCCATCAATTTCTTATTGTATTCAGTGACAATGCCAAGTTTACGCGCGAGGTCTCCATCAATTGGATTTTCAATTTTGATCACCTCCGCACCGGCAAGCGCCAAATGCAGCGTTGCGAAAGGTCCGGCTAAGACATTAGTTAGATCTAAAACTCTAATGCCGTCTAATAATTTCATATCAATAATTCCATTGCTTTAATTTTATGGATGAAAAAGAAATTTGATAATTTATAATTCTGTTTTTTACTGCTGGCTGCTGACTGCCTACTGAATTCTTCCCGTCTTATAAATCGTTCCCGGCAGTTCTCGCTTAAAATACTCCGCCGCTTCTTTGGAAATTGCTATCAAGTTTTCAAGTTTAATATCATTCCGTAAACTCATCTGCTGAAAGAGATGAACTAAATCTTCGGTAGCAATATTACCGGCGGCAACAGCGGTGAAAGGACATCCGCCCAACCCTGCAAAAGATGATTCAAAATATTTTACTCCGGATTTGTATGCGGCGTATGCGTTTGCAATTCCAAGTCCGTATGTGTTATGGAAATGACAAGCAGTTTGTATTTGTTCATCCAATTTGTGAATTGAAGAAAATAATCTTTCCACTTGATCGGGGATGGCGTGTCCGGCTGTATCTGCAAGACTGATATTTTTCAATCCATTCTCTAAAAATATTTTTACAAGAGAAAGAACTTTTTCTTCAGAGATTTTCCCTTCGTACCCGCAGCCAAATGCTGATTGAACCGAAACTTGGACTTTCTTTCCGGCAGCCATAGCATTCTTCGCCATAGCAATAATTCGTTCGGTAGCTTCAGCTATTGACATACCGGTATTTTTTTGCGAATGAGTTTCGCTTGCTGAAACGCCCATGCAGAACATTTCAACACCGCAAGCCATTCCTCGCTCTAAACCTTTTTCGTTCAGAACCAAACCGGAAAGAACAACATTTATCAACTTATTTTCATCTTTAGAAAAATAATTGAAAAGTTCATCGGTGTCTGCCATTTGCGGCATTCGTTTTGGATTTACAAATGAACCGATTTGAATGATATCAACACCGGTTTCGGCTAATTGCTTTATCCATTTTATTTTCTGATCGGTTGATACAACTTCATTTTCCGCTTGAAGTCCATCGCGCATGCCCACTTCGTGAATTATTATTTCGTTCAAGATTACTCCAGCTTTTTCCTCTAAGTCATTTGTCAATGGTGATTAGTCATTGAAAGATATGAGATTATTAATTCCTTATTCCGGAATTCTCTTTTCACTTTCAACTTTCAACTTTTACTTTTTACAGCTTCTCCGCAATCGCTTCCGCTATTTCCAACGTCTTATTGCTTCCCCCCATATCGTAGGTTCTTATCTTTCCTTCGGCAATAACTTCGGCGGTAGCTTTTTCTAATCTTTCTCCCATTTCTTTTTCGCCAAGCCAATCAAGCATCATCTTTGCGGCAAGAATTGTAGCGATAGGGTTAACTTTATACATCCCGGTGTACTTTGGCGCTGAACCGTGTGAAGGCTCAAACACAGCAAGCTTTTCACCGATATTACCGGAACATCCGAAACCGAGCCCGCCAACCATTTGCGCGGCTAAATCTGAAATGATATCTCCGTAAAGATTCGGCGCAACAAGCACATCATAATTATATGGATTTTTGAGTAACCACATTGTCATCGCATCGATGTTGGCATCGTCCATTTGAATTTCAGGATACTCTTTTGCAACTTCTTTTGCAATGTCAAAAAATAATCCGTCGGTTGCACGAACAACATTTGCCTTATGCACAATAGTAACTTTTTTCCGGTTGAATTTTCTCGCGAACTCGAAAGCAGCTCGCACAATTCTTTCTGAACCTTTTTTCGTGTTGATCTTAGTGGAAACCGCATATTCGTCCAAAGGCATTTTACTGAATGTTGCAAACGGTTTAGATAATTTTGTTAAAACATCCGCCAACTCTTGCGGAACCGGATTGAACTCGACTCCACAATAAAGGTCTTCGGTGTTCTCTCTGAATACAACGATATCAATATTCTCTTTAAAGTTTAACGGATTGCCGGGATATGCTTTGCAAGGACGCAAACAAATATAAAGATTGAACAACTGCCTCATACGCACGATCGGCGAGCGATAAATAAGTCCGGTTCCTTTTAATTCCGGAACAAGTTCTGCTTCGGCTGTCTTTACCGGTTTAGATGTAATTGCGCCGAACATTGCAGCGTTTACATTATTTAAAAGATCGATGGTACGCTGCGGGAATGCGTCTCCTTCTTTGCACCAAAATTCCCAACCGATATCTCCGTGGATATATTCGGCATCAAGATTTAATTTGTCTAAAACTATTTTAGCGGCTTCAAGGACTTCAATCCCGACGCCATCGCCCGGCAGCCAAGCGATTTTATACTTGCTCATACTCTCTCCTCTGTGTGTTAAATGTTTTTATGGATATTTTGATGTGATAACTTGAAAGGGACATAAATAATTTTCAGTTCATTCTTAATTGTTCGGATTTATAGCGATTGTTCAATTAAAATTTCTAAAAGTACTGAACAAAATTACCACTAAATTTTGGGGTACACAAAGAAGAAATCCTTTATAAATCACAAAATACAATTCACTCGATAGACCCCAAAAACAAAGTATTTTGTTATTTGTTTTTTGCTTTTTGGAATTTATCAAAGGTTATTTAGAATTTGTTAATTGCCTTACCACACTTTTCACCATCGCCGGAACAATTAATTTATGAAATGGTTTTACCGGTAAAAAATAAAGTCTGCCAAACCAATTATTGAATATTACAACCGTTGAAACGACCAGAATGTTTTCACCTGTAACTTTTTTATCCAGCAACAGAGAGACTTTGAAGTTTAAATGTTTATCATCTTCACCAAGAATTAATTCGTTGTTGGATTTGGAAAACACTTTAAATAATCCAAATCGTTCGCCGGGTTCGTATTTAAATTCATCGATCATTTGTCGGCTGTATTTTCCAGTCGCACCGGTTTTTAATCCAAACAATCTTACAATCTTATTTCTCAACTCTAACAAAAGATTAATCCATGTTGGGCTGGATGAGAAAAACGCTTTACCAATATCTTCAACAGTAATCTCTTTCCCTTTACTTTCAAATATTACAGAATAACTGTCAACATAGTGGTATTGATGTTGGAAAATACTAAGGAAAGAATTCCCCGGTAAAGATGTTTTATTTATTTTCATTTCAGAAAAATTATTCTGCTAATTGGACAACGGTTAGTCTATTTCCGTAAAGATCAAGGCAATGGAAGGACTTACTCGCAGGCGTTGAAACAAGTTTTTCAATTATTAACTCACGTTACGCATATCCGTAGGTCGAAACTTCATTTCGACCAATAAAAACCATTAAAAGAACGAATTGAAGTAAAAGACAGTCGATTCAGAGAATCGACCTACGGTTTTCACCACCTTTGCGTAAGGTGAGTTATTAATACTCCGTTATTTTGCAGGTGCTGATACAATACTTCAATATCATCTGTGCAAATAACAACGGTGGACTGACCCGCAATATATCAGTTACGGCTCTCTTTCATTTCGTCTAAAAATTTTTTGAAATCCTCAATTTGATTATCCAATTCTTGTTCTGTAATGTCCGGCAAATTGTTAACAAATTCTGCAATTGAAATAATTTCATCATCAATTTTAACCAGCTCTTCAAAAAATGATTTCGTGTCGGGCAGTAACAATTGCCACAATAAAATTGACTGAGATTCATTAAAAAAGCCGGACAACGACGCATCAATCCCGTACTTTTTTTCTAAAGGTAAACCGATCAGTAATATTGGATTTATAATTGCCGCACTTGTGCATATATGTTGAACAATAAGGATAACCGTGTCAAGCGCTCTGTGTAAATTCTTCAACGACAAATGCGGCGCGTCAATACCGTTATAACTGAACATCGCCGGTTGCAGTATCTCACGCGAATATTGTTCTCCACGCACGTGAACAATGTCTGATAAATCGAAATAGAAATTCTTTAACTGAGTTATCCAAAATGTGTCTTGCTCTAGTTTTTTTATTCTTTTATCTTGAAGCAGTGATTCAATAGCTCTTGAAAAAAAAGGAGTTTCATGTTCAAAATTTAACCATTCTTGAGCCCGGAGAACATCAACATTTTGTTTAGCAAAAGAAGAGCCAATGATCATTATTTCCAAAGCTCTTCTTAAACTATCGTATGCCGCTTTGTAGGATGCATTGATTATTTTATTAAGCGATTCATTTAGTTCCGCCGAAGCCTCTTTTGCTGGGAACAACCAGATTCTCTGCAGCTCTTCAAAATCAAAATTGCTGGTTTCTATAAAATCATAGTTTATAAAGTCGATACAAGCGTAAAGCAAATCTTTATGTTGATATTCATTTTGGATATACTTTATCGTATCAACTGCAATAGCGTTATATTTTTCTTTTTGAATTGCAAATCTCGCTTCAAACGGATCTGATGGTAAATTTTTTAAATCCATAAGCGAAACTTATATCATTTACTTTGCACATAATAAATTGTTTAATCACTTTTTATAATCGTAGCACAGAATTTATTCTGTGCATCCTTGACTCACTACTAATACATAAACCCAAGCGTTAATACCACCGCTTCGCTTTTCAGATCGTTAAAGGTATAAGCGTAAGACAGATTTATGTTTATTCTAAAATTATAGGTGTGAAATAATCTTATGCCCGTGTTAAGGAGCAATTCAAAACCGTCTCCTTTTTTCTCCTTTGGACTTGTAATTGGATACGTTTGCGTTTGAAAAAAAACAGTCGATTCATCGACAGTTACCCAGTGAAAACCAACACCGGCGCCGATGTACGGACAAACGTCTTTCCGGCTAAACAAGTAAGATGAAAAAATATTCGCACCAAAACCTTCTCTAATTAAAAGTTGAACACCATAATCTAAATCATCAGCTTCTGCACCAATTTTCATGTCCATTGTAAATGATTTATCTGTTTTGCTAAATCCTTGTTGAGGATACATATACCCGAATGACCAATTATTAAATCTTCTTCCGTTGCGCAGAAAGAAGGGCTTCGATTCACTTTCTGTTATTGCTCCAACTTCGGCGGATTTTTTTGCCGATTCAAGACTTGTAATGCTGATCGCCATTCGTTTCATTACAACGTCAAGGTCTTCAACGGAAGTGGAAGTCAGTTTATCGGCAAGAAGAACGGTTTTTTGTTCAACATCAATTAAAAAGTATTGGATGATTATTTTTTGTCCGAGGGTTAACATTTGGACTGAGACAACCTGATCGGCTTTTAATTGTTTACCCCATGCTGCAGCACATTCGGTGCTTGTGCAATTGGTGTCGGCGTTGGGAAGCATGGAACTATTTGCTAATGAAATATTTTTCATACTTAGATTTTCCATCTCAAGCCGTAGAATTTCTTCGGCGGTAGATATCGTTGTACGATCAACACCTTTTACATAGAAAGGTAAAATTACAAGACTTCCTTGTTTCACTTGTTGAGGAAGAAGTATACCGGAGAACATCAATAAAAAGACGAAAGCAATTTTATTAAATTTCATCATAACCGCTCCTGGGAAAAATGAATAACAATATTTTTTACATCATTAAATTAATTATTTCTTCCGAAACCACACAGTTTTATTCAGTGAAAAAAAAAGAGCCGCACAATGGCGGCTCTTTTTATTGAAAGATTTTCTTTCTTACGAAATTACTTGAGAAGGATCATCTTCTTGGTTTGTTTGAAACTGTTTGATCCATCAACTGCATTGGCTTCTATTGAGTAGAAGTAAATGCCTGATGAGAATTCTACATTTTCATGGGCTGTGTTCATCGTAACTACATGGTTTCCGGCTGACTTGGTTTCGCTTACAAGCACTTTTACCAATTCTCCGGTTACTTTGTAGATCGAGATCTTCACATTACTATCGAACGGCAACGCATAACTGATTTTCGTTGATGGGTTGAACGGATTCGGATAGTTCTGTGACAAGCTGAATGATTTTGGCGCTGAGGTATAACTTACATTTACTTCTTTTGTATAAGTTACTGTTCCGTCCAAATCGATCTGACGTAGTCTGTATGAAACATTTCCAGCTACATTTAATTTAGATAAATTATCTGAATAGCTGTATTTGTTAATTTCGGATGAAGTTCCTTTACCGTTTAAGAAACTAATGGTTTCCCAATTCGTTCCGATCTTACGTTGAACTTCAAATCCTTTGTTATTCTTTTCAGTAGCGGTCTGCCATTGTAAAGTAACAATACCGTTGCTGATTGAACCATTAAATGATGTAAGTTCTACTGGAACAACTCCTGTTTTAACCCATTGAATCGTGTATTTCAATAATTGAATTGCGTAATTTGGATTGTGAACGCCATGGCTCCAATCATGCTCAACAAAATAGTAATTCCAGATACCAGCAAACACGCGTGATCCATAAGGACCATTAGCAATTGCTGTAGAGTCTGCAACTCTAGTTGCTGTGTTAGCTAATTCAATTACAGCTCCTGTTGCGTCTTTTGGTAACAATAAAGCTAATTCTTCAGCAAGACCGTCAATTTCTTCTACGGTAGATTCAAGAACACCGTCACCATCATGATCGCCTTTTGCTTTGATGTCTGTGAATTTTGTGATATTGCCATGGCAAGATTTACAAGCTGTGACTTTATCGCCAGTAACAGGGTCAGACATTTTCATTGAGTGATCCGGAAGAATACCTGAACCATTTACTCTTATTGGCATATGGCAAGTAACGCAAGCGTCTTCAACTCCACCGTGGGTAGAAATGCCGGCTAAAGTAGCTAAATTCCAATCATAGGAGTTTGCACCAAGGAACATATCGGTTTGAGGACTGTAGTGAGGATAAATTCTTGAAGGATAAGCTTTTCCGGCTGTGTTGAAAGTTGTAACATATCCATCAACATTAGTTTTCGAATTGTAACGTCCTCTGTGGCAATTCATACAAAGCATACCCATTCCACCGGTTCCGGCAGAAATTTTGAATCCGTTTTGTAATGAATCGAGAACTGCTATACGAAGTTGTTTTTCGTGATTTGCAGTGTGAGGATCATGACAGGTAGCGCAGGAAACCGAAGGGAAGTTGTCTGCTACTTGATCATAACCAGGAGTAGTCTTATTTGTAGCATATTTTACATATGCAGCGCCGCTATGGCAAGGATAGCAACCTGAACGACCGGCAGCACTTGCACCCGCTAAAGGCATTGTTGCATGAGCTGATTCTTTATAGAATAAGCCAATGCTGTGTTTTGCAGGAGAATCATGGCATTGCATACAAACACCGGAATCAAGACTTTTTGCAATGTTCTTTTTGGTAGCACCTGTTGTCATGTGGTCATTTCCAGCTCCATGGCAGCTTTCGCAGCCGATAGTAGCTGTTGGAAGAACGGTTGGATATGAAGCAGTAAGTAAATTCCATCTGGTTTGATCACCGTAAGGAATAAAAACTTCATTTCCAACTAAGACATCTGGTTTGTACCAGGTCGTGTCCCAACCGGTTGATTTAGCAAGAAAGCCAAAATTTCCATTATCTGCGGTTAACTCATAACCGGTGGTATGGCATTTTGCACATGAGGTGCCATAAGCGCCTTTATAACCGGTTTCTTCTGTATTTTCCAACATACCGGTTAAACCGCGTTTATAAATTGAAGCATGTTTTGTCAATGCATATTCTGTTCCGGTAGCTGTATGACAAGTGGTGCAGCTAAAACCAGTCGGCATCCCTTTAAAAGTACTGGCATAGACTGTATCAACCGCAGTTTTAGTGCCGCCGTTTACAGATATTTGAACAATGTACTGTCCAACTACGTCTGGTTTAAAATGAGCATCTTTTCTGTTGGTCGTATCAAAAGCGGCAACAGAACCACCAGGTTTTTCCTTGACTGACCACTCAAAGGAGATAACCGCTGTAGCTCCGGAGCCGGTTGTATCGGCAACAAAATAAAGCGACGAAGCTTTACCTACAACCTTTAATCCGGTGGAAAGTGTTCCCGCCCACGGTTTCAGTTTTTGATCTGCGGGGGAAACTGCTACTCTTTTAACTTTTACTGCTTGTGGAAAAGCTAAACTTGCAGCAAAGAGAGTGAAAATGAAGAAACGTATATATCGTTTCATAAATGTCCTCTATGTTTATTGTGAACATGTTAGTTAATTGCAATGCTAAACCAACAAATAGCGTTCCATAGAAAATTATTCAACATTATTGGCAATATTTACTATAGATAAAGTATGGGGGTTTATTCATTTTCAAGTTTAGTAAATAACTTCTCTACTAAAAGAACCCTTATTCATGGCAACAATCACTGTTTGTTCTCATTTTTGTAAAGCAGTTGTTGACTCTTGTCAATCTTCGCCGTATTGCATTTAAGAACAAATAGCAACTTACCTAGAGCGTGACAAGCTCACTTGTGTATGGATGGAGTATCCCAGAAGC
>JAUYAB010000088.1 GCA_030693705.1 Ignavibacteria bacterium | reverse complement strand
CTTTGGTGGCTGTTAGTTGTTCTAACCGATGTGATTCGTCGAAGAATCCTTTTGCTTGTTTGTTTTTGTAGTTTCCGTGGCTCACTTAATATCTCTCATTTATTACTACTGTAAAAATACAACCTTACTTTTTCTCTTTGTCTATTCCTTTGCCTTTTTTATTAACTATTGCAAGAGTTTTTAGAGATACCCTTATATTATAAACAGTACTTTATGGAAATATTATGAATTATTTGACTTTTGCAAAAGAATTAAAAAACTACCCGGCCTTCACTCTTAAAGAGACTGAAAAGCTAACGGGGAAGGTATATAATCACCGATTGGTGGACTGGCAAAAAAAAGGATATATCAAAAGAATAGCCAACGGGGTTTATGTTTTCGCTGATGAACCACTTGATGAAATGCATCTCTTTTATTTGGCGAATAAGATTTATGAATCATCATACATATCGCTTGAAACTGCATTTGCTTATTATGGTTTTATTCCAGAAGCTGTTTATAGAATAACATCAGTTTCTTCCAAAAAGACATCAGTATTTCAGCATGATAATATTGTCTTTTCTTATAGAACAATACGGCCAAGTTATAATTTCGGGTATTCACTTGTGCGTTGGAAGAATGTAACTATAAAGATTGCAGAACCAGAAAAAGCAATGATCGATTTTTTCTATCTTAACCCGGCAATAAGGACTCCCGAACATATTGAAGATATGAGGTTCAATATAATGTCGGTGAAGGGGCGACTTGATTGGGAAAAAATCAAGAACTACCTCACCTTGTATGATAATAAAAACCTTACAATGAGAATTATTTTAATGAAAGACTGGATAGTCAATGCTTAGTATGTCAGAAATTGAAAAGTTATACCCGAAAAATGACGTCCGTTTAAGCGGAACATTCTACGGGAATATTTACAGCATAAAATATTGCAGATAATATTCACGACAGAATATGCATCTAAACTTTCGTTTATGGGGGGAACATGCTTAAGAATTGTTTTTGGGACTAACCGATTTTCGGAGGATTTGGACTTTGATAACTTTGGCTTGACTGAAAGTGAATTCGATTTACTTTCTGCTATAATAGCAAAACAGCTTGTAACGGATGGATATACATTTGAGATTAAAACAGTGCACAAGAGAGCGTTTCGTTGTTATATTCGTATTCCACAACTTCTTTTTGATAATAAACTCTCTGGATATCAAGAAGAAAAAATCCTTATTCAACTAGATACTGAAGCGCAAAAATATGAGTACGAAGTAGAACCATTTATACTTAACAAATTCGATATTCTTTCAAGACTTTATTTTACACCCAAAAACATCTTACTCTCACAGAAAATATGGGCAATAAATAATCGCAAGATGGCCAAGGGAAGGGATTACTACGATGCACTGTTTCTCTTCAGCATTGCTAAACCAGATTTTAAGTATTTAGAAATGAAAGCTGGAATCAAAAACATCAATCAGTTGAAGAATAGTTTAGACTCCAAAATTAAATCAATTGATCTCAAACAATTAGTAAGAGATGTAAGTCCCTTTCTGATAAATCCTAATGATATTAAAAGGATTGAATTATTTCAAGATTTTGTGAAAGGGTTATCATAATTAAATATTTTCATTTAAAACTAAAAAAGCCATGCAAGATATTACTCATGCAAGGCTTAAGTAGCTGACATTATTTTAACTTTGACAACTCGTCTGTTAGATGCTTTGTCGATAGTTTTGTGTAATAAGTCATGGTTGTTTTGATGTTTGAATGCCCAACTAATAGGGCTGTGGTGTTGATTGAAATACCGGCCTCCTGGCTACGCGAAATAAAATCCTTTCTGAAGGTTCTTAAATTGTATCCCTTTGCCGTAAGATTTAGAACTTCAAGAAATCTTCTGAAAGCCTTCCCAATATTTTTAACTTCACTGTAATCGAAAAGCCTTCCAGTTTTAACTTCTGCTTTTCTAGAGAAAAGTATTTCTTTTAGAGACGGATGAATCGGTCGGATAAACCACTTGTCGATTTTTGAGGAGTAGAATTTGATCTCCATTTTATCAAGATCAACTTGATCGGTAGTTACATTGATGAGGTCACTGGGTCTGAGTCCGGTATACATGAGCAACATAATCATGGTGCGGAAGTTACCGTTCTTCTCCTCCTTTGAAAGACTATCAATGATCCCTTGCCGATCTGAGTTGGTGAATATAAGAGGGTCACTAACTTTAGCACGCGTTTTCATGTCTCTATTTATTATGAACATTTTTGGAATGTATTCATACTCAAACAAAAACCGTAAGAACTTCAGAAAATTTTTCTGGATGCCAAATTTAGTATTCTGCTGAATATGATTTAAGCTGCTAAGCCAAAGGAGAAAATCTTCTGCCATCTGCTTATCTATTACGATACAAGGTGTTTCCGGCTTTATCTTTTGGGTCAGATAACCGTAGAAAATATCATAGGTTCTTTTTGTTGAATCCTCCTTATTTGCGTTTATCTTTTTGAATCGAGTAAATGCATATTGAACGTCACCTTGACGATATCTGATATTTTCATGTTTTTTAATTTCGGCAAACAACTCATCTCGAAATTTCTGAGCGAGTTGAAGGTTCCTTCTCGTGGATTTAAGTTTTGTAGAAACTGCCTTCCATTTGAAGCTCATGGGATCCTTATATCGAATGTACCAGTAGCCTTCATTTTCATCAATATAGTCTATGCTGCGTTTGCTCATTTTAATTCTTCCTTCCGATAATCTGTTTTATAACCGATTGAACATTAAAAGCAGGACTCTCTCTGACAAATTTACCATCATCGGGAGTTTTCTTAAAGATGCGTATGTAGTTTTTTCTTGCACCCATTTTCTAAGTTCCGGATAAGGAATTCTAACAGTCCCATTTTCAAATTCAATAACACCTATTTCACTTTTCTCAATCATCTCGTGGATGCGCTTTCTACCAACTTTGAGTTCCTTAGCAGCTTGGGTGATAGAGAGCAATTCGATGCGATCATTCTGCGTATCCAAACCAATCAACTCCCTGCCACAAGTTGTGCTTGCGTAGAGATGCATTTTGCTTTGATTCTCCATTTGTTATTTGCATAACTGTTACCTATGAAATGGAAACCACTTGTGCTACTCAAGCGATTTCCGGGTTTGGTAATCCAACCGTTATTCCCATTGTTACCGTTGGACATATTCAGCAAATCGAGTTTATGGGATGCAGCATGAGATTTACTGAAGTTATAACTTCTTCCCGGGTACTCATTTCTTATACCCAGGAAGAAGCAATTAATTATAGACGACTATTTGTTTTTTCTTTCAATGACCTTCTTGATCGATTCTTTCCACATGATCTTCGGATCATTTTTGTACCGATCATACAACTGAACGATTTGATCATCCGACTGCCAAGCAATCAATTCTTCAGCCTTTGCCATTGTTTGCGGGTCATTGCAGCCGTTGAAATCTAGTCTTCCTCTGCCGGTTACTCCAATGAGGTGATTGATCTTTCCACCCCAAATCGTTTCAGTGACAAAAGGAGAAACCTTCTTTATCACCTTGTCGATGTTATCATCAAGCATCGGTTCACAAGAGATACTTGTTCCGAAGCCCTTCTTGTAAGCCCACTTTAGAGATGCCAAGCGTTCTTTGAATCCCGGAGCGTTTGGTTCCCAAAAGTTAAGTACGTTATCGTCTGCACTACCTATCGTAAATCTGAAGAGGATTTTGTCTTTGTAGGCATCAAATTTTTTGCAGATTGCTTTGATGCATTCAAGATGAGGTTTACTGACAATGAGAACCTTGTTTCCCGCTTCAAGAATGTGCTGAAGGAATTCCAGGTTTTCTTGAAGGTGTTCCGGGCGAATATCATGAGCCGAAGGGTACATTACCCGTGCATCATATTTCTTGATTTTCTTTTTAAGGTCATGTGGACGAACCACTTCTTCTTTCCAAGTTTCCGGTGTACTCCGATTATATCGGATTGCCATTTCCTTGCTGTAGCAATAGAGGCAGTCGTTGCCACAGCCCGTAATACAGTTTAGAGTGTGAGGCGACCATTCATGCGTGCCCCATTCGCTTTTCTTTTGTTGTTTCATTTTTTGTCCTTGATTGTTTTTAGTAAAGGCCGGTTGTTTTCCGGCCAATTGATTGTGTTAGTATCCTACAAAGCAATTGGGATATTGCTCCATAAGTTGTTTTGCGTACTCACTGCCTTTTTCACTCGCTGAATACACAATGTCACAAAATTCAGCATCCCGTTTAAGTTCATGAAGACAGAGACCATACAACAAGGCAGTATCTTCATCGTATTCATATTTTAAGTATCTTGAATAATATTTTGCCGCACTGGCCCAATCTTGCTGTTGATAAAAGTACTCACCACGCAAGCGGTTAATGCCGAGGGCTGCAACACCTTTATTTTCAGCTTTATCTTAGTATTTCAAAACTTCGTTTGTTAGTTTTACACCTAGCTCTTCTCTGTTAGTGATAAGCTTGGTTGCAAGTAAGAAATTAATTACACCGTCATCTGGATGGTGCCCGATTGCCTCTATCAAATAACCGTACGCATCTTGATGCCCTTCATTTATTAATTCATATTTCAGCATTCGATATGCTTCTTTTATTGTCGGATCAAGATTTACACACATTTTTAAATTATTCATACCATCTTCTTTATTGCCCATTCTTAGAAGAGATTGAGCGATATTGAAATGAGCGATTGCGGCACCCGGGAATTTTACGAGAGCAGTTTTATTCCACTGAATGGCTGTTTCGTAATCTCCTTTGTTTCCATAGTAATTACCCAGCATAACATAGGCCTCCCACCTCTTCGACAATAATGTTATTGCTTCTTCGATTAACGGCAGCGCCTTTTCTAACTTATTGTTTCCAATTAGTTTTTCTGCCTTAGTCATCAGAGATGAATATTTGTTTTCATTCGTTTTCATTATTTTTTCTTTTTTGGTTTGATTTATTAGTAGAGCGTGCTTAATGAACACGCCCTGTTATTGAAGTTTACAGTTGTTATTGTTGTCAGCTAAAAAGTCTTAGTGATCTAAGACTGAAAAAACACTTTATCGAGTTCTTTTTTACTGTCGAGTTGAATTGCCTCCCAGACATCCGGGTTTTCAGCTCCCAGAGTGATGTTACAATTGCTATATTTCCGTATTTCCGCGATCATCATTTTGTAAAACTTGATCCGTTCATCAAAATCATACCTATAGGGGTCGCCGCTGTATTCCGGCTCAACTAATTCATAGGTATTATCAAGCATATCCGAATCGGGATACAATTTTTTCGCGAGATGCAGCAACTGACCTGCATATCTTACCATACCGATCGCGACCTTATCAACTTTATTAGGATCTGCTTTCTTGAATATTTTTCCGATAAGATTTTTGTAATCCTTTTCGTAATTCGGATACATGATTGCCGGTTCCAAATGAACCACGGATAAAAAAGTTCCGTTTTTCTGGATCGCTTGTAATGAGTTTATTCGATCCTTCAATGAAGGCGTGTCATGTTCATAATTATCGATAGCAAAGTCAGTATTAAAGTTCATGACTATTTTTACCCTATTATCTCCGTGGTGTTTTATTAGAGCAGCACTATTAGCAGACTTCGTAAAGAAATGCATTTTCAATTTGGGATTTCTATTGATGATGCCCATCAGATAATCTAAATGACCGGCAATGTGTTCAATGGCGAGGATGTCGCTATACTCCGAAACATTAAATGAGAAGGGAAGTGTTTTATTTACGTTGAAATTTTTCTCAAAGTTTTTCTTCACATCGAAGAATCTATCTTTCCCGAGTGTGCAATCGAGCTTTAAGAGAATATCCCCGAGATTAGAAAACAAATATTCAAAGACATCGGACTCCGCAACTTTTGCGGATCCCTTTTTCGAAAGATCATTTCTGATCGAATCAGATAGTTCTTTGAATCCTTCTGGAATTTTAAGCAATGGTTCTCCCTCATATTGAGAGAATGAACTAAGTATGGTCATCAACCCTGCGTGAATAGGGACTTCATTTAACATCTCCTGTTCAAGTTGATCGAAGTTGACATATATCTTCTGCCATTGCTGTCTTATGGCTGTACGTGCGAGATAACAATACTCACACTTGTAACAGCAGTTCATTAAAGTTTTGACCATTGTCGCTGGCCCTTCAACAATATGTCCGGGTGAAGCAAAGGTTTCGATAAAACTTCCACATCTATTACAAAGAAGGAGGGTTTCCTTCATTTCATGAAAGCGTTCCACCTCGTTTTCAGCGTCTTTATATTCCGGACGATTCGATGAAACTATTTTTATATTTACGTTTGGATCCAACCGAATGATCCTATTCTTAATTTGAATGACTTGAGGAAGATCTTTTACTTCCTCGGTAATCCAGAGATTTTTTGGACAATACATGTTTTACCTTTTTTGATTTGTTAGTAAAGAGTGCGAGAAGACTCGCACCCTTTTGTATTAGAGATTAAATAAGAAGTGATTTTGGGACTTTGTATAAGGTTTCTGGCCATTTCCCAAATCTTCTTCTATCCGTTTCCACTCCGATTTTTTTCAGAGTCAGCGTAAAGTCCGCTTTGCTTCTGTAGGTATTGTTAAGATCATCCGTTTCAATGGCTTTCTGAATCACGTCTGTTTTGAAATAGAACGAGTTCTGATCGACGACTTTCGCCTTAGCATGATTATCCATTAAGAAGTCTTTTAGGATTGCCTTGCACATATTTTCCGGTGTTCTAGTATTCTCCAGTTCATGCTGATCCACATTAGAAACTGCATACTTCTCGACAATGGAAAAATAATCTTTCTTTTTGCTGCTGAATACTTTTGCGAGAACGAGAATGGGAAACCATTTATCGAATTCCCGCAATCTGATCTTAGCATTAATTTTCAATTCCTTCGGATCAACGATTAACTTTTTAATATCTGCGGATGATTGCATCAAACTAAAAAGAATGTTATTACTAATCGTAGCCGCGTCAGTAGGCAGAGGCTCGGGCACGAAATCTTGCGGTGGCTGCTCAAGATTGATGAGGATACATCTATCCAGAAGCGGTCCAAAGAGAGAATTTATTCCCGCAAGGATCTTGAATCCATACGTCTTGAACTTGACCACTCTCTTTTTGGGATCCACCCTTGCGACAACACCGTCTTTCTGATACCCTGAATTGAGGACCTCAAAAATTTGGTTGTTCGAACCACTTCTTTTTTTGAGATTTTCAACCTCATCAATAAACAAAGTAGGGCTTAATTCATTTATGATACGGAAAAGCGCAGCCATCGAAGCATCGGAGAAGAAGACAGGGCGATAGACGAATGATTTCATGACTGTCATTAGCGTGGTTTTCCCGGTTCCTTTCAAGCCTTGCAGCGACAAGTAGGGGACGCGGTTAAATAGATCAACACAATATGAGAGAATTATCAGAAGTGCGATAACAAAATATTCCTCCTCATTTTTGAGGTAGACACACTTTTTTATATGTGAGGCTACTTCTTCGATGATATCTGATTGAGGAGATACTTTTTCAAAGGAGAACTCAGAGTTGCCATCCTGAACGACTGGCTCAGTTGAAGTCAGTTCCACTTCTTTTCCTTCCAAGTTGAAATAACGCGTTATCTCGTTTTCTTGATCACGATAACACGCGAGAAACTGACCATCAGTTTCTACGATAGAAATGTTAGTTTTATTAAAATAGGGAATATTAAATCAACAAAGGCTGCGTGGCCAAAGTATGATGCAGCAAGCCTCCCGGCTCCCAATGAAGCAATGGAATCAAAATTTAATATAACGAAAAGCATTAAGCTCTTCGTCGGCAACTGTAAAAGTTCAAGCATGCGGTGGTTGTACCCTGAAGAATTGTACGAAGAGTTTCTGTAAGTCTTTGATTATCGTTCTGACTTTGGTGACGCTTTCTTTCACTATTGAAGCAATCTTGGGGGCTGTGAATCCTTGAATAAGGTACTCAAGTATTTGTTTGTGTGCATCACTTAGTTTTTGCAACCAGTCGTTATAGTCCATGCTGAAGACTACGTTTGCTTCGACATTCTCTTTTGTTTTGGGAGTAACATTCATCCATTCCGAAAACTCAACAACAGTGATAGGTGATGTCGAACGACGATTAACAAAACTAAGCGGATCAAGGGAGCTCGTTCCACCAGTGCCTTTGGGACAGATAGATCTGAAATCAACTTCGCGACTTCTCTTGGAAATAAATTGTTTGAATTCGTTTTTGTTGATCGGCAGTCCTTTTTCAACCTTAGTCTTGTAAAGCTGAAATGCTTGACAGATTAATTCTTGCTGCTTGTCTGCTCTTCTTGAATCGTAACGCAGCACCGACCAGTAGCTTTGGTCCTTTACAATTGGATATAACTCTTGCCATTCCATAATGGATCTCCGATCGTTAATGAAATTATAAACAATGATACGCGGTTGTTAGGTGAGTAGGGTCGTGGGTTTATGGGAGGATTTTTACTGAAGGAATAGAAAGTACTTCCTACTCCAGAATTCTTATACCAATAAATAATAAAAAACTATTCGCATGCGGAGGATCGCAGCCGATGGTGAATGACATAGTAACTCCTTGTTTGTTGTTAGTTACTTTTCTTATATCGATTTATGCAAGGATCGGCTTATGCGAAAACGATGAACGGTTGAAAGCAAAGTTTAGGCTTTGGAACCATGAGATAGTAAACCGGTGGAACTTTGTGAATTTGAGACTGGGAGATGCTTGAGAAAAACTTGGTTTATTAAATTTATGTTAAGAATCACATTCGGCCCTAAAATCATTTTCGTAAATGCGAATTTTTTCTATCTTTACGATGTTGATTTTAGAAATTATTGGGTATGTAACGGGAAGATTTGCGGTTAATGTAAAGATGATTTTTTTGACGATGTATTCGTTGTGAGGTATTTTAAATATTTTGTTTTAAGTAATTTCTAGAAGTACTAACACATGTCTAAGCAAAGTTCCAATTAATAATGAACTTTGAATTTGGGAAATTAACACATTTGTGTTATGAATGCTGAGTTGTGATAAGGGTATATTCGCAGCATTAATTTTTATAAAGATTTGATTAAATTAACAATTTAAAATGAGGGCATATTTTAGTCAATGTGACTGACGTGGCGAAGCTGTGAAAAAAAGTTATCAGCTTTCGGTAATAAGTAGTCCGCGGAAGATCAGTTGTGCGGAAATCAGTTTTGAAAAAAACCCGAAACAAGAAAAAACAAGCAAACATTTCCAGTGACAAATGCGGTTAAAAGTTCCTTATAATCGATTAGTATCTATAAAAAGTTACCCTCACTGAATTCAAATATAACCATGCGTTTATCTAATAAATCCGCTGCAACCATAAAAGAAGCTGCAATAAAACATTTTAATGAGGGCACAAAAGTTTATCTTTTTGGATCCAGAGCAGATGATTCCCAAAAGGGGGGAGATATTGATCTGTATGTTGAAACAGAGGTGAGTGAAGACCTTTTGAAAAGGAAACTTGGAATGTTGGCTATGCTGCACAAAGTTTTAGGAGAGCAGAAGATAGATATCGTTATAAAACGATCGGGGTCAAAAAGATACATAGACGAAATTGCGAAAAACGAAGGAATTGCTCTTTGAAAAGTAATACTCCTATTCTCAAATCACTTCTTAACGAATGTTCAAAACATGCTTTTTGGATGAACAGCGCTTATCGAAAACTCCAGTCCTCTTTACCCATAACTCCCGACAGGGTCTTTAAATTAGATGATCAAGAAGTAGAGCATATTGATCAGTATATTTTTCGTTTTTCGAAATTACAAGACGCAATCGGGAATAAACTTTTTAAATCCGTCCTTACAGAATTAGGTGAAGAGGTTACCGACAAATCAGCAATCGACATTTTTAACAGAATGGAACAGCTTGGAATTATTGAAAATTACGAGGTATGGAAAGAATTTCGTGACATAAGAAATGAACTTGCTTACGACTATGAAGAAGATGAACATGAAGCCGCTGAAAAGATCAACTTGATCATCTCTAAAAAATCTGATCTCGAAAAATACCTAAATGATATTGTTAATTATTTGAACACTAAAAAATTAATTTAGTGCACTTTAGACTTTTTATAAACAATTAAACTCCGCCAAAGGCAGATCAACAACTCAACATGCATATTCGTTTGCATAACGCTTGATCCAAATGACTCGTTACTCGTTACGCGTCACGCGTCACTCTGTCTCATTTTTTAATTTCTAATTTATTCCCTTTTTACTTAACACTATACACAAATACACGACTCCACAACTCATGAGAATGTGAGACTTTGGGAGAGAATGTCCCTCAACATCGCGTAAGATGAATTATTTAATTACCACTGAGTAATATTTAAAAAAGTTTTTAAATATTAATATGCAAAAGACATTACAAAAAATAAATGAACTAGTAGAAAAGAATATTATTAATGCCTATGCTATTGCCGGGGGATGGCTCAATTCTATTATATAGAACCATCAGTTACGTACGACCTGGATTTGATTGTCCACATTTCCGGTGAAGAAAATAATTTAAATCCTTTATCACCAATTTATACTTGGGCAGATGAGAATGACTATAAGACAGAAGGGGAGCACATCATCATT
The DNA here is from genome assembly GCA_030693705.1 of Ignavibacteria bacterium. Taxonomy (GTDB): domain Bacteria; phylum Bacteroidota; class Ignavibacteria; order Ignavibacteriales; family Ignavibacteriaceae; genus UBA1563. The sequence goes on along the minus strand of JAUYAB010000088.1, from coordinate 40,095 downwards.
GAGGGGATGCCGGTTCAGTTTTTGTTAGCTTATAACGAATTAGTTGAAGAGGCGTTACAGAATTGTGTTGGAATTACTATCTTTAATGAACGGACTTTTATTTTGAGCGCAGAATATGTAATGGCTATTATGTTGCAGACGGGGAGGATAACTGATAAAGAAAGACTTGCCAAATTTTTTATTGAAGCGGAGTTTAATAAAGTAAAATTTTTTGAGCTTGTAAAACGATTCAGTTTAGAAGAAACGTATAAAAAATCCTATGGTGATAAGAATGGATAAAAACTACCTTTTACATGTTGCAGATTCCAAAATTGCTTATCATAAGAAGAAAGCAAAAATGTCCTATGAGGAGAAGGTAATGATTATTATCGAACTTCAAAAAATCAAGAATGAATTTATCCTCAGCCGTAAAGACAAAAAAAAGAGCAACAAAAAAGTGTGGAATATTCAAGCCCAGTTCTATAATCCTAAACATGCTCATTAAACATTTTAATTAACGACTTCACAACTCAACAATTAATCTCCGCTTAAGGCGGATCAACAACTAAACAGATCAAATTCATATATTTAACAGTTGAACATAAATGACTAGTTACCCGTAACCCGCTACGTGTTACTATGGCTCACTTTTTAATTTATACATAAAACCATACACAACTACCGCCTAACCCATGAACTACAAAGAAGAACTCTTAAATAAAATATCATCTCACACCACAAAGGACGCAGAATAGGTGGAAGATTAGGGGGCTCCGCATGCGGCGAACAGACTTTACACAATAAACCTACCTGCCTCGCCAGACAGCAAGAGGCGGGTAAACCGGTAGGCAGGCAAAATCTAACTGAACTTTACAATCCACTAGTAATTTTAAGATGAACCTGAAAAACAAATACGTAGAACTGACTCGTGAAATTATTTTAAGCTTTATAGACAAAGAAGATGTAACACTTTTTTTGTTTGGTTCGCGAGCCGAAAATAATTTTAGATATAGTTCAGATATAGATGTAGGCTTCATAAGCAATAAAAAATTGAACAAAAATTATTCAGTAAAATTAGAGAAGCTCTTGATGAGTCAATCATCCCTTATCACATAGATTTAGTAGATTTTGGGACTGTTGATAAAGAGTTTAAGAAAATTGCATTAAGAGAAATTGAGATATGGAACAAAGCCAAAGATTTAAGTATTAATTAGAGGTTTACGAAAAGGCTCTAAAAGTATTTAACATATCATTAATCATAGACGTATCAGGTTTTTCAGAAGAAGTTATTGATACAATAAAAAACGGACGCATACAAAAATTTGAATATTGTACAGAATTAACGTGGAAGATTATTAAAAATTTTCTGTACGAATATCATGGGATTGATGCAAAATCACCTCGAGAATCACTTAAGGAATTTTTTCTTGTTGGAGCTGTAGAAGAGAGTAACTAAGAACTATTGATTAACATACTCGATGACAGAAATAGATTAAGTCACATATACAAAGAAGAATTTTTTGACGAGATACATAGCAAGCTGAAAAGTTATCTTACAATCATGGCGTTGGTATTGAAAATTATAAAGGAAAGTCCGGCCTTATGATAAGCCCCTCGACTTCGCTCGGGAGAGTGCCAAGTAACGAGTGTAACAGAGTAAATGGTCAGTAATCATTATTAAAGGAATTTGTTTGAATTTTCAAAAGAAAATATTGTGTATCGGCGCCGGCTATGTAGGCGGACCAACCATGACGGTTATCGCAGACCACTGTCCACAATATAAAGTAACCATCGTTGATATTAACGAAGAGAAAATAGCTGCCTGGCAGACGGATGAGTTACCCATCTATGAACCCGGATTGTTGGATGTTGTTAAACGAACTCGCGGGAAAAACCTTTTCTTCTCAACCGATATTGTAAAAGAGATTGATGAAGCGGATATTATTTTTGTCTCGGTTAATACTCCAACAAAAACATTTGGGGAGGGAAAAGGGAAAGCTTCTGATCTGCAATATCTTGAGAAAACCGCTCACGCAATTGTAGCGGCTTCAAACTCAGCAAAAATAATAGTTGAAAAAAGCACACTCCCGGTACGCACTGCCGAAGCTTTAGAAAAAATTCTGAACAGCAATGAAAAGGGAATCCACTTTGAGGTGGTTTCCAATCCTGAGTTTTTAGCAGAGGGAACAGCGATCCGTGATCTGGAAAATCCCGACAGAGTATTAGTCGGTTCCCGTGAAACGGAAGAAGGGTTCAAAGCACGTCAGACTGTCGTTGATATTTATAAAAACTGGGTGCCGGATGAAAGAATAATTAGAAGTAATGTCTGGAGTTCGGAACTATCAAAACTTGTCGCGAATGCTTTTCTTGCCCAAAGGATATCCTCAATAAACTCCATTTCTGCTTTGTGCGAAAAAACAGGAGCGGATGTAACAGAAATTAGCCGTGCAATTGGCGCTGACTCAAGAATCGGGAATAAATTCTTAAACGCTTCAATAGGATTTGGCGGCTCATGTTTCAAGAAGGATATTCTTAATCTGGTTTATATCTCCGAAACGCTTGGACTCACCGAAGTTGCAGAGTATTGGGAAAATGTAATTAAGATGAATGAGTATCAAGAAAAACGCTTTGTCAAGAGAATGCTGGTGACGATGTTCAATACTCTTGCGAATAAAAAGATTGTCTTATTTGGATTTGCTTTCAAGGCGGATACCGGTGATACGAGAGAAACCCCGGCTTATTACGTTGCTAAAATGTTACTAGAAGAACACGCAAATGTTTTTATTACCGATCCGAAAGCATTGAAGAACGCAAAGATAGATCTGGCAGAATTCGGAGATAAAGTTAATTATATTGAGGATCCATACGAAGCTGCAAAAGAGGCTGACGCTATTGCAATTATGACGGAATGGAACTTATACAAGACTTTAGACTACAAAAAAATCTATGATAGCATGAGAAAACCGGCGCATTTGTTTGACGGAAGAAATATTCTTAATCTTTCACAAATTGAAGAGATTGGTTTTGATTCGCACGCGATTGGGATTCAGTAAAAAGGCATTACTAATTTTAGAGACAAAATGAATAAAAAAATATTAATTACAGGTGCAGGTGGATTTATAGGATCGCATCTAACAGAGCTATTGGTTAAAGAAGGTTTTGATGTTAAAGCTTTTGTTCACTATAATTCAAAAAACAATTGGGGATGGCTTGAAAATTCTGAGGTAAAAGATAAGATTGAGGTAATTAGCGGTGATATTAGAGATTATGATTCGGTTTATAATGCATTGCAAGAGTGTAATGCTGTTTTTCATTTAGCTGCATTAATTGGAATTCCTTATTCTTATGTTTCACCAAAGGCGTATATTGAAACAAATATAACGGGTACTTATAATGTTTTACAAGCTTCAAAAGAATTGGGAATTGAACAAGTTTTAGTTACTTCTACTAGTGAAACATATGGAACAGCTCAGTATGTCCCAATTGATGAAAAACATCCAATGGTAGGACAATCGCCTTATTCTGCATCAAAAATATCTGCTGACCAATTAACTATAAGTTATTATCGCTCATTTAATTTGCCGGTTAAAATTGTAAGACCATTTAATACCTACGGTCCAAGGCAATCAGCACGAGCAATTATCCCGACTGTTATTTCACAAATCCTTTCAGGCAAGAAAACCATTAAACTTGGAAATCTTAGTCCAACTAGAGATCTAACGTTTGTAAAGGATACTTGTAAGGGTTTTTTAGAAATTTACAGATGTAATAAACTCTTCGGTGAAGTGACAAATATCGGGATGAAAAATGAGATCACGGTAGGCGATTTAGTTAACAAAATTGCTCGATTATTACACGTTGATTTAGAAATTGTAACCGAGGAGCAGAGAGTACGCCCGGAAAATAGTGAAGTAGAAAGATTATTCTGCGATAATAATAAACTGATAACAAATACAAATTGGAATCCCGATTACGATTTGGATAGTGGATTAGCCGATACAATCGAATGGTTGAAAATAAATATTGAAGCATACAAAACAAATATATATAATGTATAGGAGTAATAATGGATTACAAAATTCCACTTTTTGACCTAAATTTTGATGAAGCTGAAGAAGCTGCTGTATTAGAAACAATTAGGTCTAAGTGGATTTCAACTGGACCCAAAACTGCTGAATTTGAAAATAAATTTGGTGCTTTACTTGGTGCAGAATATGCCGTGGCATTATCAAATTGTACTGTGGCATTGCATCTTGCCCTAAAACTGGTTGGGGTTATGGAACATGATGAAGTAATTTGTCCCTCATTAACATTTGTGGCAACTTGTAATGCGATACGCTATTTGGATGCTGTTCCTGTGTTTGCTGATATAAAGAGCTATAGTGATTTAACAATTGATCCTGAGGATATTGAGCGGAAGATAACTTCAAAAACAAAAGCTATTGTTGTAATGCATTATGGTGGTTTTGCCTGTGATATGGTTCGTATTATGGAAATAGCTAAAAAATATGAGCTTAAAGTTGTAGAAGACGCCTGTCATGGACCTTTATCCGAATATAATGGAAAAAAACTTGGCACAATTGGAGATATTGGATGTTTTAGTTTTTTCTCAAATAAAAACATTAGCACAGGTGAAGGAGGTATGCTAGTTACTAACAACGAAACTTATTTTGAGCGAGCTAAATTATTACGATCCCATGGGATGACTACGATGTCTTTTGATAGAGCTAGAGGACACTCAACAGCTTATGATGTAGTGGAACTAGGTTTTAATTACCGTATGGATGATATTCGTGCAGCTATTGGGTTAGTTCAGTTGGATAAAATAAAAATGGATCTTGAAAAGAGGGCTGCGATTAGGAAAGTGTATGTAGAATTATTAAAGGATAGAGATGATATTATAATACCGTTTGAAGATTATAAAGAGTTCTCGTCTAATTACATTTTTCCGATTGTATTGAAAAATTCAACTTTTACGAAAAGAGATAAAGTGCGTGAGAAATTGGCAGAAGCCGGTGTACAGACAAGCATTCATTACCCTGCGGTTCATAGGTTTAGTATATACAGAGATTACTATTCATCACTCCCTCTTTCCGAGTATATTTGTGATAATGAGATAACTCTTCCAATGTATTCATCATTATCTACTGAAGAAATTAAATATATAACTAATAATTTAATTAAAGCTAATTATGAATATTCAATTTGATCCCTTAATCTATAAGGAAAAACTTAAAGAATTTAATTCTTCTGAAAAGTATTGGAAGGAGGTTCATCTACTTGACAAACTACTTAACATCGGTGACTCTGAAATAATACTAGATTTTGGTTGTGGTATTGGAACGGTTATGGATTTTTTTATAACGCGATATAATGCATCTGTTCTGGGGTTTGATGTGTACGATTATACTAATGGCCTAAAAGATAAAGTTTTTACTGATCTCGATACGCTCACCTCATCTGGTTCTTCTTTTAACAAAATTTATTTTTTTCATTCATTTGCTCATATTAAGCAAATAGCAGATGTGCTGAGTAAACTGAAGTTAATTCTGTCAAAAGATTCAGAATTAGTTATTATTACACCAAATCTTGATTTTGACAATTTTTTTAAGTCAAAAATTAAAGAAAGTACATATAGGCCAGATACTACTGTTGTAGAGCACTACAATTGTGAAAAATTACATAACCTCATGGCTTTAAACGGATTTCAAACTGTGAACATAGGTCAATTTGGTAAGTTTTTACCCGGTGAACCATTTAACGAACGTATTTTCGGAATTTTTAAAGTTATTGAAAAATGAAAATTTTGTGTTTAGGTGCTCATCCTGATGATATTGAATTAATGGCTGGCGGAACAATTTTAAAGTTGGTTTCGGAAGGACACCAGGTGTTCGGTGTTGTTTTTACAGATGGTTCTTGGTCTCTCCCTGATGGAAGAATTGCGCGTGACCCCGAACTTGCCAAGCAAGAAAATATTAATGCAGCTAATTACTTAAATTATGACTTGTTGTGGCTAAACGAGACTGCATTAAATTTAACTTATTGTGATCGTCTTGTTGTTGAGGTTCTTAATATTATTGAAGCCAAGGAGATTGATACGCTAATCCTGCCGTATTTTGATGATTTGCATAAAGATCATCGCATTGTTAATGAGTTAGGTATTGCTGCTAGTAGACGTATTCCAAGAGTATTACATGGTCAAATAAATTATTTTATGGGTTCTTTTTTTACTCCGAACTTTTTTGTTGATATCAGCCTGACATATAGTAAAAAGATTGAAGCATTATCAATGTTTACCTCCGTTTGGGCGAAAAATGCTCAAAACTGGGAGGAATTCTTGCATGCAACTCATACATATTATGGAAAAATTATTGGTACTGAAAAAGCAGAAGGGTTTATTACTAAAAAATATCTTTTATGAAAATCATTTTTCGGCCTCTCGTTATTCTACTAAACAGTAAAAAAATTTTTCTGCAAAAAACAACACAGTGCCATTCAACAATGACAGCAAATCGTTGGAACAGAATTGGAATTACCAATTCTGAAACGTCAATTTTTGTGTTTGAGAACTGATGTTCGAAATCAGGTCTAGTATTAGAAGTTATTTTACTCGTTACAATCTTTACTTCCAAACCGCTTCTTTATACTTTTTTGCATCTTTTTTTTCGGCATTAATTAAGATAATGATAAATCCACTGTTGGCTAAGAATCTTTCTTATGATGACTATGCCATTGTCGGATATTTCACTTCATTCAGCATTTTATTTTTACCAATGCTTAGTTTATCAATAAGTTCTTATTATTTGCGAAATTATTATTTGATACCGGACGAGAAAAGAGAAAGTGTTTTAAATACTATTACAATATCTTTATTAGGTATCGGCGCAGTTACTTCTATTATTACTTTAGTTGGATTTTTTACATACTATAGAATTGCTAATGTTAGTTTCCCTTTTTGGCCTTTTGCTTTTTTTACAATATTTCAAATTGTATTTAATAATTTCTTAATTCTTCTTCAAATACACTATAGGATAAAAAGAGAAGCGAAAAAGTTTGCAAAACTTACAATATTTAGTTCACTATTTTGGGTAACCTCAGCTGTTTTATTCGTAGTAGTTCTAAAATTTGGAGCTACAGGAAGTATGGGGGCTAATTTACTTGTTGCCTTTATTTTTGGGATATATTGTTTTAAGAAAATGCTTACTAAAATTGAATTTAACTTTAAGATATTCAAAGATGCGCTCAAATTTAGTTGGCCACTTGCCTTTTCAGCAATGTTATGGTATTTTTTCTCGGGGATAGACAGAGTATTTCTTGAAAAATTGGATGATACACAATCATTTGCACTTTATAATATTGGATTATCTCTCAGCGCTGCTTTGGCAATGTTCTATAAAGCCATCTTACAAACCTTTGAACCTGATATTTATAAGGCAATTGCTGAAAATAAAATAAAAAAATTAGCAAAAATTATTTTTGGAATTGTTTTTATCAATGCATTACCAGTGTTAATCTTTGTATTGTTTGCAAAACCTATAACTTATATTCTAACAGCCGGTCGTTATACCGATGCGGCAGATTTTGCTCGTATCTTAGCACTCCAAAACATTTCATTTGTTTTATTTTATAGTGTAATAACAGTGATTATCGGTTTTGGATATACTAAATCTGAACTTGGGCTAAGAATTGTTGGTGCAATAATTTGTTTCTTTTTATATAAATTTCTTATCGCAAAATTTGGATTTTATGGTGCTGCCTGGGGACAAGTTGTTTCTTTACTGCTAATGGCTGTTCTTGGAGTGTTATTTATTTATTTCATATTAAAAAATAAAAAGCCGATTATCGAGAGTATTTAAACACATGCTTGTTGATCATTTTCAATAGAACTTAACTTTAAAAAGAAAACTATACTCGTGGAAAAAAAATTAAAAGTAGTTTGGATTTGTCATTTTTCAAATAATGATGTTCGGGCAAGACTCCCACTTTCTCAAATGAAACTTAAAAACAGAATTAAGTCACTTTTAGGTAGGAAAACACAGAATCAATACTTTGATTTTGCTCCCTGGATAACAAATTTAATTAGAGAATTTGAAAACTTTAAAGATATTGAACTTCATGTTGTTGCTCCCATCAAAGGTCTTAAACAGTTTACATCTGAATTTGAAATGAGAGGCATATTTTATCATTTTTTTAAAGTACGCCATACTAGTGTTCCAAATAAATTTTATTTGGGAATTAAAACAAAATTTTTACTAAATAGATATTTTGTTAAAAAATTTATAAACGGAATAAAGCCTGATATTGTAAACCTTATTGGCACTGAAAATCCTTATTACTCAATCACTACGCTTGATATTAAAAATACTCCTGTATATGTATCGGCTCAAACAGTATATACTAACCCGGATAGGAAAAAATATAGTGATAGCTGTATAAAACTATTTTGGGATGTTGAAATGAGCATTCATAAAAAAGAAAAATATTTCGGCTGTCATGGAAGAATGCATAGAGACTTGTTATTGAATAATAACCCCAACGCAATAATTTTCAAAATGTTCTTTCCTATGGAAAAGCCGCAACAGGTAAAACAGGTGTTAAAAATCTACGATTTTGTTTTCTTTGGTGGAATTGTAAAAAAGAAAGGGATCGAAGATCTAATAGAAGCTCTTGCAATAGTGAAAAATGAAAAATCAAATGTTACACTAAATATTGTTGGCAAGTGTCCAGAATCATACATGAACTTTTTATTAAACAAAATTAATGAATTAGATCTGTCTAATAATATAGTTTTTACTGATTATTTTCCTGTACATTCAGATATGCATCAGCATATCGTTCAGTCACATTTTGCTGTATTACCTTTAAAATTAGACGTTATAGCAAGCTCGGTTATAGAAGCGATTTTTCTTGGCTTACCGCTAGTAACTTATAAGACTTCAGGCACCCCATATTTAAATAAAAATGGGGAGTCTGTTTTACTTGCAAATATTGGTGATATAGAAATGTTAGCAAAGCAAATGTTAAAGCTTTTAAATTCACCAACACTTGCAAAACAACTAAGTAAGAATGCCAGGTCATTTGTAGAAAAAGAATTTGATAATACAAATTCTGCCAAACGATTAGTATCAAATTATAGAGCTGTAGTTGAACATTATAATAACAACACACCTATACCAGAAGAACAGCTTTTTAACATTAGTGAATTCCCAATATATTAAATTGTACCAAAGAATGAATAAGCAAATTGCAATAAAAGAAATAATTGATTTCCTCGGTGTTGAAGTAATACATGTTTTCGGAGAAATCGAAAATGTATTTGTGATGTCCTTAAAGCCAGCAGAATATGTGGATGCATACTCATTAGATTGGATCGGATCACTAAAACGGAACAAGCAAGAAATTGCGGAACAAACTAAAGCTCCTGCAATTATTTGTGATCCGACAGTAAGTTATACTGAGACTCTTAAAAAGAATCATAAAGTGTTAATTCATGTACAAAACCCCAAAATGTCAATAGCGATGATAGCGGATCGTTTTTTTATTCAAAAACTTTCTCCGGGGATTCATCCCTCTGCTTTTATTCATCCAGGTGCGGTTATTTCTGCCTCGGCGTATATTGGGGCTGGTTGCGTTATTGGAGAGTGTGTTATTGGAGATGATACAATAATCTATCCTAATGTAACTATATATGATAATGTAAAAATAGGTTCTCAGGTCATTATTCAAGCAGGAGTTGTCATCGGTACAGATGGTTTGGGTTGCGAACGTAAAAAAGATGGAACCTTGATTAAATTTTCGCATCTCGGAGGGGTGGTCATTGGTAATAACGTTGAGATCGGCGCAAATAGTCAAATAGCGAGAGGTGCTTTGTCGGATACTATAATTGGAGATGGAACCAAAATGAACGGATTGTGCTTTATTGCGCACAATTGTGTACTTGGTAAAAATGTTTGGATAACTGGAAATACAATGTTAGCTGGTTCCGTCGTTGTGGAAGAAAATGCAACCATTTTTTCAAAAGTTATTGTCCGGGAACAAACAAGAATTGGTAAAAATTCAGTTATTGGTATGGGCTCTGTTGTTACTAAAGATATTCCTGAGAATGAAACCTGGTTTGGAAATCCCGCAAAAAAAAATGAAAAATAGTTTTAAAGATGTAATTGTCGATAGTTCTGATTCAATCCTTTTTGTATTAAAAAAAATGGACGAAGTTAATAGAAAGCTCCTTATTGTAATGGAAGAAAAGCGCTTTCTTAGCATTATAAGTATTGGCGATATTCAACGGGCAATAATTAATAATATTGATCTAAATACTAGAATAAAAAATATTTTAAGATCTCAGATAAGAGTTGCGAAAATAGGAGACGATATAAATGAAATAAAAAATAACATGAATTTGAGAAGGAATGAGTTTATGCCTATTCTTTCCGAGACTGGTGAATTGTACGATGTGATCTTTTGGGAAGATATTTTTCAAACAAAATTTAATAAAAGTCAAAATAAAATAAATCTCCCTGTTGTAATAATGGCAGGAGGTAAAGGAAGCCGGTTAAAGCCTATTACAAATGTGCTTCCCAAACCTCTTATTCCACTCAGAGAAAAAACAATTATTGAAGAAATTTTTTCTTCATTTAGTTTATACGGTTGTAATGATTTTTATGTTTCAGTTAACTACAAAGCGGATTTCATTGAATATTACTTGAAAGAACAAAACCTGCCCTATAACATCTCGTTTTTTAGAGAAGATAAACCCCTTGGTACAGCCGGCAGTTTATATCTAATTAAAAATGAAATTAAAGAAACATTCTTTGTGACTAACTGCGATATATTAATAGATGAAGATTATTCTGAAATACTTGAATATCATAGAAAAAATTCAAATGAGATTACAATAGTTGCGGCACTTAAGAATTACTCAATTCCATATGGAGTAATTGAAACCGGAAATAATGGAAAGTTAGTTGAAATTCTGGAAAAACCGGACATTACATTTAAGATTAATTCCGGCATGTACATCTTAGAACCTAATCTTTTAAACGAAATTCCTCAAAACGATTTTTATCATATCACACATCTAATAAATCAACTATTGAAAAGGGATGGGAAAATAGGTGTTTTCCCGGTTTCAGAAAAATCATGGATAGATATCGGTAATTGGAAAGATTATCTCAGGTCTTCAAAGAGTTTAAATGGTGAAAATTTGTGATAAGTAATTTATGAATAACTCTATAGATTTTTTAGATATTAAACTCTTACTGCTATACTTTCTTTTATTTACTGTTGTTTTGGTAGGTGGTTGGTTATTAAATGATGTTTTTGCTGTTATAATGTCCGCAATAATTTTAGGTTATGCCGTTAGCCGAAATATATTTAAAGCAGTGGTGTTTTGGTTTATTTGGTTTTTTTCTTATGGTTTCTACTTAAGTCAATCTCTAATTAAAGTTGATATCATTTCTACTTACATAGCGAAACCTTCCTTTTTATTATTGGTTATTTTTATATTTTCGCTGTTAAATATTCCTGAATCATTAAAAAATATAAAATATATTAAAACCTGGTTGTGGTTCCTTTTTATATCATTGTTGGGTCTACTATATCATTCTCAAATGCCGTTTATTTTGATCACATTTAGTTCATACTTATTTATTTATTTATTACTTCTCAACAAAAAAATAACAGCAACACAATATAAAAATTTATTAAACCTCATAATTGCCGTTTCTATAATGCAAACCATAGTCTCCGTTTTACAAGTTTTCAACGTAATAAGTACTACGAGATTGTTTCAAGATGGGCGCGGCGGAGTATTTGAAGAAACACTTGGCGCTGATGATGCGGCAATGGGGACATTTTTTAATTCTTTTGTTTGTTCATGGTTTCAATCACTCATTGCTGTATTCTTGTTTTTAGTATGGGCGGTTACAAAAAAAATCAAATATATTGTAATTGCTTTGATCGTATTACTTCAATATACAGTTGTAGATTCTAAAACCGTTTTAGCGGTAACAGTTTTAATGTTCATTTATCTTTTATATTATTTAAGCCGTAATTCTTCCTTTTTTAAATTAAATATGCGTAAGCTAACTCTTATCTTTGTAATGACGAGCCTGATCATATTGACTTTATACGCGGTATGGGATAAGTATTATAAATCATTTGATACCTCTGAACGCGGTGCCGGTGCCGCAAAAGTGGTTGAAATAATGCAAACATCAGGTAATATAGTATTTGATAACATTTCATATTGGGGGAAAATACGAGGTTTTCAGTATATTTATACTGATTTTCTGGAGGAAGATTATTTAAATTTAATATGGGGATACGGATTGGATGGATATCATTTTAACGGGAAAATGAGTCAAATTGAAAATATGGATAATCCAATTATGCGGTTAGATAATAGTACAAGGTCCCGCTCCGGATTAATAACAAATTTTGCGCAAAGCGGGATAATAGGGTTTCTCCTACTTTTATTAACCTTTTACTCATGGTATAAATTTAATGTTAATATAAAAATAAACAACAAAATCGATGTAGTAAGAAAAGCGATGGTGAAAATATTTCTCCTATTTACTCTCTTATTAGCATTTTTATATTCACTTTCAATTACAACTGTTGTATTTATTACTTTTATTGCCTTAGTAGGCATCTTAGTAAATTATGGCAAATTAAACGAACAAACTTAAAAGATATATTATATGCAAAATAAAACCTTATTAATTACAGGCGGAACCGGTTCCTTTGGGAACGCAGTTTTACAACGATTTTTAAATTCAGATGAATTTCAAGAAATCCGAATTTTTTCGCGCGATGAGAAAAAACAGGATGATATGCGTAAAAAGTTAAATAATCCTAAAGTTAAGTTTTACATTGGAGATGCGCGGGATTACAGATCGGTTGAAGAAGCAGTTAGAGGAGTTGATTATATCTTTCACGCGGCGGCTTTAAAACAAGTTCCATCGTGTGAATTTTTCCCTATTCAAGCTGTGAAAACAAATATTCTTGGCGCTGAAAATGTTTTAGAAGCCGCAATACTCCACAAAGTAAAACGTGTTGTTATATTAAGTACTGATAAAGCTGTTTATCCAATTAACGCTATGGGGATGTCCAAAGCGTTAATGGAAAAAGTAATGATCGCAATGTCGAGAAATATTAACGGCAGCGGCTCTGTTTTATGTGGTACAAGATACGGGAACGTAATGGCTTCGCGCGGTTCTGTTATTCCGTTATTTGTAGAGCAAGTTAAAAATGGAAAACCTATTACCATTACCGATCCTAATATGACACGTTTTATGATGTCGCTCAATGAAGCTGTAGATTTAGTTTTGTATGCTTTTGAAAACGGGAAACAGGGGGATATTTTTGTTCAAAAATCCCCGGCAGCTACGATTGAAACGCTTGTGGAAGCTATTAAACAGATATTTAACGCGGATAACAGTACAAGAATTATTGGTACCCGGCATGGTGAAAAACTTTATGAAACATTGGTAACGAGAGAAGATATGGTGAAGGCGGAAGATCTGGGGAGTTATTATAGAATTCCGGCAGATACACGCGATCTTAATTATGAGAAGTATTTTTCTGAAGGTGAAGAAAAAATTTCCCAGGTTGAAGAGTACAATTCACATAATACTAAAAGATTAAATATCGAAGAAACAAAAAAAATTCTCTTGAATTTAGAATATATTAAGGAAGAACTAAAAGGGTTAAATAGATGAAAATAATGACCATTGTTGGAACCAGGCCTGAAATTATTAAGCTCAGCAGAGTCATGTATCAAATGGAAAAATTCACTGAGCATATTCTAGTTCATACAGGCCAAAATTATGCTTATGAGTTGAATGAATTATTTTTTAAAGAAATGGAAATCAAAAAGCCTGACATCTTCCTGGATGCTGTTGGGAAAACAACTGCAGAGACGATTGGTAATGTAATTGCAAAATCAGATGAAGTAATGGAAAGCATCAAACCTGATGCAGTATTGTTGTATGGCGATACAAATAGTTGTTTATCGGTTATTCCTGCGAAAAGGAAAAAAATACCCATATTCCATTTTGAAGCGGGTAATAGATGTTTTGATCAACGTGTTCCAGAAGAAATAAACAGAAAAATTGTTGATCATTTAAGTGATATCAATATGCCTCTAACGGAACATGCTCGTAGATATCTTCTGAATGAAGGGCTTAAACCGGAGACAGTTATAAAAGTTGGCTCACCAATGAAGGAGATCCTGGATTATAATATGCCTAAGATTGAAAATTCTGATATTCTTTCGAGACTAAATTTAAAGGAAAGAGATTATTTCGTTTTAAGTACTCACAGAGAAGAAAATGTAGATTCAGAGGAGAATTTTTCTGATTTACTAAATTCATTAAATGAAATAACTGCTAAATATGACAAAAGAATAATTGTCTCAACGCATCCCCGCACTATGAAACGGTTAGAAGAGTTAGTTGGTAAGCATTTGGATAAAAGAATTGAATTCCTTAAACCTATGGGATTTTTTGACTATGTTAAATTGCAGCTTAAAGCCTATTGTGTTATTTCAGATAGCGGGACAATTACAGAAGAATCTTCGATATTAAATTTCCCGGCGATTACTATAAGGCAGGCACACGAACGGCCTGAAGGAATGGACGAGGGAACGTTGATCATGTCTGGTTTAAAAAGTGATTTGGTTTTGCAAGCCATTGATGTAGTAACTTCTCAACATGATTATGTAAATCGGAAATTTAAAATTGTTAATGATTATAATGTAGATAATTTTTCGCTAAAAGTTATGAGGATTGTTTTTAGTTATGTTGATTATATCAATCGAACAGTCTGGCATAAAACAAAATAAAAATGGAAAACCTTAAAAAGAAAATACTTATTATAGACTCGTCAGGGATGGCGGGGCATGTTATTAGCAAATATCTGGGTGATTTGGATAAATATCAAATTGCAGATTTCGAATGCGATCCATTATGTAATAGTTATGAGAATTATATTGATGTTTATGACCGGGACTTGTTACGTGAAAATATTAAGAAAACTAATCCTGATGTAATAATCAATTGTCTTAGAATTTTAATCGAAGAGTCGGAAACCAATGTGGATAAAGCAATTTATTTTAATAGTTTTATTCCGCATTATCTTTCAAAAATTGGGAAAGAAATTAACGCTAAGGTTATCCAATTAAGTACCGATTGTGTCTTTTCCGGTAAAAAAGGGAGCTATAACGAAGATGATTTTAAAGACGGTGAAAATGTATATGCAAGGACTAAATCTTTAGGTGAACTGATTAATGAAAGAGATTTGACTTTGAGAACCTCATTTATTGGTCCTAACATAAATGGAAAAAACGAAGAACTTTTCCATTGGTTTTTAATGCAGCGTGGTGAAATAAACGGTTATTCAAATGCATACTGGACCGGGATTACGACATTAGAGCTGGCAAAGTCAATTGACAAAGCTATTGATTTAAATTTGATAGGACTATACCATTTAGTGCCGGACGAAAAAATTTCAAAGTTTGATTTATTGACCATTATAAAAAATATCTGGGGTAAAAAGGATATTTCTATTAACAAGAGTAATAATAAATTTATTGATAAAAGTTTAGTCGATAACAAAAAAATGTTAAATGTTAATAATTATTCCAAAATGTTCGAGGATTTATATAACTGGATGATAAAGTATAAATATTTATATCCGGAATATTATAATTGAGTTTATATTAACTAAGTCACCTTACGTAAAATACATAGAATCATATGGTGATTCTCCGAAGTGTCCATGCGTTTTGCTTTAATTAATTTTTTCAAGGTAGAATCATGGTTTCGACCTATGAACTTGTGTAAGGTATATAACTAATTAACTTTCTTTTATACTCTATAAAAATTATGAAAAACAATAAAATATTAAACGTTGGTTTTATTACGGATCAAGGTTTCCCGAGCGGAACAGCTACAACAAATAGAAACATTTCACTTGCTATAGGTTTAATAGAATTAAAACAAAAAATTACAATTTTTTGCATAAGACCAACTGAAAAAAAACAGAATCAAATTAATAAAGAAATAAGCGGCGTTTTTAAAGATATTAATTATGTTTATACTCCTGGTACTGTCTTCTGGCCAGATAACAAATTATTAAAACTATTAGTGACAATTAAAGGTATTATTGGTTTTTATTTTCATTTTAATAAAATAAATAGAGTTAGTAAATTCGATTTTATTATATGTACTACATCAAATTACTTTATTAACTATTTATTTGTAAAATTATTTAAAAAAAATGGAGTAAAAGCAGTAACAGTTGGTGATGAATATCCTCATGTATATAGAAATCGTTCTTCCTATCCCGAATGGTTCGTAAAATTCTATTTAAAAAATCATTTCAAAATGTTTGATGGGATGATAATAATGACAAATCATTTGTTTAGTTATTATGAGAAATTAATTTCAAAAGGGTCTCCATTAATTCATATTCCCATGACGGTGGAGCCTGAGCGGTTTCAGACTAATGTTGAAGAATCGCCAATAAAAGAAGATTATATTGCGTACTGTGGTAATATTGGACAAAACGAAAAAGATGGCGTCACAATATTAATAGAGGCATTTGGGCTTATTAAACAAAATTATGAAAAATTAAAACTAGTTATTATTGGGGGAACAAATCCAAGTATTCAGGAATTAAAATTTAACGAGTTGAAATTATTAACTAGAAAATATAACGTAGAAAATGATGTAATATTTACAGGGAAAATCCATCGTGACGAAATGCCGAAATATTTATGTCATGCAAAAATCCTGGCATTGGCAAGGCCGGATAATATACAAGGACAAGGAGGGTTTCCTACAAAATTAGGTGAGTATTTAGCAACAGGAAGACCTGTGGTGATTACTCCGGTTGGAGAATTAAAAGAGTATCTAACGGATGGTTTTAATGCTTATCTTGCAGAACCAGGTAGTGCGATATCATTTGCTCAGAAAATGAAAACCGTTCTTGATAATCCGGGAAAAGCAGATCAGGTTGGTAAAGAAGGGCAGAAGTTAGCCAATACGGTTTTTAATTATAAAGACCAATCTGAAAAATTGTATAATTATTTTTTACATTTCTAACTAAAAATATTTATTGATAATATCAAGCGTAAACCAATTAAATTATAACGTAAAAATCCAAATTTTATTATGTATACAAAACAACAAGCATTAAAGACTTAAAAAAAATTATTGCACAAGAACTATTAAAATAAATCTGCAAACATAATCAGCGAGATTATTAAATATACTAGAGAATAAAAATTTAGAATTTAGAATATTTGTGAGAGAAATAAAATTCCCAACTTTTTAATAGAATCCCACTTAATTTCGATACAAATGGATTATTACCCAAGACAAAAAATTTAGAACCAATTCAACTGTGTGCATAGACTCTTTGTATTTGGAATTTTAAAAAAAGAACATTTTGAAGGACATGGGGAAGCCGTATTTATTGACAAATCTGATTTATTTCCAATTGACTCAATAAGATCAATTAAAGGTGTGTACGGAATGGAAACAAAACAAACAGAAAATAAAGTAAAGATTGAATATTATGAATAAAATATTAACATCTCCATCATCATTTGGGCAAGTCGGTGAAGAACCATTTAAATTTTTGTCGGATAACGGTTATGAAGTAATAAATAACCCTTACGGAAGAAAATTAACAGAAGAAGAAGTTATTGAATTAGCGATAGATTGTATTGGAATAGTTGCCGGAGTTGAAACCATTTCAGCAAGAGTCATGGATGCGCTTCCCGGGTTGAAATGTATCAGCCGCGTAGGTGTGGGAATGGATAGTGTTGACCTGGAATATGCTAAAAAAAAAGGTATTGTGGTTGTCAATACACCGGATGGACCTACAAGGAGTGTTGCGGAATTGACGTTGGCAATGACTATGGCTCTGTTAAGGAGAGTTCCCCAGGCAGATGCAAATATGAAAAACGGAATATGGAAAAAAGAAACCGGTAATCTATTGTTTGAAAAAACAGTTGGTGTTATTGGATTGGGCAGAATCGGTAAAACTGTTGCACAAATATTCAGAAGCTTAGGTAACTCTGTTATTGGTTATGATCCTATAGAAGACACAAAGTGGGCGGCAAAATATGATATAAAGTTAGTTCCCTTTAATGATGTAATTAAATCGGCGGATATTCTGACATTACATATCCCGGGTAGTAAGGATAAAAAGCCAATAATAACAAAAGAAATTATCGCACAGATGAAGCCGAAAGCTTTTCTCATAAATATATCCAGAGGTGGTGTTGTTGATGAAACGTCCCTCGAGGAGGCGCTAAGGACGAAGCAACTATCAGGTGCAGCAGTTGATGTATTTTCAACTGAGCCATATCACGGTAATCTTATTAATCTTGATAATGTTGTTCTGACTCCTCATCTTGGATCTTATGCTGAAGAAGGAAAACTTAAAATGGAAATAGATGCGGTAATGAATTTGATAGATGCATTTAAAAGGTTACAGCCAACTAATTATAGTTCATTTATTGCTTAATACTATTTCGATCACTAACAATAAAAAAAATATGAAATTTAATGTAGGTATTATAGGTTATGGTAAGATGGGTCAGATAAGGCATAAAGCTATAGAGGAGACCGGAGCAGGTAAAGTGACAGCTTTTTCAGAGCCCAATCTAACTTTGAATCAAAGCAGGGTTTCTAATGTATCACATGATGAAATAATCAATAATCCGGAGATAGATGCGATTATCATTTGTACACCAAATTTTCTGAATAAATCGTTAACGATAAAAGCCTTAGAAGCAGGTAAACATGTGTTTTGTGAAAAACCTCCGACTTTTACTTCCAAAGAGATGGAAGAGGTGAGAATTGCGGAAAAGAATAGTAACGGCAAAAAGTTAATGTATGGGCTGAACCATCGCCATCATGATAGCGTAATAAGAATGAAGGAAATTGTTGATGAAGGAAAATTCGGTAAAGTATTATGGATGCGTGGTCGCTACGGTAAAAGTGTTACTGAGGATTATTTTAATCAGTGGCGGGCAAAAAAAGATTTGGCGGGGGGGGGGATCTTAATTGATCAAGGAATTCATATGCTTGATCTATTCATGTATTTAGGGGGAGATTTTGACGTTGTTAAGGCTGAGATCTCAAATCTTTATTGGAAACTTGAAGTTGAAGATAATGCTTTTGTTATTCTTAAAAATTCAAAAACAGGATTGATAGCCTCTTTACATTCGACTATGACACAGTGGAGGCATCTCTTTTCCCTTGAGGTTTTTCTTGAAAAAGGGTATATGGTCTTGAATGGTCTTCTCACCTCCTCAAACTCTTATGGTGAAGAAGTACTTTCAATAGCAAAGAATCGTTCAACTGCACCTGCCGCAACATGGAAAGATGAGGTGAAAACACAATACCTTGACGATCATAGTTGGCGTTACGAAATGGAACATTTTTTTAATGCTATTAGGGAAGATAGCCCCGTGAAAATTGGAAATTCAAATGATGCACTTTCATTAATGAAAATAATAGATGAAATCTATAAAAGTAAAGATTTCTGAAAGGGAAGAATGAGTAGAAAGATAGATATTAAAGAACATGTTTTAGATTATCGTCAAAGATTGCTTACGCTATACGATTCGCTAGATATCGGTATTCTCGAAAAAGCAATTGATATATTCATCGAATGTTTTAAAAATGGTAAGACTCTCTATATTGCCGGGAATGGTGGAAGCGCTGCTACTTCTTCGCATATGCAGTGTGATTTTGGTTTTTTTGTGAGACATTTCACTCATTTTAGACCAAAAGTGTTATCTCTAACGGATTGTACGCCTATGCTTACAGCAATTGGAAATGATAACTCTTATGATGATATATTCATAGAACAATTAAGGGGGAGTTTTGAAAAAGGAGATGTACTTCTTACAATTTCAGCAAGCGGTAATTCTAAAAATGTTATCAAAGCTACAGAATATGCTAATGAAAAAGAGGGAACTACAATTTGTTTTGTAGGATTCGATGGCGGGTTACTTAAAGAAAAGTCACAATTAGCGATTCATACTCCCAATTCAAAAGGGGATTATGGTCCAATTGAGGATTTGCACATGATTCTCGATCACTTAATTATTTCTTATTTGGTGAAGGATAAAGAATTCTTGGAGATTAACAAGTGTTAAAATTTGATTTTGAAGGACAGACGGCTTTGGTAACTGGTGGAACGAGAGGTATTGGGAAAGCTGTCGCTGATCTTCTCTTTGATCTGGGGGCAGATATTCTTATTACAGGAACCAAGAATAATGAAATTGAACATCTGAATGAAACATGCACAAAAAATAATCAACTAAGGAAAAAATACATGCTAGTTGATTTTGCTAATCATGATTCAGTTACTAGTTTTCAAAAGGATTTAGAAAATATTGATAAAATTGATATCTGTATTAATAATGCAGGGATAAATATTATTAAACCGTTCATTGACTCAACAATGACTGATTTCATTTCTCTTAATGACGTTAATTTAATTGCTCCTTATAAGATATTGAAGATTGTCGGAGGTAAAATGTTGAAACAGAAATATGGACGTGTTGTAAATATTGCTTCAATCTGGGGGGTAATAACTCGTCCCGGCAGGTCGATGTATACTGCTTCCAAACATGCTCTTATTGGATTGACAAAAACCCTTGCTGTTGAATGGGCTCCGTCGAATGTTCTTGTAAATGCAGTAAGCCCGGGTTTTACAATAACAGAAATGACAAAATCAACAAATACTGCGGAAGAGATAAAAAATATAACAAAAACAATTCCAATATGTAGATTTGCAGAAACTCAAGAGATTGCCACAACCGTTATCTTTTTAGCAAGTAGCCTTAATACTTACATAACCGGTCAAAATATTATTGTAGATGGAGGGTACACCAATGTATAATTTTGTAGTTAAATCAAGAGTAAATGACTATAGTGTTAGCTTTATTGATAGTACGTACGAAACACTTAAGGCAGAAATTAAGATCGGCGATTATATCATTATTGATAATAATATCATAAAGTTATACCCTAATATTTTTGATAAAATTCTAACCGAAACTAAATTTATAGCAATTAATGCTACCGAACCTCAAAAAAGCTACGAGGGAATTATTCCCATTATTAGACAATTAATTGAAACCGGCTTCAAGAAAAATAATAGACTTATCGCTATCGGCGGTGGTATAACACAGGATGTTACCGCATTCATTTCTTCAATACTGTATCGTGGAGTTCCCTGGATTTTTTTCCCGACAACTTTACTTGCACAAGGAGATAGCTGTATTGGCAGTAAGACCTCCATAAATTTTGGAGATTTTAAAAATCAAGTCGGTGGGTTTTACCCGCCCAGCAGTATTTATATTGACCTGAATTTTTTAGATACGTTGAAAGAAATGGATTTAAAATCCGGATTAGGGGAAATGTGTCATTATTTCATAGTTTCGAGTGAAGAAGATTTTAGATGGTACAAGAAAGAATATCCCAAAGCCTTAAGGGAGAAGGAAATTCTAACACAAATGATTTCGAGGAGTCTGGCAATTAAAAAAAGTTATATTGAAATTGATGAATACGATCAAAAAGAGAGACAGGTCTTTAATTATGGGCATTCATTTGGACATGCCATCGAATCACTAACACAATATCGAATACCTCATGGAATAGCTGTTAGTTATGGTATGGACATGGCGAATTATATTTCAGTTAAACTTGGATTCATCCATAAAGAGATTAGGCAGGAAATTAAAGAATTGCTTGAGCAAATATGGGCTGGGACTTCATTAACAGATATTTCTCTTGAGAAATTTAAATCTGCGTTATCGAAGGATAAAAAAAATGTTGGCAATGAACTTCGACTTATTCTTAATAAGGGGTATGGTAAGATTTTTAAGGAAGCTTTACAGATGGATGAGAAATTTACTTTATGGATGGATGAATATTTTACAAATGTATTAAAATAGGAGAATAATATGATAGCTGATAGTCTTCATAATATTGATATATACAAAAAAATCTCCAACGATATTTATGAGGGATTGTTATTCCTTAGGAATGTAAAACCGGAAATTGAAATCGGCGAATACAAAGTAAACCAAAATGTCAAAGCTTTAGTAAGTCAGTACGAAACGGTAGCTGTTTTTGAGCGAGGATATGAAGCTCACAAAAATGTTATTGATATTCAATATCCGATAATAGGTTTAGAAAAAATCAAATGGTGTCCATTAACAGGAATGACAATGCATATTGATTATGATCCTTTAAAGGATAGAGCCTTCTACAAAAATCCAACCCAGGAGAGTCATGTAATAATTGGTAATAATATTTTCGGCATCTTTTTCCCTGAGGACGCACACGGACCGCAACATTTTGTTTATGGACCTGAATTAATTAAAAAAATTACTATCAAAGTTAAAATATCTTAAAAATTTATGAAAACACCCGAAGTAAAAGCTCTTTTGTTTATGAAACACCATTCGGAAAGAGTCCCGAGAAAAAACATGAGGGATTTTTGCGGGAAACCATTATTTCATTGGATAGTTGAAAGCCTTTCAAATAGTAAATATATAGATGAAATAGTTATTAATACTGATTCGGAAGAAATAGCAAAAAGTGCTGAAAATAATTTCAATGTTACAGTTCATATGCGTCCAGAACACCTAATTACAATTTCATCGAATGAAGCTAATTTGATCATGGAGTACGATCTTTCAATAACCAAAGGTTCTTTTTTCCTTCAGACCCATAGCACCAATCCTTTATTAACAACAGAATCAATAGATAAGAGTATAGAGTCTTTTTTTGAAGACGAGGAATATGATTCTCTTTTCTCAGTTACAACTGTTCAAAAACGTTTTTTTTATCAGGATGGGACTCCAATTAATCATGATCCAACAAAATTAATTAAGACTCAGAATTTATCTAGTATCTATGAAGAGAATTCTTGTATTTATATTTTCTCCCGTGAGTCCTTTCAAGAAAATAAAAACAGAATTGGTAAAAAACCCAAATTATTTTCTACTTGGAGATTAGAATCAGTTGATATTGATGACATGGATGATTTTTATTGGGCAGAATTCTTGATGACGCAGCGACTAAAAAATGCAAAATAATATTGTCCGACTTTCCCATACTATTACTTCAAATATCCCTTCGTATGGGAATCGTGATTATGTAAAAATCGAAAAAAAATCTTCGATCATGGATGGGGACACTGCAAATACCTCAAGTTGGTATTTCAGTAATAATCACATAGGAACGCATATTGATACACCATATCATTTTGATGAACTAGGTAAAATGTCTTGCAATTTTAGTGCTGGGGAGTTTTATTATAACAAAGTAGTACTTGTGGATATTCCATGTATAAATGGTTCACTGATCGATCCTCAAGAAATTGTAAAGAGAAAATTAATATTTCCGATTGACATTGAGTTATTGCTTATTCGAACTGGTTATGAAAAATTTCGACAAAATGACAAGTATTGGAACGACAATCCAGGCTTGTCTCCACAACTTGCAGAGTATTTAAGAAATAACTACCCGAAACTACGTTGTATAGGGTTTGATTTCATTTCACTTACATCTTGGAATTACCGCAAGGAGGGTAGAGAAAGCCATCAAAAATTTCTTTCCCCGGATAATGGAGGAAGAGAAATATTAGTTATTGAAGATATGGCTTTATCAAATATTCAGAATCCAATAAACAAAGTTATTGTTGCTCCTCTGTTTGTTGAGGACGGTAATGGTGGAGCAGTGACTGTTTTTGCAGAATTAAATTTGGACAATTAGATATGAAAAACATATTATTAAAAGAAAAACTAAAGAATAGAGAACTTACAATTGGTTCGTGGATTACTATTGGTCATCCTGCAATTCCGGAAATTTTAGCACAAGCTGGTTTCGAATGGCTCGTAATAGATATAGAACATACTACAATAGATTTGGCTATGGTGCAAATTCTTATCTCAACAATACAGGCACAGGGAATAGCTGCCTTGGTTCGGGTTAGTAAAAATGAAGAAGTTGTTATTAAAAGGGTTTTAGATTCAGGTGCTGACGGGATTATTGTTCCTATGGTAAATACTGTTGAAGATGCCCAAAAAGCAGTAGCTTTTGCAAAATATCCTCCTGAAGGAAAGAGAGGGGTTGGTTTAGCTCGTGCGCAACAATATGGGGCTGGATTTGATAGCTACAAATTGTGGGTGAAAGAGAAACTAATTGTAATTGCTCAGATTGAACATATTGATGCTGTTAATAATTTGGAAGAAATTATTAAAGTGAAAGGTATTGATGGGACTATTATTGGTCCTTATGACCTATCTGGTTCACTCGGAATACCGGGGGAATATAATGATTTAAAAGTTGTAAAAGCACTAGATAGATATAAAATTACATGTAGGAATTCAAACATGTCTATGGGGTATCATGTAATTGACCCCAATTATCAAAGTTTGAAAGAGAAAATTAATGAAGGATATAATTTTATAGCCTTCAGCACTGATTTTTTATTTATGGGTACTAAATCTAATCAAGAAATGGAGAAAAAGAACATTTCCATTGCACATGATAAAGGTTTGTAATAATTCTGTTTATTGAAAGTTATTGTTAGTTTACCTGACCTCATAGTATTGGATCAAAAATAAAGCAGTAAATTTGCCATATAAAAGGAAAGGTACTCATGATGGAAGGACAAAAAAGAAGACGTTACAAGACAGAATACAAGCAAGATGTCGTTGGAATGATAGAAACCAAAGGGATGCGGGTTGGAGAAGTAACTAAGTATATGAATAAAATTTACTAAATAATTTGATGAAGAATCATACATGACTAATCTTTTTCGATTACCAGGTAGCAAGTTGAAGGAATTATCTCTTAAAAGGATAAGAAATGCAATAATCCGCAGAATTCTTAGTATTCCCCATACGATAGCTTGGTATTTGCCGATAAGTGTCAGTAAGACTAATAAAAAAAAGATATCGCTATTTAAGAACATACATTTGGGAAAACGATGTTTTATTGTTGCCAACGGGCCAAGTTTAAATAAGACGGACCTTTCTCTTCTTGAAAATGAATATATAATTGGGATGAATCGTATTTATCTTCTTGAGCATAGTAAGAAATTTAAGCCAACATATCTGGTTGTAGCTGATATAGATGTTCAACTAAATCAATTCACACAAGAATATAATGATGTTCAAATTCCTAAATTTTTTCCATGGGAAGTAAGGAATAATTTTTCCCATACGGAAAACACTAATTTTTACAAAATGAAATTTTCCTCCAAATTTAACGCTGATTTTCAAAATTCTATTGGGGCAGGGAAAAGTGTTACTATCATTTGCATTCAACTAGCGTATTATATGGGATTTAAAGAAGTAATCTTGATTGGGAAAGATCATTCATATACAGTTGATCAAAAAGGAGTTCCCGGCACAAGGATTAAAAGCTCCGGGACTGAAGACAATCACTTTATAAAAGGATATTACAAAGAAGGGATGAAATGGACTATCCCAAATTATGCGGGAGAAGAGTATTCATATAGTTTAGCCAGGGAGGCATTCGAGAAAGATGGGCGAGAAATTCTGGATGCAACAATCAATGGGAATCTTAACGTTTTTAAAAAAATAAATTACTATGATTTGTTTAATAAAGAGAAACAATAAAGATTGCAATTTTTATCGAAATGAATTTTTAAATAATTGATTTTGACCTCATAACTCAATACTAATTTATAAATGGAATTTTATGAAAGTAATTATTCTAGCGGGTGGTTTTGGTACTCGCCTTGGAAACATAACGGAATCAATTCCGAAACCGATGCTAAAAATTGGGAATAAACCAATTATTTGGCATATCATGAAAAGTTATTCGGTCTATGGGTACAAAGAATTTATTTTATCTTTGGGATATAAAGCAGAAATAATCAAAGAGTATTTTTATAATTATGACGCTTATTCAATTGATTACACAATAAAACTGGGCTCGAAAGAAATTATTTCATTTAGTAATCACGATGAGGTTGATTGGAATGTTTCCTTAATTGATACCGGAGTTAATACTCTAAAAGGAGCAAGAATTAAAAAACTTGAAGCATATTTGGATGAAGTTAATATGGTAACATATGGTGACGGTGTCGCAGATATTGATATAGCGGAATTAGTGAACTTTCATAAGTCGCATGGTAAAACCATAACCATCTCTGGCGTTCACCCTCCTGCAAGATTTGGAGAAATAATTGAGGAAAATGGGAGATTAGTCTCATTCGATGAAAAACCTCAAACTTCTGTTGGATTAATAAATGGGGGTTATATGGTATTCAATAAAAATCTATTAGAATATTTAAGCAGCGAGGATGGATGTGATTTGGAAATCGGTCCTTTTAAAGAGTTAGCAAAAAAACAGGAAATTATGGTTTACAAACATAGTGGACTTTGGGAATGTGTTGATACAGAAAGAGACCTAATTCATCTAAATAAACTGTGGGAAAGCGGAAATGCTTTTTGGAAAAAATGGTGAATATTACGAATTTTACAAAGAAACATCATTAACTCGAATTAACACAAACAAGCACATATAGTATAAAACATGCTAACATTCGCTAATCTTTTTAAGAGTAAACGCGTATTAATCACCGGGGATACCGGCTTTAAGGGTTCATGGTTGTCAATTTGGCTGCTTGAATTGGGGGCTGATGTTTATGGTTATGCTCTTCCGCCTAAAACTAAAAAGGATAATTTTGTCACTTGCAGATTAGAGGAAAGGATCAATCACATCGAGGGGGATATAAGGGACTTCGATAAATTATCTAAAGTATTTAGTGATATCAAGCCTGATTTTGCATTTCATCTGGCAGCACAACCCCTTGTGATAGATTCATACAATGATCCTCATTATACTTTTGAAACAAACTTAATGGGGACAGTTAATTTTTTTGAAGCCGTACGGAAAACTAACTCCGTTAAATCTGCGGTTAATATTACTAGTGATAAGTGTTATCAGAATAATGAATGGCTATGGGGTTATAGAGAAAATGAACCAATGGGAGGGAAAGATCCTTACAGCGCCTCCAAAGGTGGTTCCGAATTAATTACTCATTCTTATCTGCATTCATTTTTTCTTAAAGAAGGTACTGCGAATATTGCTTCAGCAAGAGCCGGTAATGTGATAGGAGGCGGAGATTGGGCTGAAAATAGAATTGTTCCGGATTTTTTTAGATCAATAAAAAACAGATCAACATTATTACTTCGTTATCCAAATGCAACAAGACCCTGGCAGCATGTGTTAGAACCTCTCGGAGGATATTTACTACTTGCTTCAAAATTATTTTCTGATGGTAAAAAAAATCAAGGGGGATGGAATTTCGGTCCTAACGATCAGAATAGATTTTCTGTGAAAGAACTTATTGAAAAAATGATTACAAAAAGTGGTGTCGGGAAATATGCTTCCGATGAGGTTAATGAAAAAGTTCATGAAGCTGGTTTACTAAAATTAGATATCTCGAAGGCTCAAACTAATCTCGGTTGGAACCCGGTATTAGATTTTGATGAAACAGTTGATTTTACTATAAAAGGCTATTTGGATGAGGATGAAGTCGATAACTTATTTGATAAGAGAGTCGTACAGATTACTCGATATTTAGAAATCGCAGAAAAGAAAAATGTCAGGTGGGCAAGAAACAGTAATGGATGTCAATAAACATGTTGAAAAGAGAATTATGGATCACAAAGAAATAAGAAAACAAATATTAGACCTCACAAAAGAATATTATAAAATAAAATTTTCAGACAATGAATATATTGAAGGAAAATCGCGTGTTAACTATGCCGGTAGAGTTTTTGATGAGAAAGAAATTGTTAATTTAGTTGATTCTTCCCTTGACTTCTGGTTGACAGAAGGGAGATATTCGGAAGCCTTTGCAGAAAAAATATCAGAATTTCTTGGAGTCTCAAATGTTGTTCTTGTTAATTCAGGTTCATCAGCAAACCTAATTGCTTTTTCAGCATTAACGTCTGAAAAATTGGGAGATAGAAGATTAAAGCCGGGCGATGAAGTTATTTCTGTGGCAGCCGGGTTTCCTGCTACTGTCACTCCCATTATTCAGAATCAATGTGTTCCGGTTTTTGTCGATGTTACTATTCCAACTTACAATATTGATATCGAGATGATGAGAAAAGCAATCAGCGAAAAAACAAGATGTATTTTTATTGCACATACACTTGGAAATCCTTTTAATCTTGATGCGGTTATGGATTTAGCGAAGCAAAATGACTTGTGGGTGATAGAAGATAATTGTGATGCTTTTGGAAGTAAGTATAATGGAAAATACACAGGGACGTTCGGGCATATTTCCACGATCTCTTTTTATCCAGCACACCATATAACAACCGGAGAAGGGGGAGCTGTTTGTACGAATGACGAACAACTTGGGAAAATAATAAAATCATTCAGAGATTGGGGGCGGGATTGTTATTGTGCCGGTGGAGAGAACAATACTTGCGGGAAAAGATTTTCTCAAAATTTTGGAACTCTTCCTTATGGTTACGACCATAAATATGTCTATTCAGAGATTGGTTATAATCTTAAGATGACAGACATGCAAGCTGCTATAGGGGCTGCACAGATGGATAAACTGCCTGAGTTTTGCGAGAAAAGGAAAACAAATTTTCACGAATATAAACGAATTTTCACTAAATACTCTGATTATTTCATACTTCCAGAAGCAACTGAAAATTCTGATCCCGCGTGGTTTAGTTTTATTGTTACTGTAAAAGAAAGCGCTCCATTTAAGAGAGACCAGCTTACAAAGTATTTAAATGAATACTTAATTGAAACAAGGAATCTATTTGCGGGGAACATGGTGCGTCAGCCTGCTTTTATAGGGAAAAATTTCAAAATTGCAGAACATTTGAACAACTCAGATTATATTATGAATAATACATTTTTTCTTGGGACTTATCCTGGAAATACTTCAGAAAAACTAGATTATATAGAAAAAATCGTTGACCAATTTATGGTGAAGTATTAGTCCATAATGTAAAACTGAATATTACACAAAGTATTAAGGATATGGCAATAGTAAGAAAGTATAATGCAACGGTAGAAGAAATAAAAAATCCTTTAACAGATATTTTTTCCGTTACTTTTTCCTCAGATAAAAAATTTAAATATTTACCCGGGCAGTTTTTACATCTTGCATTGGATGATTATGATGGTATTGGGCAGTGGCCGGAATCAAGATGTTTTTCAATGCAAAGTGATCCGAATCAAGCACAACTAAAAATCACATTCTCTGCCAACGGGAGATTTACGAAACGTATGGCTGATGAATTGCGTGAAGGCAAAGAAGTCTTGTTAAAGTTGCCGTACGGTGATTTTTTTCAGAGAGGACATAATAAACATAATTGTGTTTTTATTGCAGGAGGAACCGGTATCACGCCATTTCTTTCATTATTTACGGATAATTCCTTTTCTGATTACACGACTCCAAAACTTTATTTTGGAGTAAGAACTAATAACTACAATATTTTTAGTAAAGAGCTCGACTTAACTAAAATGATAAATCCCGATTTTGACATAACGATTGTTAATCAAGATCAAAGAGGAAAACTTGATATAAATTTAATTTATGAGGCGAATAAAGATTCAGTTTACTTTATTTCAGGTCCACCTGTTATGATAAACAACTTTAAGAAATATTTACTTGATCAAAAGATATCATCTGAGCAAATTTTAACGGATGATTGGGTGTAATTCGTGCAATTTATTTCAATTAGTGAAATTTGTGTTTTATGAAGACAATTCTTATTACCGGAATAAATGGTTTTCTAGGCAGTAATCTAGCTAAACGGTTTTCAAAAAAATTTAATGTTGTTGGGACAGAATTTTCATTAGAAAATCTTTTTAGAATTAAAGATCTTAATATCCCAACGTATTTATCCAATCAAGAAAATATTAAAAAGTTATTTGAGCAGAATAAAGTTGATATTATTATCCATACTGCAACTTTTTATGGAAGAAACAATGAAGACATTTCTCAGATAATTGAGACTAACTTAATGACACCCCTTAATGTTCTTGATATGGCTATAAAATATAATGTAGGATTGTTTATTAATACTGATACTGCCTTGGATAGGTATACAAACGCTTATGCTCTAACAAAAAAACAATTTAAAGATTGGCTTTTATTAAAATGCGATCAAATCAAATCAGTTAATCTGCAACTCGAACATTTTTATGGTCCCGGGGCAAGCAACACTAACTTAATAAATACGATGATAGAAAGACTGCAAAAAAACGAAATCTCAATTGACTTGACCTTAGGAGAACAGAAAAGAGATTTTGTTTTTTACGAAGATATTCTGGATGCCTACGAATTAATTGTGAATTTAAATCATAAATTACCAAATAAATTTAATCACTTTGAGGTAGGCTCAGGTGATTTAATCTCTATTAAGGAGTTAATGACAAAGTTAAAAAGGATGACTAATAGTAGTTCAACTTTGAATTTTGGAGCAATTTCATACAGAGAAAATGAGTTGATGAAGTCGGTTTCTGACAATACTCCTTTGTTAAAATTAGGCTGGATTCCCAAAACAAAAATTGATGAGGGACTGCTAAAAACGATTATAGGGAAACGAAGATGAGATATTTGATTACTGGAGGATGCGGTTTTGTTGGGAGTAATCTCGCGGCTGAAGTTTTAAAACGGAATGAAGAATTATTTGTTTTTGATAATTTATATCGTGTTGGGAGTGAAAAAAACTTGTTATGGTTAAAAGGAAAAGGGGAGTTCAAATTTTATCATCGGGATATTAGAAATTACAACGATGTCGAGAATGTAATTAAGGAGGTGAAACCCGACGTTATTTTTCATCTTGCCGGTCAAGTAGCTATGACAACCTCAATTAATGATCCTCGAATGGATTTTGAAGTTAATGTCCTTGGAACGCATAATCTTCTCGAATCCGTTAGAAAATATTCTCATGGAACTGCAATATTGTATTCCTCTACTAATAAAGTTTATGGGGATCTCGAGTATTTAACCTATGAGGAGATGGATACTCGATTTATTTGTGAAGAGTATCCTGATGGATTTGATGAAAAAATTCAACTAGATTTCCATTCGCCTTATGGTTGCTCCAAAGGAGCTGCAGACCAATATCTGTTAGATTATTATAGAATGTTCGGAATAAAAACTGTTGTTTTCAGGCACTCCTCAATGTATGGAGGAAATCAGCACCCTACTTATGATCAAGGGTGGATTGGTTGGTTTGTACAAAAAGCTCAAGAAATTAAAAAAGGAATTCTAGATTCACCAATTACAATCTCAGGCAATGGAAAACAAGTTCGAGATGTTTTGCATTCTGATGATGTAGTCAGGTTATACTTCAAAGCTTTCGAGCATATAGAAAAAACGATGGGACAGGCCTTTAACATTGGTGGCGGAATTGATAATAGCCTTTCGTTAATAGAACTTTTTACTTTCCTTGAACATGAATTAAATATTACAATCGCATACAATAAGTTACCGGCACGAGTAAGTGATCAAAAAGTTTTTGTTGCGGATAATAAAAAAATAATAAGCTTTGTTGAATGGTGTCCCAGAGTAAATAAGAATTTAGGGATTGGGAACCTATTATAGTGTGTAACAATAAATGATTTGTATTTTTGAAAACTCAAGTTTCTTAATTTATTGATTTAGACAAAAATTTAAATATTGACAGGTACTATTTGAATTATGTAAATATTGTTGGTCTACGAATAGCCAATATTGACTTATATGAAACTATAAAAATTATTGAGCAGACACTACGAGAAAAAAGTAAACACCTTGCGATATTTACTCCAAATTCAAACTTTGTTGTGAAAGCCAACCGAGATGCTAATTTTCTTGCAATCCTTAATCAAGCAGATATTTTAATTCCTGATGGCATGCCGTTGATTTGGGCATCGAAATTTCTAAATACACCTTTAAAAGAAAAAGTTTCAGGGTCTAGTTTGTTTTTTTCAATTTGTGAATTAGCTGCTCGGTGTGGGTATAGTCTTTATTTCTTAGGAGGCGATCAAGGTGTTGCGGAGAAAGCTGCCTTTGAACTAAAAAAAAAATATCACAAAATCAATATTGTGGGTACATATTATGCCCCATTCGGATTTGAATATGATGATAGTGAGAATCAAAAAATTTTAGGAGATATTAATTCAAAAAAACCGGAGATACTAATAATAGGATTAGGTGCCGGGCAGGGCGAAAGGTGGATTATAAAACATAAAAAAGAATATCCCGCTTTTTTGAGTATCCAACTTGGAGCATCTTTCTCTTTTGCGGCAGGTATAACAAAAATGCCTCCGGAATGGATAAAAAGAAATGGTTTTGGATGGCTTTGGAGGTTGTTAAACGAGCCAAGAAGACTTTGGAAAAGATATTTATTGCAGGATATCAAGATTTTTTATTATATATTTCAACAAAAGTATTTAAAAAGAACATAATGAAGTACAAATATTAAGATGCAAAGGGATTTTACCTTAAATATATATATGAAGCTATTACAGGCTTTAAAGGTTAAAAAATATACAACTCAAACAGTACTAGATTTTCTTCTAAATCCTCAGAATAAAGTTGTCATACTTCGACATGATGTAGATAGAAAACCAAAAAATGCCCTAATTATGGCGAGATTAGAAAATTCTTTGGGAGTAAAAGCAAGTTATTATTTTCGTATTGTTCCTGAAAGTTACAACTTAGAAATAATGAATAAGATCGCTGAATTAGGACATGAAATTGGGTATCATTATGAAGATGTGGACATGGTAATTAATAATTACAAATTACGAATTAGGAATGACGAAGATTATCAGAAGCTTGTTGACTTGGCATACGAAAATTTTTATAAGAATTTAAAAATGTTACGAGAAAATTTTGATGTAAAGACGGTTTGTATGCATGGCAGCCCTAGATCCAAATATGATAACAAGATTATTTGGGAAAAGTACAATTATCGAGATTTGGAAATAATATGCGAACCTTATTTTGATGTGGATTATAATGAGGTTTTTTACTTAACAGATGCAAGCAGAGCATGGAATAATAATAAAGTTAACAGAAGGGATCGCGTTAATTCGGATTTTAAATTTGATATTAATTCATCAAAAGAGTTTATTAAATTTATACAGTCTAATAATTCGCCATTAAAAATAATGCTAAATGTTCATCCACATAATTGGACTAATAGCATGATAGGCTGGACAATTATTGGGTTGTGGCAATTCATTAAGAATATTGCAAAAAGGATAATAATTAAACAATCAGAGTCACTTCATAATGCATAACTTAAATTAAGATGGTTCCTAAAATTATTGTAGATATATTAATTTATCTGGTCTCCTTTTTATTTATGGATTATTTTAGAAGAGGGAATCTGTACCTATCCCATAACGATTTTGTAACGCTGTACCTATACCTTCTAATTGCCGGCTTTACTTCCTTGATCTCTGCGAAATATAGGAAATCATCTTCAAAATATTTTTCTTCGATCGCCAAACCCTATTTTACCTCTTTTGTTTTAAGTCTTGGCATGATTTCAATTGTATTTAAAATATTACTATCGTATAATGTATTCGTCAGTCCGTCAAGATTTGTGGTTGCCGGTTCATTGTTCCTTTCTTTTTTATTAGAGTTGATATGGATAGCAATTATTTCCAAACCTTCTCATAAAAAACATTCAGTATTTGGGCTTGAATTTTCACCGTCTGCTTTTTTTATTGACTTTGTCATAATTTTTTGGTTATTAGTGTATGGTATTTATACAAGCAACAGCAGACTTATTAATGAACCAAAAGTAATCGTATCGTTTTTTATTTTTTATGTGATTTGGTTCATTGTGGGAATATTTACCAACCATTTTGAGTCAACAAAAAAGAAATCGAAATATTGGGCATTCGTATGGGTTCACATCAAAGCGTATATAATTTTTCTTGCCCTAATTTCATTTGTGATTTTTTTAGTACCAATTTCTCAGGTTATTAACGACCAGATTCTTAGAATTTTAACAATATATCCCTTCTGGTCTTTAGTCGTTTTTTCGTTTTTGTTCCTTTCGCAGAAACCGGATTTGACCGATGATGTGAAAACAAAAATGTTCAGGATATCTGAACTTAAAAATTTCACTTACAGCCCAATTGTTAGTAAATTAAACGGCAAAGAGATTCACAGCTTTTCTAATAACATAAATTATGGGACTTCATTAATAGAAAAATTACAGGGAACCTATCTTCGAAATGATAAAGATATCTTCAAATTTATTGAATCATCTATTAATTTAAGTTCTTTTGATCCGCTTCAAAGTATGGTTATTAAATCGGCCGATATTTTTAATATTGAAGTTGTTCCGGATGAAAATCTCGAATTATATTTTAATCTACATGAAATAAATGATGTACGCAGGATAAACAATTATTTTATTGAAATAAATCACCGTTTGAAAAACGGAGGTGTCTTTATAGGTTGTGTAGAGCCAATAAAGCTTCGATACAAAAGATTTATAAAAAAGTATCCATTTTATTTAGCAAACTTTTTTTATTTGATAGATTTCTGTTTGAACAGGATTTTACCCAAACTCCCTTTTATCAAGAAGATTTACTTTTCAGTATCCAAAGGGAAAAATAGAGCAATTTCTCTTGCGGAAACTCTTGGCAGGATTTATTATTGCGGGTTTGAAGTAATTGGAGTAAAAGAAAGAGGGGATTTTTGTTATTTTATAGCAAAAAAGATAAAAGTGCCATCTTCCGATGAAAACCCATCTTACAGCCCAATATTTAAAATGAAAAGGATCGGGAAAAACGGGAAATTTATTTTTGTTTATAAATTTAGAACGATGTACCCGTATTCAGAATATTTGCAGGACTTTATTCTTAAAAATTTTGGATATGCAGATAACGGCAAACCGGCAAATGATTTTAGACTAACTACCTGGGGGAAGTTTTTTAGGAAATATTGGCTTGATGAACTCCCCCAATTAATCAATGTGGTAAAAGGTGAGATGAAGTTGTTTGGGATAAGACCACTAAGTGAAAGATTCTTAAAAGAATATCCGTCAGAATTTCTTGAGTTGCGGAAGAAACAAAAACCCGGCTGCGTTCCACCGTACGTTGCATTACTTAAACAGGATGTCCAGGAATATATTAATTCTGAGATGATCTACTTAAAGGATAAAGAGAAACATCCTTATACTACGGATATTAAATATTTTTCAAAAGCAGTTTACAATATTTTAACAAACAAAATTAGAAGTGCATAATGACAAAACTTAACTTCGGTGTAATTGGTTGCGGAAGAATAGGCAACAGACATGCAGAACATATTTCAAATGTAGGAAAATTAAAAGCAGTATGCGATATAGATCGTACTAAAGCAGTAAGTTTAGGATCCAAGTATAATGCGAATGTCTATACAACTATAGACGAATTATTGAAAAAAGAAAAAGAGATTGATGTTATCGCAATTTGTACACCAAATGGATTACATGCAGAACAGACTATTCAGAGTCTGAAGAATGGTTTTCACGTGTTATGTGAAAAACCAATGGCAATAAATGTTCAAGATGCCGGGATGATGATAAATGTTGCCGAAAAATCAAATAAGAGATTATTTATTGTAAAGCAAAATAGATTTAACCCGCCGGTAGAAGCGGTGAAAAAAATAATTGATGAAGGTAGATTAGGGGAAATATTTAGTGTACAGTTAAATTGCTATTGGAACCGCAATCACGAATACTATAGCTCTTCCGATTGGAAGGGGAAAAAAAAGCTTGATGGGGGAACTCTTTTTACGCAATTCAGCCATTTTCTTGACTTATTATTTTATCTTATCGGAGATAT
Source organism: Ignavibacteria bacterium (assembly GCA_030693705.1). Lineage (GTDB taxonomy): Bacteria > Bacteroidota > Ignavibacteria > Ignavibacteriales > Ignavibacteriaceae > UBA1563. The sequence goes on along the minus strand of JAUYAB010000088.1, from coordinate 4,216 downwards.
CAGTGAAGCGCATTCTTTTTTAGATAATTACGCTCATAAAAATGAAATCGAATTTGAAGATACCGGAGTTGCAATATTAAGATTTTATAATGGTGTTATAGGTACGGTTAACTATACGGTAAATAGTTTTAACAAAAATATGGAAGGCTCTATTACGATATTTGCTGAAAAGGGAACAGTCAAAATCGGTGGGGAATATCTAAACGAACTTGAATATCAAAATATTGAAGGATACGAGATCAAAGATTTACCTAAGGGAAATCCACCGAATAATTATGGAAAGTATTTCGGCTCAATGTCTAACCATGATAAAGTTTATGAAAATGTTGTTGATGTGTTAACTAACGGGGGAATAATTGCAACGAATGGTTTTGAAGGGCTTAAGACAGTTGAGATCATTAATAGAATATATTCTGGACAAATTAGATGAATGAAATCAAACTAATAAATGCCGGGATAAAAGATGTACAATTCGGCGAAAATGTAAAAGTTGTTAATCCTGTTAACTTATATGGCTGCAAAATTGGCGATAATTGCTTCGTAGGTCCATTTGTTGAAATACAAAGCAATGTTGTTATTGGGAATAATTGTAAAATCCAATCCCATTCATTTATATGTGAATTAGTTGAGATCGGTGATAATTGTTTTATATCGCATGGTGCAATGTTTATCAATGACAAGTTCCAAAAAGGGGGTCCAGCAAGAGGAGATAAAAATTTTTGGTATAAAACAAAAATTGGAAGTAATGTTTCAATCGGTACTAACGCCACTATCCTGCCTGTTCAAATATGTTCAAATGTGATTGTTGGTGCCGGCTCTGTTGTCACAAAAGATATTAATGTTTCCGGTGTTTATGCCGGTAATCCGGCAAAAAAAATAAAAGAATTTCCTAATATGGGAGTAACTAATGAAAGTTGAGTTTGTTGATTTAAAAAAACAATATTTATCTATCAAATCGGAAATTGATCAGGCGATAGCTTCCGTTCTTGAAAACGCTGCCTTTATCAAAGGTAAAAATGTTGAAAGCTTTGAACATGATTTTGCAGAATTAAATAAAATTAAGCACTGTATCGGTGTAGGCAATGGTACGGATGCGCTTGTAATTGCATTAAGATCATTGAATATTGGCGTTGGGGACGAGGTTATAACTGTCGCCAATTCTTTCATTGCAACTTCTGAGGCGATTTCTGCTGTTGGAGCAAGGGTTGTTTTTGTTGATACCGATAACCAAACATACAATATTGATGTAAAGAAAATAGAAGAAAAAATAACTTCTAAAACTAAGGCTATTATACCTGTTCATCTTTATGGTCAGCCCGCTGAGATGCCAGAAATTCTTAGGATTGCTAAAAATCATAACTTATTTGTTATTGAAGATAGCGCTCAGGCGCATCTGGCTGAGTATCAAAATTTGGATGGAAACTGGCAAAAAGTCAGCACTATTGGTGATCTAGCAACATTTAGCTTTTTCCCGGGTAAAAATCTTGGCGCTTACGGAGATGCAGGAGCGGTTGTCACAAACAGTGACAGCTTAGCTGAAAAAGTTAGAAAATTTGCGAATCATGGGAGAATTGCAAAGTATAACCATGAATTTGAAGGATACAATAGCCGGCTCGACGGCCTGCAAGCGGCAATTTTAAATGTAAAATTAAAATATATAAATATATGGACGGAAAGAAGGAGGGAAGTTGCAAGAAAATATTCTGAATTACTTAGTACTATTCCGCAAATCATAACTCCATATGTTAATCCAAAAACAAAGCCTGCCTGGCATTTATATGTTATTCAAGCGGAAAAAAGAGATGAGTTACAAAAGTTCTTGAAGGAAAACGGAATAGCTACCGGGATTCATTATCCGATCGCTTTACCAAACCTTCATGCGTATCAATATCTTGGGCACAAGGAAAGTGACTTTCCTGTTGCTTCCAGATTACAGAACGAAATACTAAGTCTCCCAATCTTTCCTGAAATAACGGAACAAGAGATTGAATATGTTGTTGATACCATTAAAAAGTTTTATTTGGGATGAGATTAATGCTTAATATAAATCGAACTTTCTCTATAATTTTTATTAATTCTGTGAGGAAGTGAAGTTGATTAAACTAAGTTTCCACAAAATAGTTTTTCTGACTCTTGTAATTAGTGGATTAATGGGAGCTCAAATAATCTATTCACCATTAAAATCGAACGTTTATGATTTTTTAGATAGAGTTTCACAAAAAATCAATATTCATTATTATGACATTGTTAAGCCTATCCCAAGAAAAGAAATTGCAAATCTCCTAAAAGAGATTGAACGGTCTTCTAAATTTCTTTCAGATGTTGAAAAGGAAGAACTAAAGTGGTATGAAAATGATTATTCCTATGAAATGGATGGGATAATAAAAAGGTGGAGATTATTTGAGTATGCTGATACTCTGTTCCGGGTAGTTCTCACTCCTGAAATACAATTACAGCAGAATTCGTTTGCCGGAAAGAAAAATTTGAAGACAAGATGGCTTGGTGGCTTTTATGGTTCAATAGGAGAAAACATCGGTTATAGCTTTTCTCTTACTGATAACAGTGAGGGGGGAGATTCAATAGATGCTGATAAAATATTTTCTCCATTTACCGGGTTTAATCATAAAACCTCAAAAGACGGAACGATCTCTTTTGAAGATATAAATGCTATGCTTACCTATAATTGGAGTTGGGGCTCATTTTCATTAGGTAAAGATTATATTAATTGGGGTTCCGGCAGAAACGGACATTTAATTCTATCATCTAAAGCACCTTCCTTTCCATTTATCAAATTTGATATGTCGCCTGTAAAGTGGCTTAGGTTCCATTATATTCACGCTTGGCTTGCTTCTGATGTTCCCGATTCAAGCGCCTTTTACGTAACAACAGTTACTGATAAAAAAGGGAATCCCGTTTACAGAGAGGAGCAACGGAGTAAATATTTAGCAGCGAATTTTTTAAGTATTATCCCGGATGAACGATTCATTTTTTCATTAGGTAATTCTATTATTTATAGTGATGGGTCGGTAAAAATTCCTTTTTTAATTCCCTTTATTTGGTATTACAAAGGGATTGACCATAATTTTTATGGAAGTACAAAGAATGACGGATATGGGAACAACGGGCAGATGTTTTTTAACTTTAGTATGAGATATCCTGAGAACTCCCATTTTTATTCGACACTTTTTATCGATGAGTTCTCCCTCACCGGAATATTAAAGGGAGATCACAGTAGAGATCAACTTGGCTACACCATAGGAGGAACCAATTATAGCTCTGTCATTGACAATTTATTGTTGGAGTTTGAATATACCAAAATAATGCCAGGGACTTACCTCAATTATGTTCAGACACAAACATATCAGAATGCTTCTTATGATTTAGGACATTGGATAGGGCAGAATGCTGACCAACTCTATTTGGGTGCCAGTTACCAATTTTTTCGTGCATTAAACGCGAAAATATATTATGAACAAGTTCGGAAGGGAGGAGCACAAAGAGGAACAGATTTCAAGTATACAAAAGATATTCCTTTTTTATATCTACCATTACAAAAATGGCATTATTTGGGGGCAACAATAAATTATCAACCGCTATATGATCTTAATGTACATACTTATTTTAGATTTGTAAATTATTCGAGTGATAGTGGAATAACTGAAGTTTATAAGAAAAATTCTGTCGATGTTGGGGTTGGGTTAAGTTATGGAGTTTACTGATTTGTTGTAAGCTTCATTGGCGCTGATATATTTTAATTTTAAATCAGACTAAATTGTGGAGTTGGAATAGTTAAATAAGTCCCGCGTAAGTGGGATTTTTTGTTGTAAGTGAGTCGTGTAGTGCAAACCCCAACCAACCTCCCCACTCCAGAGGCGGGCATGCTTTATTAAATGGGAGGAGCCCCTCGAATTCGCTCGGGAGATTGGAAACCGGCAACATCATTTATGATGTGTTTTTTGTAGAGCGTTACGCTTTAGCGTGATGCGGAGTTGGAAAACAAATATCGGTTAACAAATGGTAAAGAAGATAAAAAGATAATTTCTCGCTAAGACACAAAGACGCAGAGGATGCAAGAATCCTGACTTTTGACATTTAGTGCGGTAGCAGTTTCCAGTTTTTTGCTAATTCCGCGAGGGAACTGCTCATTATATCATTTGTCGGCGAAGAAAAGATGAATATCTTTTTAGTCAGTTTATCTTGAATGTGAGTTTCCGTA
>JAUYAB010000087.1 GCA_030693705.1 Ignavibacteria bacterium | reverse complement strand
CTTTGGTGGCTGTTAGTTGTTCTAACCGATGTGATTCGTCGAAGAATCCTTTTGCTTGTTTGTTTTTGTAGTTTCCGTGGCTCACTTAATATCTCTCATTTATTACTACTGTAAAAATACAACCTTACTTTTTCTCTTTGTTTATTCCTTTGCCTTTTTTATTAACTATTGCAAGAGTTTTTAGAGATACCCATAAGTCTTATTATACAATCTCATCTTACACCCAACTCTGACGTACCGATCTTTTTGTTCCACCATTTTAAAAAAAATTACTATGCTAGTATTGATCAGATACATTAACAGTTAGAAAAATTCTTCATACTTGATTTTCCAATTAACTGTTGTTTTTTCTGTAAAACGAAGATAAACTCGCATAATGTTATCATCTACTATTTTCAGACTATAAGAATCATACTCACGGAACAAAACATTTCCACCCTGTTTCCACAAATGAGTGTCCGGAAGATATACGGCTACGGAATGAGAACTGTTTTTAGGACCAATTGAAACTCCGGAAAGCGTTTTTGTAACTGAATCCCAACTGACACTTTCTAATTCAAGAGCACCTTGAAGAACATGACGGCTAGTCGAAAGGATTTGAGGTACACTCGTCTTTTCATGTAACGCAAGCAAAGTTACACTACCAGGTTGTACCGAAATATTAATATCGCCGGAAATCTCACCGCCAAACTTTTCTTTCCAAAAATCATAAGCGAGGTAAGTTTTTTTCGGGTCGAGCCAAAGGCGCTCAATAGGAAACTTCCGTTGAACTGCGACAGATAAATCCGGGTTGAAAAATCCGGCAACAGTCCAACTAGCGAACGGTTTTTTGATTTTTAGTGCAAAGGTAGATTGTATATCGGAATCAAAAAGATCTACTGGAAGAGCAGCTTCACCAAAGGAAGGCATTATTTTTTTTAGAATTTCTAGCCTAGTAATATCAAGTTCCGGAAGTCGATCTCCAGAAATAACATTACCGCCGCTTAGTGCAATAATAGTTGCTGCTGCCTCAGCCTGAGAATAAGAGAGCAAGTTTATACAAATATGATCTGCGTCATTTATCCATGCTTTTTTATGAAAATAATAACGCTTGGCTACTGCAGCTGCACTACATGATGAATCTTGAAAATACTGCTTCCAAACTTCTTTCGAATAGCCATAATTCTGATCGAGTTCTATACGCATACTGTCAATCAACCCGGCTGAAACCGGACCAGGGCCGCAATCCAGCAAATGACAATGCTGACCCACAGCACTTCTAATTATTTCTAAACCCTTTTTATAGGCTTGTGCCGGCGTTACCGACAGATCATAGAAATGATCAGCTGATAAAAGAGACCAAGCAACAAAATCGATCTTCACCATTTCATAGCCCCATTTGTTTACAACCATATCAAGTAGTTCAAAGAGCCACTTCGCAGCACCCGGATGGGTAATATCAAGTCCATATCGTTTTGGATTCTCGTTGCGTGCCCAATCAGTATTTTCATCCGGCCATGGACCTACACGCTTTAAGCTACCATCTGGATGTTTTAATAACCATTCTGGATGATTTTGAAATACCCATGTTGGTTCTGAAATAAGAAATGGCGCAATCCAGAGACCCGGCTTTAAACCAAATCCTTTTATTTTATCAGCAAGCCATTTCATGCCGTGCGGAAAGCGTTCATTACCCTCCCAGTCACCATGCCATCTTTGATACCCTTCATCTATTTGAATAAACTCAAAGCCAAAGTCTTTTATATGATGTGAAGCAAATTCTGCGTTACGAATCACTTCAGCCTCAGAGATATGTTCGTATGTATAAAACCAATTACACCAACCGTTAGCAATAGAATGCGTGCGCGCATTGCTTAAAGTTCCTAAAACTCCGGCGTAAGTTTCCAAAACTGAATATGGATTGCTGTCAGTATTAATCATAAAGCGGTTTGAACTAATTCTTTGTCCGGGTTTTAATACGCAACCGGGTGCAAATACCGATTCAGCCACAAACTCAATTTTATGTAACCCAGTTTTAGATATTAGCAGCCGCCCAAGTCCCAAATTATTTTCTATGTAACCCATTGCTAAGCCTTCTTTATCGTAGCCAGAGAATAAACCGGCATTCCACCAACTCTGCGCCGTATCAAAATTCGCATTGATTACGGTGCTACTAAGTTTTCCTCCTTTGGTTTCTCCGTAAGGCTCCGGCTTTTTATATTGTGTGCCAAATGTGTGAATCATACCGGTATCATAATATAGCGCACCATTGGTAATACATTTTTTTACCCCGGCAAAATGCATCGAACTACCGCCGCTACCAATTACCGATATTGGCTCGATGCTATTGACTATTAGTCCGCTATTAGAAACATTCGTACAAATTGCTTCAATAATAACAGCTCGAAAACCCTTATATAATGTTAACTGAAGTTCGAAATCGAGTTTCTTTTCTAAATCTTTAGAAGTAATAATTAACATACTTCCGGAACCTAGCTTATCATCAACTCGCTTTGTTTCTACATAGTGCCGATACGAATTTGATGTAATGGTGCGTTTACCGCCGATAAAATTTAAATTAGTAGTAGCGTCAATTATAAACAGTTCGCCACTATTTTTTGAAATATTAAATACTCCTTTGCTCAAATCGAACTCTATAGAAAAGAATTCATTCTTAATTCTCGGAAACTCACCATCAAAGAAGTGGGCATTTGCACCTATAGAATTAGTTAAAGCAATTGAAACTCCGGAAAGAGTAACTGTTTTTATAAAATCACGGCGGTTGAATGAATTTGGCATGGTGTTGTTCTCCAGATGTTATTACTGCTAATTTATTTATTAAAGGTATTCAACATGCATAATAATAGATCAATACACTGTAATGCACCCATAAAAGCAAGAGAAAAATCAGTTAAAAAGAGATTAGAAAAATCAAGCAACATTTCTGTGATAATTAATTTTCATTCATTTGTTCAAATCTTTCTTTCGGATCATCAAACGATATGTCCTTCGGATCAAATTTTTCCGGATCAAACTCTCCGCCTAACCATTCAATCATTTCATTGTATTCTCCATTTTTAGGATCACTTAGGACAGACAATAAATTGTAGTAACCACCAATTCCGCCACAATCTTCCGGTGGACAAGCCATCTGGCCATCAGTACATTTTGGATAATTCTCACCATCTGTTGCTTGGATAATTTTCTCAAACTTGATTGTGTGTATCCACGAATCTCCAAAATCATACTCATATCTGGCATTGCGATTATTCTCATTAAAATATTTCGATATTTTTACTCTGTGATCTGCCAAAACTTTTCTATCAAATGCGTCATATTCTTCATCGGGAATTCCAATTTCTACTTTATCATTTGTTATCGGGTCTTTTATTGAAAATGAATGAAGATGGTAATCAAGCCAACCCATTGAATCTTGAATAGCGACGTGTAAATCCCAAAATGAATAATTAGACGGGACCAATATCCTTCTCCAAATTGATGGATCGGAACTTGTTAACGTAATTTTGAATTGATAGACTTCTTTTGTTTTTTTACTCATACTTTACTCCAATTAATTTTTACGGAACATAGTTTAATTAGTTTGTGTGTCACCTTGTAAAAAAAGGCAACACCACCGGATTAACTATTTACAATTACATTGTCGCTGCATACTAGCATTTGCGGATTGTCGGCGATATTTATTCTTTTCTTGATTCTTTACTTATTAAAGAGGTTATTAGCATTTTTACCTTTTATACGAGATAGATCTCCAAACCAAGAATGAATAAAATGTGGAATCTTATCTTCTTGAATACCGGCTAAACGAAAAATTTCAGAAGCAAAATCAAGAACAATTGATTGACAACTATCAACATCATATTGAGCTAATTCTTCATAAATAGTAATATCTAATAGCTTAGTAATTTTAATATTTTTAATATCCAATTCGTTATGATCCGATTGGAAATGGAGTAATTTATTTCTAAGGTTTTTTAAATTCATAAATTTTTGACCGACTCCGCTCCCGAAATCAACATTTTTATTAAATAAAAGCATAGGCCATTGATTAACTTTTTTATCTAAAGGAAAAGTTGTTTTCTTTATTTCATTTTTTAGATGTTCCATGTGGTGTGAATATTTTTCTTCACTAACAAGAAGAAAAAAATAGATATTTAAGAAAGCCTCTATAATTGTAACTGAAACTATGATAACTAAAAAAGCTTTTTCTTTTTTCTCACTTTCGTCGGTTGTGTTGTGAAAATCCAGAATAAGAATTCGCAAAATATTGTAATACGCCCATAATATTGATTGGGGACTACCTAGTACTTTTTCCATTTTCTTTATGCTGTATAACGGTGTGTTATTTTAAAACCCACCACCGCCAAATTAATTATTTTTATCTCAAATTTATATAAATGATATTTAAATACTTTTAAATAAAATTCTTTTGTTCGTATTTTCTTTGTAGGTAATAAAAGGTGAGAGGGTAACGTATCGCTTACCCTGTTCGGTAATATTTTTCTATGTAAAACTATCTCAGAAATAAAGAAACCTCATCTCTCAATAATTATTATGGACAAACCTAAGGAGATTCTATTTTATTTCCAATTTATCAAATAGAGGTTTTTTTAGTTTACAGTTATCAGTCTTTAACTTCTTTCTTTCGCAAGCAACGTTCAACCTTCAACTTTAGGACCTGCTCAAAGTTCTCTTCGTGGTTCTTCGTGAATAAACTTCGTGTCACTTCGTGAAAGAATTTGGTTACTAGAAGCACTGGAAGAAGTTGAACTGTTAACTCGTTACTTTTTCATTTTTTTGTTTTTGCTCTATTTTCGCGCTTTTCCTTTAAGCAAAACCATTCTCCCTTAAGGAAAACCGTTTTTTGCATCATGCTTTTCTATTTCCCTTAAAGCAAAAACATTTTTCATGTTCTGCTTTTTCTTTTCTCTGTTCGGGAAAAGCTTTTTCATGTTCAGTATCGCTCGTTGCATGTATGTAATTTTCCGTTTTGCTTACAGTATTTTCCTTTTTGCTTTAAGCAAAAGCTTTTTCTTCTTCGTAAAACCATTTTCCCTTAAGGGATTTTCCTTTTTGCTTCAGCGATTTCTCTTCCTGTTTACAGCATTTCCCTTTCTCTTTACAGTAAACCATTTTGGATGTTAAGCAAAACGTTTTTGATGTTCTGCTTTTTCTTTTTTGCTAACAGTATTTTTCTTTTTGCTTTAAGTAAGAGACATTTCCTTTAACGAAAACCATTTTCATTGTTCAGTATTTTCTTGTTCTCTTAAAGAAAACGGTTTTTCCTTTTGAGGGGAAAAGAGATTAAACGCTTGATGGTTGTAACTTAGTAGGGGATGCAGCTTGCTTGTGGTAAGAAGAAGAAGTGAAAAAATGAGAATGAAGAATTTGTATCAATCGATCCTTATTTTTAATCTCGCCAAGGTCGCAACAAATCAGTTTTGAAACCTTCGAGGTTTCCGGGATTTTTCACTTTTGTTGAGACTTCTTAAAAAACCTCGAAGGTTTTCTAGAATTAAATAAACATTGATACTATTCTGTGTGGTAAATTTCTATTAATTTTTATTAACTTAAAATCTGTCTAATGACACTGACAAATGACTATTGCCCGGAATAAGATTATGATTAGGATTAAGATTAAGAACTGGAAGATGAATTAGAAAACGTCAGAGAATATTCTCTTTGTACACTTTTGAAATTGCGCCCGATTTACTGTTCACGTGAAGTTTGCTGTAAATGTTTTTTAAGTGCGTGGTTACCGTGTGAAAACTGATAAACAATTTATCGGCGATCTGCTGCCGCGAAAGTCCGATAGTCATCAACTGAAGAAGTTCTTTTTCTCTTGTGGTTAAACCATAATCGGATTTTTTAGGTTTTAGCTGGCTGAATATTTCCAAAACTTTATGCGCAATTTGGATGCTCATCGGCGCACCGCCGGCTAACGCTTCTTCAATGCTGTCAATTATTTTTTCCGGCGCCGAATCTTTTAACAAATACCCTGAAGCCCCGGCACAAAGCGCATCAAACACTTTATCATTATCATCATACACGGTAAGAATAACGATGTACGTTTCCGGCGAAATCAATTTTATTTTTTCTATTCCTTGAATTCCGTTCATTCCGGGAAGATTAATGTCGAGAAGGATTACTTCCGGCAGTTCTTCTTCCTTCAATTTTATTAAAGCATCTTCGCACGATTCAAACGAATGCGTACACTTCATGCCGGGCGCTCTGTTTACAAGCCATTGCATCGTTCTCCGGAAGTGGGCATTATCCTCGATCAACCAGATGTTGTGCGAACCGTTACTAATATTTTTTGTTTTAGGTGTATTCATCATATCTAATTTCTTAACGAATCATCAATTTTCCCATACCGCGATAAGGGTATTTTTCAATTAAGTTCTCAACGCTTGGAGTTTTAATATATCTTGCTTTTTTGCTTACCAAAAGGAACAACAAGAGAAACTGAAGTTCCCTTTCCTTCTTCGCTTGTTAATGTAATAACGCTATTAATTTTTTCCGCTCTTCTTCGAATGCTGCGAAGTCCGTTATTCTGTTGAACTTTTTTCATGTCGAATCCGATACCGTCATCTTTAATCAGCAGCAAAATTGAATTTGCATTTCCACTCATCTCGATCAGGCAAGTCTTTGCTTCGGCATGCCGAACAATATTATGGAGCACTTCTTTGTAAATAAGAAAAATATTCCTTCTCGCTTCCAGATTAAATTTTTCCAATTTAACGTCGGCAGTAGTATGGAACGTCCAGACAATTCCCGCTAAAAGTTTCGCTGCGGTCTCTTTCATTTTGATAACCATGTCCGTGTCGAAATCATTTTTAGGATTAATGAACCAGATAATATCGCGCATCGTTTCTACTGTCTCTTTTGCTGTTTTACTGATGAAGGAAGCAAGTTCTTGTTCCGTCTCATTCAAAGAAGAACCTTGTAAGAGCATCTGGCTATCTACGCTAATGCTGCTCAAATTACTCCCTATTTCATCGTGAAGATCGTTCGCAATATTTAAACGAATATTTTGAATTGCTAACAGTTGCCTCAATCGATATAAATATGCGAGATATCCAAGCACAATAATACTGATCCCGATCATCACCTTGAACCACCACGTCATCCACCACGCAGGAGAAATGATAATCGACAGCGTTACCGGTTTGCTCCATACTCCATCTGCATTGCATGCCTTTACAAAAAATTTATACTTGCCCGGATTGATGTCGGTATAAAATGCAATTGATTGCTGTTCCGATAAAACCCAGTCGGGGTCAATCCCTTCCAAAAAATATTTAAATTGATGTTTATGCCTTGGGGCAATATCCAAAGCCGCAAACGCAACTGAAAAGAAGTTTTGATCGTAGTTAAGTAAGATTTCTTTCGTTGCCGGAAGCGACTGCGGTAATGCGGCTTCTTTGCCAAAAACTTTAAAAGAAGTTAGTGCAACCGATGGAGGAACGGGATCTATTTTTACCAAATCAGGATTGAACGAAATGAATCCGTTTATTGTACCGAAATACATTTGTCCGTTACGATTTTTAAAACTCGCGTGCCAGTTAAACTGATTATGCGTTATGCCGTCGGCAACGTCATAATTGCGGAATTTATTTCTCCCCGGATCAAATTTTGATAAACCATTCAGTGTGCTGATCCAAAGATTTCCGTCACCATCTTCGAGAATTCCGAAGACAACATCATTTGGCAAACCATGTTTGGTTGAGAAATGATAAAATCTGCCGGTCGATTTTTCAAATTTATTTATTCCGCCGCTGTGTGTGCCGATCCAGATAAATCCTTGCGAATCTTCCATAACACACGTAATTTTATTTGCGCTTATGCTGTATGTATTTGCAGCGTCGGACACATATCGATAAAATTTTTGAGCTCGTTTATCGTAACGGAAAAGTCCATCTAACCAGGTTCCCACCCAAAGATTTTCTTCCTTATCTTCAAACAACGCGTTAGTTGAAAAAACTTTTGGAAAAAACTTTTTCTCATTTACAATTGGATTAAACGGAGATAATGTTTCAGAAGTGCGGTCATAGACTTCGAGTCCGGCGTTTGTGCCTATTAATAAATCTCCCTGTTTTGTTTCCATGATTGCCTGGATCCAATTTAGATCTGCATTTGCGGGATTTTTTGTATCAGCGATAAAATGTTTAAATGAACGCGTCTTCGGATCGAACAAATCTAAACCGGAGTGAGTGGTCCCGAGCCATACTTTCCCCAGTTTATCTTCAAAGATTGCGGTTACGTCATTTTCGCTTAGAGAGTTTCTGTTAGTCGGGCTATGGTAAAAATGTTCGACACTATTTCTTCTCAAATCTATCTTATCAAAACCAGAGCCGTTAAAGCCGACCCAGAGGATACTGTCTCTCCCCTCAATAATTCCGCTTACCACTCTTCCACCCAAACTCATCTTCCGTGTTGGAAAAAACCGGTAATGAGCAAATGGTTTTGTAGCAGGAAGTTTATTCAATCCGTCTTCAGTTCCAATCCAAATATTTTTTTTGTGATCCTGATAGATCCATCTGATCCTATTCATTGTCAGCGATTGCGGATCATCTTGTTCGTTTACCATGTGTTGGATTTTTACTTCCCCGTTGCGGTCTTTTTCAACCATGAATAGCCCGCGGTACTCATACGTGCCGATCCAAAGGCGGTTATAACTATCGCGGTAGCTCTGCCGAATTGGAGAATTCAAAATCGTTTCAAATTTTTTATCAATATTTGCGTTGTGAGTGAAGGTATTCGTCTTAGGATCAAAAAGATCAAATCCGAAATCTGAACTGACGATAACCTTTTCACCTTCTTCTTTTTGTACAAACCATACGTTATTATGCGATAAAGAATTTTTATCGGCGCTGTGAAGAAAATGCTTTGCAATATTTTTCTTCTCATCAAAAAAAGAAAATCCACCTCCCCATGTTCCAATCCACAGACTATTATCCTCATTTATTGCAAGTGAGGTAACGTTGTTGTTGGTTATTTTTAGCGGACCGTTGGTATTTATATTGAAACTGAATGCCTGTTTTGTTTTGGGATGATATTTGAAAAGTCCCCCGGTGTAAGTGCCAAACCAGAGCCAGCCGGAATCATCTTCGCTAATGCATTGAACGTAAGAATCGTTTTCAAGCCGGGTATTTATTTTTATAAATGATTCGTGCACCGGATCATATTTGCATAAACCGCCTCCCCAGGTTCCCACCCAAAAAGAACCGTCGCGACTTTCAAACAAACTCATAATATAATTTTCCGGCAGCGAGTTTTCTATGTTCGGATCGTGCTTAAAGACAACAAAGTTTTGTCCATCGAATCGATTTAACCCATCTTTTGTGGCAACCCATAAAAAGCCGTCGCTCGTTTGCAATATGGCGTTAATTGAATTGTTAGATAAACCATCTTCTATCGTAAAGCGTTCAAAAGCAAAAGAACTAAATTGCGCCGTAACCGCTTCACTAAACAGAAAGATGATGAGAGCTATTACTACTTCGAAATAAAATTTTTGCATATTTAAAACGTTAGACTATTATTTACTATAAAGATCAAGTAGACAAAGAACAAACTTTATCTTTTACATAACTTCATGCATTCAAATATAATAAATTGAACCACTTTATGTAATTAATCTCAGATTAAAATGTTTCAGTTAAAAATATACATATCTTTAGCCAATGGTAACACGTATCATTTCCAGCAGTGAAGCTTTTGTAAACGGTTTAGACAAATAGGCATCACATCCGGCTTCCAAAGCTGCGATTTGATCACGTTCAAGCGCATGAGCAGTCGCGGCTATAATCGGTATATGTTTATATGCTTTCGATGCTTTTAATTCTTTGGTTATTTCTAATCCATTCTTTG
>JAUYAB010000086.1 GCA_030693705.1 Ignavibacteria bacterium | reverse complement strand
TTTTGGTTGAAGGTTCAAGTAAAAAATCAGAAGACTTTTTATCCGGCAGAACCGACTCGAATAAAGTTGTTATTTTCCCGCGTGATGAAAATATTGGAGAAGGAGATTATGTTGGGGTTTTAATTAACCGTGCAACTTCGGCAACGTTATTTGGTTCACTCGTCTCGGTTATCGATAGAAAAAATCCTACCGAAGTAAGATTAGCAGTTTAATAATTGGATTTGAATGATAAAGTCATTTAAAAATTTTATTGTCTTTGCAACGCTACTTTTCTTTTTTACGGAAAAATCCTTTTCGCAGGAATACAATATTGTTCCGCTGTTAAAAAAAGTTGAAGAAGGGAAAGGCAACGAAGTTAAAGAAGAACTTCAGCCTTTAATGAAGCGGAATCCGGGAGATCCTTCATTACTTTTTCTCTCTGCACTTCTCACCGAAGATGGTATAAAAGCTAACGAAAAATATCAGAAAATTATTCAAGTGTTTCCAAAATCAAATTATGCCGATGCCGCGCTTTTTCGAATCTATAGTTACTACACCGCCGTTGGAGATGAGAAAGAAGCCGCTTTCTATTGGAACAAATTAAAAACCGATTATCCAAACTCAACCTATCTTGCTTCGATCGAAAAAGTTTCGCTGGTAAGTTCAAATGAAAATGAAGAGAAAGAAACTGTTTCTGCTAAAGCAGAAAACTTTAAATTCACTATTCAAGTCGGTGCGTTCAGCAATAGTAAAAATGCTGAAGCGTTGAAAACCGATCTTGAGGATTCCGGATACGAAGTTGAATTGGTTGAAAAAAATGTAGCGGGAACAATTTTTAACGTGGTCTACCTTGGCAAATTTGAGGATAAAAAATCAGCCGAAAAAATTCTCGAAAAAGTAAATAACGATTTTCAACTAAACGGTAGAATCGTTTCAAAGTAGAGACGACATTAAAATTATCAGCAGATTATCAACCTCGATCCATGAATTCTTCTCCAAACTTTTTCATCTTTCTTTATACAATCGATTTATTTCTTATTTTTGCAGAAGTAAACTCAATATAAATGATGACCATAGAACAACTACAAAAAAAATTCGGAATCGTCGGAAAGTCAAAAGAAATTCACGACTTGATGGATATCATCATTCAGGTCGCCGCTTCCGATATTTCTGTTTTGATATTCGGTGAGAGTGGAGTAGGTAAAGAAGTTTTTGCACGGGCAATTCATAGCGCAAGCCGACGTGAAGAGAAACCGTTGATAAGCGTTAACTGTGGTGCAATTCCGGAAGGAATTTTGGAAAGCGAATTATTTGGTCATACAAAAGGATCATTTACCGGCGCAACCGATGCACGCAAAGGATATTTTGAACTTGCAAACGGCGGAACTTTATTCCTCGATGAAATTGCCGAAATGCCGATCACAACGCAAGTAAAACTACTCCGCGCGATCGAGACGAAGGAATTTATGCGCATCGGGGCAGAGACGCTTACCAAAGTTGATGTCCGTTTTCTTGCTGCGACCAATAAAGATTTACAAAACGAAGTTGATGCAAAAAGATTTAGGGAAGATCTCTTTTTCCGCTTAAAAGCAGTAACGATTCACATTCCGCCGCTCCGGAAAAGGAAGATCGATATTTTTGAATTAGTCTACTTCTTTGCAGATAAATTTGCTGAAGATAATAAAACTGCAAAACCGGTTTTTTCAGACGAAGCTTTAGATTATTTGCACGATTATCCGTGGCCCGGCAATGTGCGCGAATTAAAAAACGCTGTTGAAACTTCAATAGCACTTACAAAAAATGCAAGGATCACGAAAGAGATTTTCGAGCAGATTATTCCAACTCCGAAGTTGGAAACTTCTATGAACTTTCCTGTTGTTACTCGAAAAAGTTCCGAGGAGGTTGAGAGGGAATTCATTTATCGCGCCCTCTTTGAACTGAAGAAAGACATCCTCGACATAAAAGAAATTCTTTTACAAAAAGAAAAAGAAAATCTTGAAATAAAAGATGAACCCGATGTGGTTCAAAGTTTTGATGAGGCGAGCAAAAAAGCGGTTATACTTGCTCTTGAAAAAACAAAAGGGAATAAAAGAATTGCATCTGAAATTTTGGGAATCAGCGAGCGAACGTTGTACAGAAAAATAAAAGAGTATCACCTTTAAAAAGTTGGCAAAAAGTGGAAATAACGAATAATTTTATCAAATCCGGATCGTTTCTAAAACCGTTCATTTTGTTGTTTCTCATCGGAATATTCAGTATTTTTGCGGGGTGTTTCGGATGCCCTTATTCATTTTCCGGAGCTTCCGTTGCTCCACATCTAAAAACAATTGCAATCCCTTTTGCCGAAGATCGAAGCGGTTCGGCTGAACCGGGATTGAGAGAATTACTTACTGAAAAATTAACTCAGAAATTTATAGACGATAACAATCTACAAATTTCTGAGAAAAGCAGCGCCGATGCGCTTCTTGAATGTGTTATTGTTTCACTTACAGATGTTCCGGCAATTGTTTCTGCCGGGGAAAATGTTGCGTCAAGAAGATTAACGATTACTGTTCAAGTTACTTTCAAAGATTTGGTCAAAAGGCGAACCGTTTTTGAAAAGCAATTCTCTAACTATGGTGATTATTCCGGTGGAATTTCGGAAAGAACTTCAGGCATTCAAGAAGCAATTAATAAAATAAGTGATGATATTCTGTTAGATACTGTGTCAGGTTGGTAATTTAATTTATAGGAGAAGTTATGGATGAGATAGTACTTATCTCATATTTCGTTTCATTGTTCATCTTATTTGTGTTTAGTAGTCATGGATTTTTTATGATCTACTATTACAACAAATACAAAAACGTTAAACCCGCTGCGGATGTTGAGATTAATCCTGGTACGAAGGTGACAATCCAGCTACCATTATACAATGAGTTATATGTTGTTGAACGGTTAATTGATTCTGTTTGCGAGATCGATTATCCGAAAGACAATTTGGAAATTCAAGTTCTCGACGACTCAACTGATGAAACCGTAAATTTAGTAGCTAACAAGGTTGCTGAAAAGATAGCGCTCGGATTCAACATTCTTCACGTACGTAGAGAGTTGCGCGAAGGTTATAAAGCCGGTGCGTTAAAAGAAGGAATGAAAACTGCGACAGGCGAATACATTGCCATTTTTGACGCAGATTTTATTCCCGCAAAAGATTTTTTAAAGAAAACACTTTCTCATTTTACCGATGAAAAAATCGGCATGGTACAAACCCGCTGGGAACATCTTAACGGCGATTATTCAATTTTAACTAAAGCTCAAGCATTAGCTCTCGACGGGCACTTTGTTATCGAACAGAACGTAAGAAACAAAGCCGGATTTTTTATCAACTTTAACGGAACCGGCGGTATCTGGAGAAGAAGTTGTATTGAAGACGCCGGTAACTGGCATGCCGATACGTTAACAGAAGATTTAGATTTAAGTTATCGCGCGCAATTAAAGGGTTGGAGATTTGTTTTCCTCCGTGATGAAACTTCTCCTGCAGAATTACCATCAGAAATTAATGCGTTAAAAGCTCAGCAATTCCGCTGGACAAAAGGCGCTATCGAAACCGCGAAGAAAATTCTCCCGATGGTTCTTAAATCAAAATTACCTTTGAGAGTAAAACTTCAAGCGACTTTTCATCTAACAAATAATTTGGCGTTCCCGTTTATTCTTTTAGCCGCAATCCTGAATGTTCCGTTAATCTTTATTAAGAACAGCGGTTCGCATGAAGCATATTTTGCCGTAATGTCAATTTTTATTCTTGCTTTCATCGGCTCCTTTATGTTTTATCTTTATTCGCAAAAAGATATTAGAACCGACTGGCGCAAAAAGATTGTTCTCTTTCCGCTCTTTATGGCGGGAAGTATGGGCTTTGCGGTTAATAATTCACGTGCGGTAATTGAAGGTTTGTTAAGTAGAAAAAGTGAATTTGTTAGAACTCCGAAATTTAAAGTTGTCGATCAAAAAGATTCATGGTCAAACAACAAATACGTGAACAAAAAGTTGGAACCATCCGTAATTGTAGAATTGATTATGGCGCTTTATTGTTTGGTTGGCATCGGCTCTTCAATTTACTTTTTAGAAATTGCTGCCATTCCGTTCCAGTTGTTATTCTTTATCGGGTTTTCTTTCGTCTCGGTAACTTCCATCAGACATGCCTATTCTAAAAAATAGGTTTTAAAGTGGGAAAGACCGCAAAGAATATTTTCGATGAAAAAGTAAGTTTAATTTACGAGTATAATAAAAAATCTCCGTTGTTTGTCAGAGAGGCAAACACGGAGATTTTTGCTAATAACGTAGAGAAAGCCGTTGAAATATTAACTCAAGGTCTTGGTCTTTTCCCAAATTATCCAACCGCTTATATTGTGCTTGCCAAGGCTTTAACTATGCTCGGACAGTATGACGAGGCGTTAGCTTCCTTTAAAAAAGGATGCGAACTGATCAACTCTGAAACCTCTTATAATTTTTTTGCCGAAGAAGTTGCATCAAGTAAAAAACTTCGCTCGGCATTCGGTAAAATTCCACGCCAACCTTTTACTTTTGAAAATGATTTTGACGAAGGAAAAAGCGCATCGGATATTTATGATTCCGAACCTTTGATCGTAGAAAATAATTTTGAAGACCGGCTTGATGAAATTGCCGAACAAATTGCGGCAATAAAAATGCCACCGCCGGAACATCAGACAAGGGAAATCGAAAAGGATTCCGACTTTCCTTCAGAGGTAAAAATAGCTTCTGAAACACTTGCAAAAATTTATGTCGCGCAGGGAGAATTCCAAGAAGCGATTGAGATGTACAAGCGCTTAATCCCCAAAAACCCGGCAAAAAAAGAATACTTCCTTGCAAGAATTTCTGAACTTCAAGCCAAGTATAACCTTGACTAACTTCAAAGTTTCACTTCTCATTCTCAAATGAATAGTAAACACTCTCAAAAATTACCGGAAAATTTTTATCAACAAGATGCGCTTCATGTAGCTGAAAAACTTCCGGGGAAATATCTTGTAAGAAGATTCAACCAAAAATATTTGGCAGGAAAAATAGTTGAAGTTGAAGCTTACACAGAAAAGGATGATGAAGCGTCTCATTCGTTTAACGGTATAACAAAAAGAAATGAATTGATGTTTGCTTCCGGCGGGAAATTGTATGTTTATTTTATCTATGGAAATCATTTTTGCTGCAACGTTGTGTGCGATAAAGAAGGGATCGGTTCGGCAGTATTAATCCGCGCGCTTGAACCGGTTGAAGGAATCGATTTAATGGCGCAAAGAAGATTTCTAAAAAATGAAGTTACAAGAAAAGAATTATTAAATTTGACCAACGGTCCGGGAAAAATTTGCAAAGCGTTTGGTATTTCAAAACTTGAGAACGGAACTGACCTCTGCGGCAATGATATTTTTATTACGGAAGGAGAGAAAGTCTCGAAAAAAAATATTGTTTGTACCTCAAGAATTGGAATTAAGAAATCAATAGATTTGCCCTGGCGATTTTATATAAAAGATAATCCGTTTATTTCTAAAAAATGATTACTCCTAAAAACATATTGCTTGTGCGCACCGACCGAATTGGGGACGTAGTTCTTTCACTTCCGCTTGCTCAGGCGATTAAAAATAAATTTCCCGGTTGTAAAGTTACCTTTCTTGTAAAAAACTACACGGTTGATTTAGTAAAAAATAATCCTTTCATCGACGATGTAATTACGCTTGATGAAATCGATAATACTCCAACGCTGATCTCAAACGTGCGCAAAATAAAATCAAAAAAATTCGATAGCTGCATCGTAGTCTACCCGACTTTCAGAATAGCGTTCATTTTATTTCTTACCGGAATAAAAAACCGCATCGGAACAGGATACCGCTCCTATTCTTTCTTCTTTACAAAAAAGATTTATGAACATCGCAAATATGCCGAACGCCATGAACTGCAATACAATTTGAATCTGTTAAAAGTTTTCGACATCGATAAACAACTAACTTTTGGTGAAGCCGATTTTCACCTCCAAATCAGCGAAGAAGGGAAACGCGACGTTCAACAATTTTTTCTTGAAAATAAAATTGATAACTCGAAGCCGCTCGTCATTGTTCACCCGGGCAGCGGCGGAAGCGCCGTTGATTTGCCGTTGAACAAAATGAAGCAGTTGGTAGAAAATCTTTTAACACTGAACACTAAAATTTTAATTACCGGTTCGGCAAGCGAAAAAGAAATTTGTCAATCGCTCGTGGTGAATGAAAACAGCATAAATGTTGCCGGACTTTTTTCGCTCCCTTCGCTAATTGCTTTAATTGAGAGATCGGCAATCTTTATTTCAAATTCAACCGGACCGTTGCATATTGCGGCAGCACTAAAAAAATATGTTGTCGGGTTTTATCCCAAGATCGATGCTTGTTCGGTGCGACGCTGGGGACCGTTCACCGAAAAGAAATCCATCTTTGAACCGACGATAAATTGCACCAATTGTACACGCGAACAATGCGAAAAGTTAAACTGTATGGCTTCAATTTCAATTGACGAAGTTTTTGCCGAAATCAAAAAAAATTATATGTTGCTTCAAAAGAACGGAGACTTTTAATGAAAAAATTTCTTTTCCCGATCCTGTCCGGATGTTTGATTTTCCTTTTGGTTAGCGGGAAGCTTTTGGGTCAGAACTCAGGAGCTAATTTCAGAAAAATTGAGAATAAAGCTTTTAAAGTTGGTGAAAAATTAACCTTCGATGTAAAGTACGGATTTGTTACTGCCGGTGTGGCTACCATGCGAATCCCGGAAATAAAAAAAATTACCGGAAGAGATACTTACAAAGTTATATTCGAAGTGAATTCCGTTCCCAATTTTGATTGGATCTATAAAGTGCGCGACCGCTATGAAACGTATATTGATGTGGAGGGAATCTTCCCATGGCGTTTTGAGCAGCACATCCGTGAAGGAAATTATTCGAGAGATTTCTCCGCTTTTTTTGATCAGCGAAAAGGAAAAGCGAAAACATCCGGCGGATCGTATGATATTCCCAAATATGTGAACGATATTATTTCGGCTTTTTATTTAGCGCGAACATTCAATTACTCGAAAATGAAAACCGGTGATAAAGTACATCTTCAAAATTTCTATAAAGATAAAGTGTACGATTTAGATGTTCGTTTTCTTGGGAAAGAAAGAATTACCGTGGGCGCCGGAACGTTCGATTGCCTGATGGTTGAACCGTTAGTGCAGGAAGGTGGTTTGTTTAAAAGCGAAGGAACTATAGTGATATGGCTCTCCGATGATGATCTGAAAGTTCCGGTTAAAGTTAAGACCAAAGTTATTGTGGGTGCAATTGATGCCGAGTTAAGCGCCTTTGAAGGATTGAACGGAAAAATACAGGCAAAGAAATAAATTATGGATGATCTTAAAAATCAGGATCCTCTAAAGAATTCTTCCAACAATTCCGGGCAGGGAAATTCTCCCCTTGATGTAAAACCTGAATTAACGCCTAAAATTTCACCGGTAAAAGCCGGTCTGCTTGGTTTAGCCGGTGGTTTTTTCTTCTACCAAATTTTTGGCGGACTTCTTACCATTCTAATTTTCGGAACCGAGTTTGAAAAAGCCGATCCGAACGCGCTTCGTTTAATAACGATGGCGGGTCAGGTTCTTTTTATTCTTTTACCGGCGCTCATCTTTTCTAAAATTATTTATGAAGATGTCACGCGGGTTATCCGTTTCCGCGCCGCCCCATGGATCGAGATAGGATTGTTTACGGTTGGAATCATCGCGTTAACACCGGTTCTTCAAAATTATTTATACATTCAAAATTATTATTTCGAACAGATTGCAAAACAGAATGGATTTATTCACACAGTTAAAGATTCTCTCGACTATCTTGATAAGTTGGTTGAAGGCTCCTACGGAAGTTTGCTAAAAATCAATTCTGCAATTGATGGTGCGATTGTAATTGCTGTAGTTGCCATTACACCTGCAGTCTGTGAAGAGGTGATGTTTCGCGGTTTCATCCAAAAAAGTTTTGAGCTGAAGTATAAACCGTTTCTTGGAGCTTTAATTACGGCAATATTTTTTGGTCTTTATCATTTTAATCCCTACGCTTTTTTGCCATTAACTTTGCTTGGACTTTATCTCGGATATTCAGCTTACAAAAGCAATTCTATCCTCGTTCCGGTTGTTCTTCATTTTATAAATAATTTATCGGCTGTGGTTTTGTATATGGTATTCGGAGATTCAGAACTTGAACAGGCGAAAGCAATCAGTTCTGCAGAGTTGACCCCGACCTTAATTTCTTTTGCATATCAGATAATCTTATTTGTACTCGTGCTGGTTGGGATTCAGTATTATTATCGTAAGAAGAAGCTGGCTGCCGCCGCGGCTTCAGTTCAGTAGGCGAAAATGATGTTTTGCCCAAATTGCGTAAGAGAGTTTGAAACTTCGAATGAATACTGCACTGAATGCGGCGCAGAACTTATCGATTCGTCTCAAGAAGAAATTTCAGAGAATGAAGATAACTTTGCATTACTCACCATCTGCACACAGATGTACGAAGCGGAAATTATTAAAGCTAATTTGGAAAGCGCAGATATCACTGCAGTTATTCTTTCTCAACAGGATAGCAATTATCCTTTTCTTGGAAACGCTTCGGCAATAAAAATTTTTGTAAGAAAAGAAGATGAAGTTTTAGCCCGCGAGTATTTAGAAAACATAAATCAGCAAACTCATTTAACGGACGAGGAATAACGGTGTCAAATACATTTGTAAGAACCTTAATTGCCATACTTTTTATTCCCATAATTCTTGGAGTTTGTTTTTGGGGAAAATTCTTCTTTCTCGGATTTACCCTCATCATCGGAACGTTAGCGTACTTTGAATTTATTTCCATGGCAAATAAGAAAGATGTTTCCGGTTCGCTCATCATTGGACTTCCGGCGGTAGTGATTATTGTTCTTAATGCATATTTCAGCTTTGTTGAATTTTCTTCACTTCTATTTTTCATTGTTTTTATAGCTCTCTTGCACGAACTTTTTAGAAATAAAAAATCAGCTATTCTAAATCTTGGAGTTACCTTTCTTGGAATTTTATATATCGGAGTGTTCGTCAGTGCTTTCATAATGCTCAGAGAATATTTTGATGATTATCAACATGGCGCGATGGTAATAATTTCAATGCTTGCTACAATTTGGATTTGCGATTCAGCAGCCTACTTTTTCGGATTATCTTTCGGGAAACATCGATTGTTTTTACGTGTTAGTCCAAAGAAAAGTTGGGAAGGAGCAATTGCCGGATTTATTTTTTCTATTTTAACAATGCTCGCAGCAAAGTTATTAGTTGTGGGTTTTTTATCGTGGCAGAACGTAATCATCATCGGATTTATTTTGGGAACGGTTGGACAAATTGGAGATTTAATTGAATCCCTGTTAAAGCGCGATGCCGGTGTAAAAGATTCTTCAAATATAATTCCGGGGCACGGAGGAATTTTTGATAGATTTGATTCCCTAATATTTTCGGTGCCGATCGTATATCTTTATATCAAATATTTTATTTCACGATAAAAATTATTAATGGCAAAACAAAACAAAGTTAGTGTAATTACGTTAGGTTGTTCAAAAAACACGGTTGATTCGGAACGCTTGATGCGCCAACTTAAAGCGAACAATTTTAAACTGAAAGATGATCCGAACGAAGCTGATACGGTTATTATCAACACGTGTGGATTTATTGAAGCCGCAAAAGAAGAATCGGTAAATACAATTCTTAACGCCATCGCATTAAAGAATGAAGGGAAAATAAAAAAAGTTATCGTTTCAGGCTGTTTATCTGAACGATACAAAGATGAACTTCAGAAAGAAATTCCGGAAGTTGATGTTTTTTTCGGTACGGAAAATTATGAAGGAATCATAAAAGAAATCGGCGGTGAATTAAAACGCGAACTGCTTAGCGAACGCTTGCTTACAACTCCATCTCACACAGCGTATTTAAAAATTTCCGAAGGCTGCGATAATCCTTGTTCATTTTGTGCCATTCCCTTGATGCGAGGCAAACACAAAACAAAATCAATTGAAGAACTTGTAAGGGAAGCAGAATTTTTAGCAAAGAACCACACGAAAGAATTGATTTTAATTGGGCAAGACACCACAGATTACGGTAAAGACCTTTATCAAAAAAGAAATCTTGCTGAACTCATTACCCGTTTAAGTGAAATTGAAGGAATTGAATGGATACGTTTGATGTACGTTTATCCCTCCCATTTTCCCGAGGATCTTATGGAAGTTATGGCAAACAATCCGAAGGTATGTAAATACATCGACATTCCGCTTCAGCATATTTCCGATGATGTTTTGCGTTCGATGAGAAGAGGAATAACCAAACGCAGAACAGTTGAGATGTTGAATGAACTTCACAAAAAAATTCCCGGTGTAACAATCCGCACTACGTTCATCGTCGGCTACCCGAATGAAACAAAAGAAGATTTCAACGAACTTTGTGAATTTGTAAAAGAATTTAAATTTGATAGGATCGGAGTTTTTACTTACTCGGTTGAAGAGAGCACGCCAAGTTTTATTTTAGGCGATCCGGTTACTGAGAAAGAAAAAGTCCGCCGTAAAAACAAGTTAATGGAAATTCAGCAGACAATTTCTCACGAAAAAAATCTTTCACTTTTAGGAAAAAAGTTAAGAATTGTGGTTGAAGGTAGAGAAGGAGATTATTATATTGGCAGAAGTTATAGAGACGCTCCTGAAGTTGACGGAGAAGTTTTAATTCCCATGAAAAATAAAGCTTTGAAAGTCGGCAAATTCTATAACGCTGAAGTTTTTGATTGTAACGAGTATGATCTTTATGCAAATGTTTAACGGCGGAAATATGAAACCAGTAAAAATTGCCATGGCTTTGTTAGTCAGTTTACAGTTGTTCGGACAAGTTGAACAATCGACCGATACCTACAACAAATTGGGGTTGCCCACTTTTTACTATGAACTTCTCAACTATAAAACCGAAGGTTCAGCCGCCACACGAGTTGATGTATTTGTTCAGGTTCCGTTTAATTCTCTTCAATTTATTAAAGACGGTACAGGCTTTAAAGCTGAATATACAGTTACCGTTTCAGTTTATAGCAAAGAGAAAGAGAATTTACTAACGGAGAAACTTTGGAGTGAAAAAATCACTTCGCAAGATTTTGACCAAACCCATTCTCGTTCCAATTTTAATTTAAGTCTGAAATCATTTTCACTTACACCGGGTGAGTACGTTTTTGTTATTTCCGTTGAAGATAAGGACTCCAGAAAGAAAAGTTCCTACGACGCTAACTTTAAAGTAAAAGCATTCGAAAATAAAATTGATATTAGTGATCTTTTATTTATTGGAAATAAAATGACAGTTGACGGAAAGGAGAAAGTCTTTCCGAACATTTCAAAGATCATTTCAACCGCAGAAGGGAAAATCTCTGTTTATGCTGAAGTTTATGCCGATTCCGCCACACTTGTTTTATTGAAGTATTATGTCTCTTCAAAAGAGAAAATATCGATCCTCGAAAAAACTTCGGAAAAAGATTTGCATCAGGGAATCAACCGGATTACAATTGAAACCGACAGCATTACTCTTCCGCTGGATAATTACGTTTTTACGCTTGTTGTTGAGGATCTAAATTCTTCAACTAAAGCAACATTTAACAAAGGATTCTTTTCCCGGCTCGAAGGCGTTCCCCCTTCAATCACAAATGTTGATAAAGCTATTGCTCAGTTAATTTATCTTGCAACTACCGCCGAATTGGATTCGATTAAAGAAGCAAAAACTTCTGAAGCGAGACTTGAAAAATTTTTGAATTTCTGGAAATCAAAAGATCCGAATAAAGCAACACCGGAGAATGAAGCATTCAACGAATATTACCGGCGTGTTGAATATACTAATATACATTTCACCCACTATACAGAAGGCTGGAAATCGGATATGGGGATGGTATATATTATTCTCGGCGCGCCAAATTCGGTTGACCGACATCCGTTTGAATATGATTCCAAGCCGTATGAAGTTTGGGAGTATTACCAGATCAATCGTCAGTTTATTTTTGTAGATAATACCGGTTTTGGCGATTATCGTTTAACCACACCTTTCTATAACGATCTGGAACGGTACCGGTAAAAGAAATGATTCTTACAGTAACCATCAATCCGCTGTTGGAAATTTGTCTAAACCACAAAAGCGTTTCTTTCAATGCTGAAAACAGAAATGGAAAACTTTTGTACCGCGCGGGCGGAAAAGGTATTAACGTTAATCGCCAATTAAAATATTTAGAGACTAAAAGTTTTGGATTTACCTTTGCCGGCGGAGCTAACGGAAAAATTTTTCGTTCGGTTCTTGAACATGAAGAGTTGTCCTATTCCTTTATACGAACCGCGGCTGAAACGCGGATTGCATCGGTTATAACGGATGAGTCTAACAAATCTGTTTCAACTTATTTTCAAGAAAATAATATTGTAAGTTCCGATGAAGCGAACGAGTTTAAATTAAAACTTGACAAGATGATCCAGAATTGTGAGATCGTTGTATTCTCCGGTTCTTCTCCTTCAACATCTACAGACGACATTTTCCCTTACGGAATTTCGCTTGCAAATAAATATGATAAGGTGTCGGTAGTTGATACGTATGGCACTCATCTTGCAAACTGTATCGATGCGTCTCCCACAATCCTTCACAACAATGCAGAAGAGATTGAAAAATCTCTGCAAGTGAAAATGAAATCTGAAAAAGATAAATTAGCTTTTCTCGATCATCTCTATCAGAAGGGAATTAAACAGGCATTTATTACTGATGGAGAGCTTCCGATTTTTGCATCCAATTTTGATTACCATTTTAAAATTGTTCCGCCGAAAGTTTCTGCTGTTCATCCAACCGGAAGCGGTGATGCATTTGTTGCGGGGGTTGTGTATGGATGGCACAATGATTTTGTTTTTGCCGAAACATGCAAATTAGCCTCTGCTCTTGGCGCAGCTAATGCTGAACGCCTCGATATTTGTGCGGTAGATTTCGCATCTCTTGAAGAGCTTCGGAAACAGATAAACGTGATGCCGATTGGCAAAAAAATGAAATTGTTAGATGACTCGCCTCAATAGTATTTTCTTCTTTTTGATTCTTTTCCCCCAATTACTTTTTCCGCAAGCGCAACAGAAAATTACTTTTTCAGGGAACAAAGTCTTTTCGGAAAAAATATTGTCAACGCAAATAGCTTCTGTGAAAGTAAATTTTCCTCTCGATAGCAGTAAACAAAGAATCGAATCAACTCTCCACCAGTTTTATAACGACGCAGGATATTTTCATTTTCTGATTGATAGTATTGTTACACTCAAAGGTGAAGATAGTTTGAACAATGAAATTCAGTTGTTTGTAACCGAAGGAGAGCCGACGTATCTCGAACGAATATTTCTTAGCGGAATTGATTCGCTCAACGACAAAAACATTTTACGCAATGCAGAGGATATGGAAGGTCCGATTTTTACAAAACAAATAATTGAAAACTTCATCGAGCAGACTTTTAATGCATTGGACGAAGAGGGATTTCCATTTGCCAAACTAAAAATTGAATCGGTTTCGTTCATCGACGATTCTTCATCTCAAAAACATTTTGCAGATGTTTACCTCTCCGTTGACAAAAACAGAAAAAGCACGTTCGATCGCTTTGAAATAATAGGTAATGTTAAAACGAAGGACTACGTTATCATTCGTGAACTTGGTTTGCAATATCACGAAAAATATTCTCAGAAAAGGATTGACGAAATTCCCAAACGATTAAACCGTCTCCGTTTTTTTGATCCCGTGGCAGAGCCGCAATTTTATTTTTCACAGAAGGATGAGGGTGTTTTAAAAATCGACGTGAAAGAAAAAGAAACAAATAATTTCGACGGTATCATTGGTTACGTTCCAGGCGATACTAAAACGGGAAACGGATATTTTTCAGGTTTGGTAAATGTAAGTCTCCGCAATCTTTTTGGAACCGGACGAGCCGCTGCATTTCGCTGGCAGAAGATCGACAGGCTCTCGCAAGAACTTGAGCTGAAATATTATGAACCATGGGTTTTTGACTTTCCGTTTCATATTAATTTTGGATTGTTCCAAAAGAAACAAGACAGTTCTTACGTTCAGCGCAAATACAGCTTTGCGCTTGATTACACAGCAACGAGCGACATTACTGTTTCCGGAACTTTAGATTATGAAAAAGTAATTCCTTCGCTTAACGATTACGGCTTTGTTTCGGTTTATAATGCAACTTCAATTTCTACCGGATTAACACTTAAATATGATTCCCGTGATGATCCTTACTCACCAACCGAAGGTATCTACTTTGCCAATGCTTACGTTTACACAAGAAAAAATATAAATGGTCCGGCACAGCTTATTACTACTTCAACAGAAACAAACGTAATCCATCAAAAAATTATTGCCGACTTTAACATTTACTATGAACCGTTCAAACGGCAGGTTTTTGCTTTAGGAGTGCACGGGAAAGAGCTGCAAGGTCCGCAAGTTGAAATCTCCGATATGTTTTTATTAGGGGGAACAAACACACTTCGCGGGTATAGAGAAAATCAATTTCTTGCTTCGCGGATAGCGTGGACAAATCTTGAGTACCGTTTCCTACTAACCAGACGAACTTTCGCTTTCTCTTTTTTTGATCTTGGATATTTTTTACAAAGAGAAAACTCTGCGCTGAATATTTCCAAATCATCCGCTACAAAGATCGGGTATGGCATTGGTTTGCATGTGGAGACGGGACTTGGGATTTTAAATGTTAATTTTGCGTTTGCAAAAGGAGATTCTTTCAGCGAAGGGAAAATCCACTTTGGAATTATTAATGAATTTTAGTGAAACACATTAAACAAAAAAATGAATTGGTTTCGTAATCTTAATCTTAATCCTAATCTTTTTCATAATCTGTCTTAATTATAGAAAAGCGAGTAGGATTAAGAACATGATTAAGATTAAGAATATTTCACTTAACAAGTATGTAATGTAACTCAATAAATCAAAGAAGAGATTCACATAAACGTTTTGAAAATCATACGACCGATTAATGCTACAATAACATTTTTTACAGTTATCGTAGCGGGATTTATCTGCTCAGGAAATAAGAGGGTTACATTTATAGTACTTTTTGCATCCTTTGCGGCAGCGTTTATAGCGGCTTCTGCAAACATCATCAACGATTATTACGATATAGAAATCGATAAGATCAATCGGCCTGAAAGAATTCTTGCAAAGGGTGGAATGAAAAAAGGGACAGCGCTTTTTCTTTATTTCTTATTTGTAGCGGGTGGAATAGCTTTGTCAGTTCTCGTAAATATTTCTGCCGTGTTTATTGTCCTTGGGTCAGTCGTTCTAACGTTTTATTATTCTTATAAGTTGAAACAAATTCCCTTGTTGGGGAATATTGTCGTTGCATTCTTTACCGGTCTTGCGTTTTTGTTTGGCGGTGTTGCCATGGGCAAAGTAAGTCCGGTTGTATTTCCTTTTATTTTTGCGTTCACTATAAACTTGATGAGAGAAATCGTAAAAGATATGGAGGATGCCGAAGGAGATTCAAAAGCCGGTGTTATTACATTTCCGGTAAAGTATGGCTTTGAGCATGCCAAAACCCTCCTTTATGTGTTCGGACTTTTCTTGCTGATAGCGATGCTCGTTCCATTTCTCTTAAAAATTTATAGCGCAAGATTTTTACTGATCATCACGGTCGGAGTTGTTCCGATGTTGATGTATAGTATGTTTATTCTGCACAAAGAGAATGACAAAAAATCTTTCGGGAAAGTAAGTCGATTATTAAAATGGCAAATGATTATAGGTTTGTTCGCAATCTTGTTTGGCAAATGAAAAAGTTTGACGATACTTTCCGTACTAAGGAAATTCAATTAATTGCCGGAGTAGATGAAGCCGGACGTGGACCGTTGGCTGGTCCAGTAGTTGCTGCCGCTGTTGTGTTTCACCCGTCAATTTTTATTGAAGGAGTGAACGATTCTAAAAAACTTTCTCATGTACAACGTGAAAAACTTTTTACTTTAATTACCAAACAAGCGCTTACGTTCGCTTATGAAATTATTCCCCACACAACCATCGAAGAAATAAATATTCTGCAAGCATCACTTCTTGCGATGAAAAGATCGGTTGAAAAATTAAGCGCAACGCCGCATCTTATTCTAATAGATGGGAATAAAACATTTCAAACAGAGATTGCAAAGAAAACTATTGTAAAAGGAGACGCGAAATCTTTTTCAATCGCCGCCGCCTCAATTGTGGCTAAAGTAGTGCGTGATGAAATTATGGTAAAGTTATCTGCCGAATTTCCAGAGTACAAATGGGAGAAGAATAAAGGTTACGCAACTGCAGAGCACATCGCCGCGGTTAAGAAATATGGCGCCACACCGTATCACCGGAAAACTTTTTTGAGAAATATTTTAGGAGGACAGCTTGCCATCTTCAACTAAAGAAAAAGGAAAAGAGGGGGAGGAAAAAGCCGTTACTCTTCTTATTGAAAAGGGTTTTGAAATTATTGAGCGAAATTACCGTTACGGAAAAGGTGAGATCGATATTATTGCAAGAGATAAAGAATTCCTTGTTTTTGTTGAAGTGAAATCACGCGAAAGTCTGGAGTACGGAAAACCTGAGGAGGCGATAACTAAAAGGAAAATGAGTCAGATCAGAAAGATTACAGAAGCGTATCTTGCAGAAAAGAATATTACGAACGAAAATATCCGGTTTGACGTGGTTGCAATTTTGTTCTTAAATGGTGAAATATCGATCGAGCATTACGAGAATGCTTTCTAAGCTTTTCCACGGGCGGGTTTCTTGGATAAACATTTTTTCTTATTTTTATCTTAACAAAAGAAAAGAATCTAACGTAACCGGTATTCATAATTGAAAAATCTTGTAAAAAAACATAGCGCAGTCTATAACAACTTTTCCGGCTTCCTTTTCGGTGTAGGGCAGTTCTTTGAATTCTGCTTCCGCTTCCTTAAAAATGTCTTCATGCCTCCTTATGAATTTCACGAAATTAAAAAACACATGGATGAACTCGGTGTTAAAACATTACCGATAGTTAGTGTTACTGGTTTTATCATCGGAGTTGTGTTGGCGATGCAGAGTCAACCGATCCTTGCCCGGTTTGGAGCGGAATCTGTTTTACCGGCGATGGTTTCACTCTCGGTTGTGCGGGAACTTGGTCCCGTTATTACCGCATTAATTTTTGCGGGTAGAGTAAGTTCCGGTATTGGAGCGGAACTTGGTTCAATGAGAGTAACCGAACAGATTGACGCGATGGAAGTTTCTGCGATTGATCCGTTTCGTTATCTGGTTGTAACGAGAGTTATTGCCTGTGCTTTAATTTTACCGATGCTAACGCTATACGTGGTGTTCCTTGCAATATTTGGCGGATACCTTGCAATCATCTTAACGCAAAATATGTCGTTGCAACTTTATGTAGTCTCCGTTGTTGAAGCAATAAGATTTAGTGATATCCTTCCGGGTGTTGGTAAAACTTTCTTCTTCGGATTTATTGTTGGAATTGTCGGCGCTTTCAAAGGATATAACGCCGATAAAGGAACGGAAGGGGTTGGAAAAGCCTCTACGACTTCCGTTGTACTTGCGTCTTTGTTGATTTTAGTGACCGATACGGTTCTTGTAAAAATTACGTTGTGGATATGGCCGTAGAAATGGTGAAAATATCGCACATCTCAAAAGCGTTTGATGACTTTGTTGTTCTTGATGACGTTTCGCTTTCGGTAGATCATGGTGAAAATCTCGTTGTGTTTGGAAAAAGCGGAACAGGCAAGAGTGTTCTGTTAAAATGTATGGTGAAACTTTTAGTGCCCGATGAAGGGGAAGTTTTTATTGAAGGGAAGAATGTTCATACCCTTTCGAACAAAGAATTAAAAGAATTAAGAAAAAATATCGGATTCCTTTTTCAGAGCGCGGCGTTGTATGATTCTATGTCGGTTAGAGAAAATCTCGCTTTTCCATTGATAAGGAATTTCTATTTTACCAAAAAAGAAGTTGAAGCAAAAGTTAAACGGGCATTGGAAATGGTTTCGCTTGAACATGCGGTTGATAAAATGCCTTCCGAACTTTCAGGCGGAATGCGCAAACGTATCGGGCTTGCGCGCTCAATTATCACCGAACCGAAATTGATGCTCTACGATGAACCGACTACGGGACTTGATCCTATCACCACAAAAGAAATAAGCCGGTTGATAAGAGATTTACAAAATCAATTGGAAATGACCTCTATCAGTATTACACATGATTTAGCGTGCGCACAGATCATTTCCGATAGAGCCGTAGTTTTGGATAAAGGAAAAATTAAATATGAAGGAAGTTTGAAGGAATTAACCGCTTCAACCGATCCTTTTTTACATGACTTTTTTACGAGTGATACAAAAGAAGATTAACGGAGTTTTTATGGAATCAAAAGGCAGCACCATACGACTGGGAATTTTTATTCTCATTGGGTCAATACTCTTTCTTGTTGCGGTTTTTCTGTTGGGAAACAAGCAATCTCTTTTTGCTTCTACCTTTGAAGTAAAAGCATATTTTTCAACAATCGAAGGATTGCGTAAAGGAGCTGCTGTTCGCTTAAGCGGTATTGAAGTGGGGAACGTGAGCGAGTTGAGAATTATGAAAGATTCTATGGCAAGGGTTGAGGTAACACTTCGTTTAGTCTCCGACATCAAATCATTTATTAAAGAAGATATGCGCGCCTCGGTTGAAACGGAAGGTCTTGTTGGGAACAAAATAATTGTTTTGCATGTTGGTTCAAACGCTTCAAAGCAAGTTAAAAGCGGGGGAACAATTATGGCGGAGGATCCGTTAAATTTTGGCGCCTTGGTTGAAGAAGCAAAAGGAACGCTTGAGTACACAAAAGATATGGCGCGGAATCTGGCTGAGATAGTCGGTAAAGTAAATAACGGTTCCGGTTCTATAGGTAAACTTGTAAATAACGATGATCTTTATAACAACACGAACAGATTAATTGTTACGGCGGATAGAAGTCTCGGCTCGATCTCTTATAAACTTGATACGCTTGCTAACGTGGTTAATACTCTTGGCGCTGATGTGCAATCGGTTGTGCGTAATGTTGATCATTCGATTAAAGGAATTGATGATCTCATTAAAAATGTTCAGAACGGGCAGGGAGTTTTGGGAAAGATGCTTTCTGATAAATCTCCGCTCGACAGTTCCCTCGCCTCTGTGTTTGCAAATCTAATAAAGATAACTGAAGAAACTAAATTGGGAACGGAACGCTTCTCCGAAAACATGGAAGCGCTGAAATATAATTGGCTCTTCAAAAGCTACTTTGAGCAGAGGGGAATGTATGACAAACCCGGCTACGAACAAAAACTCGATAAGTTCTTAGAAGATATCAACACCCGCATCAAAATTCTTGACGACCGTATTAAGAAGCTTAACAGTTTAATGAACGATAAAAAATTAGGACTCGCGCCGTAGGCGGACAGGATATACAGTTAGCAAAAATATTCTGTGCTGGATGGCGAGAATATTTTTCAGACAAGTTTCTCGCAACGTTCGCAAAGAAAGCGCAACCGTCCGCAAAGGGAAAATTCATCGCGAGCGTGGCGGTTCGTGGCGAACTTAGCGAGAAAAAAAGATGAAACAAATACTTCATTCGAGAACAATGTGGTTCTGGCTTTGACAGGTTATGAATTAGGAATTGAGAAGAGAATATTTTTATAGGTGTTAAATAGAAGTCAGAAGTAAGAATTCATTGACTTCATCATTCGCTATTTCTTGTTCGGTGTTCATTATTATAACCATCTAAAAACGTCTCCTATTTCCTACCTCAACAACACCATCTTTTTTGTCTGCACAAAATCGCCAGCTCGAAGTTGATAAAAATATATTCCACTTACCAACTGCTGATTGCTTCTTGCCGACTGCTGATTGCCGACTGCCGACTGAAATTCCACTTCATAACTCCCCGGTTGTTTTTCTTCATTTACGAGTGTGGCAACTTCATTGCCTAGAACATCATATACTTTTAAACTTACATTCTCGCTTTTTACTATATCATACTTTATTATGGTGGTTGGGTTAAAGGGGTTGGGATAGTTTTGACCTAATTGATATTCACTTACTCTATCGTTTTCCGATCCTTCAACTGAAGATATATTCGAAAGTATTTTGTACGTGTAATAACCTGTCTCAGGACAAGTTGTCATGTTGTTAAATATTGATGTATCCTGGAGGATACATCTAAACGCAATTGAATCACCAACTGCAAGATCGCTTGATGCGGGATTTATGAAGGCCAAATTTGTGGACGGATCAATATTAAAAATCTTTGTTGCATTTAGAATACCACTCCGATAGATATTGTATTCAACATAAAACTTTGAGATTAAACTCGGGAACGGATTTTCAACATTGACTCCTAAAATGTACCCGAATTCGTTAAGTTTTTTATCCTTAACCGGTTCTGTAAGTGAAATCTTTTGGTTGTAAAAATTTATTGCTGTTGCACCAACTTTAGCAAAAACAATTTTTTCTGAATTTGTCTTATATTCGTCCCAGCTAGACCACATATCCCAAACATGGTAGTAATACGAATATAATCCGATTCCATCAACAAACTCAACAATCCATTCCATAAATCGATTTGAGGGTCCCCCTAAATAAGAAGAATCTTTTGTCATCTTATAAACTAACCGATCCTTGCCCAAAATATTTTTTACCGAAACTCCATAGGATTTCCAGTTCATATGATCTCCGCCAAAGTAGAGAACTTGTGCAGCATTCGCAGGTTGATTAAAATCTACAGCGAGGTGAACTTTTCCATTTATATAAATATTTAATTTTTGATTGAGAGAATCGTAACTATAATATTTACCATCATAGTTATAATACATTACATTATCGAAGAGTAAGGAGTCTGAGATAGAAAAATTTGGATAAGTATAATTTTCCTCCTTAAACCCGAGACTATTAGAATTCTTCATATAAGCTTCCACCTGAAATTTGTCCCCGGTTCTTCCATGAAAATAATTTTGTGCTATGTTTTCAATAGTGGTTAATATCAAAATTGCGAGAAGAAGGTTCATGTACTTCATTTGTTTGTCTCTCCAGTTTAATTAATAAAATTGTTATGCTTTTGCTGCGTTATTTACTATAGTGCCATTTGGCACTATTTAAGTAAAATCATTTTCTTCGTCTGCACAAATTCTCCTGCTCTAAGTTGATAGAAATATATTCCACTTGCCAATTGTCGACCGCTATTAGTTGGTTTAAATTCTACTATATAACTTCCAGGCTGCCTCTCTTCATGAATCAATGTCGCCACTTCGTTACCAAGTATATCGTAAACTTTTAGATAAACAATTCCACTATTTACAACAGCATATTTAATTCTTGTTGTTGGGTTGAAGGGATTGGGATAGTTTTGAGACAATTCAATTACCGTTGGAAGTACTGAAGCGGTAGAATCAGTTGAATCAATATTTATTTCAATTAAATTTTCAACCGTATAGAAAGATCCCATATTTGTATTATACATTATTTTAACAGGACCCAAAGTATTTGCAACTGAATAGTATTTTTGAATTGAACCATTAGAGGTACCAAGGACATAGGAAAAATCCTGTGCAACGTATTCTTGATCATTATAAAAATATTTGCGGGATGACCAACTTAGACAATAGGTAGCTGAGTTTTTATAAACACAATTTGATTCTGTCAATGAGGGGTCATAACATACAATTGCGCTGTTAAAATCAGGCGAGTCTGCTATATAAAATTTATTATTTTGGAAGATCCAGTATTCTTTTTTAATAATAAGACTGTCCATAAAAAAATAAGTAGCTTTTATCTCTCTAAAACCATTATCTAAAATGTCTTTAACTTCTCGTATTACTTTTTCATTGAAACTATTATAGTCATATGGCAAGCTAATTTGGTAGTACCATTTACACCCAATATTCAGGTTGAAATAGGTAGTGTCTCCTTTAGGAATTATTAATGTTGTATCTCCGAGTAGTTCTCCATTTCTATACATACCAATCAAATACGTCGAATCTTCTGTCTTAGAAGTGGAGGGGGAACCACTAAAATTTGAAGTTGTTATGATTCCTAAATTTGGAAAAACCACTATTTTTTGAGTTGATGAAAAACCATGACCGACATACAATTCGGAAAATTCTTGAGCCGTATCCAAAACATTAAATATTTGATAGCTTCTTAAATAAATACATGTATGTAATGGTCCATTACTAACACACGAATCATTAGTTAGGGCATCATTGTATATGATTGTTGAAAATGTTGTTTCAGGGACAACATTCATGTAAAACTTATTGTTGATGTAGGCCCAATATTCTTTTTTCGTAGTTATACTGTCACTATAAAAATATTGTGTCGTAATTTCTTTGAATCCATTAGTTAGTTCATTCGTAACTTCTTTCTTTACAAACTGATAATACTCATGTCTAGTAGAACCGGCTTTGTAATACCATTTGTTCCCAAACTCTAATGGAAAAGAAGTTTGAGCTAATACATTTAACGATAAAAAATACGAACTAGTTAAAATGAAGAATAACTTTTTCATAACTCTCCTTACCTCAACAAAATCATTTTTTTCGTCTGCACAAATTCACCAGCACGAAGTTGATAAAAATATATTCCACTTGCCAACTGCTGATTGCTCCGCCTAAGGCGGACCGACTGAAATTCCACTTCATAGCTTCCCGATTGTTTCTCTTCATTAACAAGTGTTGCCACTTCATCACCAAGTACATCGTAAACTTTTAAGCTTACATTACCGCTGTTTACTATAGAATAGTGTATCATGGTGGTTGGGTTAAATGGATTGGGATAATTTTGCTCTAAATTAAAAGTAACTATTCTGCCACCTTCTTCTACATCTGTTACCATTGCCTTTGTAGTAAATTTAAATTCATCATTATTGTAAAATTGACGAGTAGTAGCAATTCTAAAAATATCACCCGGCGCAGGATCGATTAGCACAGTACTTGGATCTTCAGGGCGAGAATAAATGATTTGCCATACTGATGTTACTCTTGTCCCCTTATATTCAATAATTCTAAGTTCATCTCCTACAGAAAGTGTTCCCGATTTATCAGGATCAGTCATGCCGAATTTAACATATCGATTTTCTGTAACATTTTTAATCCTAAAATTAACCGGAAGAATTATATATGGTCCTTCTTTTATAAAAGACGAATCAACAATATGATCATGAAATTCTATCTCATAATCAGCAGGCCACGCAGTAAAAGCAGAGAGGTGAAGATTTTGAGTAACAACCATATTTGCATTACTCTTGCCGATAACCCAACCGGTTTTTTCGTAAATAAGCGCAATACCGGTATCATTTATTACTGCAACCGAAAGTCCATCAAACAGGGGACCCAGTTTATTCGCACCAAACTCAGACTTGTCAAGTCCACTTAATACTACTGAATCAACACCTTGATATGAACGAACAACATTATACGAGAGTGTTTTATAGTTATAAAGTAAGGAATCCGATTTAAATTTTAAAGAATATGCTGCCCCTTCTAATACCGCAGCCGGATCAAGTATCTTAATATCAATTGAACCAGTTCCAATTCCGTTTGCAACTGCTTTTGTATCACCTTCAATTTGTGGAGGAATATATCCTTCGGGAGGAGGATTAGGAAAAACAACAGCACAATTTATATCGACAAATCTTAAATTTCCTTCATTATCTTCAGTAATAATTTTTGTACATTCTGCCGGTTGAAGACCAACTGTTCCAAAACTAGGATCTCCCTTTGAATAAGAAACAACAGCGTAATAATACTTTTGTCCATTCTCTACATTGTAATCTATATAAGCATGCTGTAATCCAGTATCATCACCCCGCCAGAAATGAGCGCCCCTTATTCCCACCGGATCAGGTCCAAAAATGCTATCAACTAAATCAAATTGAGCAATTGGTTTCCAATAGACTGGATCTCCCGTCGAGTCAGTGATTATTTTAATATCACTAAAGTGTGAGTCTTTGCTTCTGTAAATTAAATACCCTTCAAAAACTTTTTTAAAACCAGCGGGGTTACCATTTTCGTCATATTCATATCCATAAAACGGGTCTCTCCAATCTTCAATCCTTTTATCCCAGGAAAGGAAGACCTTTCCATCTCCTGCAACTATTCTTGCCTTTGGTTGTGCATTTGTAATACCAATAACACTTAGTAACATTAGAACTGCAATCAACTTTTTCATAAATTATCCTCTATAATTTTACTACTATACTAAAAATTTCTCTCTTTTATTTATATAAGATGTCATTCTTGTTTTCATTCCTTATTTTCAAGACCTCGTAGAGGTCACATTTTTGTAATACTAAAACTCCGATGACACTAATCCTCGTAGAGGATTTATAAACTTAAAATCTCTGCTAAACATTTTTCCTCTCCATATAAGTAATTCCCTTCATCATCTTTGAAATAGATCTCTTTACACCGGGTGATAAAGTTTCTAAATATCTATCTTGTAAAAGAAAGGTTATCTCTTTGGATAATTCCGGATGTTTTTTTACAAGCTTAAGGATAAACTTAAAAGCTGTCATTCTTACCGAAGGAGTTTTGTTTATCTCTTCCCAAACATTTAAACAAAGATTAAATAATATTCCTTCATACTTTTTGTCTATCTCCATTAGTAAAAGTATTTTAAGCAATTCTCTCTGATGACCGTCGTTTTTTGATTTAACAGATTTAACTATTTCTTTTGTGTGTTTCTGTACCCGCCGGTCATTCACTTCCATGCAGCTCCATAATAACCAGGCTGCCCGCCATGCAAAAGGCTGCTTGTCCGATATTGCTAATTGAACAGCTTCCTCATAAGCCTCGGGATGAGTCTCCATATAAGCAATCATCCCATCTTTATATGTGCTTATTAATATGTGTTCTAATTCTGTTTGCATGAGAATACAACACTACCAATCTAGTGATATTTTTGTGAACTCATTTGGATTTACTGAAATTTTATACTCTTTCCTTATTTTTTTATTTCTCATAGCTAAAGTTTAAACAGTATGAATCCTCGATTTGACTTGGCTTGAAAATACCTCTGAGCTTTTATCTTTGATTTCATATTTTAAATCTTTCAATATTTTAATTAAGTATTCTTTATCTCTTGATATTATGAAATATTTGGCTTTTAATGCCATAAATCTGTTTTGCTTATATAAGAGTTTTCTATCGCTCAATCTTAAATATTCAAATTTATTACCTACTCCATGTAATAATATTAGACACCGCTGATTTATTGGGAAATAAATCTCCGTACTCTCTATCCCAATCCCATCGGTACTCGTTTTGTTAAATCTTACAACTGGATTATCGGTTGTTATAAAACTCGATTTATCGTTTGATAAAAATGCTATCCTAAAATCCTTTTGCAAAAGCACCTTAACAAAATCAAATTCTTTTCCAGTCCCCATATTCATCATAAGTTCTAATGTGCGATTTTTTATCATCGATTCTCTAAAAGTATTATTGTGTCTTTTCGATATTTCAGTGTAAGCGTTTTTAACTTCATCGTAAATCCAATCAACAACTGAAGGGATTTTTTTCATGTGCCAAAAAATAAAGTGTACAAGTAAAACTCTATCTTCTTCAGTTAATATTGGAATTTCTCTGTTTTGTCTAATATTTCTTATGTTGGTGTCGATCTTACGAATAAGAATATTAGTCATACTTTCTAATTTCGAAAATTCCTTTTCTAAATAATGTTCATAGTCTCCATTTTTATCGATATATGAATAATAATATGGACGCCATGCAATATTATTTGGAGATTTAAACTTTAAAGTTTGCTCCTTTAGGTTATAAATCCATACAGGACAATTTGCTTTATTATTTTTATAATAATCTACTAAAGAAAATCCCTTCAAATAGTTTTCTGCAATAATATGTTGTTTTTTATATTCTGGCATATACCTATTAAAACTCTTACCTTTTATGTCTGCAATATACTTGCTTTCTACGCCTTAACTCTTAATTGTGCCACATCGGTTTGTAGTTAATAGTAAATTTGTCTTCACAATGCTTCAAATATGTACCCCATTTCTCCCAAGGATGATAAACAAGCCTTCACTCGTCTATCATCCTCAAAGAGAAACGTTCTTCACAAACAGAATTAAACCGTTAGACTTTTGGCTTCCTTACCGGCTTCTTTCTGTCCGATTTTCTTTTACCGCCGAGTTGTTCGTATTCGTCGGAGTCATCTCCAAATTCACTAACAGCCGCAGCCAATACAATAGTACACATATCATTAAGTTTCTTTTCTTCCGCATCCAACATGTTGCTTTGTTCATCGGCAGCTTTTAATGCTTTGTTGTAATCCGATCTTTTGGACTCAACCACGGCAATCTGGGCAGCCATTTGTACAACCGTTAGCGGAACTTTGGAATTCCCGTAATTTACCGGGGTTTCCTGTTTCCCATCAATCACCTGCATTCCGTTAAGCCGGCTTTCGGCTTTTTCAACTATTGGTGATTTTGTTTTTTCTCTGAACGACATAACGCACCTCTTTATATTGTTATAGATTATTGTTAAAAGGCATCAA
This sequence comes from Ignavibacteria bacterium, assembly GCA_030693705.1. Classification (GTDB taxonomy): domain Bacteria; phylum Bacteroidota; class Ignavibacteria; order Ignavibacteriales; family Ignavibacteriaceae; genus UBA1563. The sequence goes on along the minus strand of JAUYAB010000086.1, from coordinate 15,663 downwards.
TTTTATTAAAATGCCACCTTTTTTCGTCAAAATCGAACTTTTGTTCCTTTTTGTCTCATTTTAATTCATTGCAAACTAAGATTCCTTCCTTGCAAACTAAGATAGCAAGGAACAAATGTTAGTTTTGTTCCTTCCAAACTAAGATAGCAAGGAGTAAATGTTAGTTTCACTCCTTCCAAACTAACATAGCAAGGAGCAAATGTTAGTTTTGTTCCTCCCGAACTAAGATAGCTAAGAGCCAAACTTAGTTTCCTTTTTACCAAACTGACGAGGGAAGGAGTCTTTTTTCGTTCATTTTCCATATTACGATCTGTTAAAGAACTGCTCTTTGTGCTATTGCGTGAAAGAGTACTGTTACACAAAGTCACTTGAAGAAGACACAAAGTTCCACGAAGGAAATACTTTATTGCAACTTCAATCATTTTAAATAATTTGTTTTGATTTACTTGGTTGGGTTTCGGAATTAACTGCCCTAAACTGAAAGCGCTTTTTGAAGCGGGATCGGCTTCTGCAATTAGTTCTCTACCTAACTGTAGTTGTTTTTACAGTTGGTAATTTTTAGGTGTATGGACATCAAACAGATCCTCCAAAATGTTGATTAAACCGTTTGTTTTTAACCCCGCCTTTAAAACGTTCTTTTAAATGCGGTAGTTGGCAGTAAAAATAAAATAAAGTTTTATAAAAACAAAAAGTTTACCTAATTATTATTTTTCTGTTTCGTCATATCAGCATAAGATTCAAGATACCCGCACTTCTCACAGCAATAAGTGGCAATAGGTATTTGTCTCTTCTTTATAAATTTTAATTATTTTGTTCTATGGCAAACGTACAAGTTCATTCTTTTAATGTCAATACAATTTAAAAAATAAAACCTCCGGCGTTATTAAAACACCGGAGGTTACTACTAATTAATTCCGACTACTAAATTCCGATTTGCTATATGCGAACCGGCGACTTCGTTAGAGCAAGTTTCTTTCTACTAATAGCTTATCCTTTTTCCATAAACTCACTAAAAAATTTCGTCTCCGCATCGAAGTTACCGATGAGAATGATCGATTGTCCTTCTTCAATAAGCGTTGAAGGATTCGGATTTATTTTAATAGAATCTTCCGAAGCCAACGCAACAATACTGCACCCGCTTTTTTCTCTAACGGATGATTCGCGAATTGTTAAACCGGCAAGCGTTCCCGGAACATCCACTTTGAAAACATCAACCCCTTCCGCGATCATTAAAATGTTTCCCTTTTTAAGAAGATTAAAAATGCTGTTCGCCCCCATCGATGCATAAGACATAACAAAATCGCAGCCGGCTCGGTACAGCAATTCGACCGTTCTATCTAATTTTCCCCGGCTGATAATTTGAATATCGGGTCTGAATTTTCTTATCAAAGTTGTAAGAAAAATATTCATGTTATCATCCTCCGTGGTAATTGCTACTGCGGGAGAAGTCATTAACCCTGAACGAAGCAGCAATTCTTTATCGGATGCGTCGCCGACAATGTATTTATCGGACACAGCTAGCCGTTCATCTTTTTCAATTAATTTATAATCAATCTCCCTTTCCTCAAGAGTTTTTCCAAGAGCTCTTCCAACTTTTCCACCACCAATAACCAGCACGGGTCCATTTGCAACGTTGTAAATACAGAATATTTCATTGTACATATCAATTTGTTCGGGTGAACCTGCAAGCACAAGAACAGAGCGTTCAGATATTTTTGTATCGGCTTTGGCGAGAGAAAATTTTCCTTCGTTCCAGATGCCAACCACCGAAACCCCTGCAAGTTCTCTTAGCTGTGATTCTTTCAATGTTTTGTTTACGAGTGGCGTTCCTTTCACTGTGGCTTCGGCAATTTTAAGGTTATCAAAAAATTCAATGTCGTGTGCAAGCGCATCGCCTGCGGTTATTCTTCTTGCTAAAGATTTTCCCATCATCTCGCCAAGTTTGATAACATTAGTTGCACCTGAAGAAAGTAAGACTTCTTCAGCGCTATCGGAATCGGCAGTTGATACCACCGGAATTTCTTTACTAACTTGGCGAATGGCGTAGGTTACCGAAGTGTTGACGAAATGATTTCCTGTTAACACAACTCCGGCAGATTGATTTATCTGTACCTTTTTATAAGTCTCGCGATCATCCAAATCTGCTGAGACAATGTTGAATCCTTTATCTGTTAGCTCTGCAGCTTCTTTTAGATCGGGAATAAGAAGAACGTAAGGGACTTTAAATTGTTTCAATTTTCTTATTAACGTTTGCGAAACATGATCAAAGTTGGTGATAATTACGTGGTCTTTAACTGTACGGGGAAGTTCGCGGTGTATCCTTTCGGTAGATTGAAATAATTTAACGAGCGTGAACGGCACAAGAACAAGAATGAACGCCAATCCCGATACCGTTACAAAAATATTAAACAACCGCCCTAGATCGCTCTCGAAAGTAATATCACCTAACCCAAGCGTTGACATATTGGTGACCGTCCAATAGAGACAGGTGATCCAGCTATAGTCTTTATTTTCAAAATTGATGAGATACCGGAAGAGAATTGAATTTCCGGCAAGAAGAAGAAGGAGAACAATCACTAATCGTGAAATTAGAATTGCATTTCTTCGGCTTGTTCTTTTACCAAGAGAAAATGTAGGTCGTTCAAATATTTTCACTTTTCATCAGCCATATTTTCTTGAACATCAAAATAATATCGAATTACGTGGTGTAAGATAAAAAATAAAAGGTAAAAATCTTATTTACACCGCAGAGGTAAAATAATCTTCCCCGTTTTCTTTAGTGTGAATGAAAAGCAGTTGCGCGCGAACCATCTTTACCAGTGTGCGGGAAGCTCTCCGTTCGGAAATATTCAGCAGTTCACTTAATTGTTTTACGGTTACCGTTTCTTCTTTTTCAAGAAAAGAAAAAACAGCTTTTTCAAAATTTCCGACGGCGTACTTTGTTAATTTTGTGTTGCCGGAAGTTGCTCGTAATACGCGGATCATTTCTTTACTTGCAAGAACGCTTTTATCATTTATACGAACATACACTTCCGCCGTGCTTGTATCCAATTCGCTTTTATAATCTTGTAACCGGTGAGGTTTTTGCAACGATTCGGGAACTTCAACCACAACAATTTCTTTATGATCAACCGAGAAATAAGAGAGAGAAAATTCGATAGGTGGTAAACAAAATTTTTCAGCGGTTTCTTTTATTAATTCCGCTTCTCCCTTTTCACTTGCCACTCCGTAAATTGATTTATCATCGTCAACACCAATAAGAATATTTCCTCCTTTAGTATTGGCGAAAGCTATTAATTCTTTTGCGATTTTTTCGTGGGATGAGAATTGACGTTTAAATTCGGTGTAAAGGTTTTCTCCCTCCTCGATCAATTGAAGCAATTCTCTTTTTTTCATTTTTCGGGAAAAAGGATTACATCACCAAGTCTTCCGCGGATAATTCCCGAACGGCGACGAACATAACTTGAGTTAACATTAGGTTGATGCACTAACGGCGAAGGAATTACCGCTGCAAGTTTAGCGCATTCGTTTGTGGATATTGTTCCCGGCTCTTTGCCAAAATATTTATCAGCCGCTTCTTCAATTCCAAACACTCCGTCGCCCCATTCAATAATATTAACGTACTGATGCAGAATTCTTTGTTTGCTTACTTCCTTTTCGATGCGAAAAGTTGTGAGCATTTCTTTTGCTTTACGGAAAACACTTTTGTTTGTTGTATAATAAAGATTTTTTGCAAGCTGCATTGTTATAGTACTTCCGCCGCGTGCGGCGCGTCTTCTTCTTTTATTAAGCTTCATCGATTTTTCCAATTCTTCCCAATCAACTCCTTTGTGATTGAAAAAATTTCCGTCTTCCATCGAAACAATCGCGCGAAAAAGATTTTGATTTATTGAACCGAAGGATGCCCAACTTTGGCGAGGGTAAAAGATCATCAGATGTTCAATTGCACGCTGTTCCATCAAGGATGAAACATACGTGCGCTGATATTCGAGTAAAGGAATTTGAAAGGTTGGAATGCTGAAATAGAAGAGAAAAACAATGTAGAGAAAAATGGAAAGGAATTTCCTTCTTTTAATAAAGGGAAGAATTTTTTCAAAAAGAAATCCTAATTCCATAACTTTATTCACCTAACAATTGAATCAGACCGAAAAAGATACGGTTCGTCGGGAACTCCAATCACGCTTCTCATAAAACTGCAAAGTATAATTTTCTCTTATATTTCTAGGCAGAAAAAATAACTCCACTTGAGGAGGAATTATCTCATCATCTTTATTCAACGAATCCGGAACTGCCGGTACGTCTTTCTTCGGGGATTCTATCGTCTTTGTTGTATCAGCTTCACCAACAACTTTTTCTTTCAAATCAGAATCAAGGGAATCGACTTTTGGCTGTTTTAATTTTTCAGCTTCAATCTTAAGAGAATCTGCAACTTTCTGTTTTAGTGTTTCAGCAGCAATTTTTAGCGAATCCTCTGTCCGCTTTTTCAGTTTTTCAACTTCGATCTTTTTGAGTGAATCTTCAATTGCAACTCTTATCCGTTCTTTTTCTTTTTTATATGTTTGAAGTTTGGGAGAAACTTGTTGCGCGAAAGCCGTCTTCGGATATTTTGTTACAAGGCTGTCGTAAACCACCGCGGCAGAATCCATAAGTTTTAATTTTTCTTCTAAAAGATAACCGCCGGCTAAAAGCGATTTTGCCGCATATTCCGAGACGGGATACTTTTCGAAAATTGCCAGAAATTTTTTCAGTGAAGACTTCACTTCATCTTTTTGCATCAATATTTCCGCCTCGCGGTACAAATCTTTAGCCGGATCATATTTAAAATCAATTTTGGGTTTTTTCAAAATTTCGGCAGCCGCATTAACAATGCTTTCAGAACGGTAATTGTCATAAATATAATTCAACAGACTGTCTGCTTTTACCGAATCTCTTGAAAGATAGTAGTTGGCAAGTGCGTATAAAACCTGCGGTTTTTGACTTTTCAACTCATAGTGTTCTATTAAATCATTATAATAATAGAAAGCAGAATCAGGACGATCAAGATCCGTATAGAAAAGATTGCCCAGATCAAATTTAGTTTTTGCCAGCAATACATTTATTGAATCAGCGGAAATGTTTGGTCTTACCGGAGCTTTCAACGGCGCTCCTTTTTTTGTATCCGAAGAAGTTGATTCATTACTTTTCGTAGAACCAAAGGTCCTCGTTCTTCCCTGCTGAGAATTTTGTTGCTGAACATTCTGCGGTTGATCTTCCGACAAAGCTATTTTGGCAAGCGAATCGGCAATTACAAACTCAAGAGAATCTTTTGCGAACAGTGTAGAATCGGTTGCATATTTTAATTTCTGATTGTTTTCTTGCTGCTCGGTGTTCAATTTTTCATATTTGGTAAAAACCGAAGCTTTGTTTTTTATGAATGGCGTATATTCTTCGGTTGATGGAGCCGTTTGAGCCTTTAGATAACATATTGAGGCGCTGTCGAAGTTGAAAAAAACTTTTTCGTAAATATATCCCATCTCGAACCGCGCCTGCCCAGCTGAAGTTGAATTTGTAAATCCCGTGTCTACAATTCCGAAATAGGAAAGTGCATCATCATATTTTTTCTTTAAAAGATACGTATAGCCGGTTTCAAAATTCAGGATATCGAACGAGGTTGAATTCTTATCTTTGGAAAGCAGATTCAGGAATAACTCTAATACCTCATCTTCTTTACCGAGAGAACGGATTATTTTCCCATAATTTATTTTAGCGTCTAACTCAATTTCAAATGTCGGTGAATAATTTCCCACTTCGTTAAATGCAGCGGCAGCTTCTTCCTTTTCGCCAAGTTTAACCAACAACTCTCCTTCTTGATACTTCGCTTGTGCGTTTATTTCTCCGTCATCAGAAACTTTTACCAAACTTCGCAACGATTTTACCGCATCTGAATATTTTTCTCCGGCTATTTCAAATTTAACTTTAACAATAATAGCTTTTGTTAAAAGGTCATCTTCTTTTGCTACAGTAGCTTTATCGATCACTTGCGTTAAAAGTTTATCGGCAGCAGAATAATTTTTCAGTTGAAAATAAGTTTTTACGATCCACAATTCGGTTTCCGGAGCATACTCACTTTCAGATTGTTTTGCGATGAGCTCTTGAAATTTGCGAAGCGCTTTCAAATAATTCTTCTGATAATAGAAAGACTTTCCTAGCATGAATAATGCTTCGTCAACAAATGCGCTTTCAGAATTAAACTGAAGTATCTTTGAACATTTTTCAATTACTTTGGTCAAAGATGCAGTAGCAGATGCAGGAACGTTCGGTTCGGTTGTTGCAAAAATATCGGTCTGCGCTTTTTGAACCGCCGTCTCAGCTTCATCAAACAAAGTGCCGGTGTTATAGTAGAGATTAAAATAAGTAGTAAAATCATTCCACACACCGCAGCCGTTGAACGCCGAGATTGATAGCAGTGCGAAAAGTACGAAAAGTATTTTAATTGATTTTTTCTTCATACTCAAAGCGCTTCTTCACCGGATTCTTCAGTGCGAATGCGTATAACATCGGAAATTTCCGAAATGAAAATTTTTCCGTCTCCAACCTGACCGGTTTTTGCTGCACGGATAATTGCTTCGATTACTTTTTCCAATTTATTCCCGGGAATAACAATTTCTATTTTGATTTTTGGTACGAACTCAATCCTGTATTCGCTTCCGCGGTACGTTTCTTTATGTCCCTTCTGTCTTCCATAACCGCGAACTTCAGAAATAGTTAGTCCTTTTATCCCTTCTTCAAGAAGCGCTTCCTTAACATCATCAAGTTTGAAAGGACGAATAATTGCTTCAACTTTTTTCATGAAATTTTCCTTAACTAATTACCGTGACAATTTTTGTATTTCTTTCCACTGCCGCAAGGACAAGGATCATTTCTTCCTACTCGTTCTTCAACTCGGATCGGCTGCATTTTTCCGGCTTGCGAAGGCTGCCCGTCTTCACTGGAACCCTTCAGACCAATTCCTTCGGTATTTTGTTTTGTCTCAATAATTCTTCCACGAGCCGGTCTTCTTCTCCCTTGCAGTTCTTCCGGCGCTTGCGGAAAAAATTTATAACAGAACGAAACAATTTCATTTCTAATTTGATTTAGCAGCACAACAAAAAGATTGAATGCTTCACTCTTGTATTCCAACAGCGGATCTTTTTGTCCGTATGCGCGTAAACCGATTCCTTCTTTTAGATCATCCATTTCACGGAGATGTTCTTTCCAGCGGTTATCAATAACTGAGAGCACTGAATATCTTTCGATCCGTGCCAGTAAATCGGCGCTAAGCATCTCTTCTTTTTTTGCATAAAAATCTTTCACAGCATTGATGATTCTTTCTGTAACGCCGTTATCACCAAGCGTTTCAAATTCTTCAGGTTCAAGTTTAATTTCAACAAGAAAATTTTGAAGTACTTCTTCTTTAATTTTTTCTGCATTTACATCTTCGAAATACCGTTTAACAATTTCGTCAACAGTTTCGTGGAGGAATTCCATTATTTCATTCTTTAAGCGATCACCTTGCAATGCGCGGTTTCTTCTCGTATAAATAATTTCGCGCTGTTGATTCATTACGTTATCATATTCCAACAAACGTTTACGAATTGAGAAGTTGTTCTCTTCAACTTTCTTTTGAGCGCGTTCAACTGATTTTGTAATCAACGAATGTTCAATTACTTCTCCTTCTTGAATTCCCATCCGCTCCATAACCGAAGCAATTCTATCGCTTCCAAAAAGACGCATAAGATCATCTTCAAGTGAAAGGAAAAATTTCGTTGTTCCCGGATCGCCTTGACGACCGGAACGACCGCGCAACTGCCTATCAATTCTGCGCGATTCATGCCGCTCGGTACCAAGGATAAATAAACCGCCGCGGTCAACAACACCGGCGCCGAGTTTAATATCTGTTCCGCGTCCAGCCATGTTTGTTGCAATGGTTACGGCTCCCATTTCACCGGCGTGCTCGATAATTTCCGCTTCACTCTTATGCTGTTTGGCATTTAATACATTGTGAGGAATTCCTTTTCGCTTAAGCATCCTGCTAATTGTTTCGGAAACTTCTACCGAAGTTGTACCGACGAGAACCGGTCTTCCTTCTTTTCTAAGTTCTTCGATCTTGTTGATGACTGCATTATATTTTTCGCGTTTAGTCTTAAAGATTGAATCTTCCTGATCGTCACGGACGTTTGGTCTATTCGTAGGAACAACTACAACTTCCAACTTATAAATTTCATGGAATTCGCTTTCTTCGGTTTCCGCAGTTCCCGTCATACCGGCGAGTTTGTTGTACATTCTAAAATAATTTTGAAGAGTGATGGTAGCAAGCGTTTGTGTATCGCGTTCAACTTTAACGCTTTCTTTTGCTTCGATCGCTTGATGCAAACCGTCCGAATATCGTCTTCCCGGAAGAACACGTCCGGTAAATTCATCAACAATTGCAATTTTACCTTCTTCGGTAATTACGTATTCAACATCTTTTTCAAAAAGTGTATACGCTTTTAATAGTTGATGCAGCGTGTGGATACGTTCGCTTTGTTCCGAATATAAATGATAGAGACCATCTTTTCTTCTAATTTTTTCTTCGAGAGTAAGCGAAGAATCATGTTCAAACTTGCTTATCTCGGTTCCAAGATCGGGAAGAACAAAATAATTTTTATCACCTTTACCGAAACGTGCGAGCTCTTCTCTTCCCTTTTCGGTTAGATCGATGGTGTTATTCTTTTCATCGATCACAAAATAAAGTTCATCGTCGATGATGTGCATGTTGCGTGCTTTTTCACGGAGATATTCCATTTCGGTTTGCTGCATCAATTTTTTGTTTGAAGCATCGGAAAGCATCTTTTCGATTTTTTTGTTTTTCGGCAGTCCCCGGTAAGCGCGCAGCAGATTTACTCCGGCTTGTGTTTGCGCATCTTTGTCATCTCCTTTGGCAATTAAGTCTTCAGCCTCTGCCGCAATTTTTGAAACAAAATTTGATTGAAGACGATGCAGTTTTTCAATTAAGATTTTCATTTCATCAAATTTCTGCTGATCGTCAGTCTCAACCGGTCCGGAAATAATAAGCGGCGTTCTTGCCTCATCAATTAAAACCGAATCGACTTCATCAACAATAGCATAATTGTGTCCGCGCTGAACTTGAAATTCTTTATCGCTCGCCATGTTATCACGGAGATAATCAAAACCGAATTCGTTATTTGTTCCGTAAGTTATATCGCAGTTATAGTGGGCTTTCCGCTGGTCGGGAGACATTGTGTTAAGAATTACCCCGATGGTCAATCCGTGAAATCTAAATATTTCACCCATCCATTCGGAATCGCGCTGCGCCAGGTAATCGTTGACCGTAATAAGATGTACGCCTCTTTCGGTTAGCGCATTCAGGTACATTGGCAGCGTTGCAACCAAAGTTTTTCCTTCACCGGTTGCCATTTCTGAAATTTTTCCTTGATGCAAAACAACTCCACCCATCAACTGAACATCGTAAGGAACCATATCCCATCTTGTATTTTTCCCCATAACCGTCCAAGATTTTCCGACAAGTCTTTTGCAAGTTTCTTTTACAACAGCAAAAGCTTGGGGAAGGAGTTCATCAAGAACCTCTTCATATTTTTCATGCAAACTGTCTTCCAACGCATCAACCTGATCATAAGCGGCTTGGCGGTCGAAGTCGTCATCTGTTTGCAACTGATGGTGCAGTTCCTCCAATTTCTGCCGGATTTCAGCAGTGTCTTCCTGAAGTTTTAGTTTGAATTCCGCAGTTTTATTGCGCAGTTCATCGTCAGTTAGGTTTTCTAATTTCGCAAATTCTTCATTTATTTCTGCAACTATGGGAATTAATTCATTAACGTCTTTAGTATTTTTATCGCCAAAAATTTTCTTGAACAAACTAAGCATCAAAAGTCTCCGTATGAGTAAAAAAAATTAACCGTAAGATTACGGTTTGCAATTTAAGAAGATTTCGCATGGAGAAAAAAGGTAGATTTAAGGGAAAAAGGATTCCCCTTATTTTGGTGGAGTTTTAACTAACTGCGGAGAGACACGCGCCGCTTTTCAAACCTCAATAACCTCCCACACGCTACTTAGTTATTCCCTCTCTTTTTCAGTCGCTATTCTTAATAATTCCGCAAGTGCATCATTTTGAGCTGTAAGATGATCAAGAATAACCCTGACTTCTACTTCAGTTTTCTGGTTCACCTGGTAATCGTTATGCGCTTCAATTCTATCTTTCTCAGCCATTCTATTTTGGCTCATCATCAAGATAGGAGCGGTATAAGCGGCTTGAAGCGAAAGGAAAAGGTTCATCAAAATAAAGGGATATGGATCCCAATGGTAGACGTAAGCAGTTACGTTTAATACTGCCCAGCATAATAAAAATATCGATTGAATGATGATGAACTTCCATGAGCCGACAGTTTCGGCAATCTTATCGGAAGCTTTTTGCCCAACCGTTTTTTTCTTCTCAAATAGTTCGTTTACATTAACAACCGGGGGATGATCATGGAGATAAGGACCGGGGTATTTTATAACTTTGCTCATGTTTCACTTCTTTCCAAATAATTTATTGAAAAAATTTAACCGTATTTACTTAAACGTCAAAGGATGAGACGTAGTCGCCATTACAAAGTTAGAGAAAATATTTGTGAAGATGAACGTAACAATCGAAATTTGTCTGCAAAGATCGCTGAATGTAAAAATCCAACTGTAATTTTGTATTTTTCATTTGCAGTTACTAACAAAGATTGAAACTATTTCTTGACCGAAACACATTATCATATTTCCGATACCGTTGTAAAAACAGTCGCCGGGTTTGCAGTCGGTTACTTATCAAGAGAGGAATTAGACAAACTCCTTTCAGATTGGGAAACCGAAGCGGCGCAAATTTGTTTTACGGCAAGTTCTGAGAATAATCTTCTCCGAATGCTCAACTCTCTGTTCGACAAAGTATATTTCTTGAAAGACTGTTTAGCTCATCCACATTATTCAAAAGCGTTTCTGCGTATTGCATCGTTCAGCAATTACTTAACGGATATCGTGGTGCGGAATCCGGAATATTTATACTGGGCATTAAGCAGTGAATCGCTTGACAGCAATTTGAACCTACAGAAATTTCAGATAGAATCTGAAAAAGCAGTTAACTTATTCAAATCTTTCTCCGGGAAAGTGAATGCGATAAAGGCGATAAAGAGGAAGTACATGCTTCGCATGGGGCTACGGGACAATCTTGGTTTCGCATCCGTTTTAGAAATAACGAACGATCTCTCGATCCTTGCAAAAACTCTTTCGGCTCTTCTCTTTTCAATTTGTTATGATGAATCAAAAGTAAAATTTCAAACTGAAGAACTGAATCGAAAGTATTGCCTTATTGCGCTCGGTAAGCTTGGTGGAAACGAACTTAATTATAGTTCCGATATCGACTTGATGATCTTCTATGATAAGAATACTAAATTAAAAAATGGGAAAGAGTACCACGAACTCCTCACACAAGCTATTCAGCTTTTTGTAGAACAAGCTTCACAAGCGACCGATAAAGGATTTCTTTTCCGTGTAGATTTTAGATTGAGACCCGATGGTAAAAATTCTCCGCTTGCACGAACTCTCTCCGATACGCTCCGTTATTACGAAAGCCGCGGAGAAGATTGGGAACGGCAGATGCTGCTGAAAGCAAGTTATCTCGGTGGTGATGAAAAGTTGTATGCAAAGTTTGCCGATTACGTTTCAAGTTTTATTTTTCCGAAGAACTTTTCGTTCTCGCCAATTGAACAAATAAAAAAATTGAGAAAGAATATTCTTGATAAAATTAAATCGGAACAAAACATAAAACTTTCACGCGGCGGCATCCGCGATATTGAATTCCCATTGCAGGCTTTGCAGTTGTTAAACGGCGGCAAACACACTACGTTGCAAACGGGCAACTCGCTGATCGCAATAAATGAATTAACCAAATGCGAACTTTTAGAAAAGAAAGAAGCTGAATTTCTTACCGATGCTTATGTTTTTTTCAGAAGAATAGAACACTTCCTTCAGTTGATGAATGACGCGCAAACGCATACCATTCCTGAATCGGGAGAAATTTTAGAGAAGCTTTCCGCTTTCCTTGAGTTTAAGAATGAAAAAGAATTTGAACGAGAGTTAGCTGAGACGAAAAGGAAAGTGCACATGTTTTACCGCTCGGTGATGCAAGAAGAAAAACCGGAAATTGATTTTTCAAACTTACCTTTTAAAGATGCTCACACTGCAAAAAGAAATTACCAGTTCTTAAAAACCGGTGTAGGCATTTTCAATCAGAAAACTTTTGACTCACAAACCATTTCTTTATTTGAAAAAATTGAACCTTCTCTGACGGAGTATTTGTCGCACGCAAAGCATCCAGATACCATTCTGCAAACTTTTGCACGGATCATTCGACATGAAAATTTTCCATCAATGTGGTATGAGACTTTTCAGAACAAAAAAGTATTTGAGGCTTTTCTTACTATTTGTGAATATGGCAAATTTCCCGTTTCTCTTTTCGCAGAAGATAATTTCCTGAAGGAATTATTTTTGACCGGAAAAGTGTTTGAGAAACTTTCAACTGCGAATTTAGAAACTTATCCGGTTAAAGCGATCCAATTTCTTCTTTCTGTTCAAGTTCTTTTGGAAATTATTACGGTCGAAACCGCTTCCAAACTTCTTTCAGATGCAGTATTGTCAAAGCTGCAGAATGCGATTGAAGTTTTTTTTACAAAAGAAATAATCGATGTGAGTTGTTTTGTTGCTGTGCAAGGTAGTCTGGCGGCTTCTCAATTTATTTTTACATCTGATCTTGATCTCATTTTCATGTCCGGTAACGAAAAGGACAATTTTAAACTTGAAAAAATATTTACAAAACTTCTTCATTCATTGCAGAAAGACTTCTCACCGATCGAAGTTGATTGTAGATTGAGACCAGAAGGGAAAACCAGTCAAATGGTTAGGGATTTACAAAGTTACGAGAACTATTTTGAGAGTAGAATCCGTACGTGGGAGATGCAAGCGTTGTGCAAATTGGAATTTGTTTACGGAGATGAAAATCTTTTCAACCAATTTGAAAAGTTGATTGTAAAAAAAATTAAATCGTTAGACGAAAACGTTTTGCGAAACGATATTTTTAGCATGCACAAGCAAGTTATCGCTTCTTCAAAACTGAGTGATACAGCTATCAACTTGAAAAAAGGAATTGGCAGTTTACTTGAAGCTGATTTTTTAATGCAATTCTTTTTGCTGAAACATGCCTCCCTCTACAAATCATTACGAAACAAATCGCCAAATATTCTCTTGCAGTCTTTCCGTAAAGGTGGTGTTCTTTTAAAAGAAGAAAGCGATACGCTTCTATCAACGCGGGAATTTCTGCGTAAACTTGATACTTATTTCTGCATCTTATTTGAAGATAAAAAACATCAACTAAATTTTAATTCGGAAGAATTTCTCATCCTTTCGGAATTTCTTAATTTTGCAGAGAGGAAAGATTTACAAACGGAGATCAAAGAAGCACAAAATAACATCCACTTAATTTTTTCAAAATACTTGACCAATACATGATGATAAATATTCTAAAAAAAGTTTACGGACTACTTGCGGGGATAATCGTTTTTATTCTCTATCTTTTTACACTTGCACCAACGGTTACACAACTTGATTCCGGTGAACTTGCAACCGTACAGGCAATGTTGGGCATCGCTCATCCGACGGGTTACCCGCTGTTTACAATGCTTGGGCACCTTTTCCTTCAATTGCCTTTAAACTTTTCTGTTATTTACCGTGCAAATCTACTTGCAGCTTTATGGACGGCTGGTTCGATTACGGTTTTTATTTACGCGGTTAAACTTGTACTAGATAACATCACTCTTTTCAAATCGAGTGAAAAAGTAGAAACGCAGAAAAAATCGGCGAAGAAGAAAACAAAAAAAGTCTCAGATGTTGTACTGCCCAAAAGGATTATCATTCCGGAATTAACAAAGTACTTATCAGCGCTCTTTGGCGGTTTGTTTTTAGCAACTTCAAAAACGTTTTGGATGCAGAGCACTTCAGTTGAAGTTTATTCGCTTCATCTCTTTTTAATTTCGGTAATTATCTATACGCTGCTTTTGGCATTCACAAAATCAAACAATGTTGAAGCGCCGAAACATTACTTCTGGTATTTCCTTGCGATTGCTCTGGCGTTTGGATTTTCCAACCACATGACGACGTTGTTGATCTTGCCCGCTGTTGCGTATCTCTACTTTGTAACGTTCGGATTTAATTTGGCTTCTTTCAAACGCATTGCATTAATGTTGTTGATTTTCTTCCCATTGCTTCTTTCGATATATACATATTTACCGATTCGCGCAGGACAAAATCCAATACTTAACTGGGGTAATCCTCTTGATCTTGAAAGAATTCTCCGCCACGTTGCAGGTAAACAATATCAAGTGTGGCTTTTCTCTTCTACTGAAGCGGCTAAAAAGCAGCTTGCTTATTTTGTTGAAAATTTTCCGCTTGAGTTCAACATCGGATTGATTCTTACTTTTATTGGGTTCTTCGCGGCATTCATTCATAGTAAAAAATTCTTTTTGTTCACGCTTATTACTTTTCTTTCAACAGTTTTGTATTCCATCAATTACGACATCAACGACATCGATTCCTATTTTCTGCTGGCATACATCGCTGTTGCGTTTTTTATTTCGTTTGGAGTTCTGCAAATATTTCTTTTGTTAAAAGATAGGCATCTTGGCTACAGCCTTCCTATTCCGCTACTTATCATTTTTCTTTTGATCCAATCGTATATTTCATTTGGCAAAGTTGATCAGCACGATGTTTATCTTTTTGAAGATTATACAAAGTCTGCGTTACAATCATGTGAAAAAGATGCACTGATCATTTCGTATCAGTGGGATTTTCTTGTTTCGCCTGCTTATTATATTCAGAAGGTTGAAATGTTTAGACCCGATGTTCATATAATTGATAAAGAACTTCTCCGCAGAAGCTGGTACTTTAATCAATTAAATAGAAATGACAGCGTAATTATTTCCGGTGTAATGCCAACGATCAATCAGTTTAAAGAAGCGCTTGTGCCTTTTGAACGCGAAGGACAATTTGATCCGGTGCTGCTTGAAAAACTTTATCAAGATCTGTTAAAGGGGTTAATTGAAACCAATATTGATAAGCGTGAGGTTTACCTTGGCGCCGAGTTGGTGATGAATGAAATGCAGAAAGGAGAATTCAAACTTCCGGAAGGTTATACTCTTGTTCCCGATATTTTCTTTTTTAAATTGGTGAGGACTAATAAATACGTTCCCGCGGATAATCCGGTATTTCATTTAAGATTTCCGAAGCAACAAAACTACTACGTTAATTTTGTGGCAGATATGACCGGCTCGATGCTGGTAAGACGCGCGTTGTATGAAATGCAATTTGATAACCGGGTGCGCGCAAAAGTTTATATCAAAAAATTAAAAGAAGAACTCCCGGACTTTGCTATCCCGGCAGGTTTGGCAGAGGTGATTGAAAAATAAAATCTCTTTGTAGAGTTATTCCGTTAAAAGTCAAGAAGAAATACTTGGGCTAAGTTATCCCAAGTATTTCTTCTGAGAAGTTATATTCTCAAAAAGTTCATTGACATATTGAATACATTTCCTTAAGTTTGAGATGAAGCAAACGGAA
>JAUYAB010000085.1 GCA_030693705.1 Ignavibacteria bacterium | reverse complement strand
TCTTCTTTGTGCAGTTCACGTTTAATTGCAGTAAGTGAAAGCTTAATAAGCGTTAGCGGCTGTTTTATTTTATGATTTGCCGTAACCACCGTTGCCGTAAAGGTTTTCATTTTTTCAACTTCAAGAAACAATTCTTGCGACTCTTTTACTTTTAAAGCGGAATTTATCCGCGCAAGCATTTCAATTTTATTGATCGGCTTTTTGATATAATCTACCGCGCCGGCTTGCAAACCTTCGCGCATATCTTCAGCAGAAGTTTTTGCCGTAACTAAAATTATTGGAATGCGTGAAGTGCGCGCATCACGGGTAAGAAAGCGGCAGACTTCAAGTCCGCTTATTTCAGGCATCATTATATCAAGAAGAATTAGATCGGGGGATTGAGTGAGAGCCGCTTCAATACCGGTTCTTCCGCTGTTGGCGGAAATTACTTCGAAGCCTTCTTTTTGAAGTCTATCCTGCAAATAAAAAACATTTTCTGCCTGATCATCTATTATTAAGATCTTTTTCATGTTGTGCTGCTTTTTTATCACTTAGTGCTTTAGTTAAGCGAAACGCAAGAACGCCTGAATTAATTGGCTTGGTGATATAACTATCAAATCCTTGTTTTAAAATTATTTCGCGGTCTTCGATCATCGCTTTGGCTGTTACGGCAATTACGGGAACATCTTTAAATTCCGGTTTTTCTCTTATTGCTCTTAGCGTTTGAAAACCATCCATAACCGGCATCATAATATCAAGGAGAATGACGTCGGGATTTTGTTTCTCAAGTATCTCCAAACATTCTTTTCCGTTTTTTGCAAGAGCGGTAACACAATTGCATTTTTGTACAATTTCATTGATCGTAAAGAGACTGTCGGGATCATCATCAACAATTAAAACTTTGCCCACTGAATTTTGGCCGTACATTCTTTCTGTTTGGATTTTTACATTCTCTTCTATTTCCATTTTCTCTTCATCTCCCCAGGTGCCGAGTTTTTGTTTTTCAAGTTCAAGAAAATAAAAAGCGTTCCTAATAATTTTCAATATTTCGTACGTGCTTGCTTTAGAAAGATCGGATAACAATCCTACGGTATTTTGCCCTGCCGCCAGCTCCTCTTCGGAAATTTTTTCGGGTAAGAGAAAGAAAAGTAATTTTGAATATCCTTTGGTGGTGAGATACAAATCGGGACATTTTTTTAGTGCGGCGCCGGATTTATAAAACGGATTGACAACAATAATATCTTCTTCAAACTTAAAGGTATCAAATTCATCATAGCGGTTAATCTGCAGGTTCATTGATGAAAAAAGATTTTCACTTTTTTGTTCATCCAATAAGGCAAGCGTAACTCTTTCTTTATTAATTAACGCTCGCGCATGTTTTATGGCTTGATGAATTTCATCTTCAAAGGGCGCTGCTAAAAATTGGATTGGTGAAACAGCGTAGCCGGTTTTTTTCTCTTCATTTGCCGAATAAAAAACTACCGGAATATTTTTTGTGTCTGCTTCCGCTTTAAGCTCATAAAGCATTTTCCAAAAATTTAAATCCGGAAATGCAGTATCAACCAAAATTAATAAGGGAAGCGCTCTTTGCGTAATTGGTATACACTGTCCGGCGCTCTCGACAAAGAGGGTTTCGTATCCTTTGCTGTTAACATAATTTGCAATCATCTGCCGGGTTCCGCGCCGGTGTTCAACGATAAGTACCGGGCTGTGTTCGGCTTTGTCGAACATAGCGTATCCGGACTCTTCGGGCTCCGATGATTTAGACAAATGCACAACTTCAACCGGAAGAATCACAGTAAAGACCGAACCTTTGTTCAATTCACTTTTAACCGAAATATTTCCTTTGAGCATTTCGGCAAATTTTTTGCAGATGGAAAGCCCGAGTCCCGTTCCGCCGAATTTTCTTGTTGTGGATGCATCGGCTTGACGAAATTCTTCAAAAATTATTTTCTGTTGGTCGGGTGAGATTCCAATTCCGTTATCTTCAACTTCAATTTTCAAAATATTATTTTTCAAAAGCGTAACACGAATCTCAACGGCGCCTTCCGAAGTAAATTTGATTGAGTTGCCGACAAGATTAATAAGTATTTGCAAAAGTTTTGTGCGGTCGGTGGTAAGATAGAGTTTCTCTCCCGCTAAATTAACAACCCGAACTTCGATATCTTTTTCTTTTGCAAGACTTGTGAAAGAAGCCTTCAATTCATCCAGCAAATCATCAAGAATAAAATTCTCAAATTTGATTTCCATTTTTCCCGATTCAATTTTAGAGAGATCGAGAATATCGTTGATCAAATTCAAGAGCCGTTTACCGCTGCGTAGTACAACCGAAAGCCGTTCGCCGTTTTTGGAAGAGATAGAATGATCTTCCAGCACTAACTCGGTTAACCCGAGAATTGCATTCATCGGAGTGCGGAGTTCGTGCGACATTGTTGCGAGGAATTGTGACTTCAACTGTGTAAGTTCTTCGGCTTTTTGTTTTTGTATCTCAAGCTCTTTCGCTTTTTGAGAAAGCGCCGAATGCAATTCCAGCAGCCGTTCATTCTGAGATTTTATTTGTTCATTCTGTTTTTGATAATTTTCGTTTAACTGTTTTAATTCTGCAACCAGGTTTTCCATCTGCACAAAAGCGATTGCATTTGTTAACCCTATCGCAAGCTGATCTTTAATTAATTCAAGATATTCCTTTGCTTCCGTTGACGGTATGTTCACTGAACCAAGTTCAAGAATACCGATGGTTTTTTTATTAAACACGATTGGAAGAAGTAATAAATATTTCAAATTGATCTTCATCAATCCGGAGGAAATAACCGGCGGCTCTTCGGTAAAATTAATTTCTATCGTGTCTAACTTTTCAATAAGCGGTTTAAATAACCCGGTCTTTGTCTTTAACCCAAGTGAAATTTCATCAATTCCGTAAGAACTCACCCTGGTTATATCTTCACCGATAACAGAGTAAATTGCGCCGATATTAAAATGCGTTATGTCGATAATTTTTTTCAAAGATAAATCTGAAATATCTTTTAACGCGGGATTCTCGTTGATCATCGTGATAAAATCAGAATATTCAACCTGCGTTTTTTCTTTCCGCTCAAGTTCATCAAGCATTTTATTAAAAGCTACCGCAAGCGCACCGAGCTCATCTTTGGTTTCCACCAACATCCGGTTTGAAAAATTTCCGGTCTTTGTAATTTCCGTCGCTTCGGTTAATGAATGGATCTGCCGCCTAATACTACCGGTTAACAAAAGAGTGAGGATCACAGAAAGAGCCAAACCGGCAACTCCTAAAATCACCAGAATGTTTTTTAGATTTGTTTTCAGATTTTGTGTTTCATTTAACGTTGTAAAAACAATAGCGCCTATTTTATCACTTGTTAAAAAACTTTCTTTCATTTTATAAACGGCGGCAAGAAAATAAGAGGTTTCTGTTTCCTCTGTAAAAATATCGTAGTTGTTTTTGTAAATAAGATTGCTGTACGCTTCGGTAATGTTAAAAAAGTAATTCTGGTTTACCGTTTCGTTTGAATAGACAACAATATTGTTATCATAGTAAATAGCAATATCAGCTCGAATTTTCCCGGAGAGTTCGTTTAAGAAATTTTGTGAAATACTTTTACCATAAAGATAAGTCTCCACTTTTGTTGAAGTTGTGATGTTAAAAAAAATGAGTGGATTTGAGGTGATGAAAGTAGAAATTTTTGCATTCCTTTTGGGCATGATGATTTCTTTGGTATAGGCGATCGATTCATTATCGAAAGCGGAATCGGGATTTACTTTGATTACAAAATCCA
>JAUYAB010000082.1 GCA_030693705.1 Ignavibacteria bacterium | reverse complement strand
CTTTACCGGGCTTCGAGCTGGTGAACTTTGCAACCTTCAAATTGCTAACATCGATTTAACCGAAAGAATCTTGAAAGTTTCTAACAGCGAAACCTTTTCCACCAAGTCAAAGCGGGAAAGAATCATTCCGCTTAATGACATCACTTTTGAGATTTTGAAAAATCGACTTCCGAAAGTATGCAACATAAACCGGAAACACTATATTTTTTATCGTATTGATTCAACCATTCCTTTAACAGTCGATTACGTTTCAAAGCAATTCAAAAAAGCGGTTAGGCTTAGCGGGTTGAATCCTTCTTTACATTTGCATAGCACTCGACACAGCTTTTGCTCAAATCTGGTGAATGCAAATGTTAGCCTCTACACCGTTCAACAGTTAGCCGGTCATAGTTCTTCTAAAACAACAGCCATTTATGCACACTCAAACAACAACAGTTTAAGAGATGCAGTAAATTTATTAAGCAATCATTCACAAATTAAAATAGGATAAACCAAAATGAAAAAACAACTTAAACCTAACAGCAAACCGATTCCCGAAATGCACAGTTTAGATGAATTGAAAACTAAATTAACTGAACTTGAATTTGAATTTTACGAAGTAAAGAAAGAGAGAAAGGAAATTTTGAGAGACTTAAAAAAAACAATGAACGAACTTGAAAAATCATTGTTCGCGAAAACTAATTTGATAATGATAAAAACAAGATTAGAGAATCCATTCCGAAACTAAAGATTCAGTTAAGACAAAAATTGAAATAGTGCGAAAATAGAACATATTGCAAGGTTAGGAATGATTAAGGAAAAGAGATAAGAGAAACTTACCTTAATACCTTAATGAAAGAATTTTAAGAAAAAAAGATGCGATTATAGTATATTTTCTTAACTTTCCGGCAAATTACGTTAAGGTTTTTCTTTACCTTAATTACACCTTAACGAACCTTAACGGATTGACAAAGCAGCAAGAAATTAAATAGGTGAGAAATGGAAAACATCAAAGTTCCAACATTGAACAGTTCAAAAAAACTGTTCTTAAAACAATTTGAAAAAAGCAAGTTGATAAATTTTTATGAAGCGGTTTTTAACTACTATTTAAAACTTTTGCGTATAGAATATAAAAAGTTTAATAACTTATTTTTTCGTACTCACAAATCAAATTATTTGATCGATAGTTTTTACTTCAAACTTATGGACACTCTACAATCTGATTTCGATTTAACTGAAGAAATATTTAACCATAGGAAGGATAAGAACAAAGCGTACTCTACCGGCTTTATAGAACACCGGAAACAGATTGAGCAACTTTATGAGAATGATACTGATTCATATTTTGCTTATTGTATAAAACAAGATGCGAAAGATTTTATTCGAGAAATGTTTTTTGATTTATATGTTTTACTCTATTATAACAATAAGAAAAACCGATACGGAAAAGGGAAATCGGTCAAAAAACAAGATCAAATAATTTATGATGCTATTGAAAAAGAACTTGGTGAAATGTTTGAGAGAAACGAGAGTGCAGCAGTTAGAGCGGTTTTAAGAAAGAATAGTATTCATTTATCGGAAATAAAAAAAAATAATCTGATTAAGAATTTTAACAAAAGAAAAAACAAGGGATTATTACAAACAAACAAAACTTTATAAAATATCTTTCGCCTTAATGATTAAAGCGAAATAATTTCGCTTTTCATTTCTACAAATGCGAAAACCTTACATATATTTTTGCTACCGTGAAACTTTAAAGTCACGGTAAATATCAATTAGCAGCATTGACAAAGCATTGAAATTTTGATATAGAAATTGTCTTGCTGCTATAAGACACAGCCTCTTTTAAAGTTACTCACCTAACTTTTTTAGAGGCTTTTTTTATATGAGTAAATGGAAATGAATACAGCAGATTTAGAACTTTTCAATAAATTCTTTACGGAATTAATTTCAGTAAAAAACAACCTTACTTTTGAGACAGCCTCAAAACAATATGAAGTTGATATTCTATCGGTTAAAGCAAAAAACACACAGCGAAATTACAAAGCAGCAATAAAATATCAGTACGAATATCTCCCGGCAAATTTTCCGCTTCGCTTAATCACCAAACAGATAGCACAAAAATTCATCTATTCTTATTTTGAGAGGGGAAAAGAACAGCAAGCGGTTTCACTCCATAGATCACTCAGAGCGATTTTTAATTGGTTTATAGAAGTTGAGTATATCTCTTTGAATCCTTTTAAGTTCAAACCGTTAAAAGTAAAAACACACCTACCGGTATATTTAACGGAAGATCAATTTTATTTTCTGTTAGGCTTCATTAGAAGCTTGCTATTGAGAGATTTTTACTCAATCCTATACTTTACCGGGCTTCGAGCTGGTGAACTTTGCAACCTTCAAATTGCTAACATCGATTTAACCGAAAGAATCTTGAAAGTTTCTAACAGCGAAACATTTTCCACGAAGTCAAAGCGGGAAAGAATTATTCCTATGAACCAAACCGTTTATGAGATTATTAAAAACAGACTCCCGCAAGTTCACTACCTAAACCGGAAACATTATATTTTTTATCGTATTGATTCAACCATTCCTTTAACAGTCGATTACGTTTCAAAGCAATTTAAGAAAGCGGTTAGGCTTAGCGGGTTAAATCCTTCTTTACATTTGCACTCTTTAAGGCATTCCTTTTGCTCAAATCTGGTGAATGCAAATGTTAGCCTCTACACCGTTCAACAGTTAGCCGGTCATGCAAATGCGAAAACAACAGCCATTTATGCACACTCAAACAGCGATTCCTTACGGAATGCTGTAAACCAATTAGGAAATTTTTCACCAACAAATAAAAAGGAAGTTATATGAAAACATTTAGACAAAACTCAAAAGAAGATTTACGTTTATCAAACGTAATTACTTATGAGCAACAAAAAATCAGTGAGTCTAAAATACTTCAAATTATACCTGCAACTTTTCAAAAATTTGCAAGATACAAATTAGATGACGGCAGCTTTATTTATGAAAAAATAGTAGCTATGGGATTAATAGAAGAATCGGACGGATTCCGTTTTGTTCAATGCTTTATTTGCGATAGACACGAAGGAATAACACCGGCTCAAATGGATTCTAATTTTGATTGTTATACTGATGAATCAAATTGAAGAAATAAAAAACCGTTTACCGATTTTGGATTTACTTTATAAACTTGGAATAACACCAAACAAGAGCGGGTTTATTCCAAGTATTTATAAAAAGGATATAACACCTTCGCTTAAAATATATCCTAAGTCTAACAGCTATTTTTGTTTTGCAACAAATAAAGGGGGTGATGTAATTTCTTTTTACTCTGATTTTTATAAAATAGATATGAAGCAAACAGTTAAAGAACTTTCATCTATTTGCGGAATTAGTTCTTTACATTTTTCCGAAAGAGAAAAACTGGAAATTGTTTCTGAAGATCACACTCGAAATCCTTTTGAAATGTTATCAAACGAAAAAGAAATCTTTGAAGAAAGGAAAAACATAATAGCAACTGAAACCGGGCTAAGTGAAAAGGATTCCGGTTTATTAGCTTTTCGGGAATTATTAGAAAATAGAAAAACAATTCAATCAAACATCTTTACAGCTTTTTATAACTATTCCATTTCAAACGGTTATGAAGAACAAGCCTATACTTATTTGATTTCATCTAAGAGGGGTTTAACAGAGCGAAGTTTAAAACAATTTAAGATTTTCACTATCCACAGCGGAAACAAAAGCATTTCCTTTTTAAAAGATTCATTCACCAAAGATGAAATTTCAATTTCGGGATTATTCTCAAAAAACTATTTTCTTTTTTCTAAACATAGGATCGTTATTCCTTACATCGAAAACGGAAGGATTGTTTATTTAAGAGGGAGATATTTTTTTGAAGGGAAAACCACACCGGAAAACAGCGGGAAATATATCGGGTGTAATAATTGGAGTTTAACCCTTTCACCTAAACGGTTTTTTAATTTCGATTTACTTCAAACCTTAAAACCATTTGAACCTCTACTTATTTGTGAGGGTGAATTTGATGCAATTACAGCGGTTCAAAACAACATTAACACTATTGCAATAGCTGGAGTTTCAAATTTTCCTAAAGATCAAATTAAACTGTTAAAATATTTTAACATCTTCCTTTCATTTGACAATGATATAGCCGGGGAAAAAGCAACCAAAGAAATTTCATCACTATTTGAGCAGCCGGTAAAAGTAATTAAACTAAAATATCACAAAGATTTGACGGAGTTATTTTCAAATGAACATAGATAATATTTTAAAAAATGAAAATGTAATTTTAGAAAAACTGAATCAAAATAAAGATGCTGAAATACGATTCAACCTAAACTTATTACACAGTTCAACCTTTAAAAGAATGGTTCAATATTTAGATTCAATTTCTGGAAGTCCTTTAGAGTATTTAATAGGGGGAACTTTGGCAGCTTTAAGCGGTGCAACCGGCAAATTTGTTTTTTTTGATATTACTAAATCGCTAAAAATTTATCTAAATGTTTGGGTTATTCTCATAGGCAAATCTACAATAATGAAAAAAACTACAGCCTTAAATTATTGCAAAGAAGATTTACAGAGAATTGAAAATATTTCTTACTCAAACCATAAGCGGGTTTTAGCAAATTATGAACAAGAAATAATTGACGCAAAAGAGCAACATCGAAAAATAGAAATGCCTAAACCGGTCAGAGATTACAATTTATTCCCGCAAGATTCAACCATAGAGAGCTTAGCTGAAATATTATCGACATCAAAGCGGGGGCTTTTAGTACATAGTGAATTTGGTTCATTTCTCAATGCTTTTAATAAAAGTTATAACAGCGATGGAAAACAATTTTTCACAAATCTTTACGATGTACCGGAATGGTACGAAGTGAGCAGAATAACAAAAGGCAATACAATTTTAGAGAGACCTTATTTGTCAATATTGGCAGCCTCTACAATTGATTGGGTGAAAGAATTTAGTGGAGAAACGGATTTAAGAAGCGGTTTTTTTGCAAGGTTTTTATATGTCATTCGTAACACTAACGACAAAGAATATATTCCTTTGCTGAAGTTAAAAGAACTTACCAAACAATCAGAGCACTACATAGATACAAGGGAAATTTATGATTTCTTGACCTCTATTAATTCTGAAAGTCATCTTGAAATTACTGCTGAAGCTGAAGAATTGTTTACTAAATACGATATACAGAGTTATAAAGAACTTCTTACAAGTGATAATGAAAACGAACTTTCTTTTAAGGCAAGACTTATGATTAATACTCTAAAATTTGCGGGGCTTATAGCGTTATCAGATCGCAGCTTTACAGTAACAAAGGAAAACATTGAAGATGCAATAAATATTAGTGAACACCTATGTAAACCAAATATAGAGAAACTACTAAACAGTGAACTGAAGCAAGATGAATTTAGCAGAAAACAAGATGCAATTTTGAGAACTATAAAAAATAAAGGGGGACAAATTAGCCGTTCCGATTTAATGAATAATACAAAGATCAAAGCTAAAGAGTTAGATGAATTACTCTCTAACCTCACTCAAAAGGAAATGATTGAAACAATTCAAATAAATAAAGCCTTGACTTATAAGCTAAAAACTAAACCGTTAAGGTAGTTAAGGTAGTATTAAGGTAAAGGTTTACCTTAACCGTTTACCGTTCATTTCCTTTGATTTCTTTCTATATTCTTAATATTTATTATTATTATTAATACATTAAGGTATTAAGATAAAGTCAAGGTACTACCTGGAGTTTTTAGTTAAGGGTACATTTGACGCCCAATAAGTGAACAGATAGAGGGGGAAAAATATGCTATTTCGTTTCGTACTAAAAAAAACAATTTGACTAAAAGAAAATATTTAAATAAGTTTGCTGGTGAAAGAAAAAGACTAAAAGCAGCAAACAAATTTTTTATTGAAAAACCGGTTAGGATTCAAGGTTTTAGTTTACCTTCTTTCACTTAACCGGCTTTTCGTTTTATAAGAATCTGTTCTTAAAAAGTACGTACAAAAGTTAGTACTAAAGTTATTACTAACTAAACAAATTAGCAGGTTAGAGGCAATTCTTTAAAATAAAAAAGTGCAAAATTCCTTTGAATTCTGCACTAATTGAGCCACCTATGCGACTCGAACGCACGACCTGCTCATTACGAGTGAGCTGCTCTACCAACTGAGCTAAGGTGGCAGAAAATGTACAATGGAAATTGATGAATGGCTCCTCATCCATCATACATTAAAAAACTATCTTACTCTTTTTTTATGACGATTTTTTCTTAGTCTCTTTTTTCTTTTATGGGTGGACATTTTGTGTCCTTTTCTTTTTTTACCGCAAGGCATCGATCAACTCCTGTTTAATTTAATGTGATGTTAATAATTCTTTTGCTTTTCTTCCAACTTCAGAATTTGGATCCAAGGTAACGGCTTTTTGAAGCCATTCTTTTGATTTCTCAATATTTCCTTTTGCTAAATTAACAATTCCCAAATTCATATTTGCAATTTGGTGTTTTGGATTTATTTTTATTGCTTTTTCCATAGCGGGAATTGCTTCATCATAGTTCTTAAGATCAAAATAACAAACTCCCATATCAACCAAAACGTCTGTATTGTTAGGGAATTTTTCAAGATATTTTTTGTAAAGTTTTATTGCGTCTTCCTTAAATCCGGAATCATTTTTCAAGTGAGCTAACTGCAGCATTAACTCAAAGTTGTCCGGTTCCGATTTCAACTGCGCATCCAACTGATTAATTCTATCAATGCTGGCAAGGTCTATTCCCGATCCTTGCGTTTGATTAGCCGGCTGAAAATTTTCAGATGAAATTTTTGGTTCATCAAAAACTCCGGCAAAATATAAGATAATGAGAGCTAATAACAGAATAACCGAAAAAACTATCGCTATTTTTTTAGTATCGAATTCAGCAGCTTTTTTTGGTTGAACAGTGTTTAAAACCGGTTCTTTCTTAAACTTTTTATTTTTTGACTGCTGTTTTTTCTGATTAAATTTTTCTCTCTGTTTTTCTACCCTTGGTTCCGAGGCTTTAATAATCGGTTTGGAAATTACTTTTGTCGTTTCTCTAATTTCCACTTTTCCGCTTTTAAGATTAGCACCGCATGAAACACAAAAACTTGCATCAATTTCATTCTCTTCACCGCAAGAGTTGCAGAGAAGCTGTTCTATAGCGGTTCTTTCAATGATTTCACTTTCTTGATTTTCTTCTAAAGAAGTACCGCAATTTGGACAAAAATTAAATTTTTCTTCTATATCCAGGTTACAAGATGGACAAAAACGCAATTTACAACATCCCCTTTTCTGCCATGCCTTTACTAACTGCGGTTTTAAAATCTTTTGAAAATTTGAAAACCGGAACAAAGTGTTCGGGAACGTTTACTTTTTCACCGGTTTTAGGGTTTCTTGCCAATCGAGAAGATTTTTTTCTTACTTTAAAAGTGCCAAATCCTCTAATTTCAATGCCCTTCCCTACTTTCAACGATTCGATCACACTGTTAAAAAATCCTTCAATAACAGCTTCGGTTTCCAACTTTGTTAAACCGGTTCCCGTTGCTACTATATCAACTAAGTCAGCTTTGGTCATTACATTTCCTTTTTGGAACTAAAATCTTTCTAAGTATTTATAAATGAACGAGTTAAATTAATAAATTCAGCATAGAAAAACAAAAAATTTTGCTATGAACTGAAATCAGCAGGCTTAACCGCTTTGTCTCGATATGAGAACACTTCTCAAAAAGGTTTTAATTATTTCTAATAAAATCACTTTTTAGTTCGTTTTGAACTGGCACGCCAATTGGATAAGTAGGTAAAGATAAAAACGGAGAATATCATGGAACTTATACCTATTATAAAATTAGCACTAATAATCTTTGCTACAGTTGTTTTCTTTATCATTCTTATTTCTTATATGATCTATAAAGCAAAAGAAAAAAAGACGGTACAGCCGTGGAATAAGAATAACGATAAAAACAATATCGGCAAAAGTCATTCCGTACATGTGAACAGCGGAAGAAATATGCACAGAGATAATCATTCCGATCTGGGAAATAGAGACCAACTCTACTTTGTTCCTCAGCGGGAAACTAGGAAAGTTCCTGTCTTAGCACATATTGAACCTCGATCAAGAGAAAGATTTAAAATTGTAAATGAACAACCGGTGAATTATAGAATTTATCAAACGAGAATAGAAAAACCGCGGGCGTTTTACCATCCGGGTGAACAAGCAATAAACTCATTTTCTTTCCCGGCGCCCGCAGGCAATATTCTTGACAGCTATTCTCTTTCAAATGAGCCTTTACGTAAACTTGCTATAAAATAATTGACTTCAAAGTTCGTAAATTAAAGCCACCTAAATGTGTGGCTTTTTTATTTTTAAAGAAAGGAAGAAAATGAAATCTTTTGAGTTGCAGGTGAATCCTTTTGTTGTGCCAACTAATGATGGAAAAGTAATCGAAGAGCATTTTGGTATGGCAAGTATTAACTGTGGTGATTTTAGTTTCGCTCACATGATTGCCCCGCCCGGATGGAGTGAACCTTTCCAAACACCTGAATTTGATGAAATTACTTTTGTCTATTCAGGGAAGAAAAAAATTGAAGTTGATAACGATACTATAATTTTAGAAAAAAATCAGTCCATCTGTATTAAAAAGGGTTCGAGCGTTAGATACTCCAACCCTTTTAAGGAACCCTGCGAGTATGTCTCCGTCTGTATACCGGCTTTCACGTTAGATAGAGTAAAGCGACAAAATTAAAACGCTAAACTTAAGCTTTGGGTAATCTTTCTAAGTAAGAACTATTACTTAAAACTGTAAAAGTTTCCGTCTTACGTAATTCATCAAGAGAGAGACAATTCATATAACTCATAGCGCTTCTAAGTCCGTCTGAAATACTATTAATCACATTTCTTACGGTTCCTTTGTAAGCAACCATTGTTTCTTCTCCTTCGATGAACTCATTTTTCATCTTCACCCCAAAAGAAGCCGAACCGCGGTATTTTTTCCAAAGTTGACCATTGTACTTGATTACTTCCCCCGGAGTTTCTCTTGTTCCTGCAAGCATTCTGCCAAGCATTGCCACATCAGCACCAAGGGATAACGCTTTGGCTACATCGCCGGCGCTTTTAATTCCACCATCAGCGATAATTTTTATTTTTAAATTTTCTTTCTCGCGCATAAAAAGAACGTCTAAAATTGATGAGACTTGCCCAATCCCAATTCCAGTTTGAATTGAAGTTGAACAAACGCTTCCACTTCCAATTCCAACGCGCACTGCATCGGCGCCGGCATCTTCTAACTGTTTTAGTGTTGCTCCGTTTGCAATATTTCCGACAATAAGTTTAACATCAAAATGCTTTTTAACTTCTTCTGTTTTATTAATAACTTCTTGATTACTCGCATTCGCGGTATCTAAACAGATGATCAATTTGCGAGAAGCTAATTTTTCAATGGTTGATAAATCTGTGTTTAGCCCGATCGATACACTTTTAATTTTTTCCGTACCGGCTTCCGAAGAAAGAATATTTGCTAGCGAAGAATCAAACCGGTTGAGAATTCCCAGGCAGCCGGAATTTGCAAGTTCTGTTGCCATGTCCAATCCGGTAACGGTATCCATTGGACTTGATAAAATAGGTAAACTGAGTTTCGCACCTAAAAATTCACAGGCAGTTATGGGTTCATTTCGAGATTTTACTCGCGAAATTTCAGTTGGAACAAGGCTTATATCATCATACGTAAGTGATTGATAAAATTCATTCAGATCTTTTTTAGCATAGATTTTCATTGCTTCCTCATGGGGTTAATAAGTTTTCAATTTCATTTAGAATAACAGACATTTTATTTATAGTTGCGATTACCGGTTCTTCAGAAGACATATCAACACCGGCATCTCTTAGTATATCAAGCGAATAGTTTGAACTACCGCTTTTAAGAAACTTGAGATACTTTTGAACTGCCGGCTCCCCTTCTTTTTTTACTTTTTGGACGAGCAATTCAGAAGCCGCAAAGCCGGTTGCGTATTGATAGACATAAAAATTATAATAAAAATGTGGGATCCGCGCCCAGGTATATTCTTCTTCAACATCAACAAACATTTCATCTCCCCAATATTTCTGGTAGAGATTTTTGTACAAGTTGCGGAAATCAGTAGCAGTGAGAGAAGCTCCTTCTTCAACCAATTTATGAATTTCAGATTCATACTCGGCGAACATTGTCTGGCGGTAAAAAGTTGTTGTCACATTGTTCAAATATTTTTCGTAAAGGAATAATTTTTCTTCTTTACTTTTACTTCTTTCTAAAAGATAATCGAGCAGCAGCGATTCGTTAAATGTTGAAGCCACTTCCGCGAGAAAGATGGAATAATTAGCGTAGATATAAGGTTGGGAACTTCCTGTATAGAAAGAGTGCATGTTATGTCCCATCTCATGTGCTAACGTAAAAACATCGTTCAACTGATTATTCCAATTTAAAAGAACATAAGGATGAATTCCAAAGGTTGTCCCGGAAGAATAAGCGCCGCTTCGTTTAGAACGAGTCTCAAAAACATCGATCCATCTATTTGAAAATGCTTTTTCTAAAACCTTTAAATAATTTTTCCCGAGTGGTTTGAGTGCATTTTTCACTATTTCCAAAGATTCATCATACGAATATTTCTTTTCTTCGTAAGGGAAAATGTTCACATAAGTATCAAATGGATGAAACTCCTCAAGTTTCAGAATTTTTTTCTTCAACGAAGTCCATCGATGCATTGGTGCAAAATTTTGATTTATTTTTTCAACCAACTTGTCATAAACATTCACGGAGATATTGTTCCGAAACAGTGATGCTTCCCTGGCGGAATTAAATTTTTTCACTCGCGCTGTAAAGACATTTCCTTTTATATTCCCCATAAGTAGCGAGGAAAACGTGTTTGCATATTGTATAAAAGGTTTATAATAAGCTTTGTAAACGGTTTCGCGAAAAGTTCTTTTTTCTGAATATAAAGCCGAATAAAATCTTCCATGAGAAATCTCAATCTCATTCCCGGCACCGTCATCAATTTTGGGAAATTGGAGATCGGCATTGGTGAAAAGTGAAAAAGTTGTTTGTGGAACGTTTTTTAATTCAGCAGTTAAGGCAAGTATCCTCTCTTCATTTGATGTCAGTGTATGAGATTTTTCGCGAAACAGATCGTCAAAGAAATGATTGTATTGTTTCAACTCCTCTATTTCATTACCCCATGTATCTATTGTTTTCTTTTTAAGTTTTAAGATTTCCGGTTTGAAGAAAGATGTACTCGATGAAAAATTAGTGAATAACGTTTTTACTCTACTATCCATCGATTGGTATTTCGTTACGCTCATGTCGGAATCTTTAGCAAGCATCGCAAAGAGATGTAATCGCTCCAGGGTAATTCCAATTTCTTCTTCTGTTTTCAGGTAATTAAGAATATTTTCGGCAGTCTTTAAAGTTCCTTCAAATTTTTTTAGTTCCGGAATTTTATGTTCTATCAAGCGAAATACCTTTTCCCAATCCTCGTCCGACTTGAAGATATCCTCCAAATTCCACTTATATTTAACTTCAATTTCGTCTCTTACAGGCAAAGCGCTGGATTCAGACATAAAAAAATCACTTTAAATTATTAATAAAATCGCTCCAAATATACGAAGTTGGGGCAATTCCCTCATATTCGGATAAAACAATCCACCAATTACATCTTTAATAGTAATTTTTTTTGTTTTTTTTGCCCTTAAAGAGTAACTTTGAACTCTTAATTAATTCACTAATCCAACTAAAGTTAGTATAGACCCGTTATGAAAGCACTGAGATTTAGATTTATTATTATTGCCGCTTCAATTGCAATAAGCGTTTATTTGCTGTATCCTACTTATAAGGATTATCAGAATACGCAAAAGATTTCGCAAGCTGTAAAAAACAAACGCGAATATTTAAGGAAAGTTAGTCCCGGTTTAACCGGCGATCAGCTTGATAGAATATTACAAACTACCTCCGACAGCATTAAAGCTGCTGATCCTTCCATTCGCGAAGCGAGAATGAAGCGAATCAAATTAGGCTTGGATTTACAAGGCGGAATGCGCGTTGTTCTTGAAGTGAACACCGTAAAATTATTAGAAAAATTAGCAAACAATCCTGACGACAATTTCCGGAAACTACTTGATGCTGCAGGAAAAGAAGCCTCATTATCGAATGAATCGGTTGTAGATATCGTAGGTAGAAAATTCCAGGAAAAAGGAATTCGTCTAAGCCGTTATTTCGGTACAATTCGTCAAGACGATGCCGAGATCATCAAAGATTTAAAAAAACAATCTGAAGAAGCCGTTACCCGCGCAAAAGAAATTATTAGGAACAGAGTTGACCAGTACGGTGTTGCAGAACCAAGTATTCAACTCCAGGGCGAAAGAAGAATTATTGTTGAATTGCCGGGCGTAGCTAAAGAAGAAGAAGCCAGACAACTTTTACAGGGCACCGCTTTATTAGAATTTAAACTTCTAAAAGAACCGGACTTTACTGTTAAAGTTATGGAGGAGGTTGATAAAATTTTAGCGGGTAAAACTTCGGAAGACACTTCTGCAGTTGATTCTACCAAGAGTGCCAATATAATTAAAAAAGATTCTACTCTTGCTAAAAACGATACAACCAAAAACAAAAAATTAACACCGGAACAATTTGCAAAAGAGCATCCGTTCTTCTCTGTCGCGTTAATAAATCCCCAGAGTCAATCTGCCGATGCTTATGTTAAAGCCGATCAGAAAGAAAAACTTTTACGTATGCTTGCTAAACCGGAAGTACAAAACATCCTTAACTTAAATAATGCTGAATTTGTCTTAGGAGCAAAACCGGTTACTTTCCAGGAAGGGCAAGGAGTTTTTGTTCTTTATCTTGTGAACAAAACCGCAGAACTTACCGGAAGTGTTGTAACAAATGCTTCATCCAATATTGATCCTTCCACTTCTGCACCTGTAGTTAATATGGAAATGAATTCCGAAGGAGCTACAGAGTGGGCAAGAATTACCGGTGCAAACATTAACAAAAGATGTGCGATTGTTCTCGATAACGTTGTGTATACTGCCCCGGTCATTCGCGGTAAAATTCCCGGCGGAAGATCGCAGATAGAAGGAAGCACCGATCTGGCAGAAGCAAAATTATTGGAGATCGTATTGAAAGCGGGAGCTCTTCCTGCGCCCGTTGATATCATGGAAGAAAGAACCGTAGGACCATCACTCGGGCAGGATTCAATTACACAAGGTTTTAATTCAACCTTGTTTGGTTATTTACTTGTCGGAATTTTTATGATCATATATTATCAAAGAGCAGGAACTATTTCTGCAATGGCATTATCACTTGTAATCTTATTCATTCTTTCGGTACTCGCTTATTTCAAAGCTACATTAACGCTGCCCGGTATCGCCGGTATCGTTTTAACTATCGGAATGGCGGTTGATTCCAATGTACTTATTTTTGAAAGGATTAGAGAAGAACTTGCAACCGGTAAAACGATGAAAGCTTCTATAGACAGCGGATTTTCGAAAGCTCTTTCCGCTATCATAGATTCTAACATAACAACGTTAATTACGGCTGTGATTCTTTATCAATTCGGTACCGGTCCGGTGCAAGGTTTTGCCCTTACATTAATGATTGGTCTTGCAACCAGTATGTTCGGAGCATTGGTTATCACGCGCGTATTTCTCGATTTCTTATTAAATAAAGGTTACAAAATTAGTCTCGGTTAATTATCAAAAGACTTTTAGGAGCAAAAATAAATGCAGCTATTTCATAATTTAAATGTTGATTTTATGGGGAAGAGAAAGTTTTTTTATATTCTTTCCGCTTCCCTCTTTTTACTTGGTATGATAAACATCGCCTTTCGCGGTCTTCAATTCGGCATCGATTTTAAGGGGGGAACGGAAATCGTTGTGAAATTTGAAAACCCGATTAAAATTTCGGAACTCCGCGAGAACCTTCAGTCAACCGGCCTCGGTGAAGTAGAAATAAAAACTTTCGGTGATAATTCCGGCGCTTTAATTAGAACCGAATTACAAACGCTTCCCCAAAATCTTTTCCCGAAGATTCAAAAACAAATTGAAGATGACCTCATTGCTTCGTTTCCTGCTGTAGCCGGGAATTATCGTACGGAAAAAACTCCAACCACGTTAACGTATTCATTTAACAATCCTGATACGGCGTCGGCAATAGCAAATAGACTTTTCCTCGACGGATTTCAATCCGGGAAAGTTTCAGAAGAAGTTACTAATACGCAGGTTGTTGTTCAGGTTGGAATTTCCGATTGGGTGAAAGAAAGTTTGAAAAATAAATTAAAGGGAAATCCTTTCCAGGTTTTACGTGAGGAAAGAGTTGGACCTAAGGTTGGAAACGAATTAAAGAGAGATACAATGATTGCCATTGTTCTTTCATTAATTGGAATTTTAATTTATTTGGCTTTCAGATACAAATTCATTTTTGCTTTCGGTGCGGTATTAGCGCTATTCCATGATGTACTTATAACTTTAGGATTATACGCTATTCTCTATAACGTTATCCCGGGATTAAATCTAGAGGTTAATCTAACCGTTGTGGCGGCATTTTTAACCCTTATCGGATACTCAATTAACGATACGGTTATTGTTTTTGATAGAGTTCGTGAAACGTTAAAAATTCATAAAACGGAATCTCTCGAAGTGTTGATGAATATGGCGATAAACAAAACGATGAGCCGTACGGTATTAACCGGAGGAACTACGTTATTAAGTATCTTTATCCTCTTAATGCTTGGCGGAGAAGTTCTCAGAGCATTTGCGTTTACGATGTTCTTCGGTATTATTATCGGAACGTATTCTTCAGTGTTTGTTGCAAGCGCAATAGTATTAGATTATGCTAAGAAGTATAACAAAAAAGTAGAATTCTAATCTCCTTTTCATTCAACAAAAAAGCCGGATTTACTCCGGCTTTTTTATTTTAAATCAGATTAAAACCTTTAAGTTACATGCAACACGATAAGGGTAATATCATCGGATTGAGATTCTCCGGCAACAAATTCATCGATGCTCTTTTTCACTTCATCCATTATTTCCTCTGATGAAGAAAATATTTTTTGAGTTAACAGATTTTCTAATTTTTTATCGGAATATTCTTCATCTTCTCGGTTTTTTGCTTCCGTCACCCCATCGGTAAACATTACCAAAATATCATCTTTTTGAAGTTGAACAGTTTCACTTTCATACGGAACGAATGTTTTCATTACTCCAAGCAGCATTCCCCCTTTATCGAGATAAGTAATTTTTTTATCACGAATTAACAAAGGCGGATTGTGCCCGGCATTAACATACGTCATCTCTTTTTTTTGATCGTCGAGCAGCAGCCAGAAGAAAGTAATAAATCTTCCGTCAGTTGTATTTTCGGAAACAAGATCATTTATTATTTGGGTAGAAGCGGCAATATCATATCCTTGCCTCGTAATCGATTTTAAGAATGCCTGCAAATTAGCCATAAGCAGCGATGCAGGAACTCCTTTCCCCGATACGTCTCCAATACCTATAAAATAACGTCCATCTTCACTTTTGATAATATCATAATAATCGCCGCCAACTTGTTTTGATGAAATGCTCATTGCAGATATTTGAAAATTAGTTAGTTGAGGTATTTCTTTGGGAAGTAAATTTCTCTGGATTCCTTTTGCAATTTCCAATTCTTCTTCAAGT